>FOBR01000023.1 GCA_900109895.1 bacterium A37T11
AAGACTGCCAGGCAAGAAGCTACAAAAAACTAAGCTTCCACTTCAATATGGCCTTAAGTGCCGTTAGTACGGCTAAGGCTGCCGTATGGTGGTCATTAAAGCCAGAGAAGAGGGAGGAATTCTCCATGCGGACGATAAAGACGATGTATCACAACAAATTAATCGCAGACCGAATTTTTTCAAACTTAGGTCTTGAGCTGAATTGCAGAAAAATTAAACAGATTTATGAACAATGTATTTACACAGGAATAACAGCTGCGTAAATATTACCGAACTATTGTTATATCCGAAATTTGACTTTATACTAAGCCCATTTAAAATGTCATAATTGACTGTTAAGTGGCTTGAAATGTTATTGGTTTTCATATTGTAAGGCTGATTTTGATAAGCAATTGGATTATTGATATTTCTGCTTTCAAGATTTAAGCCAGAATAATTCCACCTTATTGTGCCATCCTGGTTTCTCAAATCTGGAAAATCTGGAGGTAATGCATATGCTTTCCCCACTCCAATCGCTGCTGATCGATTGTTTCATTCATAGGTTATATTTGTCCCCATGTCTATTGTAACCCTTCCATTGCTGTTTGAATGGTGAAAGTTTGTGTTTATTGACGTGCGAATATCCGAATAATCACCAGGATATATAAAAGTCTCACGGTGGTATCCGCCATTTACCAAAAATTGAGTAGTTAAAGAACCTCCACTTAATAAAAGTTCTGCGTCAGTTGTTACCGCTGCTTTTTCTATAAGCATATCTTTCCAATCTGTGTATTTAGTGGTATAGAACAACAATATGTCCGGTGAGTATGCTGTGCTTGTAGGTATAAAATTAGGAGACAGTCCATCATTATGAAGCGCTTTGTGTCGCATCGTTAAATACTCCGACGTATTCATCATCTTCATCGATCTGGTGATATTGCTCATTCCACTGTATATTTTTGCATTAAGAGTAGTGCCATTAATTTTACTCTTTTTTGTTGTTATTAAAATTACACCGTTGGCACCCCGCGAACCATAAATTGCAGTCGCATCAGCGTCACGAAGAACTTCGATGCTTAATATGTCAAAAAAATTTATACTATTAAATGGACCAATACCTGATGCCCCTGGGGTAATTGGAAATGTAATTCCTTGACTAGTGCTTGAGGTAATTTGATTTATAGGACTGTTTTGCGGAGCAAATGGAACTCCATCAATTATAAATAGTGGGTTGTCAAATGAACGATTTGCTATATTGTTAGCAGTTGAACTTAACGAATTCTGACCTCTAATTTGAATTTGAATAGATGCGCCTGGCATCCCGCTACTTTGAGATACAATCAGTCCTTGAATCCTACCTTCTATTGCCTGAAGAGGATTGCTTACTGGTTGTTGTTCGATATCTTTGCTCGTTATTTTTGCAACTGATCCAGTACTATATCTCTGGGTTGTAGTGCCATAAGCTATTACCATCGCTTCGTCTAACATGCTTACGCCTGGAGTTAGATTGATATTGAAAAATCCTGCTTTAACAATATTATCAGTGACCACAAAAGAAAAAGGTTCAAATCCCATAAAAGAAACTTCCAGACGATCTCCTAAGGAAACGTTCAAAGAAAGCCTACCATTGTTGTCCGTTAGTCCCAATGTAGCATGATTTTAGAAGAACTAAAGGAGAAAGTAGCTCCTCTTAAAGGCTTGCCTTCGGAGTCAAATACCCGGAAGATAACAGGAGGTGAAGATTGGTTCGCGCTAACCAGTTGGTCAGTACTTATCCCGTCCGTTCCTGAAGACACAACCGGAAAGGTCTTTTGGGGAAGAAAAATGGTTCTCCCTTCAAATCGAGAAACAAGCGGCTGGTCGCGCAGCACCACCTCAAGAAATTCAACCAAGGACATATCAATCGCATCATGCGGAATATGTAAATTTTATACATTAATTTTGATGGGTTTGGATAGGGTGAGTCGGGATGAGAGAAATCGGTCACATTTTTTGAAATAATTTTTAATGTGTTTATTTACAGGTAAATAATTTTTAATTAGAGATTCCTAAAAATGTCAACCTCGTATACGTTGTTCCAACAGATCACATATCCCGGAGTTATTGGAATAATGCGTCCATACTAAGGTCGTTTTGAACCAGCGAATTGGCGTGCATATTTCGTGACAACCCAAAACTGGTGATCATGGTGAGGTAAACGGCTTTACGGGTATTGGTCTCACTCTTAAAAATGCCGATTTTTGAACGTAATTCATCAGCATACTTTTTATCAATGGTATAGGGGTTGATGGAAAATTTCATTTCACAGAGATTAATAACGCCATCTCTGCGATCAATGACCAGGTCTACCTGCGCACGCTGTTTATCATTTCCGGATAGCCAGGCTGAAACTTGAGTCAACACCCCACCAATGCCCAAGGCTTGCTTTATTTGTGCCACATGGGCAAGACAAACTTGTTCAAATGCATATCCAGCCCACGTACGCTGTTTAGGGTTATCCAGGTTCTGCAGCCAATTGTAGGTACCGTCAAAATTTTCTTTTGCGATAAATTTCAAATAAAACAAGGAATAAAGGTCTGTAAGCTGGTATAGGCTGCTCTTTTCCTTTTTGCCAAAGGCAGTGTACTTCCGGATAAAATTACTTTCTTCCAGTTCTCGCAAGATGCGGGTGATGCCACCTCCCCCTGTTAGCTTAATGGCTTCGATAATTTCCGTACGCGTTAAACCACTTGATTTTTGGCTCAGGGCACCAATGATGGCTATATGCTTTTCAGCATTGGCAAACAACGAGCGGAATAACTGATCAAATTCTTTGTAGAGAATGCCATTTGTTTCAAAAAATAAAGCCTGGATATTCTGTGCAGCACTAAGGCTGGTATCTATTTCTTTCAGGTAAAAAGGAATACCCCCCATAGCCATATAATATTGAACGATTTGAAAACGGCCAATTTCGACGTTTTTGCGGCTAAAAAACTGCTCGCATTCCAGTAGCGAAAAGGGTTCCAGTTTTATTCGGCAGGTAATGCGGTTATATAACCCTCCGCGGTTGTGGATAAGCTTATTGATCATCCATGAAGCCGCCGAACCACATACAATGAGCAGTATATTGGATCTGGCCGACGCCCAGGAGTTCCAGAAGTATTCGAGTGCTGATATAAAACCGGATTTCGGGGTATCCATCCAGGGGAGTTCATCCAGAAAGATCACTTGTTTTTTGCCGTCAGTTGCCTGGGCTTCCAATACTTCACTAAGTTGATGAAACGCTTTTAACCAATTATCTGCGGGCTCTTTAATCAATTCGCTGTGATCATACCGGGTAATGCTGAGATGAAAATTGGCTAATTGCTTCTTCAGGCCTACATTTGCCATCCCTGTCAGGTAAAAATCAAAGGGTTGCTCAAAGGCATTTCTAATTAAAAAGGTTTTGCCTACCCGCCTTCTGCCATAAATGGCCACAAACTCTGAGCTTTCCGACTCATACCGCTTGCGGAGCTCTTTAAGTTCTTTTTCCCGTCCTACGATGCGTTCCATGTTTTATATTTGGCCACAAGTATAGTAAAAAACATACTTACGGCCAAATATAATTTTATAATTGGCCACAAGTACCCAAAAATAGAGACTTATGGCCAATTATAGATTTTTAGTAGGTAAGCGACAGGTTGGTTTTTACCTCATCAAAGGCATTCAACACCTTGTCTAGGTGGGCCTCCTCATGCGTAGCCATGATGTTAAGCCGTATCCGCGCATCTTTTTTGTCCACGGCAGGGTACAGAATGGGGTTGGTATAAATACCGACCTTTAATAATAGCCTGCCGGCCTCGAGGGTTTTGCCAATGTCGCCGATCTTGACGGGGATAGCTGAGTCAGTCGGGCCGATGTTCAAACCCAGGGAAAGCAGGCCTTTTTTACGGTAGTTGATGTTGTGCCACAGCTTGTCGCGCCATTGGGGTTCCTCATCAACAAGCTCCAGGGCCTTGATAATGCCCAGGTTGCTGGCTGGGCCGGAAGAGGTGGAGAACAAGTGCTGCTGGCTTTGGTATTTGAGCATGCGGATGATGGTTTTGTTAGCCACCACATAACCACCGAGGTGCCCTAGCGCCTTGCTAAAGGTGCCCATGATGAAGTCTACATCCTCAAAACAGTTTTGGGCTTCAATTACCCCGCGGCCCGTGGCGCCCACCACCCCTACTCCATGGGCATCATCCATCAGGACGTAGGCGTTATAAAAGTGGGCCAGGTGGGTGAGTTCGGCCAAGGGGGCTTGGTCGCCATCCTGCGAGTACACACCATCCACAATGACGAGCCGGTTTTCGTAGTCCCGCTGGGTGTTTTTGAGCACTTCGGTCAGCATGTCCATGTCGTTGTGCAAAAACCGTTTCACGGTAATGCCTTTAAGCCCTTCATACACGCTGGCATGCACGGCCATGTCTACAATGGCAATGTCTTTGGGGCCCAGCAGGCAGGGCAATGTGGCGCTATTAGCAGTATAGCCCGTGGTGTAGAGGATGGCATCCTCCTGCCCGTAGAAGCCCGCAATCTTCTTTTCAAGCAGGCCATGGTAATTGAAGTGCCCGCCAATGGCTGGCGACGCCCCTGCCCCACTCCCGAACTGGTCAATAGCCCATTTGTGCGTAGCTTTAATGGCCGGGTGCTGGGTAAAACCCAGATAATCGTTTGACACGAGGCACACGCATTCCCTGGGCACACTTTCACCGGGCAGCTTGAGCCGCATCACCGGCCCGCAACCGTCCTGCGATTCCAGCCGGTAGTTAAAGTGCCCCTGCCTTTCCAGGTATTCCTGAAATTCTACAAAATAGGCTGACCGCTCAAACACGTTCATGCCTTCAATGTGTTCAAAATCTTTAAAGCTCGCCTTGCTGAAGTCGATCTTTTTCCGCGGATCTTTGTGCGTATGTTTTGTCTTCATATCCCAAAGGTAGGTGGGGGATGAGACCCAAGTGGACACAACTGTGACCACTTCTCCCCTTATCCCTGTATAGTTTTGCAGCATGGAAACAATCATTTTATTTTTGAAAGAGCAGTTGGCGGAGCTTGCTGAAATCCGCCAGGTATTAACAGAAAAGACATTGCCGGGGCTAGTTACGGGCCAAGAGAAGGAGCATGCAGAGCTGGAATGGGTATTGAGCTACCTGGGCATAAGCCTTAGTACCTTTAGGCGCCATGTAAAGGGGCGCTTGTTGACCCCAGTTTTTAAAGCCGGCAAACGGGAGCTCTATTCCCGTCGGGAAGTATTAGATCTGAGTAGACGTGGCCACTACCAGGCTTTCAGGAAACTTTCTCTAGACGCTTAAAACTAAGTTTTTGTTGGAAAACTCCATCATTAAGTCCGTAATTGGCACTTAATGATGGTTTTTTCCGACATTTTAATTCCCTTAATTGTATTCTTTATAAGCTGCTATTAAATTCCCAATCTTTTTTAGCCTAAGTGTACGAGTTTGATATCAATCCATCAACCCAACGATCTGCCAGCCTTTGCCGTCTTTACCGCTTACTTTGTGGTATAGTACGCCATTACTTTGGTAGTAGTCTGCCCCTGATACCTCGACCTTTTCACTGCCGCTGGGCAGATCTTCAATGATCATCCCTTCCTGGGGGTCTACTACCTGGTATTCGGTGCCGGCTGCTTTATAAAAAATGCCACCAAACGTATAGTAGCCCTCTTTGGCAAAAACAAAGGCTTTTGTCCCTTGTGGTAAACTGCTGATGTGAAGCCCTGGCGTGGGGGCAACTTGTATGTACCTGCCACCATAGTTGGTATAGAAATTTCCGCTGTTATAATAATAGGTGGTGCCCTCATAACTGGCGGTTTTGGTGCCTTGGGGCAGGGATGACAGCGCCACAACCTTGGCTTTTTTACTTTTCTTAAATCGGATATCTTCACGAGCTACCATGCCCAGATGCAGGTTGACATACTTGGGCGGATCGTTCCGTATCTGTGCCTGGCAACGGAGACTAAAGGTGGAAAGTAGCCCTAAAAAAGCTAGAAAATAGGTGTTCATGAGCGTGCATCTGTCTATCAAACTATTCCGCGAAGGTACTGATTTGGAGATCTGTCTACGTTAAAATTCTGTTAATTAACAAATCTTTATCATATCGAAGAATGTCAGTGAGCTATGGGAGAATAGAAATAATGTACCGATAACCGCTTGAAAAGCACCTACGGGCAGCGTGAGGTTACATCGCATCGGTAGGTTTATAGCAACGGTTGCCGATAGTATATTTCTGACCGGCAAAATGACTTTTCCGGATGGAAGTATTACCTATCTAAGTAGCGATATCATTCCAATGGGCGGAAATGTGTATAGGATGATCAGTCATCCGTCTTGTCTGGTCATGCAACCCGTACCGACAACCGTCCGATACATTCGGATACTTGCTGCTGCCTTTTTTCCATCCATCCAAACCCCGTCGACGCTCTGAAATATAGCATTTCCGAGTAGCAAAGAACCATTGCTATTCTCCCATGATATCCGGAAGACCGGCATAAATGGGTTATGAAAAGCCTTTTTGTTCCAGAAAACGCTTGTCTGTTCAAAAATTGTTGAGGGCCGGTTGCCGGCTTATGTTTGTATCGTAATAACATTAACAAAAAAGAAAAATGAAAGAACTAAAAACAAGTTAAGGCGTAAAGCGCAAAGCGCAAAGAAGTAGGTAATAAAAATCGTAAATCTAAAATCTAAAATCGTAAATCAAAATGACTGCAACACAAGTATTAACAGGTTATAAAAAACTAAAAGATAATGAACTGCTGGCCTTGAGCGGCACCGTAGGGAAAGCCATGGGCGAAGACAACCCTTATTTTGCCACGCCTCAGCCAACATTGGCGGAGCTGCAAACTGCTCAGGAAGATTTTGCAGTGAAACTTCAGATTTCACAACGCCGTGGAAGCCCCTTTGATACCAGCCTGAAAAATGATAGCCGTGACGCCCTGCTGCTAGTACTTAAACGCCTGGCCTTTTATGTAAACGTTACGGCAAATGGATCATTGCCCATTTTATTAAGTTCTGGATTCAGGCTGGCAGCGACACAGGTTAGTGCAGTGGTACCTACCATACCGGAAAGGCTTAAACTACGTGACGGCCGGCAAAGCGGTCAAATGATCTTCACGTTTGACGCGGTGAAAGGGGCCACGCTGTATGAATACCAATATGCCGAAGCGTCTGAAACAGGTGGTGAGGTGGAATGGGGCAATCGCTTAACGACTTCCTCTTCCACACAAAACCTATTGGCACCCCTAACACCAGGCCGCACCTACCTCGTGCGGGTAAGGGCTATGAACGGCGCAGGAATTGGGGATTGGAGCGAACCAGTATCACTCATCGCGAGGTAAGTTATACGTTGATTAACTGGCGTGTAAGTATAATTGTATGGCGAAATGTAGCACAATGGGCCCAAACATCTCCAGGTTATCGCGGATATCCTTGTTGGCCTTTTTGAGATGCGACTTGACGGTATTTTCTGAAATATTCAATTGCTCAGCAATATCTTTATTGCTCAGGCCTTCGCCGGTGCTGAGCCTAAATACCAATTGGCATTGTGCCGGAAGTTGGTTTATAGCTTCATCGATCTTCTGTTTTAGTTCTTTAGCCAGGTATTCACTCTCGGCGGATGGGCTTAACCGGATCTCAGGCACATAACCTTCTGCCCGTTGACGCTCGCGGTGATGCTTATCCATAATATCAAAAGCATGATTGCGGGCGGCACGGGACAGGTAATAGGAAAAACTGTCATTCTGAAGTTCAAGGGTATCCTTGAGTTCCCAAAGTTTCACAAAAATATCCTGCACACACTCTTCCGCCTCCTCTACATTGCCCAACCGATTGGAAGCAACAATCATGAGTTTGTCCCAATAGCGGTTATAAATTTCATGAAAAGCATTTTGATTGTTCTGCCGGATAAGCACCAACAGTTCTGCATCAGTTAAAGGTCCTAGTTTTTTCATAAAATCGCACTAAATGAAGCCTTTTTGCCGTAACCCTGTGTTACATAACAAAGTTAAAAGTAATTTTTTGGATTTTATGAAAAAATAATGCTTTTATTTAGAATCCATCTCCATCTTTATTTAGTTGAAAGGTCATTTCTTTCGACTCGCCCATTTTATTTTTCCAGGTGACACGATATTTGCCCTTGAACCCGCGAAAATTTATTGGGCCTTTGCCGTCTGGTAAAACGGTTAACGAGGTGGTCCATTCCTGGTTAATTAGTCTGTTTAGTGCATAGTAAGACGGTTTGGCTTCCATATTCCTGGTGAATAAACCAGAAGTGGTTGGCTCACCCGGCGCTCCGCAGTCATCCACGATATTCCACCAGGTAATGCCCATCATATTTTCTATGCTAAACCATAGGCGGTATAAGTTATAAGCGATCACAGATTGAATGAGCCGTCCTTTCTCATCATCAGTTGGTGCCGTAAGGGTAATCTCGCTTAAATGAATGGGAACGCCAGCTTGGCTCATCATATTCATTTTTTCCCAAACTATTTTTGGAGTTTCTATTTCTTTTCCAAGCGAAATATCCAGGCATTGCTGGGGCTTAAACAAATGCATTTGTGAACCCATAATATCAATGCGGGCTCCATGTGCTTTTAAACTTTTTACTTGGTCAGTGTAGTTCTGATATTTATAGATATTACTGTTAATTTTAGCTTGAACATCTGCATTCCATATGTTCCAATATTCTTGGCTCATGACTGCTTTGGATGATTCATAATTCCATGTACTACCTGCAGATTGTGTCTGCGATCTGACCACTGTTGATGTAACCAGTAGTAAAAACATAAAATAGGTTGGTTTCACAATTGGGGAATTTTAAGTTAATGTTAAATTTGAAAATGCGTTTTTACAAACCGCCAACTATCGGAAACCAATCCGGTTGGTAGGGGTCTTGGTGAAACCTGGCATAATAATCGCCTTTTTTCTCATAGTAGGCTTCATAATAGTTCATTTTATCTTCATCCAGTGAAACTCCGAGCCCGGGTCCCTTCGGCACCTCAATACACCCATCCTTATAAGGCATCAATCCGCCTTCAATAATGTCATCTACCAAATAGTGATAGTGCGCGTCACCGGCAAAGGTCATTGCCGGAATAGTGGAGGCGGTATGCAACATAGCCGCTAACTCAATTCCAAATTCTGCTCCGCTATGCATGGCGACTCCCAGATTAAAGGTTTGGCAAACGGCACACAGATCTTTTACTCCACGTGGACCTTCCCAATAATGAATATCCGTTAATATGATATCGACCGCCCCTAACCGGATCGCCGGACCAAGATCATCAAATTTATTGGGATACATATTAGTGGCAATGGGTATCCTTAATTTGCTCCTAACCGCTGCGTTGCCTTCCAATCCCCAAGAGGGGTCTTCAAAATATTCAATATTTAGTTCTTCCAAGTATTTTCCTACCCGTACAGCGGTAGCTACTGACCATACCCCGTTCGGGTCAATTCGCAGCCCAAAATTTTCGCCCAATCTTTCCCTGCAAAGCTTCAATACACGGGCTTCTTCCATGGGGTCTTTCACACCGGCTTTAAGTTTCATGCTATTTACCCCTAAAGTTTCATGCAATTCAACACAATGATCGGCAAGGTCTTCGGCAGTTTCATCGTGTTTACCATCCGGACGGTCATATCTCCAAAATAAATAGGCTATCATCGGAATTTTTGAACGCACACTTCCTCCTAACAAGTCACTCAACGATCTATTTGCCGCTTTTCCCTGGATGTCAAGACAAGCCATTTCAATCGCAGCATACAGCCGCGAATTTGAAAGATAGTAAATGCTTCGGAGCACCTTAAGTTTGATCAGTTCTAAATGAAATGGATCCATCCCAAGGATACGTGGCTTAAGCTTCGTCAAAGCGCCTCTTTGATCGCCACCTCCCACCTCTCCTAGACCGATAATACCCTCATCTGTCACCAGCTCCAAAATGGTCCTTAAAAAATATCCCGGGTGCACGCCAGTGTTGTGCCTTAGTTGTGCGTTTAATGGAATGGCTACACACCGCACTTTTAAATCAATAATCTTCATATAATTTTTTATGATTCTTAGTTAATATTCACTTTTCACCCACCAGTTTCTTACTGATTACCTTAGCAGAATACAGCAGTGCATTCACAATTTCCTTTTCTTTGGCAGGGTTGAGCCTGGGTTCCGGAAGGAAAATGCTTAAACTTGCGATAGGCTCCTGCTTACGGTATAATGGTACAGCAATGCCGGCAATATGAACTTCGCTAATTTGTGTGGCGTAGCCCATATCTTGTATACGGCGAATAGCTTCGTTAAATTTTCTGAGCGAAGAGGCGTTTTCCCATTGTTCTTTACTTGGAAGGCCATATTCTGCAACAAAAGCGTCCCTGTCTGTTTCAGCCATCATTGCCAGCAGCATCCGGCCGGATGCACTGCTATAAAGATGCTTTTCAACCTTTGATTTTACCATAAGGTCGTTATCAGACATTTCCTGGTATAATGAAACCCGGATATTTTTCTTCCGTATACCCAGTAGGCTGGTTTCATTCAATTTTTGTGTAAGGTTTTTCATTTCCTCCTTTGCTGCTGCGATCAATTCTTTTTCATAAAACGATTCTCCGTTCAATTGGTAGGTCATAAAACCTAATCGATACCCCTTTTTATGGCCAATTTGTTCTATATAATTGCGCTGCACCATGGTTTTAATAATATTTGCGCACGTGGCGTGATTTAATTTTAAATGATCAGCTATTTCTGACAACGTGTATATTTTAGCAGTATTTTGGGCTATGTATTCAAGGATATCAAATGCCCTGTTCAAAACTTGTATCATGTGCTTTATTTAATATTACAAACATCAATTTCATATTAACAAAGCAATAATACATATTCTACTAAAAATATCCTCCTTTGTCTGTGATATCTTTAACTGAATCGCCTTGCTTAACCCATTCAAAGATCTTCTTTTCGTTATTTATAATTTCCTCGGCCCGTAACAGGATGTCGTAAGCTAATCCTCTGGGGACCACTAATACCCCATCAATATCACCCATTACTACGTCACCCGGCTTTATAGTAACTTGGCCGATCACAATGGTGACCTGAAATTGGGTAATCAGACAGCGCCCCAAACTTCCATTTGAAATACGGTATTTATAAAAAACAGGAAAATCCGCTTCCAATATTTGATGCGTATCACGAATGCCCCCGTCTATGCAAGCTGCTTTGGCTTTCTTTCCTTTGGCAGTAGCCGTCATTACTCCGCCCCAAAGTGTAGCCTGCAGGTCAGAACTCGTATCCCAAAGCACAAATGCATCTTCATGCATTTCATCCAACATTTTAACACGAAAGTCCATTTCGCCACTTATCATGGCATTAGGTGCACTTTTGACCGTAAATGCTATGCCTGCTACCGTATGGTATTCTCTTAAAGGTAAAATGTGTCCAGGCAACGCTTGGTTTAATAAACAAAATTCACGTAATACATCATTGACTGCACCGGTATACAGCTTTTCATACCTGGCCAATAGTTCTTTTTCGGGAATGGGAAAAGGTTGCTTTTCCTGAAATTCACGCCATTTGATGAGATTTTCGAGGTTCATCATCCCTACTTCTTTCTTATACTGATTTATGCTCATAACTTATATATTGTCTTTAGCTTTTTTATGTTCTAACTGTAACTTACCGCCTGCTGCGTTTTGACAGAATCTTTTCTGAAGAAGAAAATAATGGCCACAAATATGGAGGAGGCACCTAATAAATAAACGATACTTAACAACGAGAAGGAGTGAGAAAGGCCCCATAGTGGCTTCACAATACCCATTAACCAAGGTGAAAATGAGCCCACCAAAAAGGCCATCATAAGCATAAGGCCTGATGCGGATGACCTGATTTCGCGTGCAACCACTTCAAATAGGGACGCAAATATATTGGCATCGTATACCCCCCTGAAAATCCCAAAGAAGAACAAGGCGGTATAGGTGGTGTTTGCACTTTCAGAAACACCTGCCATATATATGAAAGGGGCTCCCATCAACAAGCTTAATGCTTGGGTTATCAATCGCCATTTAGTATTTCGCCTGGCCAAATAATCGGTTAATACACCCCCAATCACCACTCCTAAAAAAGCACCTATATGGTGATACAACATAGACTGAAAACTTCCTGTAGAAATTCCCACATGAAATTTTTCAATAATTAGGGTTGGCATCCACATCAAATATCCCACATTGACAAAAACCATACAACCAAATGCCAATGTGAGTAAATATACAGTCGGCTTCCGGACGATGCCTCTCAATGTTTCAATAATACTGGTATTTGCTTGTCCCGGAACAGGCTGGTCTTTGGGTATACGTATAAAAATGTAAGCAGCTATCAGGATACCGAAAGCGCCAAACGAATAAAATGCATGCCGCCATCCGTATAGTTCGGCAACTTTACCAGCGATAAGCCCACTTAAGATGATACCAAAATATACTGCACTTTGATGAAGTGATAATGCAAAAGATCGATGATCGCGGTAACGTTCGCTGATATAGGCGTTTGCAGCTGGTGCATAAAAAGCTTCTCCGCCTCCCGTGGCGATTCCTCGTAACAATACGAGCTGAACAACCGTGTGACAAAGACCAGTAAAAAGGGTTGCTGAGCTCCAAAATAACAAACAGATCCCAATGATATTCCTCCGGCTAAAACGATCGCCTAAAAATCCGGCTACCGGGACGAATAAACCGTATGCCCATATCAGTGCGGAAGCTATCAGCCCCAACTGTGCGTCGGATAATTGAAGATCAGTTTTGATCAGTGGCAACACCACGCTAAAAATCTGCCGATCTGCCTGGTTGACAAAAAAGGCAAAAAACAGCAATATGACAGGTTCCCACTTCAAGGTTGTTTTCATATTCATGCCTTTTTGGGTGATTCAAATCCAGTTTTTACTAACCAACCGCCATCGATGGTTATGCTTGTTCCGGTCATGTACTGATCATGACCGGCCAGCTGCGCAATCACAGCTGCTACATCTTCAGGCAAACCCATTCTGCCCATGGGGATATGGCTTTCAACTTGCTGTTTTTTCTCTTGGTCATGCCAAACTGATTCATTAATATCCGTTTGCA
Source organism: bacterium A37T11 (assembly GCA_900109895.1). Classification (GTDB taxonomy): domain Bacteria; phylum Bacteroidota; class Bacteroidia; order Sphingobacteriales; family Sphingobacteriaceae; genus A37T11. Next base: position 13,086 of record FOBR01000023.1, read on the forward strand.
CTGCGCCTACCACAATGGTATTAACCCGAATGCCATAAGGTGCCAATTCAAAGGCCACTCCTTTCATCAGCGTTTCTAATGCGCCTTTGGTAGCGCCGTATATGCTATGGCCTAATCCGGGCCTAATGGCATTTACCGAAGTAATGCTGTAAATGCTGCCTTGGATACCCTCTCCAACCATTTTTTTTGCAATTTCTTGCGTTAGATAGCAGGTGCCGTAAAAATTGATCTCCGTAAAAAACCGGATATCGGCTGGGGTTTGTTCTAGGAATGGCTTTTTATAAGAAACTCCGGCGTTATTGATCAACAATTCAACAGGCCCAATAGTATCCCAAATTTTACTTACCATTACCAAAATGCTTTGATGTTCAGCAAGGTCGGCTTGGAAAATTGAACCTGTTCCTTTTTTCTGTTCAACCTGTTCTAAAACTGCTTTTGCATCGGCCTCATTTTTATGATAATGGATGGCTACTGTGTAGCCCCGTTCGGCCAAGGCTAATGCAATGGCTTTTCCGATGCCGCTTGAAGCCCCGGTTACCAAAGCTATTTTACGATGTGGGTGCGTGATTGACATATCATTAGTTTTTTATAAAGAAAGGCTGTTTTCTTTCGCATTCCATGCAGCTATTACCAATCGGCATTTTTTATTGCTAATTTCTTCCCGCCATTGGATACGCAGCGTAATTTCCTTTTCTTCTTTTTTATTAAGCCAAAAGTAGTTGTCACTGGCCGTAAAAATGCGTTTAGCTCCTAACAAATCAATTTTGGTCATGTAGGCAGGTATAGCCCCTTCGTTCATAACAAGCAGTTTCACTATCCAATCCGCTCCATCTTTGTGTTTATCAATGATCTTAGCGCTTACTTTTGTTTGCGTTTTGGCCACTGCGGGTCTAAGCCAAGGCCCGTTTGGAAAGCTGATCCATGGAATAGGTTCGTTCAGGTAGGATGCAAAGAGCTGGGGCTCGGTTTCAAACAATGAAAGGACTCGTAAATTATATAACGATGTTGAAATGATTTTACCTTGCGAATCCTTTAGTTCTGCCAGCAGGAACAGAAAACGATCTTTATAATCGTTTGGAATGGCGAAAGCATCAAAGCTTGTTGTAGTAACGGATGTGCCGGATGGTATTTGAACAATTTGGTGCTGGCTGGATAAGAGCTTAAATTCATCGTCAATGCACGAGATAGTTATTGTAGCCCCTGATATTGCAGCATAGGGTCCCTGTATAATTTTTGATACGAGTTTCACGTTTTCCCCAGGCTTCCAAAGCAATCGTTCCAGGTCAAGCGATACATGTGTGGGTTCATAGGTCCGTTTTAGAAAATAATAGGGTGCACCTGGCTGACCAAACCAGTCCATCATTTGGATGGCTATAACAGGCCAATGCCGCTTAAAGACCCAGGGCATCAGGCCTGCTGTAACCGGGTAATTACTTTGTACATTTTCAGAAACAATTTGGTACCATTCACCTGCCCCAACTTGCGATGCTTCTGTAATGCTTTCCAGACTTGGATTATTCATATTATCCATTTGTGAAGCCCTGCTAATCATGCGTGGTACACGGCTTGGTCCGTACTCCGTAAAATGATGAATGAACTCCGGATGTTGCTTATAAAATGTGGTATCCCACATTTTTCCAAGATCAAAAAACTCTTTAGGGTTTACTAATTCATAAAATAAATTAGCTTCTGGCATACTGTGCATGCCGGTTTCGGATATCCACGGTTCGTTCTTATAGCTTCGTTTGTACCAGTTAGGATCCATATCGGGATATATATGTGCAGCACCTGCATCTGGTGAGGTCCGTACAAATAAACGGGTAGGATCAAATATTTGCAGGTTCCTTTCAAGTATCCCTATCGTTGCTGCGTTTCCATATGAATATGGATTAAATTCATTGCCGCCACTCCATACGATCAGCGAGGGATGGTTGCGCAACCTAAAAATATTTTGCACGACCTCTGCTTCCCATATATCCTGAGGATAATCAGGCGTGTCCTGATTGCCGATGGGGAAATCCTGCCATACCATGATACCGAGTTCATCACACATGTTATAAAATGTATCGGTTTCTAATAATCCCCCACCCCATACGCGTATTAATTGTACACCCATGTCTTTAGCTGCTTGCAAAGCCCAACGATAACGTTGGGGTGAAAGGTCAAGAAGCAGGTCTGCCGGGGTCCAATTCATTCCTTTAACAAAGATCTTTTTACCGTTGATTATAAATTGCCAATTTTCCCATCGATCGACAGTGCGTATGGCTGCTGTTGGCACTCGTTGAATGTCGCGGATACCATAGGAAAAAGAAAGTTCATCCGTAGTTTTGCCGTTATCTTTCAACACCAACTGCACCTGATATAATTTGGGGTCACCCAGACCATTTGGATTCCATAATTCAGGGTTTATTATTTCAATATCCTGCTCCACAAAATTCCGGCCTTCATAGAGCAATGGTTTAACCGTTTCGGAGTACGCTATCTTTCCTTGGTTTATTAAACGGATCTCTAATTCTGGTTTCTCTTTGCTAAAAGTAAAAGAGGTTCCCTTTTCATTCGGATGATTGATCTGAGTATTGCCCCATGGATGTAATTGAAGTCCCAATGTACTCTGATTGACAAACAATTCACAGGATAGGTGCAATTGAGCTTTTTGATTGTTAGCATTTATGGTTTCTATAAATGGTCGTTCTAAATGGGTTTTGGGAACGATGTCGATACGCGCTCCTTGCCACATACCCAGCACAAAAAATGCTTCAGTGCCCGATCCGCCTCCAATTACCCAAGGCCTCACTATACGTCCACTCACCCTGGGATTGAAACTGACGTTGGTATTATTTTTAATTTTACCCCAGTTGGCCGCCCGTACTTCAACGACAATTTCATTGGCGCCGCTAATGGTTACCAAGGTTGAAATATCCATAACAGGCCCGCCAAACATCCCTTCATGATCGCCTAACAGTTTTCCGTTTACCCACACCCTTGAAAAATAGTCAATGCCTTCAAAGGAAAGATAAATATATTTTCCTTTGGCCGACGGAGGGATAATAACAGACTTGCGGTAATACCATACCTTGGTTTCAAGCCACCGGTATTTTTCAGAATTCAAATGGGCATACGGGTGTGGCAATTTGCCTGCATAATACATGGACCAATGAACGGAATTGGGTACCGTTGTTTGGAAAGGATCTAGCCTTTGATCAAGCTCTGAAAGTTTAGCGAGGGGTTGATCCAAATAAGATAGTTCCCATGACCCTGCCAGGTCAATGTGTTGATTTAAGGTGCGCGGGCTGATGCGATAAGGTTGCCACAAATGTGCAGTATCCACCGAGTGCTGCGAAAACCCAGAGGTCAAGGATGTAAACATGAAAAGAATCAATAACCATTGCTGTTTCATCAGTAGCCTGTGTTTTGATCTGTTTGTGGATTGAGGGCTTCGTTAAAACTCATTTCAGAGTTTGGAATGGGCCATAGAAAATGTTTATCGGCGATATCCTTACCTGTAGCTGCCTTAATAATTTCTTTTGCCTTACCGGATCGCTTCAGGTCTAACCAGCGTTTTCCTTCCATCTCCGTTTCGTATCCGCGCTCTTTCAATACCAAATCTTTAAAGGTATCCAGATTATAATCGCTTAGCTTAAAATCAACTTCGCTGGCGTTCAATGGATCTTTTCCATAACCTCTCCGATGTACCATATTCAATCGGTCGATGGCCAATTGAGTGGGAGCATTATTGGCTATTGAAGCAGCTTCAGCATAAATCAATAAAAGATCTGCATACCTATATAGCGGATAATCATTGGAAGCCGAATTTGCACCGGTTGCTGCTGGGTCTGTAAATTTGTTGCTCAAATAAGTGGTTTTACCAATGCCAACATCCCACAAATACCAATTATATGTTTTGCGAAGGTCAGCTTCATCCCACGCCTGATAAACAGGATTATCAGCACTGGTATACAGCGCATAATAACCGCCGGCCCCTAGTTTTCCGCTCCCTGGGGCATGAAAGAACATAACGGCATTCCATCCTTGATTTGATCCCAATTTAGAAAATTTAAGGTAAAAGATCTCTTCTTTAGTAGTGATCACATCGGGGCCGTAAACGTCTAGAAAATCTTCAGAGGCGCTCACAGGTACCAAACTGTAGGTGTTTGACTGGATCACCTCATCAGCTTTCGCAGCAGCATCGGCATATTTGGCTTCGTAAAAATAAACATCTGCCAGCAATGTTTTGGCAGAGCCGACTGTAGGCTTTCCTCCTAATAACGGAGTTACAGGCAAATATTGTTCAGCATATAAAAGATCTTCTTCTATTTGTTTATAAATATCGGCGGCTGAGCTTCTCGGAACTGCATATTCTGTCGCATTCGCTTCCGTTCTTAAAATAACTCCACCCCAGTTACGTACCAGAAAAAAATAACTTAAGGCACGCAGGAACTTCGCCTCAGCGGTGTATAAAGAAGCCTGTTCCTCACTTATACTGGTTGCGTTAGGAACGGCAGCGATTACTTGATTGGCGTTTCGGATGGAAAGATAAAATTGATTCCACATACTTTGAACCCGTGTAATATTTGTTGGATCCAAACCCTGAAATTGACTGAGTATACCATAGCTTCCTCTACCATAAGCATAGTCTACATACGATTCTACTTGAGGCAGGTACAATCCACCTAAACAATCTGCACTCCGCAAAGGTGCATATATCGCATTTAATGCGGCCTGGAATTCTTCTGGTGTATGATAAAAATTTTCCACAGCCAAAGACTTTGGACTTTCAGTCAACGTCTTTTTACACGATGTTAAAGACAACATCATTATGGGTAGGATATATAGAAATGATTTCGTATTCATAACTCTAAATAATTAGAAATTAGCTTTTAACCCAAAGGTTATTGTTTTTGCGGTTGGATAACTATAATAGTCAAAACCCTGTGCCGTGGAGTTAGAACCTCCGTTTGAGTTGACTTCTGGATCCCACCAGGAATATTTAGTAAACGTAAGCAAGTTCTGGCCACTGGCATATAACTGTATACTTTTGATCCAAGAACTTCCCCGCTTGGTTATGGGCAGAGAATATGCCAATTGAATATTCCGTAAACGTAAAAAAGAACCATCTTCAACCATCCTGTTAGAAATTTTAGCATTTGAAGTGCGGCTGATAATTGGATATTTAGCGTTTGTATTTTCAGGGGTCCAATGATTTTCATAGACATCTTTTGGCATATTTAACCCAAAATTATAGTCAAGAGTATTCCCTATTCCGCTTATATTGAAGATGTCATTGCCCTTTGTGCCCTGAAGAAAAAAGGTTAACTCCACTCCTTTATAACTCATAGTTGAATTTAAACCATAAATGAAATCAGGGTTGGGATTACCTATATACGTTTTATCCAATTGGGTAATGCCTTCCTGCCCGTCTAAATTTTTGTACTTGATTTGTCCCAGTTCTGTATAACCATCCTCGACGTACCCGTAAAACTGTCCGATTGGCCGTCCTTGTCGCAGTATATTTGCGTAGTCATTGATAAAGGAGATATCGACATTGCCACCAAGAATATCTTTTCCACCATATAGGGATAACACTTTATTACGGTTAAAGGATATATTGCCTGCGATATCCCATCGAAAACTCCCGTTGAGAATAGTTGCATCTGCTGAAAACTCAAATCCTTTGTTCTGCACTTCGCCCACATTTTGAATTGTAGTGGTAAAACCTAAAGAAGAAGGAAGATTTACGGTATTTAGCAGATCGCTGGTCTTTTTAATATAATAATCAGCGGCAACATGCACACGATTGTTCCACAAGGTAGCATCCATTCCGAAATCGGTCTGGGCTGTCGACTCCCACTTTAAATTGCCCGGCAAACGGGTTCCAGGAGCAAAATAATTATAAAGCGCATCGTCAAAAACAGTTTTTCCTCCACTCAGTTGGTTGAGTGTTGCATAAGGTGATATGGCCTGGCTTCCGGTTTTCCCATATCCAGCCCTCACTTTCAGATCATTAATGAATTCCAGTTCTTTAATAAACTCCTCTTCTGACAAACGCCAGGATAAGGCGGCAGATGGAAAGTATCCCCATTTATTACCCTCGCTGTAACGTGAAGAACCATCCGACCGGAAACTAACGGTAGCCAGGTATTTATTATTATAACTATAGTTGACCCTACCTAAAAAAGAAACCAAGGAACTATAAACATAACTAGATGATGGTATCCCGGAGATATCTGCACTTCCCAAATCATACGTCTCAGTTATATCACTTAAAAAACCTTGACCTGAGCCACCCAATGTAGTGGTATAGAAATCCTGATAGGTAAATCCAACAACTGCCGATAAATCATGTTTTTCAGTGAATATTTTTGAATAGGTAATCGTATTTTCGCTGAGTTTGCTCATATCTTGAGTACTGGATGATGTTGCAACCCCTGCGGAGTTCACAAAATTAGTGGTTTTATAACTGTCTGAACGGTCATCATTATTTTCAATACCGCCGGCAATTTTTATGGCAAGTTCTGGAATTGGCTTATAAGTAAATGCAACATTTGCTAAGATCCTATTTGACTTTACCTGATCCATGGTCTCATTAATATAGTTTAGTGGGTTGACCATCACGTTTGATCCCCAGGAATAGGTGGTTGCCAGGTCTCTATAGGTCCCATCGTCATTGTAAGGCGTGACGGTTGGGTAGCCAGAAATAGCAGCAGATATCATTGATCCCCCCCGGTTGCCCCCTCCTGAGTTACGTTGGTCTTTAATGACGCGTGATAGGATAGCTGTTCCAAAGACCTCCAGCTTATTACTTATTTTATGTTGTAAACTACTTCTGAATGAATACCTATCATAGCCACTTCCTTTTATAATGCCATCCTGAAGAAACGTACTTCCCCCAATAGAAAAATGTGTTTTTTCATTGCCGCCGTTTATTGAAAGGCTATGATTTTGCAACGGGGCAGCTTGAAATACCAGTCCTTGCCAGTCATATCCTTTTCCAAAACTATTAATTTGATCCTGCGTGAAACGAGGCGTTAAGTTATCGTTTTCGGCCTGTAGATTATAGAACTCGGTGTATTCTGTTGCATCCATTAGGTCTAATTTCTTTCTGAGCGTTTGGATACCATAGCTGCTTGCAAATTCAACAGAGGTTGCCCCGTCTTTTCCTCTTTTTGTCGTAATTAATATAACCCCATTAGCGCCCCTGGAACCATAAATGGCCGTTGCCGAAGCATCTTTTAATATTTCAATCGATTCTATATCAGAGTTGTTTACGACAGTTGGGGTACTTTCAGACATAGGAAATCCATCAATGACATAAAGTGGCTCATTGCTTCCCTGGATAGAATTTGTACCCCTGATGCGGACACTTACGCCCCCGCCGGGAGATCCATTATTTTGAGAAACCTGGACACCCGAAGCTCTGCCTGTTAATGCTTGAACCACATTTGTGTTTGGAAATGCATTCAGCTGTGCTGCCTTAACCTGTGCTACTGAACCCGTAAGATCCGATTTTCGAACATGACCATAACCAATGATCACTAACTGATCCAGTTCTTCTGAAACGGCTTTCAATATAACTTCTAAATTGGTGCGGTTATCCAAAACTATCTCCTGGCTTTGATAACCAATAAATGAGAATAACAAGCTTGTGCCGGCAGGTACTTGCATAGTAAAAGCCCCGTTTACATCCGTTGAAACACCCACTGACGATTGTTTGATCTTTACACTAACACCAGGCAATGCTTCATGAGCTTCATTCAATACCCGTCCACGAATGGTCTTTTCCTGCGCTACTGAGGCTAAATTCCCAAATACAACAAGGAACAAAACTAAAACAGTAAATATTTTAATACACATATCATAACGATTTAATTAATTTGGTTTTATTATTATAAAATTGGTTTTTATAATAGCAAATGTAGAGATAAATTTATTATTTCAAAATTATTTTTGAAATAATTTTGAAAACATTATAATTCAATAAGTTAATAGAAAAAATAATTTGCTATAAGAATAGGTAGGAAGATATTATAGGAAATATAAATTTTATAATATAAAATTTATTAGATCAAACCAGATATGTAATACGCTACGGTATATAATACAAATTGCTACTTAATTGTACTGCACCTCATACTCCCCTCCCCCCAAAACAGGCAGTATTAGTTGATCCCCTTTTCGGTCAGTTTTCACCGGTTGGCCATTGATGGTAACGGATTGTTTTTTTCCATTGCCTGGCAATACAAGATGCGCCTTCGTATTTCCGGGTATACATACAGTCATCTGATAATGGCCTGCTTCCTGCCGGACACTGACTTCTACGGCACCTTTTATGGTGGGTACTTTGATCGTTGCCCAGGCCAGGCTGCCAATTTGGGGTTTAATCCGGAATTCATCCCAACCGGGGGTGAGGGGCTCTACACCCATGAGCTTTCGGGGAATAATATTTGCGGGTACGGCTCCCCAGATGTGGTTCCAGTCTTGATTGGGTTTGAATTGATTGTCCCAGGCTTCCATGGTTATGGTGCTGCCGGCCCGGATCATATTATACCAGCTGCGGAGCTCTTGTGAATGGAGCAAGGACAGCCCATATTCGGCGTCACCACCTTCATAAATGGCATCCATGAGGAACTGGCTGCCGTATACGCTGCAAGCCATGCCTCTGGAGCGCACAAACTTGGTAACGGATGCCCGTTGTTTTTCTTCGGCCAGGCCAAAGGTCAGGGCAAACATATTGGTATGCAGGGATGCGTGCCTGGTTTTTTCACCATCGCAGAATAGCTGTTGTTTTTTGTCCCAAAAAATCTGTTGGAATGCTTTTTTGACAGAGGCAGCTTTATTGCTGTAAAAAGCAGCGTCATCCGTTTTGCCCATCGATGCTGCAAGTGCCGAGATGTCAAGGAGCGCCTTATAATAATAGGCATTAACTACCGCGTTATAGTTATTGAATACAAAACCGTCGGTTTCACCCCCTTTGCCTTTGGCTAAACCAAGGATGCCGCTGTGAGGCCAATCGACAATGTCGCGAATGGTATCGCCGTTAAAATGGATGCGCTGGATAAATGCCTTGGTCTGTTTGCCCGTGCAGGTGCTGATAAGGCCATTATCCCCCTCCAGATCGGTCAACGTTTTCGCTTTAAGCTCTTCGTAATAGTGCTGTGCATATCGGATATCTCCGGTATAGAGGTAATCATTCCAGGCCATGAGCACCGATTGAAGGATCCACTCGGTAGGCCAGGTGGCATGAAAAAGTAAGTGCTCCTGGGAGTATCTGGCCAAGCTGTATTCCCTGTCGGTAGCATAATGGCAAAGTTGGTTAATATAAGCATCGGCTTCATAGGGTAAGCGCTCGCGGTCGCCATCTACATAGATACCGGCAAAGGTGGTGGCCTTTGTACTGTACTTACAGAGCTCCCACACAGCATTGAGAATAGTGTCTGAGCTGCTAAAACTGGATGCCTCCTCATTGAACGGGTAGTTAACGGCAGTGCGCACTACTTGTCCGGGAAGTATCGCCGCGACATAATTTTCAAGCTCCACATATCGGAATGGTAGCACTTCGCCAATATAGGCAGGCATTTTGGCAGCTGCTGGACGTGTATTTAGTCCATCGGGCTTAATTTGTACTTGGTAAGTATGGGTGCCTGCCCTTAAAGGAAGCCGGTATTGCTGATAACGGATGTTGCCTCCGGGTTTTCTGTTCAGATTGCCATTGGGTTGGGCGGCTTCTCCTAAGTGTACGTTCACGGTATCCCCATCTGCTAGGGCGGTTAATGTCAATTTCAGCTGGCCAAAAGCGGCTTTCCCAAAGTCGATCTGGTAAGAGGTGCCTGTCTTTTTAATAACGATTGGCAGTTGGTCTGTCTTCTGTAAGGGGTAGTGAGCGCTAACACAGTCACTGAGTACACTGTCTGTATAAAATGCGGATACGGTAGAAAAGGAGCTTGGCTGCCCGTTCGCAGCCCAAATTTGCACTTTCCAAAAATAAAGGGTACGAGGCTGAAGTGCCTTACCTTGATAAATAATGGCCGTGGACGATGAACCACTTACCTGGCCGGAATCCCAATAATCACCACGCTGGTGGGCCAAGGAGTCGGGATGACTGGCTAACAAAATACGATAGGCTATCTGCGTGATCGCATCCTTGCCTGTAGGCAATGCCCAGCTAAAGGCGGGGTGCTGACTGGATATCCTGACTGATTGTCCAAGCTGAAATGCGGCGGCCGACCAAAAGGGTTGCACAGGGTAACCGCCTGCCGATTGATAGTCCGGGTAAGCAAGCAAGTCTGTCATTAACCCGATCGGGGCCGATAGATGAGGCTGAGCCTCTAAAGGCATTTGTCGAATAAGTATGGCGGCTAGAACGATCAGCCGGTGTATTAAATTAGTGTGATTCATTTGTTAAAATTGGCTATATAACATTGCTCAATATGTAGCGCAAGGTACTATTCCTGCAGCAAACAGCCAACATGCACCATCCTGTAATTTGCACTAGCCAAAATATTCCTTAGCTTTGTATACTATGATTAGATTTAAATCGGTATTACTTGCATCTTTAGTACTGCACACGGTAAGTATCATGGCGCAGGAACAACCTTCAAAACCAAAGCTCGTAGTGGGTATTGTGGTGGACCAAATGCGGTGGGACTACTTGTATCGTTACCAGGATCGGTATTCAGAAAATGGCTTTAAGCGGCTATTAAGGGATGGTTTTTCTTGCGAAAACACGTACATCAATTATATTCCATCTTATACGGCCATTGGGCACAGTTCTATCTATACGGGTAGCGTACCAGCTATCCATGGCATTACCGGTAATGATTTTATTCTTGAGCAAACTGGGCAACCCTTGTATTGTACGGAAGATAAAAGCGTAAAAGGGGTCGGTACCGATGGTGCTGCTGGGGAACAGTCTCCCAAGAATTTATTGGCATCTACCATCACTGATCAGGTACGCCTGTCTACTAATTTTCGCTCCAAAGTGATTGGAGTAGCCCTGAAAGACCGGGGTAGCATTCTCCCTGCTGGTCATTTTGCCAATGCGGCTTATTGGTATGACAGCAAGTCCGGCCGTTTTATTAGCAGTACTTTTTACTTAAAGGAGCTCCCTAAATGGGTGCAGGATTTTAATGCGCAAAACAGGGCTGAAAAGTTGCTTAGCCAGGATTGGAACACCTTATATCCCATCAATACCTACAAACAAAGTATCAATGATGATAATGTTTATGAAGGCATGTTTAACGGAGAGAAATCAACCGCTTTTCCGCATAAAACGGCTGAGATCATGAAACGAAGTGGCTTGGGCCTTATCAGCAGTACACCTTATGGAAATACGCTGACCAAGGAAATGGCCATAGCCGCTATTGAAAATGAGCATCTGGGTGCCAATCCTGAAAAGGTAACCGATTTCTTGACTGTCAGTTTTTCAGCGACGGACTATGTTGGTCATCATTTTGCGATCAATTCAGTGGAAGTAGAGGATACTTACTTGCGCCTGGACAAAGATTTGGGTGAATTGCTCAGCTACCTGGACACAAAAGTAGGTAAAGGCCAATATACCGTGTTTTTAACGGCCGACCATGGCGCTGCCCATAATCCGCAGTTCTTCAAAGACCAAAGGGGCAATGGTGGCTTTTTCGGCACGGGAGAGGTACAAAAAGGGCTGAACCAACTGATTGAACAAAAATTTGGAGTGCGTGATCTGGTAACCAGCCTAAACAATTACCAAGTTCATTTTAACCCTGGCAAAATAGATTCACTAGGCGCTGAAAAGGAAGCGGCCATCCACGAAGAAATCGTGCGGTTTTTGAAAAAGCAGGATGGTGTAGCTTTTGCCGTGGATTTAAAAGACGTTGGAACAGCATCCGTTCCCCAACGCCTTCGGGAAAAAATAATTAATGGTTATAACTTGAAACGCTCTGGTCCTATCCAAATTATCCTGGAACCGCAATGGTTCAGCGGCAGCAAAACAGGCACGACCCATGGCACCTGGAACTCCTACGATGCCCACATCCCCTGTGTATGGATGGGTTGGGGCATCAAGCACGGCAGCACCAACCGCGAAACACACATGACCGACATAGCCCCAACGGTTGCCGCCCTGCTCCAAATTGAGGAGCCGAACGGCAATATTGGGGTACCTATTGGGGAGGTACTGGGGAGGTAAAAGGTTCAGGGCTCAACATGCTACCGGTACCATTCCGGGGCATCCGAAAAATATCACCTTCTTTAGTTAAGAAATATAAATTGGATATGGACGGTTTTCTTCCATTGCCATCGGCCCAAATACCGTAAAAATCAGGTTGGGCATTTAGCGGCCTGCGTACGTAACCGTGATTCATTTCGCTGTTTTTAGTCAGCTGTTTCAGCATGTTCCAGCCTTTACCCCCATCCACACTCTGCCATATTGCAAGCTCACCACCGGGGTTATAGGCTTGTGGGCCATCTTCAGTGGGGCCAATGATCTGAATGGTATCTTGGCTGACCGGGTAAATTGAGCCATTGTCATAGTTACTATCAGAAGCCGTAACCTGATAGTTGTTCCAACTACCGTTCTCAAATTTGCTGAAGGTCCAGTTTCGTGGGCCTTTTTCAGGCCCGGCTTCATATCCTTTACTGGTAATGGTCAAGATCAAGGGTTGATTAGCCTCGTCAAAATTAATGTCAAGCAAATAACTATTCCACTTTTGTTGGGAGTAATCATTTACCAAGGCGGGGTTTTGGATACTGGTTAACGGTAGCGTCACTGTTTCGCCGGCGGCAGTGTGCCATGACGCTCCAAAATCGTCTGTCTGCAGGTAATAAAGATTTGTGCGATAATTCAGTCCCTTTCCCTTAGGGTGGTAATCAAAGGCTACCCCAATCTTGCCGTCCTTTTCGGCAGTAATCTGGTAATGGCCATCTTCTATATGTGCTACCTCTTTTCGCTCGTTCCATGATTTTCCATCACGGCTGGTATTATAACCGATTACCCGGTGCCCTTGTGCATTATACTTTGTAAATAAAGCAATAAAGCCCTTCCCTTTCATATAATAAACCTGAAAATAGGAAAAATTAGTGAATGGAACGGTCTTCCCATTAATTTGCTCTGTCGCTTTGATTATTTCAAATTTATCAATGTTATAGGGCTTGAGCGATTTAGAAATATAGGATGGCCTGGCTGTACCGTGTGAGGTGGAAAAGATCCAGATATAGCCTTTGTCGTCAATGGAAATGACAGGATTGTCATGGGCATCATTTGTTTTTTTATCCAATAGCGTGGTTGGATTGGCCAGTTTTCCAGTTTTATGATTGTAATAGGAAACGTTATGCAGCAGGGTGCTGTTCTGGTCATCGGTACCTCCAAAACAGAAAAAGGTTTTCTTCACTTTGTCAGCGTAGATGGCAAAAGGGCGGTGATTAGCCGGATAGGTAGCCATCCCTCCGCTGTATTTATACACATACACGTCATTGGAGGGCTGGTTCATATACCAAATGCCTTTAAAGCCATTTGCTTTTTGCTGAATAAGTTGCGCTTCGGCATATTTGGCATCCGGATGCACTTCCTTTGGTTGTGCGAAACTTATACCTGTTTGCATAATAGCAAATAGTATTAGGATTGAAAGCTTTTTAATTTTCATTGTATCCTTGATTTTGAGTAATAACACTTGGGTTTATATCAATTTGGGTTTGTGGTATGGGGAAAAGCAGACGATAAGGCTGGATGGTTTCGCCTTTTGCTTTTAGCACTTCAACGGCGCGGTTTGTACGTACCAGATCAAACCACCGGTGGTCTTCGAATGCCAGCTCTACCCGGCGTTCTTGCTCAATAGCCAGCCTAAACGCAGCCTGGTCTGGTACAGTTGCAGGTTTTATGTCGGTAAGTCCGGCCCGTTTCCTAATTTGATTCAGCAGATCAAAAGTTTCTCCACCAGCACTATATCCTTGTTCATTAAGGGCCTCTGCCCGCATCAATAGCACATCTGCATACCGTAGCACAGGCCAGTTGTTATCTGCATCGTTTCCGGCAAATAAATTGGGGTCCAGAAACTTTTTAATGTAACGGGATGCTACAAATGTACTTCCATTCATGTATCCCTCGGCCATAGAAATGTCTTTGCGAAGGTCGCCAGGTTCATAAGCTGCTGAAATATCTGCAGTAGGTTGGTTTGTTCCGCTACCTGCCCCGATGGTAGAGACAATCGATCCAGAATTTCTGGGTGCAAATGCATTATTGAACGGCGACCCAGTACCATATCCTCCTTTTTTATACTGCACTTCAAAAAGCGATTCTTTATTATTTTTGTTATTAATAGCGAAAACATTTTTATAGTCATCCAACAATCCATATTTCGCCGAAGAAATAACTTCCTGAGCCTTGGAAGCAGCGTCGCTCCATTTGCCCTGCGTAAGGTACACCTTGGCCAAAATGCCTTTTGCCGCCCCAGAGGTGGCCCGACCAACATCGGCATCACCATAAATTGGCGGCAAATTGTTTTCTGCTTCGGTAAGATCGGCGATGATTTGTTTATACACCTCGTCGACAGGAGTCCTGGCGTAAGTATAACTTTCCTGTACATCCACAATTTCTTTAACTACTAAGGGCACGTCACCAAAGGTTCTGACCATATTAAAATATTGAAGCGCTCTTAAAAACTTAACTTCTGCTATATACCGCGTCTTCAGCGTTTCATCCATAGATATGGCTTGAATACGATCGATTACGGTGTTACAAGCCAATATTCCGGTATAGTTATAATTCCACATCGAACTTAAAATACCATTATTGGTCAGGGTTTTAAAATCATCAATCTGGGTGTTGTCAATCCCTGATTGTGCGTCCAGAATTTCTGTATTGTCAGAAGTAACTTCGCCAATGGTATACATGGATTGGTTATACTCAGCTTGTAGTGATGCATAAGCTGCATTTACTGCGTTCAGCATATCGGCCTGAGTCTTGTAGAAGTTTACGCTGTTGGTCTGTGATATGGGGGCCCTATCTAAAAAATCACTTTTGCAGCTAACGGATAACAAGATTATCGCAAAACTGTATTTTATACTAAAATTGTATTTTTTCATTTTCTTCCTATTAAAATCCAACATTTAAACCTACGGTGAACACTTTTGCAATAGGGTACACACCATAATCAACTCCGGGAGTGAGTGGGTCTATGCCCGTTGAACTGACCTCAGGATTATATCCTGTGTACTTGCTGATGGTTACTAAATTTTGCACGTTTAAGTATATGCGCACATTGGCAAGAGATAGCTTTTGTACCGTATTTTGAGGCAGATTATAACCAAGCGAAATGCTTTTCAATCGGACAAAAGAGCCGTCTTCTATATGAGTTGATGAAATGTTTGCACTGGCATTGCTGCTGCTGTATTTTGATAAATCCCTGTTTACACGGGGTGTTTTCCCGTCTCCAGGATCATCTGCAGATCGCCAACGGTTATTTAATTCTTTAAGTGCATTGGCCGTACCTGCAAAATTGGCATAGAATCGCCGGCCAAGATTCATAATTTCATTGCCCTGGACTCCCTGTATCAGGAAACTGAGTTCAAAACCTTTGTAAGAAAAGTTATTGGTCATTCCATAAATGAAATCTGGCTGCACATTTCCAAGGATGGTACGGTCATCCACACTTAACCGGCTATCTTTACTAACATCCTCAAAACGAAATTGCCCGGGAGCTGAATCACTAAAATGAGGGCTATTTGCCACCTCCTCAGCCGTTTGGTAAATTCCCGCCACTTTATAACCGTAAAAGCTGCCTAATGGCTGCCCTATTTCAGTAATATGGCTGTTGGTCACCTGGTAGTTTCCAAAAATTGGTTCACCGCTGGGGCCCAATGCCAATACTTTATTTCGGTTTAGCGAGAAGTTGAAATCGGTACTCCATGTGAAGTTCCCTTTCAGATTTTGTGACGATGCACCAAATTCCCAACCTTCATTTTTTACTTTACCAATATTCTGCCTGGCCGTTGTATATCCGCTTAAGGAAGGAACCGGTACACTAAGCAATAGATCGGAAGTAATTTTGTGGTAGTAATCGGCTGTAAAAGTAAACCTGCCCTGCCAAAGTCCCAGTTCAATTCCTGCATCAAATTGTTTGTTTTTTTCCCATCCCAATTCTTCATTGCTTATACTGCTGGGTCCAATCCCGTTCACTAAGGTACCGCCATTTGCACCAAATACGTAATTTTTTGCAGCAAGTAAACCAACGTGATCGTAATTGCCGATAAAATTATTTCCCGTATAGCCAAAGCTGGAACGCAATTTTAGTTCATTGATGGCCTCCACATCCTTCATAAAGGGTTCCTGGGATATACGCCAACCCCCTGAAATGGATGGAAACAATCCCCATTTGCGGTTACTTCCAAAGCGTGACGAGCCATCCCGGCGGATAGATGCGGTGACCAAATATTTTCCTTCATAATTGTAATTTATCCTACCAATATAAGAAAGTAAGGTCCACTCTGCTCCAGTTGTGCTAGCAGATGATACCACGCCGGCGTTGAGCGTTTGTACCTGGTCATTCGGAAAATTCGTAGCAGCAATGGAAGCACCATCCGAACGGGCCTTTTGAGCGGTAAAACCAGCCAATACATCCAAATGATGCTTTCCAAGCTCAGTAGAATAATTTACCGTGTGCTCAACCAGCCAATTGTATGAGTCTGTTGAACCATAACTAGCTGATGGAATAACAGGTGGTGGATTACCGTCAGAACCGACTACTGAGGGGTTAAAGGTGTTATTTCTTTCATTATGTAAATCTGTTCCAACCAATAATTTATAACTCAGGTTCTTTAAAAAGGAATACTCTGCAAATGCCGTCCCCAAAAGCCTGAATTCGGTATCGTGATGCACGCGTTCTTTGGCAACTTTCACCGGATTTTCCAAGCTACTGAAGCCGTTGCCCAGACCTAGGGCGGTGGTGTAAATCCTCATTATATACCGGAAGGAAAGGCGGCATCATGAGGGCGCTCAGCACAACCGCCCCACTGCTAAAGTGGCCTTCGGCACTGACAGGATTACGGATCGAATAGGTTGGTGCCAAATTGAGACCTACCTTAAATTTATCAGACGCCTTGGCTCCCAGATTAACGCGGAAAGCATACCTGCTAAAGTTTGAATTGATTATAATACCCTCCTGCTTATAATAGCCCGCACTGGTCATATAATTAATCTTGTCATTTCCTCCGGAAAAGGTAACCTGCGCATTCTGGGTGGGGGCTGTGCGGAAGATCTCACGTTGCCAATCCGTATTCTGCTTTAATGCCTCCGGATCCTGAAGAACAGGCAAAATTTGATAAATAGCACTCCGTTTTGAATTTGGGTCGCTTGGGTTGCCGCCAGCATCAATCCAGGCATTATTTCGCGAATCAATAATATAACTGGCGTATTCTTGAGAATTCATCATGTCCATGTACTTGGTGGTTTGCTGTATTCCCGTGTACATGTCCAAGTCTATTTTCATTTTTCCGGAGCGACCGCTTTTTGTGGTGATGATGACGACCCCATTGCTTCCTCGCGATCCATAGATAGCCGTTGCAGACGCGTCTTTGAGTACTTCAATCGACGAAACATCGTTTGTATTTAGCGAGTTAAGCGGATTGCTATTCTGATCGTAACTGGCAGTGATCGGAAATCCGTCCACCACATATAGCGGTTCATTGCCTGCCCCAATCGATCCAGTTCCACGGATCTTAACAGAAATACCCCCTCCGGGTGCTCCCGTAGTCTGCGAAACTTGTACACCTGGCATTTTTGCCGTCAACGCACCATCGAGACTTGGGGTTGGGATATCCTGGATTTGTTTGGCACTGACCGAAGATACTGCCCCTGTCAAATCTCTTCGGCGTTGCGTTCCGTACCCTACTACGACCACTTCATCCAGATTGCTCACCTGTTCATCCAAACTTATGGTTACATCCCTGACTGAAACGCGTACTTGTATTTCTCGGGTATTATATCCGATCATTGTAACTACAAGCGTGACTTCTTCATTAGGTAAATTTCCAATTTGAAAATTCCCATTTTTATCGGTTGTAACCACAATTGCAGCACCTTTTACACTAACAGTTGCCCCTTGCAGCGGTTGGTTTTGCTGATTGGCCACTGTACCCGTAATTTGACGCGTTCGAGGTTGTTTTGAAACCTGACCCAGACGCTTTGATATAATAATATTTTTATCATCGATAATATAGGCCAATGGCAATCCCTTCAGGCACTGGTCCAGGGCTTCCAAAACCGAAACGTTACTCACATTTATACTAACTTTGGCGGTGCCCATCAGTGCGCCTGCATCATATAAATATTATAGCCGCTTTGCTTTTTTATCTCCCTGATCAAATCTCCCAGCGGCACTTGGCTCTTATTAATTGTGATCTGCTGCGCATGGGCAAACACACTGATTTGTAAACTAATAATAAGCAAAACAAAACATAATCTCATAATTATCCCCGGTCTAAATAAATGAATTAACTTACATGGGTAAATTAATTCCTCTGCATATTTTTTATACATTTGAAATCTGGTTTATTAAAATTGGTCATTAAACACTGTCATTTTGGTAAACTATCAGGCTATTTGGGCCTACAATGGCCTAAGGCATTGCAGTGCTTCCGGCTATTTTATGATGACAATCTTACCCCCTTCCATATAATAATGTAATAAGCCCGTCGCCTGCAGCGACTGCATTATTTTTTTTACGTCCTTAAATTGCTGAATGGATCCGCCTATACGCTTTCCCTCCATCCCGTCGCGAATATCTACATCAATGTCATACCAGCGACTTACCTTTTTCATCACGTCTTTTATCTCTTCGTTGTTAAATACGAAAACACCATCTTTCCAAGAAATGGTTTCATCAGTATCTACCACTCTCGTGCTTACCCTGTCTTCCGTATCAACAATAGCCTGTTGACCTGGAGTTAGCAGTGCAGAAAGTGATTTTCCATTTTCTGCCTGGTGATTAACCATTACTTTAACTGTGATCAGTGTAGTTACAGATGAGCTGTCATCATCATACGAACGCACGTTAAAAGAAGTTCCCAAGACCTCAATTTCTTGTAATGAGGACTTTACAATAAAGGGAATGTTTTTATCTTCGGCAATTTCAAAGTAGGCTTCTCCTGCAATTTCAACCAAACGTTTGTTGGTAAAACATACAGGGTATGTTAAAGTAGTCGCTGCATTAAGCCATACCTTTGTACCGTCAGGCAAAACAATATGATATTGTCTTCCTTTTGGGGTAATAATTGTATTCTTTGCTATATTGGTGCCATCTGCTTTATCCGAAGCGGTGTAGGCAATACCACCTTCTTTAAGTACTACCTTGGTATCTCCCTGTGTAGCCAGAATACCCTTGGAGGCGCAATCTAAATCGATGACCGTGCCATCAGCCAACTTGAGTATGGCCCTTTTTGGTTCACCAGAGATGGAATTTCTTTTCAATGACCTTATTGCACCGCGGTCTTTGAGTTGGTTTGTGGTGGGTTGATAGCTATGGTATAAAAAAAGCACGGTTCCTAAACATATTATGGCCGCGATGCCACGCACACTCCACCTACTAAAAAAGGACAGCGACCTTTGGGGTAATAAATCTTGACTCCGACCAACCGAAAAACGCTGATTATTTATAATTTTTTCATAGATCTTTTCACTATTTACATCTAATTTATTATCCGGTTCAAGGGTAAGGAGTATTTCGTTCATGAACATGGCAATTTCATCATCGTCAAGATTACCTGCGACATAATCATGCAACTCATCAAACTCCTTCCGGTTAATGATGCCTGAAATATATGCTTTTAATAATTGTCGTATTCTGCGTTTCTTTGCCATGTGGTTTATATGATAGAATACGTTTTACCACGAAAAGCGGGTAGGACTAAGAACGATTTTTTTTATTTTTTTTTAAAGGAGTATTAATTTACTCCTAATAGTTACCTTCAATGAATAAAAATAACTAACCAAATAATGTAAATGACATCATATTTCTCGAAATGTTCACGCAACTTTTTCATAGCATTAACCAGATGATATTTAACCGTATCCTTGGATATTTGCATTTTTTCTGCAATCTCTTCATAGGTAAGACCGTCAAATCGGCTTAGCCTGAAGATTTGCTGTTGCTGATAACTGAGCATTTGTAACCCTTCTTCCGTGATGCGTTGTAAATCTTTTAAAAGTACAACTTCTTCGGTATCATTACGAGATACTTCCATGCGTTGATATAGCTGGTTACGAAAATTTTCAGCTGTTGCTGCTTTCCGCCAATAGTCAGTAACGGTGCGCCTGGCTATCGTGAATAAATAAGGTTCGATGGGTCTGAGCCTATCCAGCTTTTCACGGTGAAGCCAAAAATTAAGAAAGGTGTCTTGGACAATCTCTTCGCTTTGCGATTTGTCTTTCAAAAAATGGTAAGCAAACAAGTAGATTTTACGGTGAAGCCGGTCAAATATCAGACGAAATGCTGTTTCGTCGCCCTGGTGAAGACGATCTACAAGCAATGAATCTGTTTCAAATGGTGCTGGCATAACTTGGCTAATAAAATACCCCATCCAGTCTGCCTGGATTTGATTAAGCAAACATATATATAATTTTACATCAAATCATAGAATAAAATTAGATTTTTATGGATGGTATCATTTATCGCGAAAATCGCACTATTAGATAGCATAGCCACACCTACAGCAGCGCTGCCGCACACCAAATCACTGGTGCCTGTCCGTGCAAGTCTCCGATGATGCGTTTACGGTTTAGGTAATGGTTCCGGTCATCTTTAATGTTGGTTCCTTCACATACGTCGATAAGCTCGTCCTGAACATTAATATAAGTGACCAGCTTAAGCCAAGCCTTTCGCGCAGCTATACCATATATTTTTTTATCCAACCATCCGTTCTTTACTCCGGTAACGAACGCGTAGGTGAACATGGCCGACCCCGAAGTCTCATTCCAAGCTGTCGGATCATCAATCAGCTGGTGCCACATTCCGTCAGTTCCCTGGTATTGTTTTAACGTTTTCATCATTTTCAGATAGGCCTGCATAATGGTTTTGCGCTGTGGATGGTTTCTAGGCAATATACGCAGCAGCTCTGCCATACCAACGGCCATCCAACCATTACCCCGGCACCAAAAATAATGGGCCGTTGGGGCATGAAAGAACAATCCATTAGGCTGTTGGATCTCTTTGAGATATAATACCATTTCTTGCGCAGCACGATCCAGGTACTTTGGATCTTTTGTAGCGCGATAAGCTTGGGACTGGATGGCCGTTATCATAAACATGTCATCAATCCAAATGCGTGTTTGCCAGGAATACCCTTTATCTGCCCAGGCTTTTTCTTCGGGTTTTGTATTTACTGGCAATGTCCATTGCGCATCAGCATATTGTAGCCCTAATTGCAGGTATTCACGATTATGGGTTTGAATATATAGTTCAAGCGGAACAGCGCCAAAAACTGTATTATCCACATGATTAGGTACGGGCAATAATGTTTTTTCACTATTGAACAGTGGCTGGAAACGCCTTTCTAATTGTCCAGCCAATTCCTGATTTCCGTTTTTTTGCACAAACCAGAGGCTTCCAAGCCACGCACAAACATCCGGGTAAGTAATTTGCGTCGGGGGCTTTATCGGGTGGGTATTGCCGTATTGAGAATGTGGGGTGGCCAGAAATTTTTTGACTAATCGAGTACCAATTTCTGAAGGTTGCGACCCAACAGGAAATTGGTTAAGGTCGCTATTCTGCGAATAACCATATTGAAAAGATAGCATCCATACCAAAATCAAACCAACGTATTTTATAAAAGTTATGCCAGCCTTGATAATACTCGTTTTTTTGCTGATTTTCATATTTCTTAAATTAATCGCTCTTTTAAAAATATCCCTCGTTTTGCTCCTCATTGATGAGTCCTTGCGGATTCAGCCTATCAATATGTTGCTGGGGAATTGGCCTATATTTATGAAAGGTTTTTAAATTTACAGCGTCAGGATTTGCTGTTTTTACGTATTCTTCTAGTTTTTCGCATCTAACTAAATCCTCCCAGCGATTCGTTTCACCCAAGAGTTCCCGACCACGTTCAGCAAGCATAAAATCGACAAACGATGTTTTTAAATCTGAAGGTGTCACTGCAATTTCACCATACGAATTTTTTAGATCACCATAGGCACCGCCTTCGGCTTTCCAAAACTGGGGCATTTTTTCTTCCCCATCGTGCCAAGCTGCTCTTTTTCGAATTTCATTGATATAATTTGCTGCTAATTCATAGTCTCCCTTACGCCCTGCAGCCTCTGCAGCAATTAAATACGTTTCGCCCAGGCGCATGCGAACCCATTCCCTGCCACCCTTTGCTTCATTAACCGAAGCTCTCTTAGGATCTAGATATTTAAGAAGATTTGGAAAATACCGGTTATTTTGAGTGGGATCAGATTTATTCCATACGAACGTTTTATACACATGATTTCCCATAACAGCATTTAAACTATAATAAATGGAGGTATCTCCAATAGCTATATTGCTTGCAGCTCGGTTAGCATAATAAGTCCATTTAAAACTTTTATAAAACCTTGAATCGTTTTTGCGGTCATACAGCTCAAACATGGTTTTATTCGTCGCACGGTGTCTACGAAATGGACGATCGTTCGCTAAATCGCGCATCATACCAGGTTGGTCTTCGTACCATGACCCCCAATACATGTGAAAAGCGTTTCCATCACCATTAAATACCAAATCATAGGTAAATTGTACTGAAAAAATTACCTCATTGTTCCCTTGATTATTAATATCCCATAGATCGGAAAAATTTGGCTGCAATGTAAATTTGCCACTTTTTAGAACCTCTTCTGAATAAAACAAAGCACTGTCAATGTCGGTTGACTGTTGCCCCCTTTGATCATCTACGGCACTACCTCTGGTTAAATAAACTTTAGCTAATAAATGTGCGGCAGCATAACGACTTGCTCTTCCAGTCGCATTGGCATTTTCAGGAAGTTTGTCTACAGCAAAACGAAGATCTGTAATGATCTGTTTATATACAGCTGGAATAGGGGCTCTTTTATAATCCGTCCGAGCCTCAAATGCCACATCCAATACCAACGGGATACTCCCAAACTGTTGCACGAG
Source organism: bacterium A37T11 (assembly GCA_900109895.1). GTDB lineage: Bacteria > Bacteroidota > Bacteroidia > Sphingobacteriales > Sphingobacteriaceae > A37T11. Next base: position 36,191 of record FOBR01000023.1, read on the forward strand.
GTCAAAGTAAAAAAGTGCTCTTCCAAAAGACATTTCGGCAATGGCTGCGTCTTTTTGCTCTCCGGAAAGTTCGGAAGACGCTGATACTTGTTGAATCACCAAATTTGCAGTACCAATTGCTTTATAGTGATTTTCCCAAAGTCCGTACAGCACCGCAGCATCCGGATTTAGCTGACTACCATATTGATTAAATGCAGCACCATAAGGTCCAGGATCCTCCCCTTGCGTAAAAAGATCTGTCCCATATTCTGTCAAAACATTAAACCTTTCATCGCCCGCACCCCATCGCATGTATGAATATACTGCCGTCGTTGCTGACTCTACCCCTTGCTTTGTGCTATAAAAATCAGGATCCAATCTCGGAGGATTCTTTTCCTCAAGGTAAGATTGACATGCTCCAATGAACAAGAAGCATATGCCTATTACTAAGGATGTGATATATTTATTTATTATTTTCATGTTATTCCAATAAAAATTAAAAACTTAAATTTACACCCAATAGCCAGGAACGTACACTTGGTGCAGCCCAGCCAACAGATCCTTCCGGATCGACACCAGAATAGCCTGTCCAAAGAAAGGGATTTTGCGCGGTTACATAGATGCGAAGTTGCTTAATAGTTGTTGCATTAATCTTTGGAAGTGTATACCCCAATGATAAGGTCCTTATTCTTACGAAATCTGCTTTTTCATAATATAATGTATTCCTGTAGTCTACATTATCTATTCCTTCTATCGGTCGCGGAAAATCATTTGTAGGATTTTCGGGTGTCCAATAATTTAGTTTTACCCCACTGTTACGATGAGCCTGATTGAGGTATTCAATGTTATTTTCAAGCATTGATCCAAAACTTCCGTATAGAAAAACATTTAAGTCCAACTGCTTATATCGAAAATTATTTACCAAACTACCAATGTATTTAGGCCTTGCCTGCCCTTGTATAACTCTGTCTTCCGATGAGATGGTATAATCCCCATTGTCATATAACCGAATAGATCCAGGCTTAAAATTACTACCATTGGCGTTGAATTTAGCCATCTCATCCAATTCCTGCGGCGTATTTTGCCAAATACCTACTTTTTTATAATCGAAAGATACATTAATAGGATTGCCTATAAACCATTTATTCCCGGGATCGTCTTCTTTGCCGTTATAGAGTTCTACGATCTCTTCTTTATTCGTATAAAACATCCAATCAGTTGTCCATTGAAAGTTTTTCCCTTTCACATTTATGGTGTTTAAACTAAGTTCAATCCCTTTATTTCTAGTTTTTCCTACATTTGATTTAACTGTACTGAAGCCTGAAACAACTGGCAGCTGTCTATCAATCAATAAATCTGATGTATTTTGCACATAAAAATCGATAGAACCACTAATGCGGTTATTTAAAATAGCAAAATCAACACCTGCATTCCATTGTCCCGTAGTTTCCCAGGAAAGATTTGGGTTAGGCAGAATATCCGGAGCATAACCAATTGCCTGTTCATCGCCAAAATTATAATATTTGGAAATAAGGGTTCCTTTAGTTTGATAGGGTGACACCTCTGAACTTGCTGTAGTTCCAAATCCTACCCGAAGTTTGAGGTCGTTAAAAAGATTTACGTTTTTCAAAAAGTTTTCTTCTTTTAATCGCCAAGCAAATGCCGCTGCAGGAAAGAGCACCCATTTATGACTGTCTGCAAGGCGGGAAGCGCCATCATAGCGGGCGGAGACTGTCAATAGATATTTACTTTTATAATTGTAATTGATTCTTCCCATAAATGAAGCAATGTTCCATTGTTGTTTATTACTCACAATAGCTCCGGGAGTCAATCCAGATCCGACGTTATAATAAAGTAATTGGTCTGAGGGGATGTCTTCAACCGGTATGCCATTGCTCTCTACTAAATTTTGTTGGATAGATTGCAACAAAGTTACTCCCAGGGTATGATCACCCATTTCCTTATCATAAAACAACAAATTCTCCCAAGTATACATGAAGCGGTTTTCTGTAGCATTTTTGGCATAATTTGGCTGTCCATTACGAGCGTCACTTGATCTAAACTCATAATCCTGCAGTGCGTTCATATCTAACCCAAAGTTCGATCTGAAACGAAGTCCTTCTACAGGCAGTTTTGCTTCACCATAATAACTACCAAAAAAATGATTGGTTTTTAATGGTATAGATTCTGCTCCGTCCACAAGCCGCGTCAACGGATTCCAATATTGGTCATCTGTCCCTGAAACCCGCAAAAGCAATTTTCCATTGTCGTCGTAATACCTCCCAACAGGTATGACTCTCCAATTTCCTTGCATCCCGCTTCCCCGATCCTGGAGAGAATGGGAAAACATCGTTTGTCCGCCTAATTTAATGGCTTTATTGAGTTGGTGATCGAGGTTCATACGGATTGTATACCGCTCATAATCTTCATCTTTGTAAACTCCATCGTTTTTGTTATAGCTTCCTCCAAAAAGAAATTTGGTTTCTTTATTGCCACCACGTATGCTGAGCTGATGGTCTGTTAGCATCCCTGTTCGTTCTACAGCCTCCCACCATTTACTGTCGTTTCTTACGCGGGAAGGATCATAGTTCCCATTCTCATCATATCCCATATGAATGGACTCCAGTGTATAAGGGTCATTTCTGAATGTGGGTATAGTTTGATCTTCAACCCAGTTTGGAACGGTCGATTTATATTTCCCGGTAGCTCTATAAGCCTCCCGCACCGTTTCAGCAAATTCTGCACCGTCCATATAATTCAACTGACGTAATATGGTTTGCGGACCATAATAGGCATTATAATCAACTTGTGTTTTTCCATCAACACCTTTTTTTGTCGTGATCATAATAACGCCATTTGAGCCTCTGGCGCCATATATGGCCGTTGCCGATGCATCTTTTAATACATCCATTGAGGCTATATCATTCGGGCTAACCTGATCCATGCCTCCAGTTATAGGAATTCCGTCAACTACGTATAGGGGATCACTGCTCGCACTAATTGACCGCTTTCCGCGTATGAGTACTGAAGGGCTGGAACCCGGCTTATAACTACTTTGTGAAACAAGAACCCCACCAACCCTTCCTTGAAGAGCTTGAGCAGCAGTTGTTGCGGGCACCTGATTAATCTTTTCAGCACTGACTGATCCTATTGCGCCAGTAAGATCGCTCCGTTTTTGCGTACCATATCCTACCACAACGACCTCATCCATTTCGTTTATACTCTGCTTTAGCACCACGTTTATAACCGGTTGTGAAGCGACACTAATTTCAAGGGAAATATATCCAATATTTGAAAACTGCAGCACATTAGCCTGTTGTCCTAAATTTAGTTTATAATTGCCATTTTGGTCGGTTATTGTGCTTCCATCTCCGTTTTTTAGTTTTACTGTTGCGCCTGCTATTGGATTTCCATCCTCATCTTTCACATTTCCGATTACTGATTTTTGCTGCAGATTTATATAATTTTTATTCCTCCGTTCTTTAATGACTACCGTCTCGTTTCCGCCATATAAAAACTCAAATTTATCTGTATCAAAACACGTTTCCAAAGTTGTTTGCAATGATTCGTCTGTGAGCTTTAAAGTGATTGGTCTTAATCTTGCCAATAAATCCGCATCGGCTATAAAATTATAACCCGTTTGTTTCGTTAACTGATATAGAACGTCCTTTACCGGAGCCTTTTTTACATTAATTGTTACCCGCTGGGCAAAACTATGTGCAGAAACCTGTAAAAATGAAGCTGTTAATAGGATAATAGTAATCTTCATCGTGAGTACATAATTAATCGGGCAATAATATGGCTTCCCGCAGAGCCATGCAAAATATTTTTTATACATTTGAATTGGGTTTATATAGTTAGTTGTCCTTCTAATTAATATTAATCCCAAAGGCTATCTGATAGCCGAATATTCGGGAGTGCGGTCAACATTCCTGAATATTTTTTTGGGTTTTGTTTGCATTTTATGTGCCCATTACAAAAACCTTTTTTGGTTTGTTTGTACCATTATCTTCTATCTTAAACTTTACAGCACCTGTTAATTCAATGTTTTTCAATAGGTTTTTTAGTGTTTTATGGCGCGAATAATTCCCTTGAAATTTTACATGGTCCACATTACCTTCAAATAGTACCTCTATATTATACCAACGCGCCAAACGTTTCATCATGCTTTTAATTCCTTCATCGTTGAACACAAACAGACCTTCCTTCCATGCCATAATCTCGTTTAGATCGACGTTGCTAAGCAAAATTTTATCGACATCGGCCCGCACAATGGATTGTTGTCCTGGTTTCAACAAGGCTGGTGTTGCTGCCTTTTCACCTTGACCAATCTTCCACACGCGTACGCTTCCATTTAATAAAGTGGTTTTAAAACAGCCATCGTCCCGATAAGAAGCTACATTAAAAGAAGTGCCCAGCACTTCAACCTCCTGAGAGGTTGATTTTACTATAAAAGGCCAATTCTTAGCTTGGGCTACTTCGAAAAAAGCTTCCCCTTCCAACTCAACCTCTCTTGGGCTATCTTTACTAAAATGGGCAGGATACCTTAAAATAGAGGATGCATTGATCCGTACCTTTGTTCCATCTTCTAACAAAAGCTGATATTCACCCCCTAGTGGCGTTTCGAGTTTCAGAAAGCCTAAGCCCTTCCTATCCACATTATTTAATAATTGGGTCCCGTCTTCATAGGTAATTTGGTCTCCTTTAACCATGAGGCCATTCTTCTCTGAATCCAAATTTACTGGGGTACCGTTTGCCAATGTTAGTATGGCCGTGCCGCTTCCAGGCTTCACATCCAACGTATCATGAACAATCACAGCTGCCAGTGGAGCAACTGTTATCGAAGCCTTATGTCCATACCATAAAAAAAAGCCAAAGGATAATAGGATGGCAACGGCAACTGCTATCCGTAAAAATGGAAAATTCCTAGGATAAGTACGTTGAGGTTGGTCTATAATGTTTTCTATCAAATGCACCGCTCTTTCTGAATTAAGGTCGGTAAATTTGCTTTCGTCCAAATGCACCCACACCTCGTCCAATAATTCCTTTAACTGCTCCTCCCCTTCCAATCTAGTTAAAGCACGCTTAAATTCGGCCTCTTCTGCGGTCGTACACTTGTCGGTTATATATTGTTTAAATAAATAGCTAATTCGGTCTTTATCCATTGGTCATTTTAAAGCGGCTATAATAAGCCCCTTTATTGAATAGACCCTTGAAAATTGGAAAAGGAGTAATGCCGGATAAATTATTTTTTAATCAGGATCTGAATCAGAATGATCCACATCACGATGTCGGTATTTTTACGCAGATAGGTTCTTACAAAACGTAGGGCAAGCTGCATATGAGTTTTCACTGTTAATTTGGAAACGGCCATCCGTTCAGCTGCTTCTTCGTATTTTAAACCTTCTTCGCGGCATAATTGATAGGCTAGTTTTTGCTGGGCTGGAAGTTTATTGATGGCCTCATTGAGCAACTGTTGGGTTTCTTTGAGCTGAATATGCTCTTCGGTTTCATGATGGCCTTCATTCCAGTTGCAAAACATCTCTTTATTTACCTTTGCTTCCAATTGTTTTCTGCGAAGTACTTTTAAAGTATAATTTCGGGTCACCACGCGTAAATAACTATCAAGGTCGGCTATTTCCCTGTTTTGCTCTTGCTGCCACAATTTAAGGAAAACTTCGTGAAGGATGTCCTCGGCCAGGTCTTCTGATTTGATGATTTTTAAAGCATAGGTATACACTTTTTTACGGTAACGATCATAAATAATCCGGAATGCTTTTTCATTACCAGCTGCAATTCCGTCCAAGAGTTCCTGATCGTTATGGATAAATATCTTTTCTTTAGGCTCCATTCTACCATTGGTTACATAGTTTGTTCCCGACACAGAAGCATCGATTACCAGTGCAAACCTAACTAATTATTTTTCATTTTTTTATTTTTTTATTAGGCAGGGATATATTTAAATATCCGAATACTCCACCGGGTACAAAAACTTCGTATCGTTACGTGACACATTATGCTGGTACTCGGGTTTGACAGAGAGTTCTTTCCAGTAGGCATCGTTATTAAAAGATTCCCAATGTTTGTCTCGTTCGGCTTTATTTTCAAAGGTGGTCAAATACATCAGGTTGGGCATGCGGCTGCCCGAAATGACCTCGGCATAAAAAACCGCATTAAATCCGAGCCGCTTGAACAGGCCTACTTCATCGCCTTTGTCAAACATGGTCACTTTATTTTGGTGCAATTTTTCGGTTGGCCCCTCGTAGCTTCTTAGCTCATACACTCGCTGAGCTTTGGGAGAACGCAAATTGGGAAGTTCAAAATGGGGATTTTGTGGAAAAGCGGTCAATAAAATCGATTCGATGCGCTCGTAAGGGGGCTCGATATACGAGGCATCCAGGTATTCCTTGCCATCGCTGGCATAAATGGCATCCTTTTCCAACTGCTGGTCCAGCCCGAAAAAGGCTTCAGGTGATGCAAAGGGAACGAATACATAGATAAGCAATTGCTCTGCTGTTGGCCCGCCGGGAACGACAACGGGCTTGAAAACCCCCACTTTTTCAATACCTGCACGGTGAAGTGCCGGTAAGTAGGCCTTTTCTAAAAAGGCATCGGTCGTGGCTTCTTGACGGGCATTTTTGAAATGATATACTTTGATCTGATAGAAGTCTCCTTGTGCAGCTCGACCAGTTAAGCTGTAGATCGAAAAAAATGCCAGTAATAGGTACCTAAATATCATTGTATGTATTTTACTTCTGGTTATTTAGTTTTATCAGAATATCCTGTTCGTTCAACTATTTGAAGCATATTACCTTCCGGATCCTGAAAAGTGCGCAATAGTCCGCCACCAATAGCTTCTATAACTTCCCCTCCCCAAACCACCTTTTGTTGATCTAGGTAAGCAATGGCCTCATCCAAATTTTCTACGCGCAAAGCTAGATGCGACCAACCCGGTGTCCAAGTAGTACGTTCAAGCCTAACGGTTTCATCTTTTGGCATCACCTCCAGCAAACTTCCATCAGGAGCTCGTAGGATAAAGACGGGCTTATCATTACTAAAATATTTCCGGTAGCCCAAAACATCACAATACCAATCGGCCAGGTTTTCAGGATCATCTGCGGCTAAAGCCGGATGATCAATGCCAGTAAGGCCAAGTTTTTGTATGCGTATGCTATCTACATTCATAATTTTACTTCGTGTTTATAGCACAAACATACAAAAACTTGGCTTTATATGCCAGCTCAATCCAGCAGCTCCACATAATCTAAGTCTTTATGGAAGGTTTCTTTAATACCTCCCATCGCCCAAAAGGCTAACAACAAAACGATTCCAGCCACAATAAGTCCTCCCTGGATCATCGAACCCGTCCATTGCGTGCACCAGTGAAACACGATGGTTGATGGCACCAACGCTCCACGGGCAAAATTAGGGGCAGTGGTGGTTACGGTAGCCCGTATATTGGTTCCAAACTGCTCGGTGGAGATGGTCATAAAGATAACCCAATATCCTACTGAGAAACCTAATAAACCACAAAGCGGGTAAAAAGTGGTTAATGTTAGGCCCGGCAAGAAAAAATAGGTTGCTATGGAAAATACTGCCAAGGTTAGGAAGATATACACCACCTTAACGCGGCTTTTCAAATACTGGCTCAACAAACCACTTACAATATCGCCTAGGGTCATACCGCCATAACACCAGGCAATGGCCTGCCCGCCGCTAATTTCTCCTTCTACGTGCAATAATTTCCCGAATTCGGGTGATAGCGTCACCAAAATACCTACCACATACCACAAGGGCACGCCGATCAGTATACAGCGCAAGTATTTTAGCAAATTGGCCTTTGAACGAAACAGACCTAAAAAATTGCCCCTGCTTTCTGAGGATTTAGCCTGCTGGAACATGCCCGATTCAGCCACACCTATGCGCATTAACAGTAGCAAGAGACCTAACCCTCCACCAATAAAAAAAGAGGTGCGCCAGTGAAAGAGGTCAGAAACCAGATATGCTACCACTGCGCCGGATATACCGATAGAAGCTACCAGCGTAGTGGCAAAACCGCGTTTGCCTTTGGGCATCAGTTCAGCCACCAAGGTAATACCCGCACCAAGTTCGCCAGCAAGACCAAATCCGGCAATGAAACGCCATATGGCATACTCCGTAACTGTGTGGGCAAAGCCGTTAGCAACATTAGCGATTGAATACAATAGAATAGACCCAAACAGAACCGATAAGCGTCCTTTCTTATCTCCGAGGATGCCCCAAAATATTCCTCCCAGCAACATGCCAACCATCTGAATATCTAATAGAAAAATTCCTGTACTTGTCAATTCAGAACTTTGTAATCCCATATCTTTCAAACTGGGTATCCGGATAATACTAAATAACAGCAGGTCATAAATATCGACGAAATACCCCAGAGATGCTACAACGATAGCAGCGATAAGTTTGGCTTTATTTGTCATTGGGCTAGCACTTGTTTTCTGCTCTCTAATACTTTTTTGAGTTGTTGGTAATCGATATCCTGAACGGCCTTATCTGCATCGATGGCCAGCACTGCCGCAGCGGCGGCGCTTTGCCCAAGGATCATGAAAACCGGCTCCATCCGGATGGAGCCAAAAGCTATATGCGAACTGGATACGCAAACAGGAACCAAGAGGTTTTTGCATTCATCCTTTTTGGGCGTGATGGAACCGTACGATATTTGGTAAGGTTTTTTCGGGCTTACGCCAATGTCTCCTTCGTTCTGTACAAAACCATCGGGTTTTACATAACGTTGTGTATTGTGCGAATCCAGTGTGTAGGAACCCATGCCTACGGGATCATTAATGGACGATTCACTAAAAGTATCATGTTCGGTCATGACGTGTTGACCGATCATCCTACGGGCTTCTCGTATGTACAACTGGTGGGGCCAGTTCCCGTTATCAGTAAACTCATCCTTGGCCAAGCCCCATTGCGCCATTTCCTTGCGCACGTCATCTGGCACTTTAGGGTCATTGGCCAGGAAATACATCAACCCTTGCTGGTAGTCAGTATGTGCCTGGATAATTTTTTTACGCTCTTCATAGCTGGCATCCGGATAATCATAGTTCATCCCAATAAAATCTGTACTAAAAGGCCCGTGGTTGTTGGTATCCGTTTTACGATTAGGGATGGGATCAAATTTACGGAAGGTTTCACGCCAACCACTGGCAAACACCCGAGCAAGCAATTCGTAGTTAGCGGCCTTGTAATTGGCGGGTTTCGGGAACGCCACCCGATTATCCGGGTTATTGGTCAACGCCATCCGGAAGCAGTAAGCCTGCACTTTTTTGTCACCCTCTCCAAATTTTCCGGGAGGAAGATCAGAAATACCATACAAAAGGCCACTGGTAGAATCGCCTGGTATTTTATAGGGGCTGATGTTCTTTTTAAAATAATGGTCGTGGTGCAGTACTCCTACCTGAACCCCATTATAATTTTCATTATACATACTGTTTGCTTCACGGCCTACGTGGTACCTAACACCTGCCGAAGCCATCAGGTCGCCCTCATAAGTGGCATCAATAAACATCTTTCCTTTAAAAATTTTCCCACTCAGAGTTTTAATGGAGCGGATGCTGCCGTCTTGTTTATGCACGCCGCCTTCGCCTCGATCCAGCCATTCATCACGGTATACGGTAATCTTATTTTCTTTCACAAAATCTTCAAAGATCTGTTCTGCCGTATGCGGCTCGAAAATCCACATGGTGCGCGAGTTACCATCAATGGCCGGAGTTCCCTGACCTTTATTGCCATACTCGCTATGTTTTTGCCATTTCCATGATGCTGAATCCTGATAATGCAGGTATACCCGGTGATAAAACTCGCGTGCCAAACCACCGATCACGCCTTTATTACCCGTATCGGTAAAGCCAAGCCCACCGGATGACAAACCTCCAAGGTGCTTGTCAGGTGATACAACAATGACTGTTTTTCCTGAATTTACAGCTTCAACTGCGGCGGTAATGGCTGCCGCAGTCCCGCCATAGATAATTAAATCAGCTTCGTACCCCTGCTTCTTTTGGGTTGCAGACGTGCAGGCCAGCAATAAAATCATCGATAGAGCCAAAGATGCTTTGGCTATTCTGCTTACTCGGATCATGATGAATGTTAAAAGTCTAAATAATTATAGGTACCCCGATAAGGTCTGCCTAACATCAGGTTAGCAAAGTTATCATTAAATTTTTCCTTTTTAGGATTCCAGGTGAGCGGGCGTTGCAATTCATAAGCTATATTGACAGCGTTACACACACTTGCCGTTCGATGGCCTATCTCTACATCCGCAACCGGCTTGCTCCGTTTTTCAATAGCGGTAAACCAGTCCTGGTAATGATTATCTGAAAAATATAAGCGCTTGTCAGATGGTTTAAATGGCAAGTTAGCTAAGTTGGCGGGTTGCGTATCCAAAAAACTTCTGGATACTTCAATCTTGCCTTCGGTTCCAATAAATTGGATGGCATTGCCTTTTCCCCAAGGCTTATGATTCACTTGAACGCCATTGGCATAGGTAAAATACAGTCCGTCGATGGCACCTGGTTTCTCAGGTGGGGTAAAAGACACAGGCCCGGAATCATCCATATCCAGCGCCCATTGTACAATGTCAAACATGTGTGCTCCCCAATCTGTAATATAACCGCCACCAAAGCCGTGATAACCGCGCCACCAGGCCCATTTCGTATCATCTACCGGTGGGGAAAGAATAGGGTGGTATCCGCGGTAAAGCGAAGGGCCTATCCATCGGTCCCAATCCAAGTAATCTGGAATGGGCAGGGAAGGAAGGTCGCACTCTTTAATGGGTTCGCCAACCGATACATTAATCTCTTTAATCTCGCCGATATAGCCATTTCGCACCAATTCTGCAGCTTGGCGAAAATTAAACTGCGAGCGTTGCATACTCCCTGTTTGCAATACCCTTTTATATTTTCTAACCGCATTAACCATCGCCCTTCCTTCCTCAATGGTCAACGCCAGGGGTTTTTCGCAGTAAATATCTTTCCCGGCTTTGGCAGCATCAATCGTTACCAAGGCATGCCAATGGTCGGGAGTAGCTACGACTACGGCATCAATATCTTTACGGGCCAGCAATTCTTTATAATCCACATACCCTTGTACGGCATGGCCACTTTTCTGCGCATTAAGGTCTGTAGCCGTTTTAACGGTCAGTGCCAATTTTTGAGAATCAACGTCTGAAGCAGCGATCAGCATCGATTTGGGCAACTTAGCCATGTTATGCATTAAACCCTGCATTTGCTTTCCGGTACCAATTAGCCCCAAGTTAATGTGATCACTGGGTGCCAGAAAGCCTTTTCCACCCAGTACATGCCTGGGCACCACAGTTACTGCTGCTGCACTAACCAGGCTGTTTTTAATAAACGATTTTCTGTCCATTTTTAAGTATGCTGTTTTGTTTTAGTTGTATCCTAACTTTTTATGGTTCTCTTAATTCCTTCTGCCATCAACTGGTCTACGTACGCTTTTGCCTTCAGTGCTTTCTTTTTGGCAGCGTCCGGATTTTTTGCTATTTCCATGACTGTTGGCACGATATGGGCCACTTCGGCTGGTTTATCCATATCAAAAAGCCACTCGCCAAGTCCAATATCGCGCCACATTATTCCTTTGGAGGTTTGTTCCTGATAGCGGCATACCACGGCTGGAATACCATTACCGATGCACATAATGGGCGAGTGCATTTCCAAACCAAACAGGCCCACAGAATGGCGATAAGTGCTCACAGCCTCGTCAGTTAGCCAATAAGTATCCTTCCATACCACGCGGTTTTTTATATCGTCCGGCAATTTGTCAATAATCTGTTCTTTGCCAAGCTTTACCTGTGTGGAATCTTCTGGGCAAACCAATACTTTCAGGTCAGTATTACGCACAATTTGTATAACGGCTTCGCGAATGGGGCCTATGTCATGCTCCATCATTTCTTTATTCCGCTGGGCTTTCTCTGGATTAAAAGGCGTGTTTTTATGTGGAATTTCCCAATAAGGTGTAAAGCGCGTACGTGGTATGGCACACATAAATTTACCACTTTCAAGCCCATTGTTCTGCATAAAAGCTTTTGCAGCAGGATCATTGGCCAGGTCAACTGCAAAAGCCCCGTCTGGTCCAAAGGCCATTACGGGGGAGCTTACACCATGCGATTTAGCAAAATCAAGTGATGGACTATCCCTGAAATAGCAAAAAGAAGCATGGGTAAGCAGGTCTATATTTGTACTAAGGGCGGCTTTCTGCGCTTCGGTAGGCTCTCCATAAAACCCTGGAAAAGTAATGCCAAAAATGCCATAGGGCTTGTGGGTTTGTTCTTTCCAAGCTGCCACGTCTTTGGCTGCCACCAATGATGGGCCCGACCCGTGCAGTAAAAAATCACATTCGGCAAATGCCTTGGCTTTCTCTTCTGATGTTTCCACCAAGTTTAGTTTTGGAAAACGTTTGCGCATCATTTCAGCAACACCAAACCTGATGTCCATAGGCCACAAGAACACTTCTGCTTCCGTTACATGTTTTTCTAACAAAGCTAAAACACCAGGGGTATGCCCAATGTCGCCTATATTTACGGTTTGCCAAGAAGATCGCAGCAATATTTTCTTTTTCCCTTGCAATGCAGCAGCCAGTATTTTTCCGGTAACCAGCATCCCCCCGGTCAGGGCAGCCATGTGCTTTAAATACGATCTTCTGTTCATCATAATTATAATCGGGACAAGCCTTGTTCTTTAGAGAAACCGGCAAAAATTTCCCAAACTTAATTAATGCTGCTTTGATAAGCAACTTTATTTACGAATAATATTGTAAAACCGAATAATTGAAAGAAATTTATCTATAGCTTTTATTTATGGTTCTTGTCTTCTACCTTTTGGAATAAGGTCTAAAAAAAAGGAGCACGCTCCAATTAAGGGTCGTAGCTCCAATTAAATGAATTAAGTTATTTGATTTTTTAAAATTATCAGTAGCCTATATTTTGATTAATCTTACTTTTATTAATATCTATTTGCGCTTGTGGAATTGGAAATACTAGATTATGATCATCAAGTTCTGCCACCAATCTGATCTGATCTTTTTTTGCATTTATGACCTCAATGGCTCTTCCCGTCCGGACGAGGTCAAACCATCGATGCCCTTCGAAAGCTAATTCCACCCTCCTTTCCTGTTCAATAGCTAATTTGAAGGACTCCTGATTTTTAAGATCTCCTGCTTTTCTACCTGCCAACCCTGCTCTTATTCGAACCCTGTTTAAGGCAGTAAGGGCTTTCCCATCCGATTCATATTTCAACTCATTCAAACACTCTGCATACATTAACAAAATATCTGCAAAGCGAATAATCGGTATATTATTACCATTATCTCCATTTGTGGCAGGCACATCATAATATTTTTTTACATATACGTCCTGAATTGTATTTCCACTTTCATTTACATAAGAAGTAGCCAACGACAGATCTTTACGCTTATCTCCTGCTTCATAAGCACCGATCAGATCCTGCGTAGGCCGATTATTTCCGCCGCCGCCAAACTTAATAACAGCATTTCCAGAATTTTGAGGAGCAAACCAATTTGGCCATGGATTGCCTTCTCCTGCACCACCACCCATAAATTGAATATCAAAAATAGATTCAACATGGTTTTTTCCGGTTGCCTTAAATATATCTCCGTAATTGGGCAACAAATCATACTGGTTTGTTTCTACAACACCTTCTAATTTTTTAATAGCCAAGTCATATTTATGTTCCGTCATATAGACTTTTCCCAGAAGTGCTAAATCAGCTCCTTGTGTTATTCTTCCAATATCAGACCCAGAATAAGAAGCCGGTAGGTCAGATTCAGCTTCTGTGAGGTCCGTTTCAATCTGAATGTATATATCGGATATCGGTGACCGCACATAATTATATCCCTCCAATGGATCATCTACCGGTTTTAGAATCAGAGGGATGTCACCAAATGTTCTGACTAATTCGAAATAAACGTATGCTCTAATAAATTTAATTTCAGCAATATATCGTTTTTTAAGCTCTTGATCCATGTCTACAGCATCAATTTTTGAAAGAACTGTATTTACACGGGATATAGCATTATATCCATCATTCCAACGTCCCGAAACGTATGGATTGGTTGTCCGAATATAAAATCGGTCAAATTCGTCCTGATCGGTCACTGTCCCAGAAGATACAGGTGTGGTATTATCGGAAGATATTTCGCCAAAGATGTAGTTATTTTTACTAATGCCATCTTTCTGCAAAGACGCGTAAATTCCATTTACCGCAACTTTAATATCATCTGATGTTTTATAAAAATTTGATACTACACTGGAAGAAATGGGTTGCAAATCAACAAATTTATCGCCACATGCTGACATAAATGCACCAGTAGTTAATAAAAAAGTTTTTATTTTATTACTCATTATTTTTTTCATAATCATTTTCTGCGTTAAAAGCCCACATTAATACCAACTGTAAATGTTCTTGCTAACGGATAAGATCCATAATCCACACCTCCTGTTAAAGCGGATTCATAATTACTGACTTCTGGGTTATATCCTGTATAATCTGTCCAGGTATATAAATTTTGACAAGATATGTAAAACCGTACTTGTTTCATTTTAATACGATTTAAACAATTTGGAGATATTTTATAACCAAGAGATATATTTTGAATTCTTAGGAAAGAACCATCTTCAACCCATCTGGTAGAAACCGCATTATTATTACCAGTGGGTCTTGCATTAGCTCTAGGAGTTTTGCCATTTCCAGGTTCTGATTCAGACTTCCATCTATCATTAACGATAGCCATTTGATTAGAATTGCCTTCTAATTGTTCATAAAACCGCCTGCTTAGATTTAGGATTTTGCCTCCTTGACTTCCTTGTAACGATACGCTCAGATCAAAATTCTTATAACCAAAAGTGTTTGACATGCTATATAAAAAATCAGGTTGGTTATTTCCAATCAGCGTTCTGTCGTCTGCATTGATTACATTATCCTTTTTAATGTCTTCGTATTTAACATCTCCAGGTTTGCTAGTTGGATCATGGGCATAACTATCCAACTCTTGTTGGTTCATAAATATACCCAACTGTTTGTATCCATAAAAACTACCGATAGGTTGTCCAATCATCGTAATGTTCGTTTCTCCTACACCCGTACCACTTCTGATTGGATCACCTGTTGGTCCCAAGGCTAAAACTTTGTTACGATTAAGTGAAAAATTTATGCTGGTATTCCAACTAAACTCATTGTTAAAATTTTGAGAATTCAAGGCAAACTCCAATCCTCTATTTCTCATTTTCCCAATATTTTGTGTTGTTGTTGTAAATCCAGTTATGGATGGAACATTTACAGAAAGTAGTAAATCTTTGGTTGTGCGTTCATAATAATCAGCTGTAAAATACAATCTATTGTTAAAAAACCCAACATCCAACCCAGCATCAAGCTGCTGACTTTTCTCCCACGTCAGGTTTGAATTACCTAAAGATGAAGGAGCCAAGCCATTGGCCAAAGCACCATTAAAACTATAATTATCTGAACTAACGCCAGCTACCGAAGGATAATTGTTATTGAATGCATTATTACCTGATAGTCCGTAACTTACTCTTAATTTGGCATCAGAAACACTTTTAATGTTTTCCATAAAAGATTCCTTATTAACTCTCCAACCTACTGAGCCTGCAGGGAAAGACCCCCATCGCCTGTTCGCCCCAAAAATGGACGAACCATCTTGCCGAATTGAAAAGTTAAGTAAATATTTATCCCGATAGCTGTAATTTGCTCTAGCAAAGTAAGAAGCTGAAGTATTTTGCAGCCGCTGTGAGGAAACTATAGATGTAGTTCCGCTTGCGCTGGCATTTAATGTTTCTACCAAGTCATTTGGATAAGAGCTACTGCTTCCATTTAATATCCGGTAATCATATTTTGTTGCTTCCATTCCGATCATAACTTCTAGATCATGGCCACCATCCCAACTTTTGTTAAAACTTAAAATTTGGTTTACCAGCCAGTTAACTGCCTCATCCGAACTTGCACTACCAGTGGCCTGTGTTGGAGGAAGTTGCTGATTTAATGGCATTTTAGAACTTCTGAAAGCATCAGATCTTGCTGCATCATAGCTTATGTTAGCAGAAACCCTGTATTTAAAATTTTTCAGAAGAGATGCTTCACCATATAAATTGGCTAATATATTCTTAGTGATTAGTTTACTATGATATTCATTAATATTAGCAATGGGATTAGTGATGCCAGGATAGTTATATGGAGCTGCTAAAGCTGCTTGCGATGAGTAACTACCATCTGCTGCATAGATAGGTGCCATTGGAATAGCTGACAGTGCAGAATTAATCACTGCATTATCTGCCCAGTGCCCATCAGCTTTTACTTGATCTTCGATCTTGTAAGATGGGTTTAGGTTAAAGCCAATCTTAATAGCTGGAATAACATTAATTTCTACATTTGATCTAAGTGCATACCTATCCAAACCCGATCTATTAATTACCCCATCCTGATTTAAATAGGAGCCTCCTACCGAATACCTTACATTATCATTGCCACCCGAGACAGATAGTTGGTAACTGGCTATAGGCGCATTACGGAAAATTAAATCCTGATAATTATTATAAGGCAGGTTGGCAACTTTTTCAGGATCATCAAAATTAAACCAGTCAAAAATCTCCCCTCTTGGATATCGATACCTTAAATAATCTGCTGGTCGAACTTCATTTGGATCGGTAATGAGAGCGTCAGGAACATTGTCTAAATAGGCATTATTAGCTGCATCCTTAGCAAATTCTGCAAATTGCTGGGAATTTAACAAATCAATTTTCTTGGTCACATTTTGGAATCCTTGGTATACATCCACGTTAATCTCAGGCTTCCCTGGAACTCCTTTTTTAGTAGTAACCATAATCACTCCATTGGAACCTTTTGAACCATATATGGCAGTAGAAGAAGCATCTTTCAATACGTCAATACTTTCTATATCGGCACTATTTAATTGGCTAAAGACACCAGAACCAACAATATTTCCATCTACCACTACCAAGGGATTATTTCCAGCACTAATAGATCCAAAGCCCCTTACTTTGATTGCAGGCCCTGCACCGGGCTTGCCGCTGTTTTGCTGTACGACCACCCCAGGAATCTTCCCCTGTAGCGCGCTTGCAACATTTGATACAGGCATGTCTTTTATTTCCGACATTGGAACCGAGGATATTGCTGCGGTAACCTTTGACCTTTTTTGCGTACCATACCCAACCACAACCACCTCGTTCAACTCATCTTCCTCTGTTTTCAGCGAAACAGTCACTGCTTTTCCAATACTAGCCTGAACCTCGGCTGCCACATATCCGATCGAAGTTATTACCAGTGTGACCGAGTTTTGGTTGACGCTAAGGTGAAATGACCCTGAACCATCCGTGGTTGTTCCATTCTGGGTGCCCTTCACTTTTACTGTCACTCCGGGCATTGGTTTACCCTGATCATCCGTCACCTTACCCAGAATATCCCCCTGAACAGGAGCAAGAGTAATTACTTTATTGTGCGTATTACCCGGCTTAATCACCACCGTTTTATCATCTTTAAAAACAAACTCAAAGCTCTTTCCCTCAAAACAGCGTTCTAAAGCTGCTTTCAGGCTCACGCCATCGGCTGTGACGGTAAGTTCTTTGATGCCCTTGAGTAAATTCGCATCATAAATAAAATCGTACCCGCTTTGCTGGGACAGCTCAAAAAGCACTTGCTTCACCGGTGTTTTTTTAGCACGGAGGTTCACAACCTGGCCATCACTGGCGTTAGCCAATTGTAAAAAAGATACCGTAAGCAAAATAATCATCATTTTCATGATCAATAACCACTTTATGGAATGTAAATTTGGTTTCCTGCACACATATGCAGCATAATTTTTATACATTTGAAATTGGGTTTATAATATAAAACAATTGGTTTCAACTATCCATGTTTTTTTTGCAAACTCAGCATTTCTTTTTTGTAAAGGACCGGGTGCGGGCCAACGCCCCGGTACCTTTCATAAAGCTGCCGTTTTTTCCTAAGGTCATTTATTTAGCAATCACCGTCAGCCTCCTTCCTTCAACTATAAAATCGATAAGACCTGTTTCTTTTAAATTGGCTAACAAAGTATATAAACTTTTTGAGCGTTGATACATTCCACCAAATTTTTTATCCTTCATATCACCTTTATATACCACTTCCACATTATACCACCGGCTAACTTTTTCCATAATACATTGTATAGGCGCATCATCAAATATGAAATATCCGCGATGCCATGCCAGTACTTCGTCCAAGGCTGCGGTAGCCATCTGCATTTTTCCGTTTTCCTGATCATTGATAATCGTTTTATTATTCACCAGCACCCATTTAGGGCCATTTTCATTTTTAATGAACATGCTTCCTTCTACCAAAGTGGTGGTGGCGATGGTTGATTTATACGCATCGATATTAAATGATGTGCCCAATGCTACGGCTTCCTGCTTGCCTGATTTGACGTAAAATGGATAAGCTGGCGTAGCTTGCACCTCGAAAAAAGCCTCTCCTTGCAGCTCAACCTCTCTTCTTTTTTTTGAAAAATGAGCCGGGTAACGCAGTGATGAGGCCGCATTCAGGTGTACCCTACTGCCGTCTGGCAATATGACCTGGTATTCGCCACCTTTTGGAGTGGTCACCGTAAAAAATTGAGCTTCGCTGCCCACCACTTCCTCTCCATTTTCATATTGAATCCTGCCTTTTTTTACCATAATCGCAGTTTGCTTTCCACTCAAATTTACGGTGCGGCCACCATCAAGCTTTAAAACCGCCTTTGGGGTGCCTGGAACTATTTTATTCGCTTTCACGGCCTCAGTCAGCGATTGTTGCTTCAGAGGCGGTAATGTGGAAGGCTTTTTCAGGATAAAATAGCTACCTAAAAGCGAAACTAATATAACCAATGCAGCAATGCGTACAAAAGTATGAATCCACCGTCCCAAACGCGGCGAACTCTCTACTGATTGCCGGCTCAGGATGTTCTCAAGGAGTCCTTGGCCTTTTAATTTATTAAAAATTGGATTTCCGGGCACATAGGATGACCATGCTTCCTTTAAAAGCGCATTTGCCACGGATGCATTCATAGGATCTGCCAGCAACGCAAATAACTCCTCCTGCTCCTCCGGAGTGGCCGTATGAGCGATAGCTCGCTGAAATAAAAAAATCAATCGGTCTTCCTTCATTGGTCCAATATAGGTCGGCACAATCCGGCCATATAGCTGGTTTCATATAAAGACACAGAAAAGGAGAAAAGGAGATATAGTAAAATAAAAAAAATTAATTTATTACAAAAACCGCAAAGCTGAATGGCTTTTGAAAAGTTATAAAAAATCGCCTGGATACCTGGTCGTAGGAAAAGGCAGTGGGCTTATCGCCCAAAAGCCAAGACACCTTGCCTGCAGGAACAGGTAGCAAATATTGTCCCTTACCACTATCAGTACACTCCCGGTATATCATCAGGTAGCGAGGTTTTTTTCCATCCATAGCCAAAAACCCAGGCCACGAAAAACCATCGGGCTCATCACCTATCGGCACTAGCGCTGCCTGGTTTAAGGCCGGTATAATTTCCCGTCTCTTTTTTAATAACCCGGCTAAACTGTCCCTTCCATCCCCCAGCTGGCTCAATTCCATCCAGGCGAGTGGTTGGGCTGGGAAGGATACGCCTGCGGCAAAGTTCAGTCCTGCCTTTGATGGAGCAATCGGATCATTGGCAGGATATTTATCGGCATTCCTAAATACATTAAGAAACTCGATTTGCAATCGCTCAGCAGGTACATAGGAGGATAGCAACCACAAATTGCGCAATGTTCGTGATGGATAGTAATTTCCCCAATCCGTATAGCGGTTCTCCAGAAAAATATTTCCATATTCCTGAAAAAAGTGATAGCCAATCCGGTGGCCTGCTGTCACGTCCAGGTTAAAAACCACTTTGCCTTGGGTAGCTTCCTGAACTGCCCCAAACAACTTCCGGAGGTTGAGCTCGCTCTCCCTGTTCTCTAACGATGACCCGTCTATTTTGAATACGCTAATACCGTACTTTTTATAAAGTCCTATAAGCACGTCGGCATCTTGCTTCCAGCGACTGTAATTATCTGCCTTACTCGGGTTGAACCACAGACATAACTGTATATGCTGTCTACGCGCAGCAACAACGATAGGTTCAAAGCCATGAGGAAAGCGCTTAAGGTTGGGCACCCAGTCTTCCGGATTCCAATGGTCCCACTTCTCCCCTGCCTTTTCAGCAGAATTTTGCGAAAGGCCGGTTTGCCAACCATCATCCAATTGCAGGTGCGTGATGCCCAATTGAGCGGCCGATTTGATTTCTTCCAGAATAAATTGTTCGGTCATCCTGCTGTCGCGGTTGCGGTCTCCCCAGGTATTTGCCAGCACCATATTGTCTCGGCCAGGGATAAATGCCCGCAATTTTTTCTGAAAGGTGATCATATCCAGTGAAGCTTGCCAATCTTCCGGTCCTGTCATTCCGATGGCATATCCATAACCCGCCAGCCAGGATTCTGAGAGAAGTTTAGGCGCTACCCCTATTCCATGGATGCGTACGGCTTGCTGGTCTACTTGAAAATCATAACCCGGGTAATAGGCCTGTACTCCAGCAATAGGCGCTTCTTTAATCACAAAAATTGCTATATCCGCTACCCTATTCCGACCGATTAATACGTTGGCCGAAATAGGTTCTTTGACCCGGTATGGCAAAAAATCGCGTACCTGAACCGGATTGTCTTGCTGATCTGTACTTTCCCTAAAGGAAACCGCTTTAAATTTCCAATGCCCTTGTTCCAGGGGTATATAGCCCATCCTTACATCCGGGTTTCCTGCGGTAAGTTCATGTTCAATCATGCCTACCTGCTGCATCGTACCGTGCTCCCAAACAGTTTTGCGATCGGTCAATCCTTTAAAATAAAACTGATGATGGATGGCCGGCGTACCAGGATAAATCCGGGCCTCCCTTTTTATTTCCAATTGGCCGCGCTTATTAGCAATCTGTACGGCCAAGTACTCATTTTCACCCTTCATTATGTTTGCAGGTGCTATAGAAAGTGTGGCTTCGCCAAGTTTGCCACCTGGAAGCACCAAGTCTGGCTGTGGATGAACTATTGACAGCCGTTTTCCCGTACGTTTATCCAGCATCTCTGCCAGCATCAGGTCACCGTTATTCCACAAGTAGCGCTGACTAAGAATAGCATTCTCCAATATCAACGTGTCACCATGCAGTGCTGCTTGCGCATCTTTCAGCTTTCCGTTCTGGGCACAAATAGTACCAACCCATATAAAAAAAAGCAACGGAATAAGGCCATGGGTTTTGACAAAATTGGCAATAAATCGAATAGCAAGCTGATAATATTTTTTAACAGAATCAGGTGATAAGTTCATTTGTCGGGCTATTTCCGGATTTTTAATACCTTTTCGCCGCAAAGCAAAAACTTGTTGCTGCTGCGGAGGCAGCAAGGCAGCTGCCTGTATCAATAAGGCTTCATATTCGGGCTGTGGTTCCTTATATGCTTCGGGCAGCTCAGCAACCTCTCCCTGCAGCTGCAGGAATTCATGTTGTGCTTTGCGTTCAGCCACTACCTTCCTGATCGTATTTAAGGTGTGGTTACGCGTGAGGATAAAAAGGTAAGCCGTAAATTTCCCGACCGATGCCAGCTGATTCCGATTAGCCCACACCTTGGCAAATACATCCTGCACGATTTCTTCAGTAAGCTGTTCATCGTGGGCAACTGATTGCACAAATTCCGCTACTTGATTATAGTAGCCATAAAATAATTCCGCAAAAGCGCGTTCATCACCTTGCGAAATATTAATTAAAAGTGCTTTCTCGTTATTCAGCTCCCTTAGTGCCATTGCAGTTTACATCATTTAGGAATTGGCAGGCAAGTTATTTATTTTTTTTTAATTTGTCACTAAAATTTATGCGCTTCACCTTAAGTGAAGACCTTCCATACCCATTTGTAATTGTGACTATATTAACCAATCTAACAATTCCTAATTCTTCACTAATAAGTAGCTAAAATATAAAAATTAGCTACCTTTGATTTTATGAAAATAGCATATAACCTATTGTGGTTGATTTCCATAGCTTTCCATGTATCTGGTCAAAATAAAGATCCACGGCCCAATATTATCTTAATACTTGCAGATGATATGGGATATAGTGACATCAGTAGTTTTGGTGGTCATTTTGTGCCAACACCCAATATAGATCGGCTTGCAAAAGAAGGGACAAAATACACACAATACTATAATGCTGCCCCCATATGCAGTCCTTCAAGAGCTAGTATTCTAACCGGTATGTTTCCTTCCGCCTGGAATTTTACAACGTATTTAAATGATCGTAGGAGCAATGGGTTAGCAGAACAAGCTAACTATTTAAACGTTCATGCCCCATCAATAGCCACTATACTTAAAGAGGCAGGCTATGCTACCGGGCATTTTGGTAAATGGCATTTAGGAGGAGGCCGCGATATAAAGAATGCCCCAGGATTTAAAAATTATGGATATGACGAGCATGCGAGCACTTATGAAAGTCCTGATCCAGATTCGCTCCTCACAGCTACCGATTGGATATGGTCAAAAAAAGATAGCATTAAAAGATGGAATCGTACAGCATATTTTGTCGATAAAACACTTGATTTTCTGGGCCGTCATAAAGGTACACCAAGTTATGTAAATTTATGGCCTGATGATATGCATACCCCTTGGGTTCCCGAAGTTAACTGGCAATATACCGATAAATTTCCGATGAATCCTGAAGAGGAGAAAGCATTCAAGTTAGTTTTAAAAGAATTTGACAAACAGATTGGCCGGCTTTTGGATGGGTTAGACAGTCTGGGGCTAACAAATAATACCCTAGTAATATTTACCAGCGACAACGGGCCGCTACCCAGTTTCCACGGAAGCCGCTCCGGAGGATTACGAGGTTCTAAACTTTCGTTATACGAAGGAGGTATACGTATGCCATTTATTATAAGGTGGCCTGGAAAAGTAGGTTCCGGTATCACAGACAGCTTGTCAGTTCTCAACTCTACAGATCTATTTCCCACATTTGCCACTATAGGCAGAGCCAAACTGCCACCAAATTACAAAGGTGACGGAATCGATCAGTTATCGGTTTTGAAAGGGAAAGCTAGCGGGCTACCACGGGCAAAAGACATGTATTGGGAATATGGTAGAAATACCTATGCCTTTAATTTCCCAAAAGGAAGGGATCGAAGCCCAAACTTGGCTATACGTTCTGGAAAATGGAAATTACTCATGGACTACCACGGAAAAGTTACAGAATTGTATGATATGGAAACCGATAAAATGGAAACAACCGATTTATCCGAATCTTATCCAAATGTAGTTAAAGAAATAAAGACCAAATTGATTACCTGGAGAACATACCTACCTGAATTAACTCCGGATCGTGCCAATTCAGATTTTTAATATGAATAAAAAAATAGTGTATTTATTTTTCTGGATAATCCCAATATGCGGGCTTTCACAGAAAAAAAAGAATGCTTCGGTAAAACCCCCTAATATCATTCTTATTCTGGCTGATGATATGGGCTATTCAGATCTCGGTTGCTATGGTGGCGAAATCCATACCCCTAATCTTGATAAACTTGCCTCAGGAGGAATCCGCTTCAGGCAATTCTATAATGGAGCTCGTTGCTGCCCCAGCCGTGCATCCCTGATGACAGGGCTATATCCTCATCAAGCAGGTATCGGACACATGACCAATGATCCTGAAAATAGTACAGCCTTCAATTATGGTTTGCCTGGATATCTCGGAGACTTAAATGACCAGTGTGTAACCCTAGCAGAGGTCCTAAAACCGGCCGGATATACCACCTTGATGGCTGGTAAGTGGCACTTGGGCTATCACGATCGTAAAAAATGGCCTTTACAGCGTGGTTTTGATAAATATTATGGTATTTTGGCGGGTGCTGCCAATTATTTTCATCCTTCCGGACAACGAGGATTAACCCTAATGAATGATACCGTATCAGCCGATGCTCCTGATTTTTATTTGACAGATGCTTTTACGAACCATGCTATAAGTTATCTAAAGGAATGCATGAATCAAAAAGAAAAACCATTTTTTTTATACATGGCATATACCAGTCCGCACTGGCCATTAAATGCTTTAAAAAATGATATAAATACCTATCGTAATACCTATAAAAAAGGGTGGACGGCTCTTCGCAGAGAACGCCTTGAACGAATGAAACAGATCGGTGTGGTGAGCTCCGGTATGCATCTCTCAGCAGACGATGGGGCAGATTGGGATTCACTTTCTACTGATAAACAAGATGAAATGGACTACCGTATGGCTATCTATGCTGCACAGATAGACCGGATGGATCAAAATATTGGAAGGATTATTCAAACACTTGAAAAAGCCGGTCAGTTGGAAAATACCCTTATATTTTTTCTAGCCGATAATGGGGCATGTGCAGAAGGAGGACTACTTGGCGGAGGTAAAAAAGAACTGCTTGGCACCGAGGGAGGATATTTTTTAACCTATGGACAATCATGGGCAAATGCCTCTGATACTCCATTTAAAAAATATAAGCATTGGGTACACGAAGGAGGAATTAGTACGCCACTTATTGTCCATTGGCCTGCTGCCATTCCTGTAAGCTTAAATGGTAGTTTCACTGATCAATATGGTTTTCTCCCAGATATTATGGCTACGATTGCTGATGCTTCGGGTGCTATCTACCCTAAAAAATTTAATGGTCACTCCATTATACCCATGCAAGGTAAAAGCATCCTTCCCCTTCTCTCTGGAAAAGATGTTCCAATTCATCATGAGCCTATCTTTTGGGAGCACGAAGGTAATGCAGCAGTGCGCTATGGCAATCTGAAACTAGTAAAAGAATTTAAGCCCAATGATTCATCGCGGTGGGAACTTTACGACATTAGCAAAGACCGTTCTGAACTAAGGAATCTTTCTTCTTCCATGCCAAGGATGGTAGCCGAAATGTCAAATGCCTATAATCAATGGACCAAAAAAGTAGGGGTAGTACCCTATGATATGATATTAAAGATTAAAAAGGAGAAGGGTGATGAAAAAAAAATTCACAGTAAACACTGACGCTTAAAAAGTAATCACCAAGGGTACGACAATAATAGATAAAATGTATCTTTGGGCTCGCATTTTTAAGAGAGATGAGCACAAAAAAAGGATTTACGACAACTATATTACATTCTGACCGTTTACTAAAACCAGAGTTTGGCGCGTTACACCAGCCAGTACATCATGGGGTGACTTGGGGCTTTGACGATGTACAGGACCTGGTGAATGTTTTCCAGAATAAGGCTAAGGGTTATGCTTATTCCAGGCAGGGAAACCCTACGGTAACTGCCCTGGAGCATCAGGTTACCCAAATGGAACAAGGAATGGCCACAGTGGCTTTTTCTACTGGTATGGCTACTATAACAGCCATTTTTGTGGCCTTGATTAAAAGTAGCGACCATGTAATTGCCAGTTCCTATTTATTTGGAAATACCAGAAGCATCATGCAAACCCTAATAGATATGGGTTTGCAGATCAGTTTTGTAGATGCCACTTCGGTAGACCATGTGAAGGCAGCTTACAAGAGCAATACTAAAATGGTGTTTGTAGAAACCATTGCAAACCCTGCCACCCAGATAGCCGATCTGGAAGCCATTGGTAGTTTCTGTGAGGCGCATAACCTAATTTATGCCGTAGACAATACCATGACGTCCCCATACTTATTTCGGCCGATTACGGTGAAGGCCAGCCTAGTGATAAATTCCCTTACCAAGTACATTGGCGGGCACGGCGCCGCGCTTGGTGGAAGCGTGACTGACACCGGACTTTTTAACTGGAAGGATTTTAACAATATTGCGCCCATCCTGCGGGAACAGATCAAGCCCCAAATGCTGGGAATTACCCAAATTAGAAAAAGGGGGCTTCGGGATGGCGGAGGAACCTTATCACCCGAAGCGGCTCAAGCCATTGCCATCGGATCTGAAACCCTCGCATTGCGCATGGAGCGCGCTTGTTCCAACGCATGGACACTCGCCCACTTTCTGGAAGACCACCCCGCCATTAGCCAGGTTTATTACCCTGGATTGGAGAGTCACCCCCAACACCAGCTTGCCAAATCATGGTTCAAACATTTTGGCGCCCTAATGAGTTTTTCTTTTAAAGAGGGCATAGATACGCTTAAATGCCTCAATGAACTGAAGCTGGTCATTAAATCAAGCAACTTGGGGGATACTCGCACATTGGCTATTCCGGTAGCGCAAACCATCTTTTTTGAGCTTGGTGCCGAGCGCAGAGCTGAAATGGGGATCTCTGAATCGATGGTAAGACTTTCTGTGGGTGTTGAAGATATAGAAGATTTAATCCAGGACTTCCGGACGGCATTGGATAAATAGAAAAACCGCATATTCTGCCAGAGAATATACGGTTTTTTAATGTTTCCTCAACGCCTGCCGGATTGTTTAAGATCCCAGATTGTGGATACCAGAGTATCTATTTCTGTACAGGTATTGTAAAAAGCCAATGATGGCCTCACCGTTGATTCCACCCCGAAACGTCTTAAGATAGGCTGTGCGCAATGGTGTCCCGAACGAACGGCGATCCCATTTTTGCTTAAAGCCTCCCCGACTTCTTCCGTGCGGTAACCTGCTAAAACAAATGACAACACGCTGGTCTTATCTTTGGCAGTACCAATTAAACGCAGGCCAGGTATGTCTTTGAGCAAATTTATCGCATAGTGCAATAAATAGTGCTCATACTGGTAAATAAGGTCAATGCCGATCTTATTAACATAATCCAATGCGGCACCCAACCCTACTGCATCTGCGATATTGCCGGTTCCGGCTTCAAAACGCGAAGGGCTGTCATGATATTGGGTGTGCTCAAAGGTTACATCTTTGATCATATTACCACCACCCTGCCAGGGTTGGGTTTGGTTAAGCAGGTCTTCCTTACCATACAGCACGCCGATGCCTGTTGGCCCGAATATTTTGTGGCCTGAAAAAACAAACCAGTCAGCATCCAGCGCTTGCACATCGGTGCGGATATGCGATACCGATTGCGCACCATCTGCCAAAACACGGGCACCTGCCTGATGGGCCAATTCGACGATCCTTTTTGCCGGTGTCACCGTACCCAGTGCGTTTGATACCAGCGTAAAAGAAACAAGCTTGGTTTTTGGGCTAAGAAGTTTGGCATATTCCTCCAATATAACCTGCCCATCGTCATCAACCGGGATCACTTTTATTTTCAAGCCTTTTTTTGTCGCCAGCAGTTGCCAGGGTACAATATTGGCATGGTGTTCCAAGTGTGTAATAATGATCTCATCCCCTTCTTGTAGGTACTGGTCTCCCCAACTTTGGGCAACCAGGTTGATGGCTTCGGTGGTACCGCGCACAAACACGATCTCATTTGGAGAGGCTGCATTTAAAAAGTGTTGCACCTTTTGCCGCGCTTCTTCATAGGCATCCGTAGCCCGAGCTGCCAGCGTATGGGCTGCCCGGTGGATGTTTGAATTTTCGTGCGCATAAAAATATCCGAGCCGGTCAATCACTTGTTGGGGCTTGTGGGTAGTAGCCGCATTGTCCAGCCATATCAAGGGTCTTCCGTTAACGCGTTCCTGCAAAATCGGAAAGTCGTTACGCACCCAATTCAGGTTAAACGGAGGGACAGACTGCCCCCCGGAAGCTCCCGAAGAAAAATAATACGCCCGTTCATCGGGTATGCTCTTTGGGGTAAACGCAAACTGGGAAGAAGGACCAGACACATTGACTGATGCCAATGCCTGGCGCAACTGCTCATGAAACGTATGCTCGTTCTCAAAAGGCAATATGTGGTTAGCCTGAACGAATCCTGGTGAAGCTCCTCCACTACCTGAAGTGGAGCCAGGCACATGACCCAGGCCCAAACCATTCGGATCAGGAAGACTGGTTTGCGGATGCGCCAGATCTACGGCATTTCCCTGATGGATAGCTGATGGAGAAATTCCACTACCTGTCACCGAGTGGGGTACAGGGGTCGAACTCCTGAATGGCGTGTCAGTATTTGCCCCTGCGCCATATCCAAACTCCTGAGAGGCCAAAGGCTGTTGTGCGGCACTTTGGGATGGGGTGCCTGTTGAAGAAACTCCTGTTGAAGGAGGCCCTGCAAAAAATGCATTCGCAAGCCTTTCCAGCTCCCGTTCATCCAGAAATCCATCCAGATTGTAAGCTGTACTACTCATATCTTACTTATTTATATTCGTGATATTTATTAAGCTCTACATCGTCCAAAACGGCCAGTGCGTCTTCTGTAAGCACCGCCAACGAACAATATAAAGATACCAGATAGGAAGCGATCGCTTTTTCATTAATTCCCATAAACCGAACGGAGAGACCTGGCGATTGCTCACCTGGCAAATTGGGCTGGTATAATCCTACCACCCCTTGCCTGCTTTCACCCGTGCGGATAAGAAGTATTTTAGATTTGTTATTAGTTACAGGCACCTTATCTGAAGGAATCAGCGGAATACCCCGCCAAGTGAGGAACTGCGATCCAAACAAGGAAACTGTGGGAGGAGGCACACCGCGGCGGGTACATTCCCTGCCAAAAGCAGCTACTGCCAATGGATGAAGCAGGAAGAAACCCGGTTCTTTCCACACCTTCGTGATCAATTCATCCAAGTCATCCGGAGTTGGGGCCCCAGTACGGGTCTTAATTATTTGCGAAGGCTCTACACTGCTCAACAAACCATATTCCTTATTATTAATCAGCTCACTTTCCTGTCGCTCTTTAATCGCTTCAATCGTAAGCCTGAGCTGCTCACTGATCTGATTATAAGGCTTGCTATACAGATCTGATACGCGGGTATGCACATCCAACACCGTATTCACCGCACTTAAAAGATACTCCCTTGGCTGTGCCACATAATCAACGAAAGTGTTTGGCAATGCGCGCTCATCGCGGGCTGAGCAATCGACCTCCACAGTATCGCCTTCTTTTACTTTATTAACCCGGTAAATACCAGACTCAACCGGAGTCCAGCTTAGCAAGTGTGGAAGCCAACGAGGCGTGATAAAGGAGGTTTGGGGTACGGTACGGGTTGCGATTGCGAGCGGTCTGGCTGCAATATCGCTTAGCGCTGTTTGATTTTGGTCTTTAACTTGTCCTGCCATTTTGATATAATTATAAATTTAGGGTCCTATGAAAAGATGATGATTTTTATAGCCTTTCGTTAACCAAAACTAGTAATTTTAAATTAAGAAAAGAAATGTTTATCGATAAAAATTATTAGAAGACAGTTGTTTATAAAGTCATAAAATAATTTACTTCAAAAAACAAAGGCATAAATACTGCCTATTTACTCCTAATTTATACCTAAATATAACCTAACCGACATTCGGAACCTCTACGGTTCTATCGCCATACTGCCCCCCACCTTTTTTAGAATGTAACGCAATCAAGTGAAATTAACAAAACAGACAACTAAAATTTTATTAATTAATAATAAGCAATTTACCATAATTTCCATTATAAACTACTATTTTAATAGTCTTTATTTTTATATTTGCAATAACAAAATAAGCAATCATTTGAAAACGGTGTCGTCATATAGCCCTATTTTTTCTACTTGCTTGTTATTTTTAGCAGGCCAGGCATTTGCCCAGGTACAGAAATTTACCCTACTGGGGCAAATGACAATACAAAAAATTCCCAAATGGGTTTACTTATGCAAGGACGGAAAAAAACAGCCAAGCGACTCCGCCGCAATCATAGATGGCCAATTTTCCTTTACCGGCGAGCTCATTAGGCCACAACGGGCAAGTTTATTTACCGGTAGAACATTTCAGGAAGCCAGAGCGGCCTATAATTTACAATTTTATCTCGAAAGTGATACCATTTATATAAGCAGCCCGGACACTTTGGTGCATGCTTCCGTGTCAGGAGGTATCGAGAATCAACGCTTTTTACTATTAAAAGAGCAACTCAAACCAGCTTACCAAGTATTAAAATCTTTGAAATTACCCTTCCTGCAACGTGAATATAAGCTCCCCCTCCTTTCAGTTGATGGCTCAGGTACCACAGAAGTCTTACCGGGTTCCTTCAAGAACGGATTTAAAAAATTTGAATCCTTGCACTGGCATCTTACACAGAAATTTATACGCAAATATCCAGATTCAACCGTAAGCCTGGATGCCTTGCTGGATTCATTGACAGGCCATCCGAATGCAAAGGAGTTACAAGACACTTACCAATCGCTCTCGGTCAACCTACGCAAACAGAGCCACTGGAAACCCAATTAAATTGGAATTTTAGGCATAATATGCATCTAAATATGCATAATTATACCTTTAATTATTGGTGATAAAATAGTTTCTTTGTATCATATATAAGCTAGTATATTGATAGATTATAAAAGTTTTTTAAATAAAATTCATTACATGGACCACGACGAATACCTGGGAATTAACGGTTTTTTACGCATGCGTAAAACATTTCTACATTTACCTATTATTTAATATTTTTATCAATCCTTGCTAACATTTTCTCCAGACTCTTTACTTTTCGGGGATATTCTCCTGCTAAATTATGCTCCTCGCCAGGATCATTTATTAAGTTATATAGTGAAATCGGAAAATCCCCCTGTGTCTTATGATGCCATCCCTTGCTCTTAAAAATATGTAGTTTCCAATTATCATAAGAGATGGCCTCGGGTTTTCCGTTCCTTCCATAATAAATGAATGGCCTATTTTTTAAGTGCACATTTTGAGGATTGCGCAAGTATGGTAATATATTAACCCCATCCAATAACCTAACGGACTTATCAGACGAATTGGCTATTATTGCTGCAATAGTAGGGAAAACATCAAGGGAAGTAGTCATCTCATCAGAAACTACCCGTGCGGAAATACGATTGATACAATCCTCTTTTGCTTTTACCAGCAAATTTTTCAGAAACATGTAGCGGCTCATGCGGCATATTTTGCGCCAAGTATATAAAAAATGGTTTGTTTCCTCTTTCTTTAATCGTTTCAATTGCTTCTTCAGTATATCTTTTTGTAAGCGTTGATTGATCAGGTTTTTCTGCCACAATACTATCGTCCCTATATACAGGAAGCGGCGGAGCCTGGTATTTCTTTGACACATAAAATCGTCCATCCATATCGTTGGAATAAGGAACACCGTAGAAATAATCAAACCCATGTTTAGAAGGCAAGAATTGAGGCAAACTTCCTAAATGCCATTTACCAATACATGCAGTATGATAATCCCTATCCTTAAGTAATCGGCAAGCGTATAGGCAGAATCATTAAGACCTGTTGTGGAATAAGGAAACAAAACATCCACCTCCAAATGGTTTCGCTTAGGATAACTTCCCGTCAAAAGGGCCGCTCTTGATGGAGTACAGACAGTAGCAGGCACATAAAAACGCGTAAACCTTATTCCACTACTGGCCAAAGAATCAATATTAGGTGTTTCAATATCAAGCGCACCATAACAGGACAAATCTCCATATCCCTGATCATCAGTTAAAAAAATAATAATATTGGGATCAAGTTTTGTTAAAGTCTGCCCTAAAACATTTTTATATCCAACTCCTGCAATCATCCACAACAGAAAGAATGCACGAAGAGAATTTACTTTTTTCATAGCACCTTCTTAGGTTGGTAAAACATGTCACTTATAATTCCATGCCAAGCTTCTCCATCCAATCTCCATAGTAGATTAATAGAAAAATTTTTAACATCTGCTTTTGATAGATAGATTTTAATAGGATGGTATCCAGCCTGCAGAACAATTGAAGAAGTGACATCCTGATTTGAATGATAGTTATAATCAGCATCCAGCAGCAAAATATGGTGCAATTTAACAATAGATTTGCCTGTTGTCTTTAAAGAAAAATCGTATTTGCCTTGTTTCCTGACATAGATCCACCCCTCAAACAACACCTCCTCTTCAGATTGTAAACCATCTGTTGTTAATGTCGTTGACGACCCTGTCCGTTTTACCTTTAGGTCATTCTCAGCAGCCAGATAAGGCTGAACACCGTTAAAAATGGTATAAAAAGCCCCATTCAACAAATTTCCAAATACGTTATCCGCAGGTATCGGAACACCATCATAAGGCCTGGGTGCATCTACATCTGAGGCATGAGATTGTAAGGCAAAAGCTTTTAACTTATCCTGAAATGTACTCATATCAGTGTTCCGCGATAAATCATTCACTTCTTTCGGGTCATTTGCTACATTATAAATTTCAAAATTATCATCCGCAGATTTTATGTCATAACGCACACCTACCGTATCCCCAAAACGTACCATTTGCATTTCACCTCTTTTACGGTTTCTGCGTGAAGGTTCAAATTCATTAAAAGGCGGCGTCACCCCTTCTTGAAAATATTCTACATAAACCGGATAATTTGGCAAACTATCCTCCCCCCTCAAGGCAGTTAGTAAAGAGTGACTATCTGTCCGTGCCGCGGATGGCAAACCTGCTGCATTCGCAAAAGTCGCTAACCAATCGGCAAGCGAACTAACCTTCGTAATCACTGTACCCTTATTAACCTTTGCCGGCCACCTGGCGATCATTGGCATACGAAGCCCTCCCTCCCAGGCATCTCTCTTTATACCATCAAACGGACCATAACTACCAAAAAAAGTAGGCTTGTAAGGAACATAATCTTTAGGAAGGTATGATTCAATAGAGGGACCATTATCCGAAGAGAACACAACCAGTGTGTTATCAGCAATATGCAAGTCATCCAACAATTTCAGCAAATCACCTATTCCATCGTCGATTCGTCTAACTGCAGTAGCATACCTTTTATAGGTATCGGGCCAAGGAACGTTAGGCGTAGCAGGATCATGGTCATCATCATATACAGCATTAGCATACTCAGGATGGATGAAACTATCTGGCACACCATATGCCGTATTGATCACGCGACCAGACTTTCCTAGCCACTGGATTCCACCATCCAACCCACCACCTTTCGGGTAAGCTTGTGTTGGTAGTTCCAAAACGGCATGGGGACAATCATACGCCAAGTACAAAAAAAAGGGCGACTGCCGTTGTGATTTTTGTACATGAGTCTTGATCCAATTTTTAGCTGATGCCGTCCACAAATCGGTCGTATACGCCTTTTGCAATTGGGCACTCACCTCCTTATATCCATCCCAAACCTGTTTTTTCCCTCGATAGATCCCCTCGTATGGATAGTGTTCATGCCCATCACTATGACGCATATACCCATAATAATAATCAAATCCTCGTTTTAAGGGATGTGCCGGCCAGAAAGGTTCTACATATTTATCCCCCTGCAGCCCCCATTTTCCAATAGCTGCGGTAGCATATCCTGCCCGTTTTAGCACATTGGCTATGGTATAATTATCTTCAATCGCTTTATCAAATTGGTTGTTACGTACATGGGCATTCCCTTGATTCATCCCCGTGATGAGAGATGCTCTCGAGGGTGCGCATACCGGTGCGTTGCTGTATTGATTTGTAAAGATGGCGCCATCTGCGGCCATTTTATCCAATGATGGAGTGACGTGAAAGGGAAAACCCCTATCATTAAGCCCGCGTCGTAAATTTTGATAAAATACACCAACGTCTCCGTATCCCAAATCATCTACAAGAACAAATATAATATTTGGCGACTTATCAGCGTGTTTATCCGGAATTTCCTGCCCCAAAGAACGTGTTATATACAGTATTGATAAAATGATTAAAAATCCCGTGTACCATCTATTAACTACGCCCATTTCAACATTTATATCATCCCAAATCATCGGCTAAAATAAATAGAATATTCGGATGTTTTCATTTAGAAAAAATCTTTGCACTATCCAAATTGTTGCTTTTGGAAATATACTTTCCATGTATATCCAGTAGCGCAGTGTCCGCGTAGCTAGGTATCTTGAAACCTGTTAACTCCTTTTGTTTGGACAATTCAGACGCCAAGTCTTCTTTTAACGTCAAAATAGAAAGATCACTATACACCCCTCGTTCATCTTTTAGCTTAGTAGCTGAAAGATCTTTGTAAAGATTATGCCGCTCATTCGGATCTTTGGTAAGGTCAAATATCTCTGTCCAATCATCCTGACCCGGATATAACACAAGTTTAGCGTTTTCAGTCCTTAAGGCTACGATGGTAGGCGTGTTATATTTATTCTCAAAAAAATATTCATACATAAAAGATTTCCGCCATGGGGTTGACTTTCCTTCTGCCAATGGCACCCAACTTTTTCCCTGAAAAGTAGCGGGAGCATTCAACCCGGCAAAGTCGAGAAAAGTGGGAGCAATATCGATATTTAAGACAAACTTGTCCACGACTTTTCCTTTGGGAAGGCGCGCTGGAAATCTGACCAACAATGGCGTACGCATAGACTCTTCATAGGCAGCCCGTTTATCACCCAGATCATGTTCCCCTAAGAAATAGCCGTTGTCTGTCGAAAAGACCACCACAGTGTTTTCTGATAAGCCAGCATCATCCAACAAATCCAGAATGCGGCCCACATTTTCATCGACGGCCTTAAGTACCCTAAAATAGTTCCGGATCATCTGATCATATTTTTCGGTCCATGACAAATGATGCTTATCCAGCAACGTATTCTCATCGACCCCATCCTTATTATGAACGTTTCTAACCGTTATTTTACCCTTATACGGAGTTTCATCACCTTGACTAACCGGAGGGATCAATTTAACTCTTGAATAAGCTGTCTCCAACCTGGCAGGTGGTTGCCATGGGCCGTGCGAAGACTTAAATGCCAAGGCTAGCATAAACGGATGGCCGGAGTTCCGTTTAATAAATGCCAAAGCTGAATCGGTTGATATATCATCCACCCAACCTTTGGTGTCTACGAGTTTATCGCCATTCAATTGGAAAGGGCAATCCTGATATCGGCCCTGACCAAAAAAACTAAATGAATAATCAAACCCCGGCCTCGGGCCACGCTGATTGGCCATATGCCATTTACCAACAAACCCAGTAGCATAACCAGCCTTTTTTAATTCAGTAGCATATGTAGGATCTGTATTGGTAAACTCGGTATGATTATTTGCAATTCCATTTTGATGATTGTATTGACTCGTCAGCATAGACGCCCTGCTGGGCGAACATAAAGAACTAACCACAAAAGAATTAGAAAATCTTACGCCCTCACGGCCAATACGATCAATATTGGGCGTTTTAAACCATTTAAACCGGGCTTTAGCACCCTGAGCTTCCTGTACAAGCCCCAAGGCATCGAAGCGCTGGTCATCCGTATATAAAAAAATAATATTAGGCTTCTGCTGGGATGACTGAGCATGAACGTATACCAATGGCCACAAAGAAAGAAAGTTCGTCACAGCCAGCACAGAAAAACTTATCAGATTTTTCATTTTCCTTATTTAATAGGCCCTTGTTTGTCACTACCATTCGGATAATGAATTAACTTTTTGCTGGTATCATAGCGGTCAATTAGCGGGTACAAGTGATTTTGCGTTGCTTGTTCATCAAACAGTTTTTTCAATTCCTCCAACTTTTCAGGAAATTTAGTTGCCAAATCGATACGTTCATTAAAATCATTATTCAAATTATAAAGCGACCATACATCATCATCAAAACTCGTCTTAGAAATATCCTTACCTTTGGAAAATTGTAGATCAAACACATCAGGTTTGTGTGCCGCACTCGCCTTCCACCCATCAAAATAAATTGCCCGGGAACCGAATATATAGTAATGCTGAATTTTATGCCTTGATGAAGCCTTCGGATTATTAATCGAATAGGCCAATGAAGTCCCTTGAATGGAATCTTGCCTAATTCCCCCTATATAATCTGGCTTTTGTATTCCAATTAATTCTAACGTGGTAGGCAAAATATCGATCACATGGCCATATTGATTTCGAATACCTCCTTTTTCGCGGATACCTTTTGGAAAATAAACGATCAACGGGTTGTGAGTACCTCCCTCAGCATTTGCGTCCTGTTTCCATTCCTTAAAAGGAGTGTTGGCTGCCTGAGCCCAACCAAACGGATAATTAGTCCGTGCGCCTGGGGTTCCAATAGAATCAATTAGTGCTATATTCTTTTCCAAATACTCCGCCTCTGATTCATTCTGTGGATTCATGCGCGGTTTGATCACACCATCCAACGTACCCTCCTTGCTTGCCCCATTGTCGCCAATGATAACATATACCAGTGTATTTTCTTCCAGATTATGCTCTCTCAAGTAATTAATAATTCTGCCTATTTGATAATCAGTATATGTCAAATAACCCGCATACACTTCAAAAAAACGGGAAAACAACTTTTTCTCTTCTGAAGATAATGTTTCCCAAGCCTTGACATGGCTATTTCTTTCTGGCAACTTTGCATCAGCCGGCACCACCCCTAATTTTTTTTGATTAGCCAGCACCTTTTCGCGATAAACGTCCCACCCTTCATCAAACTTAGACTTATAAAGGTCGCTCCAATATTTATCTACCTGATGGGGAGCATGCGTGGCTCCTGGGGCATAATACAAGAAAAAAGGCTTATCAGGTGCCACTTTTTTCTGTCTGTCTATATAAAAAATAGCTTTATCTGTTATTTGCTCATTCAAATGCCTTCCATCGGGCTCAATGTGCGCATAATCTTCCACCAGGTCAGGTTTATATTGATCAGTGGCGGAACCTAAAAATCCATAAAAATGTTCAAATCCTTTTCCACCAGGCCAACGGTCAAATGGTCCGGCGTCCGTAGCATCCTCGTCTGGAGTCAATCCATATTTTCCCACAGCAAACGTATTATAGCCCTGTGTTTTTAATATCTCGGCAAGTGTACCTGCCGAAGCAGGAATACGACCATCCCAACCAGGAAAACCTGCAGAACTCCCGATATGCGAAAAGCCGCCTACGTGAACAAAATGACTATTCCTACCGGTCAATAAAGCCGCACGAGTCGGAGCACAAATAGCCGTTGTATGAAAATTAGTATATCGCAAACCATTATTAGCAAGCCGGTCTAGTGTAGGCGTATTAATCAGCCCCCCAAACGTGCTTGATGCCCCAAACCCTACATCATCTAAAATAATAAGAACTACATTTGGAGCGCCCGCGGGTGCTTTTATCACAGGGGCCCACCATTCTTTAGAATCTTGCAAAGTTTTTCCTATTTTCCCACCATAGGGAGGCTCTTTCACTTGGGCATGGAGGGAGAATGCGATCCCAAAAAAAACATTTAAAATGAATACCTTTTTCATAACTTAACATCCAAAATAAAACCTATAAAAACACCTATTACCCTAAAAAAAATTATTTTAAATGATTGAGCCAGTGAATTACGTTCAGCAGAAACTGAACATTCTCCGTTGCCAATGGATGATTCACCCCCATTGGGCGTTTTTCCTTTCCAGAAACCTGAGCAGAAAACAACGCTGCCTCTCCGAAAACAGCCACCCTACCTTTCCCAGATTGTAAAATTGCCGCTTGAGATAAACCACCGACATTAACTTTTTTTGTATCATTATGAAATTTCCAAGCCGTATCAGGAAGCAAAACTTCAAAGCCATCACGTAGTTTGAGCAGAGAAATAGCCTTTTTCGGAATATTAAAAGCCTGTCCACCAAAAGTAGCCACATGATTTACCCTATCTGCAGGCGTCGATCCTTGCACGGCAATATGTGTAGCAAGAGTTTGGTCTTTAACACTAAAAATATCCGGGCCTCCTTTACCCAAAGATCGTTTAACCGAGTCAATAGCAAACCCGTTAAAAAATTTAAATCCAAAGGCCTGTCCCAAATCAGATGCAGCGCCCGGAAAAGGCATATGATCGGCTATTAATAAAAGCGACCCCCCATCACTAACCCACTTTTTTAAAACCGAAATTTCATCTGCACTAAAAGCTGAGGGGGTTGGCAAAGACCAATCATTTTCATTTCTGGCACTTAAAGCATTTGCTATAACCAAAATAGAAACACCCTTTAACCCCTCTACTGAAAACTTGCCGGGGTACCCACTCACTTGAAACCCATCTGCCTTTAATATAGTAGAAAAGATTTTGTAACGTCCGTCCATCGTATGAAAATTATGGTGTCCTTCATCAATCAATACTTTAGGACCTTGACCTAATTCATAACGAGCCCTCTTAATTTTAATCTGATAGCTCGTGTCCTGAACTTGTTGTGCTTTCAAAGTAGCTGAAACCGAAAAGCACACGCATAGAAAAAAAATAGTAGTTTTCATATTTTATTTATTATACTTTAAAGCTGATCACCAACCTGGATTTTGAGTAAGCAATGCATTATTATCTAATTCCGTTTGAGGAATAGGGTATAAATAATGCTTGTCTTTCACGTTCGTTTTGCCTACCTTTTGTAAACTAGTTAACAAAATACCATGACCATTTGCATCTTTCTCACGTATCAGGTCAAACCATCTTTGATACTCATAGGAAAGTTCCAGTCTACGCTCCAAGTAAACAGAATCCCTAAAAGCGTCCTTAGAAAGTCCTGCTGTTAAATTGGATAAACCCGCCCGATTTCTCACCTTATTAATAGAACGATAAGCCTTTTCAGTCGGTCCATTTACTTCATTTTCTGCTTCTGCATGAATCAGTAAAACTTCAGCATACCGAAGGATAGTCACATTGGCTTCAGAATTGCCCGTAACAGACGTATTATCCGGATCCCACCATTTATGCCAGAAAGGAGTGGAATCTTGCGCAACTACTGGATTTGAAATTGCCAATCCATATTGTTTCCCATTTGAAGGGCTTGTGAAGTTTGTCA
This sequence comes from bacterium A37T11, assembly GCA_900109895.1. GTDB lineage: Bacteria > Bacteroidota > Bacteroidia > Sphingobacteriales > Sphingobacteriaceae > A37T11. Next base: position 74,971 of record FOBR01000023.1, read on the forward strand.
CAAAGGTTACATCCCGTCGTTTATCAGAAACTTTATAAATTTTATAAATATTATAAAATTTATCTTGCCCTTCCGTATAAAACCGTACCATATGTGCGTAATTACCAGATAAACCTGGAATTGACGAATAAATCGCTCTTGGATTTTCACTATTACCCTGACCCGATACCGCATTCATTTGAGCAGAAAAAATATGCTCTACACCGTTTTTATAAGCCGGCAAAAACACATGTGAGTAATCGTCAAACAAATCATAACTATAATTTCCAGAACCCCCGTCTGTAGGAGACAATACTTCTTCAGCCTTCTCCAAGGCCTTTTGATAATTTGCAATTAATTTGAGAGGTAAAGAAGCCTCCGTTAAATACACCTTTGCCAATAGAGCCTTTGCTGCACCAGCAGTTGCCCTACCTTCATCCGGAGAACTGTAAGAATCGGGCAATACATCCACGGCTTCAGTTAAATCTTTCTCTATCTGCGCATAAATTTCTTCAGACGTATTTCTAGGCACAGCATAATCAGATGCAGACACATAATTTTGATATTCAATAATCAATGGAACGCCTCCATACAATCTTACCAAATTAAAATAGAAAAGAGCCCGAAGGAACTTGGCTTCCCCTAAAATCCTATTCTTGGTAGCCTCATTAGTGAATGTTATATCCGGAACTTTCGCAAGAACAACATTCGCCTTACGAATAGCCGCATAATGTTGTTGCCACAATTCATACACCCTTAAATTACTCGAAGAATGAGACAATACGGACAAAGATCTCACGTCGGCATTCGTAGCGCCAGGCCCTGGATCCTCATCATCACCCGCCATGTTCATTCCCGTATTGAACAAGGTATTGTATGGCGATTGTACCTTATTCGTATTCAAATGAAAATATACAGCATTAATAGCCGTAATTGCATCCGACTCAGTATTATAATACTGTTCCTCAGAAACTACTGAGGACGGATTTTCTTCTAAAAAATCTCCGCAGGAGTTCATTAACACCGTAAAAAATATGCCTGCAAGTATTGTTAAAATCTTTTTCATAACCTTCAATCTTTTCTCCCGCAATTAAAATGTAACTAATAATCCCAGCTGATAGGATTTATTATTTGGATACACTGCATCATCTACTCCCCGATTGATTAACGACTGTCCGCTAGAACTTACCTCCGGATCAAAACCAGTATAATGAGTCCATGTGAAAAGATTTTGCGCGGATAAATAAATTTTTATGGCTTGTATACCGGCTTTAGAGCGGACGGATTTGGGGATCGAATACCCAAAAGTCAAATTCTTAAGACGATAATAGGTTGCATCTTCAATAAAACGGTCAGATATCGTAATCGCCGGATCCTGATATGCCGCTTTTACATCCGTATTCGTATGATCAGTTGTCCAACGATCCAATAATACAGCTGAACCATTCGTATAGCCAGTTCCCAACTCTAATGCAGCACGGTTGGTATTATACAGTTTGCCACCAACGGAAGCCTGAAAAAACACAGAAAGATCAAAGCCATTATAGCTAAATGAATTGGTTATACCACCAGAAAATTTCAATTTATTGTCAATCACAATGCGATCACCCGCTTGTGTAATGATACCATCATCATTAATATCTTTATATTGTTGACCACCTGGACTTGAATTGGCCTGAGGGGTCAAAGGAGTTGTTCCCTCCTGGATAATCCCGTCTGTTTGAAAAACAATAAATGAACCCAACGGATGCCCTACTTTAGCAATTGATGGCGCGGAACTTGAAGGAATATATTGCTGTACGCCGTCACCCAAACTAAGAATTTTGTTACTATTCTTGGAAAAAACTAAGATGGTATTCCATTTAAAATTCCCCACTAAATTTTGAGAATTAATGCCAATATCAACCCCTTTATTAGAAACAGCACCAATATTCTGATAAGTGGTTGCACCTTGTCCATTATAGATATCTGATAAACCAGAACTCCCTGGGACGGTACGTGTAAGTAATAAATCGGTGGTTTTTTTATAGTAATAATCAACAGCAATACTTAAACGTTCATTAAACAAACCAATATCCAATCCGGCATCCGCCTGAAACGTCTTTTCCCAGCTCAGGTCTTTATTAGAAACGGTGCTAGGAGCAAAACCCGACACTACTGAACCAGAAAAACTATACGGATAACTGGTCAATTGCGCTAAAGATTGATAGGAAGGTATCGATTGATTACCTGTAGATCCAGCACTTAACCGAAGTTTTAACGTACTGATATTCTTAAAATCTTTAAAAAAAGATTCTTTACTGATGTTCCATCCGAATGCTGCGGAAGGGAATTTACCCCATTTATTGCCTGCGCCAAACTTTGAAGAACCATCAGCTCTCAAGGTTGCAGTAAAAAGATATCGGTCATCATACACATAATTTATCCGTCCTAAATATGAAGCAAGGGACCAATCTTCCGAATCTGATGAAGGATTCCGACTAGTAGTCCCACTACCTAAATCATTATACGTTAAATTGTCTGAAGAAAATCCAGCTGCCTCTGCAATGGTACTCTCCGTTTTTGATTGTTGAGCAGTAAATCCAATTACAGCATTGAATCTACCTTTTTCACCAATTTGCTTATCATAACTAATCGTATTTTCATTAAGCCAATTAGTCGTATTTACTGATCCTACAATGGCATCTCCACTAAGTGCTCTACCTTCGTAGGTAGAAATAGGAAGATATCGGTTTTGTTTATTATCGACAATATCAGTACCTACCAGTATTTTTGCCTTCAGACCCTTGATAATGGTATATTCAGCGGTAACATTACCCAGAAAACGGTTAGTCGTAGTTTCATTTATCTGGTTATATAAACTATTAATGGGATTGGCATACGCCGACTCAAACGGACTATTTATTACATAACTACCATCATCCTGATAAATGGGCAAAGAAGGAGGTGTCAATATGAGCGCTGAAACAATGGACGCTGGAGCTACGTTAGCCTTGGTACGGCTTGCATTGAGCGTTGCCCCAATTTTAAGCCGCTCATTATAGTTATGATCCACATGAATACGACCCGTATACCGATTAAAATCAGTATTTCTAATCACTCCATCCTGTTTTAAATAATTTCCGGAAATACTTAGACTGGTCCGGTCTGATCCTGATAAAATGCTTATACTATGACTTTGTTGTGGAGCGGCATGAAAGGCGGCAGCCTGCCAATCAGTACCTTCACCCAATGTATCCAACGTATATCCAGAGACAGAAGGGAGTGTAGGCGTTTTTCCCGAATTGTAAGCTGCATCTTTTCTAAGATCCCACCATTCGCGTGCATTTAACAGTGGAAGCGTACGAATAACATCCTGCAATCCATAATAGCCATCGTATTGAATAGAAGAATGGCCTTTAGTACCCGATTTAGTAGTAATAATCACTACACCATTGGCCCCTCTTGAGCCATAGATCGCAGTTGCCGATGCATCCTTTAATACATCTATTGACTCAATATCAGCAGTATTTAATGTGGATAATGGATTTATTTTAGAACCACTTGTTACTCCTGCATTGGTCACAGCATAATCATTATTGATCGGAAAACCATCTATCACATACAAAGGATCGCTCCCCGCAGTGATGGAATTACTTCCCCTAATTTGCACACTAACACCACCACCTGGTTGTCCTGAAGTTTGGGTAACCGTTGCTCCAGCAATACTACCTTGTAATAAACGTTCTACAGATACTACCGGTTGAGATTTAACTACTGCCGGTACAGAGGAAATAGATCCGGTCAAATCCTTTCTTTTTTGGCTTCCATATCCAATTACGACCACATCTTCTAACAAGCTAGCATCGGGAGATAATTTTATGGTAACAGGGCTTCCGGCAGCTACACACTTGGAAGTTTTATAACCAACATAGGTAATTATCAAGGTATAAGGAAATTTTTGTCCAGTTACGAACACAAAATCACCGCTGGCATCCGATTTAACACTATGAGTTACCCCTTCAAGCTGTATGGTTGCACCTACAAGCGGTTCACCTGTATTACTATCAACAACCTTACCAATAAGTTTAGAATTTATCAAAGGCTTTGTTACTTGAGATACAGCTACATATGGACATAAAAAAGAAATTAAAACCGCATAAATAAAAAGTTGCCTTTTATAATTAGCAACATAAAAAAAAGTAAGAAAAGGAATTCGCATACTAATAAATTTCATAGCTAGTATACTGCAATACCAGTTTACTAACCTGTTAAAAAAATAATTTTTCTGGAAAATAGAATACTAATAAGAATCTAGTGTCAACAACAACAGAGGTATGACATCCAACTTTTTGAAACCATTTTAAAAGATAGCACCGGGCTGATTAAAAGAAAGCGATTCTTCATGATGTTGATTACCTATTTATTTAATAGTTATTATAGACATTACAAAGTAACAGAAAAATTATAAAGCCCTATAGTCATTTTAAATTCCTTTATATGAATAATTTCTTCCTATATTAAGTAATCCAATTCATAAAATCATTTTTTCATTATGAATACCACCCCATATTACCTACTCAATACAGGCATTGTCCAATTCTCCGGAGGTAACCATCCATCCGGTTGCTTTGGAAGTGAAAAAGGGAGCGCCCACTTTTTAAAAGCAGTCAACGCACGATTTAATTTATCAAATTCATGCCGATGTATCAAAGCCACATTTTCTTTTTCGGCAGTATCAACAGCCAGGTTAAACAGTTGACCTTTATTTAACTTCCAATCACCTTCAACCACTGCATCTCTTCCCAAAAAAATCACCCTATTCTTTAACAATTTTCCATTTAGTGCATCCCATATATTTTCGCCATCCCCCTTCGGAATTTTTTTTGCCGCAGCCATTGCTCCAATGGTAGGCAACACATCTACGAAAGAAAACACCTGTTTATTTTTCTTTCCGCCTTCTATTTTACCTTTCCAGTATACGACCGATGTACTTCTAACACCCCCTTCCCATTCTGTATTCTTATTACCTCTCAATGGCGAATTATTCCCTCCTGATCCTGGTGTACCACCATTGTCACTCAAAAACCATATCAAGGTATTATCTAAAATACCTGCCTTTTCAACAGCTTGAAAAATATCACCTACTGCATGGTCCATTCCAGTCACCATAGCCATATAGGTTTGCCTTGGTGAAACACCTTTAGTAGGATCAAAACCATTTTTAAGCAAATCTTCTTTTTTAGCTTCTAAAGGTGCATGTACACCATTAAAGGCTACATATGCGAAGAATGGTTTATTATCTTTACTAGCCTTATTAATGAATCGGATAGTCTCCTCTGCAACTAAGTCGACAGCATAGCCCGAATCCCGATTTACATCAAAATTCCGATGCCAATCAAGCTGACCATCCCGGAAATGTGTAAAATAATCAATAGCCCCATTATAATGACCATAAAACTCGGTAAAACCTCTATTAAGCGGATGATATCGGATATCTGAATGTCCCAAATGCCATTTCCCAAACGCACCTCTTTTTGTGTACCCTGCATCCGCCAGCACATTGGCTATTGTTTTTTCTGTCAACGGAAGCCCGCCAACCCTCCCAGGTCTAATAACATCATCTCTTAACCCAAAGCGGTCCGGATATTTTCCGGTCAATAAGCCTACCCGAGTAGGACTACAAATGGATGCCACATAAAATCGGGAAAGCTCCACCCCTTGCCTAGCAAGTTTGTTCAAATTGGGAGAAATAATTTCTGGATTATGAAATCCCACATCATTCCAACCCAAATCATCAGCTACGATGATAATGATATTTGGAGAATGTTTGTTGTTCTTATGGTTTTGGGCCATAACCATGGACATAGCCATCAAAAACACACATATTGTACTGTTGAACTTACCTATCATGATTCGAATAAATTAATTTAGTCTACACTTTCACTTCCAAAAAATGTTAATTCATAGATAGCTATATTGCCAGAAGCCCAAACTTCTAAAGTTTTAAATCTTAAATACCTAAATGGTGGGGTACCTACAGGAAATTCATAATCAATTCCTCTCTCAACATAGGCTACATCTTCAGAACTATACTCGCCATCTGGGGATCCTGAGGGTTTATCCATTTCACAATCCACCAATTTTGTCCAGTGTGACCAATCACCACTTGCAACATTCGATCCCCAAATTTCAAAAAAACGCGGTGAGTTTTTATATGCACAACACTTTTCAGAGCGTGGAAAATATTTAAAACGGCTCAAATTTGCTTTTATTCCAAGATCAAAAGAAAAAAATTGAGGAAATCCGTGACCCATAATGGTGGCAAACAAATCGTCGGCATTCCCATTTCCTGTAATACCGTCCCAAAGATTTGAAAGCCTGGATCGAGAACTATTATTTGGCGTATTAAAATCACCATCCAAATTTAATTCCTTAAATTTATTTTTATCCAATTGTTGCTCAAAAAGTGGGGTTATCTTATTGTATATAGTATCAGACAAATTATTAAAACGGTCACGTACAAAAACACCGAATTCGCGTTTTACACTTTCGAATCCTCTACTGGATAAGGTAGTCTCCTGAGATTTCACATAAAAGGTTTCAACTAGTTTTTGATTGCCACTCTCTTTAGTCAGCAAAACAATCCTTAGAGCAGCAGTATCGGGATTTTCCACATGCAATAGGACGCCTCCGAATGTAGCTTTTAGTTGAATGGATTTTAACACAGAGCGATAAGGCGGTTCTCCAATTGCAACTTGAATCTTAACACCTTCTGATCGTTTCTCCCCTTCTCCAACAGCATATAATGTTACATCGTATATACCCGCTTCTGCAAACCCTTCCACTTTGAGTGAGTCGTTATACCTTGAAGATTTGGTTGTACGAATAGTACCTTTTTTTGTTTCATATTCGGCAAGAATATAAGAGGTGTAATCATCTGATACCGTATAATGAATAATAGCGCTACCTGGTAAGTTCCGGATAGAAACATTGGCAGGTGACAGAGGAACCGCTCCCGTATTTGGAGGTCTAACTTTCTCTTCAGAACAGGTTAATAAGGCCAAAGCCAACCCGAAATAATACGAAATAAATTTATTCCGATCCATTTTTTTATAATAATAAAAATTCTTTAAACTTAAATCTACCATCCTGTATTTTGCACCAAATTACGATTAATAATAGTATTATTCTCTTTTATAGGCCACAGATACTCCTTCTTATCGAATGTCTGATTATATAAAACCATTGGCTTATAATAATCTCCTATTTCTCCTTTTTGTACGTTCCAACCCACGATATCCTGATTCAATGCAAGCTCTGCTTCCTTCCACCTACGTAAATCCCAAAAACGATTTCCTTCAAACAAAAGTTCAATTAACCTTTCCCTATGAATTATTGATCTAAGGCCATCTTTGTTGGTATACTTATTAGGATTAGAAGAATAATTTGACCACGCAGACTCGATCGAAAGAAGACCGGCCCTTGTACGGACTTTGTTTAAGTAATCCAGTGCCTGATCATTTGGCCCATAATATTCATTAGAAGCTTCTGCATATAATAAATATAAATCTGCAAGGCGAATAACTGGCCAAGGATACCATTGGGTTACGTATGTAGAAGCTTCTACTAAGTTATCATAGCTAATCACTTTTTTCGGCCAATATCCTGTTACATTGTAATTGGAAGAAAAAATACCAGTGTACTGACCATTTCTCGCTTCTAAATGCCAAGTGGTATTATCATCATAGCTTCCTTGCCCGTACCAAATACCCCCATCAAAACCAAGGTCAGCATAAAAACGATTTTCACGGTCGAAATTTTGCACCGCTGTGGTATATCCATTGGCTATATTAAAGCGGTCATCGTTAGATGCTTTTTTGACTTTAAACCGGTTAGAATAATCCCATGTATTATCTTCATCAATAGGAACGCCATGCTGGGTATAGAATAAGTCGACAACTTTAAATGGAACGCCGTACTTACCATTCTGACTATCATTATTTTTATTTGGATCCCAACTTCTTGGTGATAAAGAGCCCTGATTCAATATGCTGTTTGGATCGGCCCAGATAACTTCTTCATTCCAACGATCGGTTACTACGTTGCGGATGCTCATTTGTATTCGGGTAGTATCAGAAATTCCTTCCTGCAAACTACCAGGTTTATATTCATATAATTTAAATTTAGTAGCATGAGCAAACTCTATAGCTTCACTAACGGCAGTCAAAGCCCTCAACCACTTTTCTTTATTAACAGTTTGATTGATTAATTGAGTACCATCTAAATTTTTCAGATTCGCATAATCGTTATTGCCATTAAACAGCGGACTTGCCGCCCAAACAAGTATATATGACTTTACAGCGAGATCTATAGTCCGGGTAATTCGGCCAAGTTCTGTCGATTCATTAGTAATGACATCCGGAAGTGTACTATTTGCCTCCTCCAAAAGTCCCACAACATAATTTATACACGTATCAAGCGGCGACCTGGATTGCCGCACCTCGTCTATGCCCGCATCAAGGTCAAGATTCTTATCCAAAATCACAATTGGTCCATACATTCTAATTAGCCAAAAATGATAATAGGCTTTAAGAAACTTAACTTCACCTATCCACCTTTGTCTTTCATCTTCATTAATATCCGGAACATTACCAATATTATCTAAAAAAATATTACAATCGCGAATCGCTTTGTACATAGAAATAGCAGAATTACTTCCATCCCAATAGTTTATTAGCGGATCGGAAACACTTTGCTCTCCACGTGCAATTTTCCATGCCACCTGCACATTTACACCATAATTACCCCAAAATTCATCGCCTGACAGGATAGCAGGATTTACGTCTGCATTATTATCTATACTTGCAAAATTGGGTAGCCATGAATAACAGGTAAACAAAAACTTTTCGGCCGTATTACGCATGGTGAATGCATTATCAAGCGTTGCAACATTATCAGGAACTACATCCAAATAACTGCATGAACCCAATGCAATAAAAGACGCAAAAAATAAAAACTTTTTCATGTATGTATATTTAAAAAGTTGCCTGTATACCAATATTAAACACCCGTTGAACCGGATACCCCAGCCCATTTCCTGCCATTTCTACATCCCATAGTTTAAATTTACTCCAAGTAACTAAATTTGTTGCATTCGAATAGATACGTAGTTTTTCAATGTAGGCTTTTTTAGATGTTTGCTCCGGAAGGGTATATCCAAGTTCCACTTGTTTGAGTCGCAAAAAAGATCCATCACGCATGAACCATGAACTTGTTTGCTCATTATTAGAAATGTGAGTGGTACTAAGACGGGGCCAAAGTGCATAAATATTTTGATTATCTTCGGACCAATGATCGTCGGCATATGCCTTAAGTAATTGATTTTGTAATTGTGAACCTCCTGGGAATGACTCACCACTATACGTAAAGGAGGCAAAAGGACTCGTAGCAGTCGCATTAATCCAAAAAGACTCTTTGGCAAGACCTTGGAAAAAAGCAGAAACATCCAGCTTTTTAAACCCAAATGAAAAACCAAATCCATAATTAACTTCAGGAGTAACGGGATCTCCTAAAGGGACTTTATCTAATTCGGTAATCTTTCCATCACTATTCATATCTTTATATTTTAAATCACCTCCTTTAACTGATCCATAAGTTTGCAAAGCAGAATTTTCCACCTCTGCATCGTCTACAAAAAGTCGTTCAGCAACAAATCCCCATTGTTGTGAAAGAGATTGTCCAATATGTGTTAACCAAGTCTCATCATATTCTGGCTCTTCATAGATCTCATATTTACTTGTTGCAAATGTAAAGTTACCCCGGGATTGAAACCAGACGTCTGGCGACAGGTTGGTCGAATAATCTATCGACAAATCTACTCCCTTATTACTTGCCTCTCCAATATTAGCATATACAGTGGAAGATAATCCCACCGTAGAAGGTATATTGGCCCTATTCATTAGTATATCTGAGCGACGTTCTTGGAAAAAGTCAGCATTTAATTGTAGCTTGTTAAACAATCCCAATTCTAAAGCTATATTTGCTTTTTTTGACCGTTCCCATGAAATATTGGGATTTGAATACCTCGAAATTGATACTCCTGTTTTGGAATAACCTCTATCTGTTCCAAATACCGCAGATCTGTTACCATCATTCATATTAACATTTGATAGGTAAAAGAAACGGGTAGAAGCATCACCTATGTCATCGTTTCCAACTAGGCCATAAGTTGCCCTGATACGAAGATTACTTACTGCATTTTTAAGCGGTACCCAAAACTTCTCGTTTGAAACACTCCAAGCAAGTCCAACTGAAGGAAAAAAACCGAAACGCTTATCTTCATAAAATCTCTCTGAACCATTGTATCCGAAATTAAATTCACCAAAATACCTTGAATCATAGGCATACGTAAAGCGGCCAGAAAGACCTAAATTACGATATGGAAGGGATTGTTGAAGATCACCCGCATTACCAGTAAGCCGATTTCTCAAAATTCCTACCAACAAACCACTAAATGTATGCTTTTTTTGAAAAGTATGATTATAATTAACTGCCGATTCCATGTAAGTTATTGACTGAACAGTTTTTTGTCCTTCGCTATAATTTAAATATTCTGTTCCCTTTTCTTCATTCAGCAAGGATAAATTATATTCACCATCCTCGTTCAAGCCATTTACTGAATAATAAAAAGGAGAATAATTGCGCTGAATATCAAAATATGAATTCCTACTAGTATTGAACAAAGCCCTAAAAGACAAACCATCTGTAACCATATTCAGATTTTGCTTAAATTCAAACTGAGCCAGAATATTTGATCGAGAGTATTCCTTATATCCTTTAACCAGATCAGCATAGGGATTTAAATAATTACCTTCCCCATAGTTACCAAACAAGATATGTTTTACAAAACGCGTATTTTCCTGCACCGGAAAATAAGGAGCAAATAATACTGGATTGGTTCTAACTATATCATGGTAAACCTTTGTCCCACCATTTATAGGGCCACTATAATCATCAAATGAACCATGTAATCTAATGGATAATTCTGTTGTATTGGAAAGATTGATATTAATATTGCTACGCAACGAATAGCTTTTCAAATCAATATTGTTATTAAAATTACTAGCCTTAGGAACTTTTAAAATTCCATTATCCTGGTTAAGAGCACCCGACACAAAATAACGTGCTACTACACCCCCACCACTTACATTCAAATTTACTCGCTGATTAACAGCATAATCTTTTATCAACGCTTCCAACCAATCAGTCTTCGGGTATAAATAAGGATCAGCACCTGATATAGTCTGGTCTATCTTATTATCAGAATACGGCAAAGCGCCCAATGGATCACGTGTCAATACTGCCTCATTGTTTAAATTCATATACCTTATAGGATCAGCGAGTTCTACATTTTTAGTCGCTGTAGAAACCGAATTTTCCAATCGTAGAGAAATCGAAGCCTTTCCTTCCTTGCCTTCCTTAGTAGTAACTAGGATAACCCCATTGGCACCCCTGGCTCCATAAATAGCCGTAGCAGTGGCATCTTTCATAATTGAAAAACTGGCAATATCGTCTACCTGCAAACGGGCAAAATCAGTCGTGGTCACTTCCACGTTATCCACCAGAATAAGCGGATCTACTTTATAGCCAAACGTAGTTACACCCCTGATAAAGAAATTAGCATTGTCTGCACCTGGTTCACCACTCCGCTGATAAGCGATTACCCCAGCTATCCTACCTGCCAGAGCTGTAGTTAAATTGCTGGAGGGGACCTTCAAATCTTCAGGCTTAACCGACACAACCGACCCCACCATATCAGTCCGCTTTTGTTTACCATAGCCAACCACCACGACATCCTCCAATGCATTATCCAGCGAAAGACGGATATTCAATGGACTTCCATTCGCTCTCACCTCACGCGTCTTATAACCCACATAACTAACAATGAGTGTATAAGGAAACTTTTGGCCAGTTACAAAATGGTAATTTCCATCCACATCAGTTTTCACCAAATGGGTAACACCTTCAATCTGTACTGTAGCTCCAACCAAAGGCTCGTTAGTCGCCGAATCGGTTACTTTACCAGTTAAGGTAGAATTTATTAGAGGTTGCGTCACCTGTGCCGTCACGCAGTTGACATCCAAAAAAATCACAAAAGAACCCAACAAAACGGTCAAAAAGCGGAATAAAAAGTTTACATCATGCATAATATTTTAATTATATGCCAATTAATTAATAAAAATATAGGAAGCAACCCTACCTATGTCTAGGACAACAACTGCAAAACGTACTTTTAGCGTGCAAAAACAACACGAATAAAAATAGGGAATTAATGGAGGGAATTTCACATTATTGTAAAATCCAGAATCCCAATTATTAATTTTATCTATCTTTTTAATAGTATTTTAATTAAGGCAAAGTAATTAAATAGTTACAACATAAAGTAGGAATAAATTATGCACATTTAAGCATAATTTATTCACCGTTTGAACTAACTATATTATATTAAACCTATTCAGCCTAAAATTATTATGATTTAATATCTTCTCTCACCACCGGACCATTTTTAGCCAGCTCACTTCCCTCCTTTTTAGACTTAAAGATGGGCCAAAGCAGTTGGGCATACCATTCATCGCCTTCATAATGAGATATACCATATTCTTTTGGATACTTACGGCTAATATGCGCTGTCCCAAAAATAACATCCCAAAGGAAAAACATATTACCAAAATTCCCTTTGTAAAAGCCTATACCATCATCCGTAGAAGCCGCGTGATGCGCATGGTGCGTAGCAGGAGTAGAAATAACACGTTCAACAACCCAGGCAATCGGATGTAAAAGTTTATACTTATAAAGAGGTTTGTCCCAAGGAATACTGGAGTGTGCAAAGGTGGTGATAATGCTTTTCAGCCCCCTCACAAAAAGTGCAGGATAACCTAAGCCTAAATAAACCAAAATGGTTGTTAAGTAAATTTGTGAAAAAAATATGGTGTATATGATATTTTGGCGACTGGCCATAGCCATGCCCATGTATGGGGCCGAATGGTGCGTACGGTGGAAGCGCCACAGCCAGGGTATTTCATGGTGCAACCGATGGTACCAATATTGAGTCAGGTCGTCTGCGATAGCAATGATAAGAATGCCCCAAAAAAATGGCACCCATGCAAACACATTTTTTAAATTGGGTATCACCGCGGGCAGAAATTTCAAACCGAAATATCCAATAATTGGTCCTAGGACCACAAATCCCCCCAAATAACAAAACAGATCCAGTAATCGCTCATTTTTATTCCAACGTTTATCGTAAAGACCCAACGAAAATTCCAATAGGCCCAGTGCCAATAACAATGCCGGGAAACCCCAGGTATTGAGATGCTGAAAAACATTTTCAATTATCTTTAACATATTCTTTTATTTTTGACTTTTAATAATCTTCTCTACGTTATTTTTTGTATGCTTCCAAGGACGTTTTCCGCTGATCAGAAAACTTAAAAACATGAGCATCACAGGCATTGCATAAATCAAAAGACTCAAGAAAATATTCCTGACAATCCGCCTGCGCACCTTATCTTCTATTTCCATATGCTTGTTAAATTATCGTATTATAGAATTATTTGGATAAGCCACAACCCTCCCACCAGAATAATTAACGGTACCAGCCCTACCACCATACCCACCACTATTTTTTTTGCCAATAATATAAAATCATTTCCCGCCATCTTACTTTTAGTTAAATGCTATTTTTGATTTTTTTTCTGGTCACTATATTGCTTCACCAACGTTTGGAACTTTAAGCCGAAATCTTTCCAATCAAGTAAGGGATAAACATGATTTATGGTAGCCTGCTGATCGAAGAGCCCCTGAAGTTCCTTTAATTTTCCGGGCTCCTTTTTGGCCAGATTGTTGGCCTCGGTAACATCTTGGGCAATGTGATACAATTCCCAAACCCCATCCCCGTTTATGTCATTAACTGGTTTCTTAGGATAAGGAACAAAAAGGTCCACTGCATCCGGTCTTGAATTGAATGAAGCTTTCCAGCCGTCATGATAAATAGATCCTGAACCAAACGTGAAATGATATTGGGTATGCCGACGATCTGGTGCATGCTCATCTAAAAAAGAATAATTCAAACTTATTCCTTGCACAGAATCTTGCGGTATGCCTTTGATGCTTGACTTTGGTTTTACGTCGATAAGTTCCAGTGTGGTGGGCAACAGGTCAATGACATGGCCATATTGATTTCGAATTCCGGACAAACCCTTTAATTTGGCTGGATAAGATACAATCAGCGGATTGTGTGACCCTCCTTCTGTACCACCTTCCGCTTTCCAATATTTAAATGGCGTATTAGTGGCCTGGGCCCATCCTAACGGATAGTTGGTATAGGTACTTGCAGTGCCTATCGCTTCATAGTTTTTTTCCAATCCGTCAATATAGTCCTCTTCACTATCGCTTTTCGCCAATGTAAATTCATTGGCAATGGTTCCATTATAGTAGCCTTCTTTGCTTGCCCCATTATCTCCGATCACCAAAAATATAGCCGTATTCTCAAATTGTCCCGACTGCTTTAAATAATCAATTAGTCGTCCTATTTCATGGTCAGTATATTCCAGGAAACCAGCAAAAGACTCCATGAAACGGGCATATAATTTGCGCTCATTTTCAGGAAGTTTTTTCCATTCAGCTACTCTTGTATTCCGCTCCGGAAGTTTGGCATCTGCAGGAATAATACCAAGCTTTTTCTGCTGAATAAATACTTTTTGGCGATATACATCCCAACCTTCGTCAAATTTTCCTTTATACTTTTCAATCCATTCTTTATCCACCTGAAAGGGAGAATGCGTTGCCCCCGGCGTTAAGTAAAGAAAAAACGGACGGTCTTTAGCGGCTTTTTTAAGCGATGTAATGTACGATATCGATTTGTCGATAAGCTGCGCATTCAGGTGTCTTCCATCTGGCTGAACGTGTTTATTATCTTCCACCAGATCGGGTTTATACTGATCAGTAGCCCCACCCAAAAAACCAAAAAAATGATCAAATCCTTTGCCTAACGGCCAACGATCGAATGGTCCCAAATCGCTGGTTTCAGCATCCGGGGTGAGGTGCCATTTACCCACGGCATACGTACTATACCCATATTCCCGCAAGTTTTCGGCTATCGTACCGGAAGTTGCAGGTATTTTAGCATCATATCCGGGAAAACCCGCACTTAAAAAACCATGTGGAAACAACCCCATATGTACATAATGATGGTTGCGGCCCGTTAGTATTGCAGCCCGGGTGGGCGAACATACACCCGTCGTATGAAAATTGGTATACCGCAATCCGTTATTAGCTAAACTGGTAAAAACCGGCGTATGTACCAGCCCGCCAAAGGCATCCGAAGCGCCAAACCCTGTGTCGTCCAATAAGATCCAAATGACATTTGGTGCTCCAGCTGGGGTCTTTACCAGTGGTGGCCAATATTCTTTTGAGGAGGATAGAGTTTTGCCTATAATCCCCCGGTAGGAGGTGTCTGTTTGACCAAAGGTTTTGCTCAGGATCCCTACTGATAAAATGAATCCCAAACCTATGATCCGATTCGTTATCGTTTTCATCTTAATCTATTTATGAATTAATTGTTGTTGCTGCAACAGTCTTTTCCCTTTGTCAATCACATCATCCCAATCAATCAACGGATAAACATTATTCTTTCTGGCTTCTTGTTCAAACAAGGCCTTCAGTTCCTGCAACTTTTCCGGATTTTTTTTGGACAGGTCAACCCGTTCTGTGAAGTCCTCATCCACATGATATAGTTTCCAGTCATTGTGGGAAGTATCCTCTACACTATAGGTATTCACGAAGGCCACCTTATTTTTTGTTTGGAATGCATAAGAAGCCTTCCATCCATCTTTATATATGGCCCGGGACCCAAATAGGTAATAATATTGTACATGATGCCTGGATGGTGCCGCCGCGTCATCAAAGGAATATACCAAGGAAGTTCCCTGAATGGTATCTTGTTTCACACCCCTTATTTGTTCAGGCGGGGTAATCCCAGCCAGTTCCAATGTAGTGGGCAATAGATCAATGACGTGCCCATATTGTGTACGGATCTGACCTTTAGATTTTACTTTCGGGTAGCTTATGATCAATGGATTTCGGGTACCACCTTCGCTATGAGCATCACTTTTCCAGAAACGAAAAGGAGCATTTGCTGCTTGTGCCCAACCCAACGGATAATTGACTTCTACCCCTTCAGGCTTACCAATGAGATCTATATGTGCTAAATTATAGGCCAGGCGATCCTTACCCCCACTTACCGCAATAATGCTTTGGTCAATATCACCGTCGTCACTCCCTTCTTTACTAGCCCCATTATCGCCTATAACTACAAAGACTGCGGTATTATCTAGTAAATTACTTCCTTTCAAATGGTTTAGCAATCTGCCAATTTCATGATCGGTATACGTTAAGTAAGCTGCATAGACCTCAAAAAACCGTGCATATAACTTCTTTTCATCGGCCGAAAGCTTGTTCCAGGCCGGGATATTCGGATTACGATCAGGAAGAACCGCACTTTTGGGGATAATTCCTAACTCCTTTTGCTTTTTAAAAACTTGTTCGCGGTACGCATCCCAGCCATGGTCAAACTTTCCTTTATAGATATCCCGCCATTCATCGGGCACTTGATGCGGCGCATGGGTAGCTCCCGGGGCATAATATAAAAAGAAAGGTTTTTTTGTTTTTGACGCTTGCTGCCGGTCAACATATTGGATAGCTTTATCGGTTATCTGTTCATTTAGGTGCCTTCCATCCGGTTTAATATGCGCGTTATCTTCAATCAATGTTGTTTTATACTGGTCATCCTGCGATCCCAAAAACCCAAAAAAATGATCAAAACCTTTGCCACTTGGCCAACGGTCAAAAGGCCCGGCATCGGTGATGTCCTCATCCGGAGTTAGCCCATATTTACCCACAGCAAACGTGTTATAACCACTTTCGCGTAATATTTCGGCAATAGTACCTTTATCCGATGGGATCCTTCCATCCCAGCCAGGAAAACCAAACGATCCCCAAACATGCGAAAAACCACCTTCATGCACCCGGTGATGATTACGCCCGGTAAGTACAGCTGCGCGGGTGGGGGCACAAATAGCGGTCGTGTGAAAATTGGTATACCGAAGGCCCGTATTAGCTAAGCTGTCAAAAGTTTGTGTAGGAATAAGGCCTCCAAAAGCTGAACTTGTCCCAAAGCCAACATCGTCCAACACGATCCAAACCACATTGGGGGCACCTTGTGCCGCCACTGTATTGCGGGTCCAAGCTTCTTTTGAATCTGCCAGCGTTGTCCCGATGATCCCTTTATACGGAGCCTGTTGCTGGGTAATGTTCTGGGCATTTAGTGCGGATATTCCGAAAATGCCCAGCGCTGTTATAGCATATGTTCTTTTCATGTTAACTGTATTTTTAAAAAAGTCCTTAAAAAAGCTTTTTATTTCCACAATTCATTTTGTTCTAAACTTTTATTGATATCTATTTGCGACTGCGGAATCGGGAATAAGTTATTTTTTTCTGAAACAGCCGCCTTTGCCGGCACTTTACTGACAGCGGATACCAGCAGGCTGTGCCCATCACGTATTTCACGCACCAGGTCAAACCAACGGTTTCCTTCCAATGCCAGTTCCAGCCTGCGCTCCAACCATACGGCATCCTGAAAATCCGAATACCCTATCGATGCCGGAAGATCAATTACCGGATCTGCCGTTGACGGATCTTTGCCAAATGCACGTCTCCGTACCTGGTTAATAAAACCAAAAGCCTCCGCTGTAGGACCGTGATTTTTTTCATTCAACGCTTCCGCTGCAATTAAGAGCACGTCTGCATACCGTAATACTGGAAAGCTAATAGGAGCGACATAAGCTGTAATTCCGGCAGCCACATAGGTGTCATTCACATATTTATTAAAATAACCTGGAGCCGGATAGTCATAAGAAACACCCGCTGCTACTTTATGTGTATAAAATGTCCTGGCTCTTCGGGTATCGCCGTCTTGGTACAAATTGTATAATGAACCATCGGCGGGCACATCTGCCCGATTTCCCGAAGCACCCGGCCATGAACAGGCAAATAAATAATTATAGTTGGTGAGGGCAGAATTATAAGAAAAATCTGAACCAAATATGATCTCTTTGGTAAATTTAAAGGCATAATTAAAATTATCCGCAAAATTAGCAAACAAATCATACCCATAGACAGCTTTGTTATTGATCACCTCCAACGCCTTTTGTGCCGCATTTGGCCAATCTCTCCGAGTCAAATATACTTTCGCCAAAAGCGATTTGGCAGCTCCGCTGGTTGCTCTACCCGCATTAATAGGCTTCAAATTTTCGGCACTGGTCAAATCATCAATAATTTGTGTATACACCTCATCCAGTGTTGCGCGTGGCTGTTTCAGGTCATCCAAATCGATCGATGCAGGTTGATGGAGCACCAATGGAACACCACCAAACAGCCTAACCAAATTAAAATACAATAATGCCCTAATAAATTTTGCCTCGTTTACATACTGCGTGCGCTTATCATCAGCGATATTAAATCCTTCAATAAGATCTACGGCTGTATTTGCTCTGGCAATACCCACATAATGTTGGCGCCAAATAGCCAGAATACGATCATTTCCAGCATCGTGCAGGTCTTTGCTTAACGCTTGTACGTTAGCGTTGATAGCCGCAGGCCCAGCCGCCCAATCATCAGTGGTCATATCCACCAAAAAATTAATGTTTCGTCCATAAATAGCCTGGTCACCGGCATCATAAATAAGCGAAGAATAAATGGCAGAAACAAGCGAGGAGGCATCTGATTCGGTTGACAAGCCGCTTTGGGTGAGCAGTGAATACGGCTGCTGGTCAAGCTTGTTGCAACCAAAAAATAATAAAACACCTGTTAAGCTAATTAATTTTATATTTTTCATTTTTGTGTTCTATTAAAATGTTATACTTAAACCTGCTAAGAACGTACGGCTATTGGGATAAGCACTCAAATCAATACCCTGTAGAAGCTGATTTTGCTCAAAACTGCTAACCTCCGGATCGTAACCCGTATATTTAGTCCATGTGGCCAGATTTTGTGCCGACAGATAAAGCCTGATACTTCTCACAAAAGAACTGGAATTGACCGTACCTGGTTTAAACGTATAACCCAATGATAATGATTTAATCCTTAAATAGGATCCATCTTCCACATAACGATCAGACATTACCTGGGTTGGCTGGTTAGAAGCCCTTGGAACACGATTACCCGGATGTTCGGTTGTCCATCTATCAAGCAGATCTGTTGTGGTATTCAGGGACAAACTTGGGATGTTAAGCTGCTGTTTAAGCGCATTATAAATTTCCCCGCCATAACTTCCCTGTAAGAATAACTGTACGTCAAATGCCTTCAGGCGAAGTTCATTGCTAATTCCACCTATAAAGTCTGGCTGAGAATTGCCCAGGATCGTCTTGTCATCACCGGGAGTTATGGTACTTGGATCGCCTCCCAAATTTTTATAGCGCTGGTCACCCAGCCGGGTAGTTGCCTTAGCATCCAGCGTTGCGCCGGATGAAATTTCTGAAGCGTTTTGAAAAAGCCCATCTGTTTTATATCCCCAAAAGGTTCCTAATGGCTGCCCTTTAATAATACGGACCGGTGCCAACGTCGTTATAATAGAAGGGACCGAGGGGTTGAGATAAGATACACCACCCAAGTCAACAATATTATTGCGGTTTACAGATACCGTCAATGAGGTTTTCCACGAAAAATCTTTTGTATGAATGTTGTCAGCATTAATAGCAATTTCAATTCCTTTGTTAGTTACTGCACCTACGTTTTGCAAGGAAGTCGTAAAGCCGGAAGATAGCGGAATGGAAAGTTCGAGCAACAGATCGGAAGTTCTTTTATAATACGCATCCAACGTGATGGAAAGACGCCGGTTAAAAAAAGAAGCATCAGCACCAAAATTATACTGATTGGTCTTTTCCCAACGCAGATTTTTATTGCCAAGTTGGTTTGCCGCATAAGCGGTGGTTAAGGTACCATTAATATAAGTGACGAGTGAAGTATAGGTTGATAGGTATTTATATAAATCAATTTCCTGATTCCCGGTTGTTCCCGCACTTAAACGTAATTTTAAAAAGTCAATCCATGGATTATTCTTTAAAAATTCTTCTTCCGAAACATTCCAGGATACACCCAGTGAGGGGAAATAACCCCAATGATTATCGCTGCCAAATCGCGAAGAACCATCTGCCCTGCCCGTCAAGGTGAAGTTATACCGGTTAAGGTACGAATAATTTATCCGGGTTAAATAGGAATTTAATGCCCAGCTTTTTGCATTAGATGTAGGAGTGCCAATGGAAGACCCGGATGCAAGGTCATTGAAGGTGTTGCTTTCATTGAGGAAATTAGAGGAAGTTGCCGTAAACACAGCGCCTTTATAATATTGGGTAGTATAACCCACCAGCACATTTAACGCATGTACATCCTTCCACCTTTTATTATAGGTCAAGGTATTCTCATTCAGCCAGGAAGTTACTTTATTTGACCCAACAGATGCCGTTCCATTTGCCAGATTACCGTTGCCTGTAGCCTTTGTAGCAAAATAGTTTTGCCGCGTATCCAATAGATCGGCGCCAAAACTTATTTTGGCCGTAAGATCCTCTGTGATTTTATATTCGCCATATACATTCCCAAGCGTACGGTTTACTTTTGTTTCGTTGGTAGTTAATTCCAGGTCTTGTACAGGATTTCCGGAATAAGAAGTAGCAAACGGATTTACTACGTTGTAACTACCATCTTCGTTTCTTAAGGAAATAGCCGGAACCGTGCTGATCGTTTTTGTCAATAGGTTCGTAAAACCTGTGGCCAACGAAGTTCCATTATTCGCTATACTTTGAGATCCCGTATTGGAAGCCGTTATAGATGCCGCCAATTTAAGCTTAGCCGTTAAGTTACGTGCATAATTAATGCGCCCTGAATATCTGCCAAAATCAGTATGAAGTACGGTACCTTGTTGCTTAAAGTAATTACCCGAAACCGCATACACTGATTTTTCATCGCCTCCTGAAAAATTTAGGTCATAATTTTGCACGGGCGCATTCCTGAAAATTTCCTTTTGCCAATCGGTACCTGTTTCAAAAGCGGCTATTTGGTCATTTGTCAACGGCACTCCCGCACCGCTTGCCGCAATAATATCATTATATAAAGAGGCCCATTCACCCGCATTTAATAAAGATAACTTTTTGTAAATACTTTGCTGACCAACATAACTATTGAAAACAATTTGTTGGGTTCCCGGCTTTCCCTTTTTTGTCTGAATGATAACGACGCCGTTAGCGCCTCTGGATCCATAAATAGCAGTGGCTGATGCATCCTTTAATACGTCAATACTTTCTATATCACTACTATTTATGGTGGCCAGGGCATTTAACTGAGGTCCGGCCCCAGGGCCTGCCGCTAGCGCACCCGTAGCCACGCTGTTATTATCATTATAGACAGGAAAACCATCGATCACATAAAGCGGTTCATTGCCCGCCACAATGGAATTACCTCCTCTGATGCGGATGGTTGAGGTGGCTCCAGGACTTCCGGAGCTTTGCGTAACATTAACGCCAGATACAGCTCCCCTCAGCAAATTTTCGGCGGATGTGGTTACCTGACTCAATTTATCCTTTGACACCGATGCCACCGAACCTGTCAAATCACTCTTACGTTGTACACCATAGCCCACTACAACCACTTCGCTCAATTCTGCCTGATCTTTTTGCAAGATCACCGTAATTGAATCAGTGGTTACTTCAACTTCTGCAGTTTTATAACTAATATAGGAAACGATGATGGTATAAGGTAATTTTTGCCCAGTAATTAATCGGAAACGACCACCTCCGCCAGTAGTCGTTTGATTAGTAACCCCATCTATCTTTACAGAAGCACCAATAAGCGGCTCCCTGGTATCGGCATCCAACACGATGCCATGTACCGTTGAATTAATAAGCGGCTGGGATACTTGTGCTTGTAAAGAATAACTAACCAGGTGACAGATCAAGCAAGTTAGCGTAAAAGAAACAGCTGTATTTTTATAGTTCATAGAATTTATTTAAATAAATAAAAAAATTTGGCAATACATCCCTTAAGGCATAATGATATGCCTTTATAGAAATCAGAAAAATAAACTAAAAATGGGGAATGGCTGTAAAACCAATAACCGTGTTGTCAGGTCAACAACAACAACACATTCGGTGAGGAAGAGAAAAATGCATATAAATTTTCATAATTATCTATTTAGCCTAGTGTTTTAATATACTTTACAAAAGTATGACGAATTTAGGAAAATATACAGGACAATTTACTGCTTTATTAGGCATATACACTACCTATTTATAAACCGAAATTGTTTAAAATTTAAAATCCATCATTTTAATAGTTTTTAGCTAAATTTGCCGGTCATGATCCATTTAGAAAAAATAACCAAGATTTTTCGTCAAGCTGATAAGGATACAAAAGCCTTGGATAATGTATCTATACATATACATCCCGGACAAATATTTGGCATTATCGGGATGTCGGGAGCCGGCAAAGGCAAGGAAAAGGGCTGTCGATGAAACCGCCAAACGTGTATTTAAAGGGGGTGCAGTGAAAGGTTGGTGATTGTGCCATATATTTTAAATTATAGGGTTACCCATTTAGTTCTCAACTATTTTTACTTGAGCATAAGTCATCGGTTTATGCTTAGCGCAACGGATGATGATTTTGTCCAGAATT
>FOBR01000003.1 GCA_900109895.1 bacterium A37T11
CGCATTTGAGCAATATGACAGATTGCTGAAGCGGGCGAACGGGACCTATGAGCGCTTCAATGTAGTGGATAAGTTGATCAACGAACGGTTTGGTGATGCTGAGTGATGTAGCTCAAAATCTTTTCAGTTGCCCCTGCGTTGTTTTTTACATAATCAGCGGCTTTGCTGCCTGCCTCTTTCCGGTTTTCCTCGCTTTGGAGAGTGGTGAATATACCATGAAGTTCATCCATGCCGCTGAATGAAAACCCGGCATTTAAGGATAAGAGGTCACGCGCCTCCCTGAATTTTTCATAGCGGGGCCCGAATATCACGGGTAGTCCATAAGCGGCAGCTTCCAGTGTGTTATGGATGCCTGCCCCAAACCCCCCGCCAATGTAGGCCACATCGGCATACGCGTACAGCGAGGAAAGGAGGCCAATGTTGTCGATGATTAAGTATTGCATATTGCGTATGGAGTATTGAGATGGTTCCGCTATTGATTTTGTTGATAAGCTGGAATAGCGTACAGCGTCCGGGAAGAGCTTTTGGATCGAATGAAGGTGGGCTTCGTCGATCTCATGCGGTGCAATCACCATTTTCCATTGGGGATATTGCTGAGATAATTCCTTCAATTTCTCTTCATCCGCAAGCCAGGTACTTCCGGCCACCAGGAGCAGGGTATTCGAGGCAAAACGGGCAATCAGGGGCAGTTCGCGCCGGTTTTCGGCCAGAGAAAGCACGCGGTCAAAGCGTGTATCCCCTGCCACCGTTAATTTTTTAATGTCCAGCTTTTCCAGCAAGGCAGCACTCGCTTCATCCTGGACAAAATAATGATCCACATAGGATAAGATCCTCCTAAAAAAACCGCCATAGCTTTTAAAAAAAATTTGACCAGGCCTGAAGATAGCCGAAATCATCAGCAGTGGAATATGATTTTTATGCAGTTCTCTGAAATAATAAAACCAATATTCATATTTGGTGAAGATGGCTATTTCCGGTCTGACTAGTTCAATAAACTGCCGGGCGTTGCTGGCTGTATCAGCTGGTAGGTAATATACGTGGTCAGCCAGCGGGTAATTTTTCCTGATCTCATAGCCGGAAGGTGAAAAAAAGGTCAGCAAAATGGGTTTTTCGGGGAACCTATACTTAAAAGCTTCTATTACGGGCCTTCCCTGTTCAAATTCGCCAAGCGATGCAAAGTGAAACCAAACGTAGTTGCGGCGGGGGCTAAGTTCAAGAGACATTTTTTTCAGGAGACCCTTTCTTCCGTTACGGAATTTTCGGGCTTTACCATGAAAAGGAGACGCAAGAAACAGGAAAAGTAGGTACAATCTTATTCCAAGCGAATAAATTAACCGCATGCTGTAAATTTTTTTTATCTTCGCCAAAGATATATAAATCATGGCTAGAAAACGTATCCTCATTACCGGAGCTGCCGGTTTTCTCGGATCCCATCTTTGCGACCGTTTTATCAAAGAAGATTATTTTGTAATCGGAATGGATAATCTCATAACCGGGGATCTCCGAAACATTCAACACTTGTTCAAGTTGGAAAACTTCGAATTTTATCAGCATGATGTTTCCAAATTTGTGCATGTACCGGGCCAGTTGGACTATATTTTACATTTTGCATCGCCAGCCAGCCCGATTGACTACCTTAAAATTCCTATACAAACGTTAAAAGTAGGGTCTCTTGGGACACACAATTTGCTTGGATTGGCACGGAGTAAAAACGCTCGCATTCTGGTGGCATCTACATCAGAAGTATACGGCGATCCAACCGTCAGTCCGCAGCCCGAAGAATACTGGGGCAACGTAAACCCAGTAGGTCCTCGTGGTGTTTACGACGAAGCAAAACGATTTCAGGAAGCCATCACTATGGCCTATCATACCTTCCATGGGTTGGAAACACGCATTGTGCGGATCTTTAATACGTATGGTCCGCGTATGCGACTAAATGACGGGCGGGTATTACCTGCCTTTATTGGCCAAGCGTTACGGGGTGAAGACCTGACCGTTTTTGGCGATGGAAGCCAGACGCGTTCTTTTTGCTACGTAGATGACGAAGTGGAAGGCATCTATCGTTTATTACTGAGTGATTACGCACAGCCCGTCAATATAGGTAACCCGGACGAGATCACCATCAAACAATTTGGCGAGGAGATTATTAAATTGACAGGTACTACCCAAAAATTAAGTTACAAAGACCTTCCAGTGGATGACCCAAAACAAAGGCGGCCTGATATCACCAAAGCACGGGAATTATTAGGTTGGGAGCCTAAAGTAAGCCGGGAAGAAGGGCTAAAAATAACCTATGATTATTTTAAATCTTTGCCCGAAAAAGAAATACAACATAAAGATTTCACCTATTACAATAAGCATTAATTTTAAATAAATATGAGTAAAATACTAGTCACCGGAGGAACGGGATATATCGGGTCGCACACCGTGGTTGAATTACAAAACGCTGGCTATACGCCGGTCATTGTAGACAACCTTTCCAATTCAAATATCGGTGTCTTGAATCAGATCGAAAAGATTACGGGCCTAAAACCCGAGTTCCATAATTTTGACCTCTGCGATCAAGCAAAGACTAATGCCTTTATCGAAAAAAATCCGGATATAAGCGGCCTTATACATTTCGCAGCCTACAAGGCAGTTGGCGAATCCGTCAAGGAACCCCTGAAATATTACTATAATAATTTCTTTTCGCTGATTAATTTATTAAACGCCTTCGCGGGGAGGCCCATCAATTTTGTATTTTCTTCCAGTTGCACTGTTTACGGGCAACCTGATGAGCTGCCGGTTACCGAATCGGCCCCTGTTAAAAAGGCCGAATCGCCTTATGGGAATACCAAGCAAATTGCCGAGGAGATCCTCAGCGAAACGGCACGCGCCAAAAACAATTATCAAGTTATTTCACTGCGCTATTTTAATCCAGTTGGTGCGCATGAATCAGCCCTTATCGGCGAGTTGCCTTTAGGTGTTCCGCAGAACCTGGTGCCTTTTATTACCCAAAGCGCCATCGGCAAACGAGGCCCCATTACCGTATACGGGGATGACTACAACACACCCGATGGCTCCGCCATGCGCGATTATATCCATGTGGTTGACCTGGCAAAAGCGCATGTGGCTGCTATTAAACTCATGGAAAATGGCAATCCGAATGGTAGCTATGACGTATTTAATATCGGGACAGGAAATGGAACCTCCGTTCTTCAGGTTATCAGGGCTTTCGAAGAAACAACCGGTGTCAAACTCAACTACGTGGTCGGTGATCGCCGCGAAGGGGATGTTGAGCAGGTTTGGGGGGACGTCAGCAAGTCCACGGAACAACTAGCCTGGAAAGCAGGTCTTGATATTACCGAAATGATGCGTTCTGCTTGGAAATGGGAACAATATTTAAAAGATCATCCCTTTAATTAAAACAACGAAAAGCATCAGCAAACTCATCCTACTCGTATCGTAGCGACTCGATGGGGTCGAGTTTAGAGGCCTTCGATGCCGGGTAAAAACCGGAAAGCATTCCTACACCAACACATACGCCGATACCGAGGATCATCCATGCCCATGGGATGATGAAAGCGCCACCCATAATCAGTGCCAGTAGGTTGCCGATTGCGATACCCAGTAAAATACCCACCACCCCACCAATCAAGCAGATCACAACCGCTTCTGTAAGGAATTGCCTGCGGATCACCAGGGGTGTGGCACCAATTGCTTTCCGGATGCCGATTTCCCGGGTACGTTCCGTAACCGATACCAACATAATATTCATTAAACCAATGGAGGCGCCAATCAGCGTGATCATAGCGATCACCACAGCGCCAATGGTTACATAGGTCAGGTTGTCCATCAGTACTTGTGCCACTGCATCACTCTTTGTAATCTCAAAATTGGTTTCCTGCGTCACCTTTAAATTACGCAGGTTACGAAAAACTGCCGTTGCCTCTCCAATCGCAGCCTCCATTTTCAGTGGATTAAGGCACATGACGGTGATTGTGTATGATGGATTGGATATTGACATTACACTTCTAGCCTTGCCAAGGGGAACAATACAAGTCTTATCCCCGCCAAAGTTGGAACTGGAGCCCTTATCTTCCAGCTCTCCAATAATGGTGTAACGGCTGCTGCCGATAGAAATCACTTGATTAATCGGATCTTCATGATCCTTGAATAACCGCTTTTTGATTTCTGTACCAATGATGACGACAGCAGAACCCAATGCCTGCTCACGTTTCGAAAAATTGCGGCCCGCGGCTAATTTGTAGCCTGCTGTTTGCAGGTAATTTTCATCACCACCCAAAATATTAATATTTGGATTGGTTTTTTTGCTTTTATATTTTGCCGTACCTTCATAAGAAGCATACGTATTCACTGAAACAATGGCGGGATAATCAAAGCGCTCCTTAAATAAGACAGCCTCACGGTATGTAATAGATTTAAAACGTTTAGGGCGTGTGCCACTCCCGCCAATTTTTATGTTAAGCCCCCGATTACGGATCGTAAAGGAGTTGGAGCCCATGGCTGAAAATGAATCTGTTAATGAATTGCGGATGGCGTCAATGGAAGTTAATATTCCCACCAATGCCGTAATACCGATTGCAATGATCAAAGCAGTCAATGCCGTCCGCAATTTATTGCTGCTGATGGATTGCAGCGATAATTTTACATTTTCACGATAAGACATTTTAACCGGCATACAAAGACATTTTATTTATTGGACGTTGTGAATGGGCTGATGTTACAAATCGAAGGTATTACCATCAGGCTGGTTCAGCCTCGCTGCGTAATTCAAAAATTGTAATTTCAGGGAGTATGCCTACACGGCCTGGATAGCCCAAAAATCCATAACCCACATTCACATATAGGCGTTGCGAACCCTCCTGATAAAGCCCGGCCCATTCTTTATAAATATACTGAATAGGGCTCCACTGATAATTTTCTAGCCGAACCCCAAATTGCATCCCATGCGTATGGCCACTAAACATAACGTCAATATCTTTATGGTCAAGTACTTGTGCTCGCCAATGCGAAGGGTCGTGCGATAATAACAATTTCACTGGAAACTCTTCCGTGCCCTGCAAGGTCTTGTTGATGTCCCCAAATTTTGGAAAACGCCCGGTTCCCCAATTCTCAACGCCCAAAATGCCAATAGACTCCTTATTCACAGTAAGTGCACGGTGCTCATTTAATAACAGATCCCAGCCCATTACGCGATGGGTATCTTTTACATGCTGTAAATTTCTGGCCTTCGCGGGCGAAGGCTCTTTCCCAAAATAATATTCCCCATAATCGTGGTTGCCCAAGGAAGAAAAGACCCCCAAGGGTGCCTTTACCTTAGAAAACAGATCCTGATAGTCGCGCATCTCATTGGCCAAGCTATTAATTAGATCGCCTGTAAAAAAGATGACGTCTGGCTTCTCTGCCAGGAGCATGTCCACGCCACCGCTCACTGATTTGGCATTGAAAAAGCTGCCCGAATGGATGTCTGATATTTGGCCAATGGTAAGGCCATGGAATGCCTTGGGTAAGTTGGGTAAATAGAGCTTTACCCGCCGTATCCGATAGTCATAACCTCCGTAAACCAATCCCCACGTTAATCCAGAGAAGGGAACCGCCGCAACCAGAATACCAGCCCGTGTTAGGAAAGCAGAACGAGAAATTCCCTTTTCATCCTTTTCAGGCAAGGGGTCATCCAGTTCATGAATGCGGGTTTTCCTTGAAAACAAACGCTTAACCCATACCGCACCCCGGCGTATGTCATCCATCAACAAGATCAGCATGTAAACGGCTTTACAGGTGAAAGTAATAAAAAGCGCCACCAAAATGACAGCCCGTACACCAAGGGGCAGATCGGCATAAACGGCTAAACCTACCCCAACAAGTAAGCCGAGGCTATATGCCCACCAAAGGATCCCAAAAGTCCGGGATTGTACCCAACGTATGCCAGAGGCTTTCAACCCCGAGAAAATATAAAAATCAAGAATGGTTAATATAATGACACTGACTAGTAAAATCTGCATATGCTAACTTCAATCCTTCTCAACAAATTCAATTTTTGGGCCCTATTCCAAGACCATTTCCTTTAATGCCGTTATCCACAATGGGTGATCATTCAAACTTTCAACCAACTGCACCTGTTCACCACCAAACGTCCGGAATAGCTCATGATATTCAACCGAAACCTCGTATAGCGTTTCGAGACAATCAGCCACAAAGGCCGGACAAAAAGTCAATAACTTTTTCTTGCCCTGATCGGCCAGGATTTTTAGTACATCCGATGTATAAGGCTTTACCCAGGGCGTTTTGCCGAGGCGCGACTGAAAACATACCGTGTAGTTTTCGGGTTGCAGGCCTAGTTTTTCGGCAATTAAACGGGTCGTTGCATAACACTGTGCCACATAACAAAACTGGTTATGCTCATGGATAGCTAAACGACACCCCGCCTGCTCACAGTTGTGATGCCCGTCCGGATCAACCTCCACCAGTTGCCTTACCGGCAGCCCATGGTAGCTAAATAATAGATGATCAAAATTTTCTATGTGGTACTGCGCTGCATTTTCCGCAAAAGCGGCAATCATATGTTCATTGTCGTAAAAAGGACCTGCAATGGAAATTTTCGGAAACGTATGCCAGGATTGCATGAGTTGCATGACCATTTCTACCACAGAACCGCTACTAGCACTAGCGTATTGCGGAAAAAGAGGAATAACCTGAAGACTTTGCACACGGGCCTTGCGCAATCGTTCCAAGGCTTCAGCTATGGACGGGCTTTGGTATCGCATGGCCAATTCTACTATATAATCATTGCCCAGTTGTTCTTGTAGAAGCTTTTGCTGAATCACGCTATAGTGTAACAAGGGAGATCCATTTTCCCGCCAAATAGCCTGATATAACTTAGCGCTTTTTGGGCTTCGGAAGGTAGTAATAATACCTTTTACTAACAAAGCCCTTCGCCAGTAAGGTATATCAATCACCCGTCCGTCCATTAGAAATTGGTCCAGGTATTTGCGTACATCCGGCACCGCCGGGCTGTTTGGCGTTCCGAGATTAACTAATAAAACGCCCTTTTTAGATCTTTGCATCATGCACAAAAGTATGAAATTGGAAATCGAAGGGGACCTGCTTAAAAGAATGTGAAGTTAGCATGACCAGCATATCAATAGCCTTCTAAAACAGTCTTAACCTTCTCCATTAGCCACATAGGTGTAGAAGTGGCCCCGCAAATACCTATCCGTTCTTCAGGATTGAACATGTCTATACTAAGCTCCTCCGGGTCAGAAACAAAATAGCTTTGTGGATTGTTTTTTAGGCAAACTTCATAGAGTACCCTGCCATTGGATGACTTTTTGCCGGAAACAAACACAATTTTATCAAATTTTTGGGCAAAAATACCCAGATCTTCGTAACGGTTTGATACTTGTCGGCAAATGGTGTCATTGGCCTTAACCTCATACCCTCGGCTCAATAAATTGTCTTTTATGGCATAAAACTTATCCGTGCTTTTGGTGGTCTGGCTATATAGCGTAAACTTAGCCGGCAGTTCAACCCCATCCAATTCGGCAAGATCCTGAAAAACCAATGCCTCATTATTTGTTTGCCCCTGTAAACCGATCACTTCCGCATGCCCGTGCTTGCCAAAAATCAGGATCTTTTCCTGTTCATCAAACGAAGTTTTTACCCGGTTTTGCAGTTTCAACACAACGGGACAGGAGGCATCGATCAAGGTTATGTTATTCTCCAGCGCTATGCGATAGGTGTCTGGTGCCTCCCCATGTGCACGGATCAGCACTTTCTCATTTTTTAGTTGGGGAAGGTCATCGTGATCAATTATGCGCAGCCCCTTCGCTGTAAGCCGGGCCACTTCTTCATCATTGTGTACAATGTCGCCCAGGCAATATAAATAACCATCCTCCTCCAAAATCTCTTCTGCCATGTCAATAGCATACACTACCCCGAAACAAAAGCCCGAATCCTTATCAATGCTCACCTGCAGGTTATATCCCATATGTATGCAAAGTTAACAATTATAAAGCGAACTGGTTTATAATTTCAGTGTATCCAAAAGCCTGAACATTTTTTGACGCATTATTTGCGTCCCGCTGTGGTAATTATTTACCAAAAGGCAAAATACCAGGGGGGTGCCATCTTTGGAAATTTGGTATCCCGAATAGCCCAACACCCCATTAGTTGTGCCGCTCTTCATCTTCATGCCGTTATATTCCGGAAAGCTTTTATAGTAGCTGTTAAACCAAGGTTCTGTTTTAACTGAAGCCAATATACGGGCCATGGCCAGCGTGGTGACCCTGTTCTGAGGCGAAAGCCCGCTGCCATCTATAATATCAAGGGCGGCTTCAGGAATACCTGCTTTTTTAACCCAAAAATCCCTGACCACACGGGCTTCATCTTCCGGATCATGTCCTGCAGAATCTAATACGGCCATCGTCTTTAATAAAGCCTCCCCATACAAGTTGATGCTTTTTTGCTGAAACCAATAAATAAGATCGGCTAATTCGGGCGATTTATACTCATCCAATAAATTACGTTGCACGGGCAGGTCGATACCGGCCAATAACCTATTATGCGTGGTGGCAGGTTCGCCCATCGTGTGGATACCTGCCGAGTCAAGCCATTGTTTTAACCTATAAGCAGCATCATAGGCCGCATCTGGCAATGAAAAGCAAATCTTTTTTCGAAGGTCCTTTCCGTATGAACCCCGCAAGTATAGCCGTGAAGCATAGGGCCCGCCATAGCCATTTACCTGGTCACCCGATCCCAGCTTGCCCGTCCTGGTTTCATTGACCAATTGTAAGTATTTCGTTTCGGGAATCACTTCCCGGATGCGTGTCAAATCGCCGGTCTTTGATCCAGGCGTAAAATTGACTGCAAATTGGTTCTCCCGCCAATTAAGCGCTGAAACTCCCGCCCCGTAATAATTTCCCAGGTTATTCCACGTCCATCCGCCCGGAGCCGATTGTCCATCAAACAAACAGTCGTCGGCAATAATACCTCCTTCAATCTGTTTAATGCCAGCACGCTGAATGGCTGTTTGCCAACGGGCCAGTAAAACTCCTTCCCGTGATTGCTCAAAGCGGTCGCTTCCAAGTGATGGGTCACCACTACCAGAGATTATAATATCTCCCTTCAAGGTGCCATCTGCACTCAGGTTACCTGTATAATACAGTTTAGTACTGTACCTATATTCAGGACCAAGCAAATAGAAGGCGGTGGCTGAAGTAATCGTTTTCAACGTGGAGGCGGTAGCCAGGCCCGTTTCTTCGTTTTTCGCAAAAACCACCTCACCAGTTTGCGCATTTAAAACCGTTAAGGATGCGATACCATAGTGCAGGGATGGGTCACTCTCAAAATTACGAAAAGCCACCTCCAATTTTCGGGAAAGGGATTGTCCCTTTACAATGCCCAATTGGAGGCCAACGAATAATAAACAACCGATTAAACGCATCCAAAATTTATTTTATGCTGACAAATATCAAAAAATTATGCCCAAATTTGTAGGAATGCCGACAAATATCGTGGCTATATCAACGAATAACATGGAAATAGGAGATGTAGTAATTACCCGGAAAAAGCCGATTTTTCCGATAAGCAGTAATCTGCATAAATACCTGCGGAATTATCAGCGCGACGCCCGGCTGCCCATCGCCTATAGCGACCTTCGTAATTTTTATGAAACCGTGCCCGTATTGGACAAAAATGGGAAGGATACCCTTTGGGAAACGCCCTTATACCCGCCCCATGAGGCAGAAATTATCCATGCGGGTCTAAAACAAATCTATGCTGATCTAAAAGCGTCCGGCAACCTGCGAATTGTTGAACACAAATACATCGACCGCATCGACTACTGCACCTTTGGCAATACCAACCCCTTCCGCATCCGTATTGTCAACCGGTTAAATGATGTTTATGACTATTTTTATATCAAGCAGGCCGATGCCTCGAGAATCTATGGGTTGGAATTGGAAGAGATTCTATCGCCCAATCAAGTAAACTACCTAGTTGATGGCCTTACGCTCGTAGAAGAACACATAGTTGGCTTGCCGGGGGATGTGTTCGCCAAAAACTTTATTCACAATCCCGACTATAACCCCAAGCGAATCGCCAAAGAATTTGTTAAGTTCAATGAGCGGTGCATAATTATGCTTCTTGGGGATATGCGCTCTTATAATTTTGTCGTGCAGATCACGCCCGATTTTGACGATTTCCAGTTCCGAATCCGCTGCATTGATTTTGATCAGCAATTTTATGAAGGAAACCCCAAGATCTATATGCCGCAGTTTTTTAGAGATAACCTTACTTACGTGCAGCTCTGCATGGAGCATCTCACAGAAAAGACCGCTCTGCAATACAAACAGGAAGAACGGTCATCGCTGGTGCACCGTGTGCGCAGTGAACGGCACCGGCTGGCTGACCTGCGTGATGTGTCAAACACCGAAGAGCTATCTACGCCAGAAAACCAAAAACAACTCCGGGAAGGCTATGCAGCCTATTTTCAGAATGACCACTACCTCAAGTGCCGCACAATGACAGATATTATAGAGCTAAATGTAAAAAATGTGATCAGGCAAGTAAAACTCTGAAATGTATCGTTACGAGCGTTTCTGAATGGAAAAACTCTTATAGTCGTCTACAAATGCTAGCAGTCCTACAACAAAGGCACTATGTACCATCTGGGGTACCAGTGCATTCCAGTTTTCTATCATAGTTGTGCCAAATATCAAGACCAACAATAATATACCTGTGCCTATGAGCGCCGTTCTGGTAAATAGTCCCAGTAAAAGCAAAATGCCTAATACCAATTCGGCAATAGGGATAACATAACTTAAGGGTAAAATCAGGGCCTCAGGCAAAGGTGACTCCGCAAATTGTTTCACTATGCCAGCGCTAAAAGTACCTATTTTAGGCACCCGGATAGCGCCGTGACCAAACATGCTTAGACCAAGTACCAGTCGGGCGAAAACGTAAGCGAGTGTCTTGTTATTCATCTTTTACTTTATTTGTGCTAAAATAATCATTTTAAGTGCAACCGGCAAAACAGAATTATCGTATTTTAGCGTTTTCATACATGACAAAAGAACATTATGAAAGCAACCCTTATTCTCGTCCGTCACGGACAGTCACAATGGAACCTTGAAAACCGGTTTACTGGTTGGCAGGATATCGACATCACCGATTTGGGCCGGCAAGAAGCCCTGCAGGCTGGTATCCAATTAAAAGGCCGCCGTATTGACATCGCTTTCACCTCCGTTTTGCAACGTGCACAGCACACCCTGGATATCATCCTGCATGAATGCAGATTAGAAAAGATTCCCGTAATCAAAAACAAGGCCCTGAACGAACGAGGTTATGGCGATCTGGAAGGGCTCAACAAAGCCGATACAGCTGCAAAATTTGGGGAAGAACAAGTTCACATCTGGCGGCGCTCTTATGACGTGCCCCCTCCCGGAGGTGAAAGCTTAAAGGATACCTACAATAGAGTGGTACCATATTTCTACAACCAAATCCTTCCACATCTTGAAAAAGGCGAAAATGTTTTAGTCGTTGCTCACGGCAACAGCCTGCGGGCACTGATCAAGTATTTGGATAACCTAAATGAGGAGCAAATACTTAACATGGAGATTGCTACCGGTGTACCGCATTTTTACGAGATGGATGACGCTAGCCTCAAAGAGTTAAGATCTAGACCCTTGTAACTTTTATGTGTCAATGGTGTGCTGTTCGGCCCTAAAGCGGCCTAGTAAATAAATGTTGACAATAGAATGACGTAGTAGGAGAGTGATGTATCATACCTAATATTACTTTTGCAATTGAATATGCGCGCTGTTTTAGGGTTTTGCCTATTTTTCTGTTTCCTCCTCCTCAGAGGGTATGCAGTGTATGCTGAAGTGCATCAGGATGACACGAATTACGCCTATACGAGTGCTATAAAAAAGATTTCGCATAAAAAACATGGCGCTATATTCCGATCTTCCCAACTGATAAAAAGGAGTGGTCTGGATGCCGACGACTCCAGTTATGTGGAAAACGACGATGAGGACGTTGAGTTAAATAATGGGCACACGTCGGTTGCCAAATACCATTTTAATTTTTTTGGCACGCCTGAAGTCAATACCTTTTACTGCTATTTTTATAATAATCTTGAGCTGCCTGGCCGGCGAGCCCCCTATATACTTTCCGATAAATACATTCTGCAGCGCGTGCTGCGTTTATGATAATCTAAAATGAATGTGGTAGCTTAACGCTAACATCATTTCACTATCAGTAGGAATGTTTCCATTCCGCCTTACTAATCGTTCAATCACTACTTAATACCATGTATAGAATAATAATGTTCATGGGCTTGTGTGCCATCTGGTGCCAAACAAGCTGCACATCTAAAACCCAACAGAAGGAAGAAGCCGGTAAATATGCCGTGACGACTCCCTTAAAAATAGATACATCCTTTACAAAGGAGTATGTAGCACAGATAAAATCTGTGAAAAATATAGAGATTCGGGCACTGGAAAAGGGCTACCTGGAAAAGATTTATGTGGATGAAGGCCAAGCGGTTAAAGCCGGTCAGTCTTTATTTCGCATTACACCAAAGATGTACCAGGCAGAATATGAAAAAGCAGAAGCCGAAGCCAAAGAAGCCGAGATTGAATTGCAAAATACCCAGATGCTGGCCGACAAAAATATTGTTTCTAAGAATGAGCTGGCAGTAGCCAAAGCCAAGGTAGACCAAGCTAAAGCTGAAATGGCGCAGGCTAAATTCCATGTTAGCGCTACAGAGATCAAAGCGCCATTCGCAGGTATAATAGATCGTATTCCGTTGAAGTTGGGGAGCTTGGTAGATGAAGGGGAGCTGCTTACTAGTCTTTCAGATAATAACCAGGTTTATGCTTACTTTAATGTTTCAGAACCCGAATATCTCGATTATGAGCAAAATGTAAAAAATCGTGGTAATAACCAGGTCGGATTATTATTAGCCAATGGTGAGCAATTCAAGGATAAGGGAGAGGTAGAGACTGTTGAAAGTGAGTTTGACAGTGAGACGGGTAATATCGCTTTCAGGGCCAGGTTTCCAAATGCCGACAGGTTGTTGAAGAATGGAGAGACAGGTAAGGTACTCATGACTGTGCCTTTAAAGGGTGCCTTGATCATCCCGCAAAAAGCCACTTACGAGATCCAAGATAAAATATATGTCTTTGTAGTTGGCAATAATCATGTGGTACGTTCACAACCCATCACTATTAAGGGTGAATTGCCCGACTTGTATGTGCTGCAAAGTGGCTTGGCTGAAAATGACAAAATTATTATTGAAGGGGTACAGAAAGTCAAAGACGACGACAAAATCACGTATGAATTTCAAAAGCCAGCAGACGTCATGTCTCACCTGCGGTTTAAAGCTGATTAAGTAGTTCACGAGTTTAATTACAAAGTTCCATGTTTAATAAATTTATTCAAAGGCCGGTGTTGTCGATAGTTATATCGCTAATCATCGTCTTTTTGGGAGTCTTAGGCATCACTACGCTACCGGTGACGCAGTTTCCTTCCATCTCACCACCCAAAGTGAACGTTACCGCCGATTATCCCGGTGCAAACGGCGAATTGATGATCAAATCGGTAGTAATTCCCTTGGAAAGGGCCCTCAATGGTGTGCCCGGTATGAAGTATATGACGTCAGATGCGGGTAATGATGGGGAGGCTAGTATTCAAGTCATTTTTAATTTGGGGACGGATCCAAACCAGGCTGCACTGAATGTACAAAATAGGGTGGCATCCGTAACCAACAAACTTCCCCCGTTGGTAGTTCGGGAGGGTGTAAAAATAACGCGTGAGGAGTCAAACATGCTGATGTATGTCAACCTGTTTAGTACAGACCCCAATGCCGACCAGAAATTCCTGTTTAACTTTGCGGATATTAACTTGCTCTCTGAGCTTAAACGGGTTAACGGAGTAGGATTTGCAGATATATTAGGCACCCGAGAGTACGCGATGCGAATCTGGTTGAAGCCAGACCGCATGCTGGCCTACAAAATTTCTGCAGACGAAATCATGGAAGCACTAAGTGCCCAGAGCCTTGAAGCCTCGCCAGGCAAAACAGGTGAAAGTTCGGGCAAAAGGTCTCAAACCTTTGAATATGTATTGAAATATTCTGGGCGTTTTACGACCATTGAGCAATACCAAAACGTCATCTTACGCTCAAATCCCAATGGTGAGATCCTTCGCCTAAAGGATGTAGCCAATGTAGAATTTGGCAGTTCCATGTATGATATTTACTCGAACCTGAATGGTAGGCCCTCTGCGGCTATCGTGCTCAAACAGTCATACGGTAGTAATGCCAGTCAGGTTATTGAAGATGTAAAAGCAAAGTTGGCAGAAATTAAGAAAAGCTCCTTCCCCAAGGGAATGGACTATGAGATCAGCTATGACGTATCTTCATTTTTGGATGCATCCATAGATAAAGTTATCCATACACTGGTGGAAGCTTTTATTTTGGTGGGATTGGTCGTCTTCCTGTTTTTAGGTGATTGGCGATCTACCCTCATCCCAGCTATGGCGGTGCCAGTATCATTGATCGGTACTTTTATGTTTATGTCATTCTTTGGTATCACGCTCAATTTGATAACCCTCTTTGCTTTGGTACTGGCTATTGGCGTGGTGGTCGACGATGCGATCGTGGTGATTGAGGCAGTTCATGCCAAGATGGAACTTTTACATATTGGGCCGCGTAAAGCGACTAAGCTGGCCATGAAAGACATCGCAGGCGCTATTATTGCCATCACCTTTCTAATGGCGGCGGTTTTTATACCAGTGGCTTTTATGTCAGGGCCGGTAGGTATTTTTTATCGGCAATTCTCCATCACCATGGCCACTGCAATCATCCTTTCAGGTATTGTGGCATTAACGCTGACACCAGCACTCTGCGCCATTATCCTCAGAAACAACCACGGCAGTGAAAGAAAAAAATCGGCTATCAATAAATTGCTGGATAAGTTTAATAACGCTTTCAACCGTTCTGCGGGCAGGTATGAACAATTATTGGCCCGGGTGGTCAATAGACGGGTTTTTACATTTGGCTTGTTGATCATTTTCTGTATTGCAACCTATTTCCTGAACAAAGTAGTTCCTTCGGGATTTATACCCAATGAAGACCAAGGGATGTTCTATGCTATTATCCAAACGCCACCTGGTTCATCGCTTGAACGAACGAATGATATAGCAGATAAATTGCAGAAAATAGCCGAACATATAGAAGGGGTGCAGTCGGTTTCTGCGCTGGCTGGCTATGAAATCTTGTCTGAAGGTACTGGCTCAAACTCAGGTACGTGTTTAATTAATTTAAAAAACTGGAGTGAGCGTAAGAAATCTGTGCAGCAGATCATCGATGAGCTGGAAGAAAAAAGTAAGGATATAGCGGGTGCCACAATAGAATTTTTTCAGCCACCAGCCGTTCCCGGATACGGAGCAGCAGGCGGATTTGAGTTGCGCCTGTTGGATAAGGCAGGGTCTGGCGACTTTAAGCGGATGGAAGAAGTCAATACAGAGTTTGTGAAGGAACTGAACAAACGTCCGGAACTGTCTTCTGTATTTAGTTTTTACAGTGCCAGTTTCCCACAATATATGCTGGATGTAGATAATGACCTAGCCCAGCAAAAAGGGGTCTCGATTGATAATGCGATGAATACGCTGTCAACGCTTGTGGGCAGTAACTATGAAATCAGCTTTATTAAATTTGGCATTAATTATAAGGTCATAGTACAGGCAGCACCAGAGTATCGGGCGTTGCCAGAAGACATCCTGAAGCTCTATGTAAAGAACGATAGGGACGAAATGGTTCCGTTTTCTGATTTTATGAAAATGAGGAAGGTGTATGGTTTGTCTGAAATAACGCGGCACAACATGTACAACTCATCCGAGATCAGTGGTTCTGCGGCTCCTGGGTATAGTAGTGGTACGGCTATAAAGGTGATCCAGGAGGTGGCTGACAAAACATTACCCCGTGGTTTCGGGATTGGATGGGCTGGTATTTCTGCTGACGAAGTAGCACAGGGCAACCAGGCTATCTATATTTTTCTGATCTGTCTGGGATTTGTTTACCTTATCCTTGCAGCGCAATATGAAAGCTTCATCCTACCGCTTTCGGTCATCCTTTCCTTGCCTGCGGGTATCTTTGGAGCTTATTTTTTCCTGAAGATGTTTGGCCTTGAAAACAACATTTATGCCCAGGTGGCCATGGTCATGCTGATTGGTTTATTGGGTAAAAATGCGGTATTGATCGTAGAATTTGCCGCACACAGGCATAGTACAGGCATGTCGATTTATAAATCGGCGATGGAAGGAGCCAAAGCGCGGTTTCGCCCAATTCTGATGACTTCCTTTGCATTTGTGGCAGGCTTGATCCCTCTGATGTTTGCTACAGGGCCCGGTAAATTGGGTAATCGAACCATTGGAACCGCCGCTGCGGGCGGTATGCTTATTGGGACCATTTTCGGGGTGCTGATCATACCCGGATTGTATTTTATATTTGGTACAATAGCCGCCAAACACAAGTTGGTCAATGAAGAAGATGATGATCCGTTTACCGAAGATATAAGTCACCATGAATAAGATTAGGAATTATAAATATATTGGTATGCTTGGAATTGGCCTTTGCATCGCAAGTTGCAAGGTGCCACAAGTGATACAGCGTGCCGAAAATAAGACGGTGCCTGGTGCATACCAAAATAGCCGCGACACGGCCAATATGGCCAGCCTGTCCTGGCGGAAATTTTTTACCGACCAGCATCTGCTGAATTTGATCGATACGGCCTTAAAAAACAACCAGGAACTCAATGAAACGTTGCAAGAAATAGAGATTGCCCGGAGCGAGGTCGGCTTTAAGCAACAAGACCTGCTGCCATCTGT
This sequence comes from bacterium A37T11, assembly GCA_900109895.1. Taxonomy (GTDB): domain Bacteria; phylum Bacteroidota; class Bacteroidia; order Sphingobacteriales; family Sphingobacteriaceae; genus A37T11. The sequence continues at coordinate 16,891 of FOBR01000003.1, forward strand.
ACGTGCGCGACTGGGTGTGGGTGTTGAAAAAGTAGGCCGTTATACCAGCCAAGGCGCAGGAGATGAATCCACCGAGATCACACCCGGGAGAAAAGTGCCTGAATCGCTTATGGATTACACCGCAGCACTGGAGGCCGATTGGGAAGTAGACATCTGGAAAAAACTACATAATGCTAAAAAAGCCGCGGTAACCAGGTATCTCTCCTCGGTAGATGGGAAGAACTTTGTGCTGAGCAATTTGATTGCCGAGGTGGCCAATACCTACTATGAATTATTGGCCCTTGATAATCAGCTGGTCATTTTGAACCAAACCATTGAACTTCAGAAAAATGCCCTTGAAATCATGAAAATTCAAAAGGAAGCCGGTAGGGAGACCGAACTTGCTGTCCAGAAGTTTCAGGCTGAAGTGCTAAATTCAGAAGGCAAGGAATTTGAGATCAGGCAAAGCATCACAGAAGCCGAGAACAAAATTAACTTCTTATTGGGCCGTTATCCGCAGGAAATACCCCGGGATCAGGGCGACTTTTTAAGCCTGAACCTGGCGCCTGTCAGTACAGGGATACCGTCACAATTGCTGGCCAACCGACCCGATGTTAAACAGGCTGAAATGGAACTGGTAGCGGCGAAGCTGGACGTCAAAGTGGCAAGGGCTGAGTTTTACCCCTCCTTTAATATTTCTGCCGCTTTGGGTTTCCAGGCCTTTACACCACATTACCTGGTGAAATTTCCAGAATCAGTGCTATATTCCCTTGCCGGGGATTTAGCAGGCCCGCTCATTAACAGAAATGCTATAAAGGCAGAATTCAGAAACGCCAACTCGCGCCAGCTACAAGCTATGTATGATTATGAAAAAACCATTCTCAATGCGTATATGGAAGTTTCAAACCAGCTTTCAAGAATCCATAACCTGGAGAAAAGCTATGCACTGAAATCAAATGAAGTAGATGCGCTGAACAGGTCGATCGATATTTCCAATGACCTGTTTAAATCAGCCCGGGCTGACTATTTTGAAGTGTTGATGACACAACGGGACGCCTTGGCCTCCAAGCTTGAGCTCATCGAAACCAAAAAAGAACAATTAACCACAGTCACCAGCATTTATCGCAACCTGGGTGGTGGCTGGAAATAAATACCCTAATCCTAATTAAATTAAAAAGCTGAAAACGGTTAGTTTTCAGCTTTTTTTATAAAATTTTCCTAATAGCTTAAAAATATTTTAAAGATAAGATAGTATTTGTCAATAATTTTCATAAAATTTGGGGATTAATAATTGTATTAAAAATCAACTGATAATATGGCCCCCAAAAAGCCTTTGTCTGATGCAGAATTGGCCATCCTTTTGAAGGACGGGGATGAAAAGGCCTATTTAGAAGTCTATGATCGGTATAAAGAAGTCTTGCATCGGCATGCTTACAAAAAATTGGGTAATTTGGAGGATGCTAATGACGTCATACAAGACCTATTCGCCCATTTATGGATAAATAGGGAACAATTAACCTTCAACACAAACCTCCCCGGCTACCTGTATACCGCCACACGAAACCGCATATTAAATCTGTATCAACGCAACAAACGGCAAGCAGAGTACCTGGACTCATTGGTCTGGTTCATAAATAAGGGTGAGTACAATACCGACCGCACCATTCGCGAGAATGAGCTTGCCCGTATCATTGAACAGGAAATTGACTCCTTACCTTCACGCATGCGTGAAGTTTTTAACCTAAGTCGTATGGAGCGCCTATCCCATAAAGAAATTTCTCAAAAATTAGGAACTTCAGAACTTACGATAGCCAAACAGATCAGTAAAGCCATGAAAATACTGCGTGAAAGGCTTGAAACGTTATTGTTTCTGTTGATTATCTTCTTTTTATTGCAATAAAACGAGGCTGTCTTTAAAAAAATAAAAAAAATTTTAATTAGCAATACCAGAAAGGGGGTGGTTCAATTGTCTTGACATAAATAAGGGTAACAAACCCGTAATATTTATGAATAAGGAACAGGCAGAAGCGTTATTAGCTAAATATTTGGACGGCAAATGCAGTGAGGAAGAAAAGGCCTTACTTGAATCCTGGTATTTAACCTATGAGAAGAAAAACCTGCCGGCCCTTAACGACAACTACCGCCGGCAACAACTTGACAAGATCCGCAAATCGTTGCCCGTAAGCGGGCATAAGCTTGGTCGTATCTCCATAGTAACCCTGTTAAAAGCGGCTGCAGTGCTCTTAGCAGCCACTGCAGCACTCTATTATTATTTACCGTCACACCATATGGGACAGTCATCCACAAAGTTTGCCCAAGATATCCGGCCGGGCAGCAACCAGGCTATTCTCACGCTAACAGATGGCCATAAGATTCATCTGGACTCGACACAGAACGGCATTATCATCCATGCCCAACAGATCAAATATACCAACGGAAATGCGGTCCCTGGCGTCAGCCTACCTGGAGCGGATTCGCTACTATCTTTAACCACACCAAAAGGTGGCCAATATCAGGTCATCCTGAATGATGGGACCAAAGTATGGCTCAATGCCGCTTCCACGTTGAGATATCCTGCGAGGTTTACCAGTGGAAAAAGACGTGTAGAGATTAACGGAGAAGCCTTTTTTAATGTAGCCCAAGATCAATCCAGTCCATTTGTGGTTGTTGCAGGAGATCAGCAAGTACAGGTATTGGGCACCTCCTTTAATGTGAATAATTATGATAATGAAAACCAGGCTCGGACTACGCTAGTAGATGGAAGCATCCGTGTCGGCCTGTCTGCAGCCCAACATTTTCAATGGCTACACCCGGGGCAGCAAGCCCGTATACAGGGCCAGCACATACAAATTGATGCCGTAGACTTAGATGAGGCAACCGCCTGGGTAAAGGGCTATTTTAAATTTGCCGGCGAGGATATTTTCAGCATCATGAAGCAGCTGGGACGCTGGTATAACATTGAGATCGTCTATCAAGGCCAAATCAGCGATCACTTTTCCGGCCGTGTCTCCCGCTACAAAAACATCAGTCAAGTGCTCACTATGTTAGAAGAAACCGGAGCCGTTCATTTCACCATTCAAGGTAGGAGGATTATCGTGGAACCATGACCCCATAAAAAAACCGGTCAGGCCGTAAAGCCCGCTACCGGTTTTCATTCAGATCTGTAGTATAAACGAATAAGCGGACGCCCACCATCCTCGAAAAATGAAGGCAACCGCATCACAAACCCAAACGTTAAACAAATGTACAAAGTTTATCCCTATTTGTATGCTCCACCGGGGCACATAGCCAAAATATTGCATATTATGCGGCTTATCATTATTTTCGTATTAATAGGCTTCCTTCAGGTAAACGCCAAGAGCGGGTATGCGCAAAAGATCACGTTGTCCTTGCACGATGCCCCTTTGCTTACTGCGTTTGACCAGATCAGCCTTCAGAGTGGTTATGACTTCATTGTTACTGATAAACTCATGAAAGAAGCCAGGGCTGTCAGTATCGACGTCAAAGACGCCAACTTGGAGCGTGTGCTTAAAAACATCTTTCAGCATCAAAGCCTTACCTATGTTATTGGGGACCATCGGGTCATTATCCGTAAAAAAGAGAAAGACCTCATTGATGAGGTCAAAGACTATTTTATGGGTGAGGATACAGATGCACCTCAGCAACGCATCGTTCAAGGGACTATTGTGGATAGTTTGGGAAAACCGTTAAAAGGTGTTTCCATTCAAATAAAGAAAACCAACATGAAAATCTTTAGCGATAGCGAGGGTAAATTCAGCATGATCGTCCCTTCAGACCATGAGACACTTATTTTTAGTTATATCGGAATGCAAAAGCAGGAGATCAGTGTCAATGGAACTGAAAAAAATCTGTACGTAGTGTTGAAAATTAGCGAAGAGGTGTTGGAAGACGTCGTTGTGACGGGTTATACCACCGTGCGCAAATCGAGCTTTACTGGTACGTCTACACACGTAACCAAGAATGAAATCCTTAAAGTAAACCCCCAGAACCTCATCAGTGCCCTGCAGGTATTTGACCCTTCTTTCCGAATCAGCCCTAACAACCAGATGGGCTCTGATCCCAATACGCTGCCTGAATTCTACATTCGCGGCCGCTCTGGCCTGAGCAGTGTCACTGAGCTAGATAAATTACAGTCAAGTGATGTGTCGCAGTACTCGCTTTCCAACAACCCTAACCTACCCATTTTCATTATGGATGGTTATGAAGTGCCCATGCAAACGGTGTATGACTACGATATCAACCGTATTGAAAGTGTCACCATCCTCAAAGATGCTGCTGCCACGGCCATCTATGGTTCCAGAGCATCAAATGGTGTCATTGTCATCGAGACCGTTGCACCCAAACCCGGCAAACTCAGGATTTCTTACAACCTCAACACGGTTATTACTGCCCCCGACCTTTCAGCCTATAACCTCATGAACGCGCCAGAAAAACTCAATGCCGAAGTGGCGGCCGGGCTTATTGATCCCGTCAATCCAAAAACAGGTCTGACATCCGATTATTTTAGTCGCCTTAATTATTACCGCGGGCTGGTGGCCAATCTAGCCGAAGGCATTAACACCGACTGGCTATCGCAGCCCCTGCAAACCGATGTGAGCCTGCGCCATAGCCTGTATCTGGAAGGTGGGGTGGAATCACTGCGTTTCGGGGTTGGTTTGAACTACGACGGTCAAGACGGAGTGATGAAAGAGTCTTCCCGAAACCGTATAGGTGCCGACTTCAAAATCGACTATCGCATGAAAGGGATTCAAATCAGCAACCAAGTAAGCTTTAACCAGACCCGATCTCAGAATTCGCCCTATGGCAACTTTGGCGACTATACTAAGCAGCAACCCTATTATACACCATATGACCTGGAAACGGGTGAATATGTCAAAACGCTTCCATCGAGTTATGGAGCCGGCCTTACCAGCGCAAATCCGTTATATGAAGCTACGCTTGGCAATTTTGAAAAAAGCGGCTATAAATCGTTTACCGATAATTTATCGTTGAATGCTTTGTTCTTTAAAAAACTCCAGTTAAGGGCTCAGTTTTCCATCAAAAATCAAATTGATAACGGCAAGACATTTGTCGATCCCAACTCAAGCCGGTACCTGTACACCACCACCGACTATTTTATGAGGGGCGAGCTAACTACCAATACTGCCGAATCCTTTAGCTGGAATACCAATGTGGTACTAAACTACGCCAATACCATTAATGGGCATAATGTGAACTTCTCTCTGGGGTATAATGCTACCGAGGATAAGGCCAATAACACCAATTCCTTCTTTAGGGGATTTCCATCGGCCGAACTGCACGACCAGAAATACGCTCATGAAATCGTCAATACCCCCGCTGTGCAAGACAAAATCTCCAGGCTTATGGGCACATTTATGTTTGCCAACTACACCTATAAAGACATTTACTTGGCCGATGTGTCTGCGCGGCTGGACGGTTCTTCTGAGTTTGGTAGCGACAACCGTTTTGCTACGTTCTGGTCTTTGGGTACCGGTATCAATTTTCATAAATATGACTTTATGAAATCGGTTACTTGGTTGCCAATGGCACGTATTCGTGCTAACTACGGCCAGACAGGCAAAAACAATTTCCCGCCTTATGCGGCCCGAACCACCTACCAGGTCATGCTTGATTACTGGTATCCCACTGGTATCGGCGGCAAACTCTATTCCATGGGCAACAACCAGCTGATGTGGGAAAAGGCTAATACGCTAAACATCGGTATGGACTTGAATGTCCTTAACCGCGTCATTATAGGCCTTAACTGGTATGACAAGCGCACCAAAAATCTCATTACCGATATGACCATCCCATCATCCACTGGTTTCACCAGCTATAAAGAAAATGTGGGTGAGGTCATGAACCGTGGATATGAGATCGACCTGAACGTATCGGCCATCAAAGAGCATGACTTTAACCTGGACCTGATCTTTCGGGGAGCACATAATAACAACCAGATCGTCAAGATCTCTGATGCCATGAAAGAATATAACGATCGTGTGGATGCCTACTATGCCGATTATTATGCCAATGCCACCAACCAAACCAATCCGAAATTTGCCACACCGCTCACCAAATATGTAGAGGGAGGATCAGAAACCTCCATTTTCGGCATGCGATCGCTGGGTATTTCGCCCGCCACCGGTCAGGAGATGTTCATGAACCGCGACGGTCAGGTGACGTATACATGGAACTCTGCAGAACAAGTGATCATCGGTAATCGTGAGCCCACGCTGAACGGGTCGTTTGGCATCAACCTGCGATATAAGGCTTGGACACTTTACAGCACGTTCCTGTATGAGTGGGGTGGCGATGAATACAACTCGACACTGGTAGGGCAGGTAGAAAATGTAGATGTATGGGAAGTCAACGCAGACCGGCGGGTCATGGACCTCCGTTGGCAAAAACCCGGTGATATCACCATGTTCAAATCGATCAAAGACCGGTATAACGTTACTTTGCCTACCTCCCGGTTTGTACAGAAAAACGATAATCTTACCTTCAATTCCATATCGCTGGGCTATACCTTTGGCCATGACCTCGTCAAACGATGGGGGCTTAGCATGCTACGCATGCAGGCCGGCACTAACGACCTGGCCTATTTTGCCACGATCAAACGGGAGCGTGGGCTAAGCTATCCTTACGCCCGGACATTTAACTTCACCTTAAATGCCAGTTTCTAACCACAAACAAGAAGACGATGAAAAATTATCAATCAACGGTTTTATTGCTTATATGCGCCGCAGCACTACTTACTTCCTGCAAGAAATGGCTGGACGTAGACTCTGATACCAATGTTGTTCAAGAAATTCTTTTTGATAAACACGACGGTTTCTACACGGCGGTAAATGGTGTGTATTTGTTACTGGGGCAGCCCGAACTGTACGCTCGTGAACTTACCTGGGGTGCGGCAAGCGCTCTGGGAAATAATTATGATATCAGTACAGCCAGCAAAGTGCCTAAAAAATACGTGAACCTAGCCACGAAAGACTATTCTACCAGCGATAACATCGCTACTACTGATCCAATCTGGGAGAAAGGCTATAATGTCATCGCAAATTGCAACAACATCCTTTCGCACCTGGAACAAAAAGATTCCAGTTTTTTTCCGCTAGGACAGCTGGAAAAAGACTTGATCCAGGGAGAGATGCTCGGGGTGAGGGCCATGATGCATTTTGACCTGCTCAGGCTGTATGCTCCTGCTCCCAAAGCCGATGATGGCAAGCTGTATATACCATATGTAAGCAGCTATCCACAGAAAGCTACCCAGCACCTCACCGTTCAGGCCACCTTAGACAACATCATCAGAGACCTCGAGCAGGCCAAAACCCTACTCGCAAAAAACGACACGCTGGACAATACCAATAACAACGTCATGAAATCCCTGCGTTACCGGTTCATTACGATCATAGACAACTTGCCCGGAGGGCTATTTTTTAGCTATCGAGGCTATCGGATGAACTATGTTGCTGCCTCGGCCTTGTTGGCTCGGATCTATTTGTGGAGGGATAATACTGGTGATAAAGCAAAAGCGTATGACTGCGCCAACAGTGTTTATCACCTTGCAACCGACGAAGGCTGGTTTACGTTTACCTCGTCTTACAATTTGCAGACTAGTGATCCGAATAACATTTATCGAAAAATGTTTGATGATGTCCTGCTTTCTGCCTATAATAACACGCTGCCAGACATCTATACAGCAACGAAAAGTTTTAATGAAGCTTTCACGCTAAGTAACACAACCACCCTGTTTGGTAGCGATCTGGATGATTTCAGGCTGCTGTACCTTATGGATGGCACCACCAGCAAAATCTCTCGTCGGTGGGAGCCTATCGTTACCACAGCCACACTCAGCCAGGAAGTGGCCGCGCAAACAAAAATGGCACCCATCATCCGCCTCAGCGAGATGTACTATACCCTGTGCGAATGCCTGGCCGAAACAGACCTGCCCAAGGCCATTCAGTTGCTCTCTACCCTGCGTACAGCTCGCGGTGCAAAAGCACCCCTCACTGTTAGCAGTAAAGCCGAGTTTCTGGAATTGCTTTATAACGACATGACGCGCGAATTTATGACTGAAGGTCAAACTTTCTTCCTGTATAAGCGGCTCAACCGACCTATCTTTAATGGCGCTGTGCCCTTAGACATGACCGGGCGGTATGTATTGCCGCTCCCGCATAGTGAGGATGCCTATATTAACCTATAATTGAAAACGTCAATGAAAAAGTGGATTATTTCTTTCCTTCTATATGGCTGCTACATGGCCACTTCCTGCAAGGAAGACAAGCTTGAAACCTATCATGCAGCCAACTACGTACAATTTGCCGACCCGTCGTCAGATTCAGTCACCGTGGCCTTTGTGTTTTCGCCTGGCAAAGATACAATCAGCGTACCTATGGTAGCCTTCATGTCGGGCCTGGCCGGCAATCAAGCAACGCCATACGCCATCAGCGTAAGTAGCACAGGCACTACCGCAGAAGAGGGACGTCAATATACATTACCTGCCGTCACCTCGTTTGAGCCAGGCCAGGTAACGGATACCAGCAATGTGTGTTTTTTTCGTACGGCAGACATGCAGCAAAAAGCCTTTCGGCTTGTTGTACAAGTTGCTGCCAATGATCATTTCCTGCCCGGAGACTTAGCCTATCAGACCAAAACCTTCATTGTGCATGACATGATTGCACAGCCCGCCTGGTGGAATGCTGACATCATCAAAAACTACCTGGGTGCCTATTCAGACCAAAAGTACCGGTTGCTAATCGAGCAGACCGGGGTGAGCGACTTGGCAGGTTCGTCTGTGAGCGAGAAGAGAGCTGCAGCTATTCAATTAAAGTATTGGCTGGCCCGGGAAAAGGCTGCCGGTCGTACTGTATGGGACAATGCCAACAACCAAGAGATGACTGTACCTGTAAAAGGATAACTCCACAATATTTAATCAGATGAAGACAAACTTATTTATCCTGTTTTTAATTTGCGTAGCTGGCTTACAGTCGTGCTATAAGGACAAAGGCAATTACGATTATACCAAACTTCCCGAAGTCCAGATTAGTATGACCGATGCCCCGGCCAATGGATATGTTGGTGAAAGTTATACCTATGTGCCGGAAGTGATTTTTGAAAATCCCAACGATTCAGTGTATTATAAGTATTGGTGGGAGTATACTAGCAGCCTCAATGCCGATGGCAAACCGCAGGTACAGGAAGGGAAAAAGCTGAACTATATACCCACCAATACAGGTAGGTTTGGATGGCAATTTTGTATGCAAGACACCAGAAACAATGTAGTCACCTCAGGTAGTTTGTATATTACGGTCACGGCAGCCTTTAATAGGGGTTGGCTGGTGCTGAGCAATGACAACGGTCGCTCGGTCGTGTCCTTCATCCGGCCTCAGTGGAACACCACTCCCGATGGTGGAAAAGTACGTGAATATGTACCCTATATTGATCTAAACAAAGAACAGGCGAGCCTTGGGACCAACCCAACGGGTCTATATCAAGCCTTAAAAAGTACAGGAAGTATCGTGCTCCTAAAACAGGAAAGCGGCCCTGTTTGGCTGAATGGCAATTCGTTCCTGCCCGAAGTGCTCCTTAACGATGAATTCCTGGGAGGGTCGCCAGCTGGTTTCCAATTGAAAGACTATACGGAGTGCAGCTATCTGGGGGTAGCGCTTGCCAAAGACGGCAGGCTGTTCTCGCGTTATATGGCCAGTACCGCAGGTTATTATACCGACGACATTATGAATTTTCCGACGGAATACTATGGTGAAATCGTGCATGCCACCTCTCTGATCCCCCTTACACCATTGGTAGGTGTTTTCGGGCTGTATGATGAACAGAAGAAAAGAGTGCTTTGGATCAACAATGACTACTTTTTCCCTAACAGCGTTTTCCCCTCGGTGATGAGCGCCAGTGGCGACTATCTGGATTTTGCCCATTTGGATGACAAAAGAATCCTCTATTGTAGCACCACTTCGCCCGCACTGGCTAACGCTCCCCTCACTACTATCTATAGCAAAGGCGGCCAGTTTTATGTCCAATCGGCACAAGCCACATTTAACCGCACGGCCATGCAGAATGTGACCCTCACGGTTAGTAAAGACAAGCTCTTTGCCGGCAACGACCTCATTACGCAAAACAGCAAATTCTTTATGCTTGAAACTCGGCCTTACTTGTTCTTTGCAGAGAAAAACAATGTTTACTGGTATGACCTGAATACGGAAACCGTCCATAATATTTATACCTTTCCAGCAGGGGAGAATGTGGTGGCCATGGGAACTAATCCGCAAGAGTCTGAGTTGGGAGTTACGTTGGAGAACGGCACCTTTGCCACCCTTGACATTGCCAACGATCAGCTGTACGCCAATCACAAGATATGGGAAACCCATGGTATCCCGGGCAAGGTCATCGACCTTAAGTACAAGTTTGACAACGGCACAACCTATGCCAACCGGGTTAGGATCACTTCTTATTGGGATTGATTCGGCCCTATATACCTAATAAAAGAATACGATGAACATACCCATTTTAAAAGTAACCCACATATCGCATCGCTACAGCGTGCAGTGGGCCATCCGCGACATTAGTTTTGAACTAACCCAACACGGCATCTATGGCCTGCTGGGTTCAAACGGCGCTGGTAAATCTACCACAATGAATATTTGCTGCGGTGTACTCAATCAAACCGAAGGTACCGTTGAGATAGATGGTATTGACCTGCGCAAAGAACCCGAAACGGCTAAACGGCAGATCGGGTTTCTGCCGCAAAACCCACCTCTGTATATGGATCTTACAGTGGATGAATACCTAACGCATTGCGCGCACTTGCGATTAGTGGACCGAACCGAAGTTCGGACTGCCGTAGGAGAGGCCAAAGAACGTTGTGGCATCAGCCATTTTGGCAACCGGCTCATCCGCAATCTGTCTGGAGGTTATCGGCAGCGGGTGGGAATTGCTCAGGCCATCATTCACCGACCGAAGCTGGTAGTATTGGATGAACCGACCAATGGCTTAGATCCCAACCAAATTATTGAGGTACGGGGCCTAATAAGGGAGATTGCAGAAGACCGGGCGGTGATTTTTTCGACCCATATTCTCAGCGAAGTGCAGCTGCTCTGCAAAGAGATTAAGATGATCGATAGCGGCCGGATGGTATTTGAAGATACCATGGACGCGTTTAATAATTATGTAGAGCCCCACAGCCTGCTGGCCCGCATGGACAACCCGCCACAAGAAGCGGCCCTGCTGGCAATTCCTGGCGTCAGTAAGGCCGATTTCCTAAACGAGCGGCTCGTCCGCATCTATTTTGACAACGAACATGACATAGCAGACCGGGTCATCCTGAACAGTGTACAGCAAGGCTGGAAATTGCAAGAGATTAATTTTGAGAAAAGTTCGCTCGACGAAATCTTTGCACAACTATCCAATAAACAGAAAAAATAAGGCTATTATGAGAACCATTATCCGGATCGCTAAGCTGGAGCTTAGCACCCTTTTTTATTCACCCATTGCCTGGTTTATCCTGGTCATATTCCTGTATCAATGCGGCATGGAGTACTCGTCCATTCTGGAAAATGCCGTCATGTCACAGGAACTCAAGTCAGGTTTTAATACGGCTACCTTTCTTACTGCCCGGTTGTTTGGCCCTTCGTTTGGCTTTTACCCGCGTATCATTGGCAAACTATACTTGTATATCCCGTTGCTCACCATGGGGCTCATGAGCCGGGAAACAAGCAGTGGCACCATCAACCTCCTATATTCTTCACCCATCAAAGTACGAAGTATCATCTATGGTAAATTTCTGGCCATGATGGTCTATAATTTTATCCTGCTGCTCATCATAGGAATTTATGTAATAGCCGGTTTGATTCATATCCGGCATGCCGATGCCGGACTGCTGTTTTCGGGCTTGCTGGGTATATACCTGTTGCTATGCACCTATGCCGCCATTGGACTTTTTATGTCGAGCCTCACTTCTTACCAGGTAGTGGCAGCCCTGTGCACGCTGGTGACCTTCGCCTTACTCAGTTACATCGGTACCATCTGGCAGGACATTGATTTTGTGCGTGACCTGACTTATTTTCTATCCATCTCGGGCCGTGCAGAAAACATGTTGGGCGGCCTCATTACCAGCAAAGACCTGTTGTATTTTCTGCTTGTCATTTTTATTTTTCTGGGCCTTAGCATCTACAAGCTCCAGGCCGGCCAGGAGTCGGGTTCTAAGTTGCTCAAGGTGTCCCGCTACGTCGGCATCGTTGCTATTGCCCTATTCATCGGGTACATGAGTTCCCGGCCGCGGTTTATTGCCTATTACGATGCCACCGCCACCAAAACCCGCACTCTCAGTGCTAACGTCCAAAAGATCATGCACGAGCTGGGTAAGAACTCATTGGAGGTTACTTCATACATCAACCTCATGGATCGACGCTTTTATGCCGGTAGCCCGCGTCAGCGCAATAACGATATGGCGCGCTGGGAACCTTACCTACGGTTCAAGCCGGATATAAAGTTCAACTATGTCTATTACTATGACAGCGTTCCCGGTAATTTCGGCCGGTCCAACCCGGGCATGACGCTGGAACAGATCGCTCAAAAAAATGCCAAGACTTACAAAGCGGATTTTAGTAACTTTATGAAGCCAGAGGCCATACGCAAGATTATTGACCTCCGGCCGGAGGAGAACCGCTATGTCATGCAACTAAGCTATAAGGGCAAGAAGACCTTCTTGCGGCTGTACAATGACATAATGGTCTTTCCCTCAGAAACCGAAACTGCCGCCGCGTTAAAACGACTCATGGTCAAATTGCCACGTATCGCCTTTGTGCAAGGAGAATTGGAGCGTAGCATTGAGAAAACAGGCGACAGGGATTATAAGACCTTGACCAATGAGATTACCTTCAGGTATGCACTTGTCAACCAGGGATTCGATGTGGATACCGTGTCCCTTGAGCGTGAAGCTATCCCCGAGGACATTGCTGCCCTAGTCATCGCCGATCCCAAAACCCCATTCAGTAATGAAGCGCTAACAAAGATAAGGCAATACCTCGATACGGGCGGCAACCTCCTCATTGCCGGAGAACCTGGGAAGCAAGCCATATTAAACCCCGTATTGGAACCTCTTGGTGTACAGATGATGAATGGTACGCTCGTACAGGAAAGTAAAAACTTCTCTCCTGACCTTGTGTTGCCATATCTTACGCCCGTCGCTGCCCACCTGTCAAAAGCTGTGCAACGTGCCTTTGAAGATAGCCTGGTAGTATCCATGCCAGGTTTAGCAGGTCTGAGCTATCAGAAAAAAAGCGGTTTCAAAGTACAGCCGTTGCTGATGACCGACTCCAACGTCAGTTGGAACAAACTTGGAAAGCTGGTGCTAGATTCGGCCGATGTGGCTTACAAACCCGAGGAAGGCGACGAGAAGCGATCCATTCCTGCCGCATTAGCGCTTACCCGCAATGTAGGTGGCAAAGAACAACGTATTGTGGTGATGGGCGACGCCGACTTCCTAAGCAATGCCGAGTTGAACCGATACAATGTACACACGGCCAATTTTGTCTTCAATACCGCCATCATGGGATGGTTTACGTATGGGCAGTTTCCCATAGACACCACTCGTCCCAGGTCTGAAGACACTATCATTGACCAGACCGGCGATGGGGTAGGGCACCTCAAGATGCTGTATTTGGGGGTATTCCCAGGTATCCTGCTTTTCACTGGTATTATTCTCCTGGTGAGAAGGAGAAGGAAATAAAAAAAATCGACCCCCCCTACAAAACTTTAGGGGGGCTTTTTTTATAAAATTCAAATTTACCAAGATGTCAATTTTAAATATTTTTTTATGTTTGTATCAAATCATTTAAATCACATTAAAATTTACCATCTTGAAACCACTATTTTTCTCCGTATTATTCCTTTTTGCATTCTCCCACCCAGCCAGCGCCCAGGAGCCCAACTATCAATTGGTATGGGCCGATGAATTTAACAAGGATGGCAGGCCGGATCCGGCCAATTGGACCTATGAGCATGGATTTGAGCGGAACCACGAAGATCAGTGGTACCAGCCGGAGAATGCCTGGTGCGAGAACGGCAATCTGATCATTGAGGCCCGAAGGGAAGAAAAACCCAACCCTTCCTATGACAGTACCAGTAGCTATTGGGGTAAACAACGGAAAGAAATCCATTACACCTCTTCCTGTTTGCTTACCAAGGGGCTTCATAGCTGGAAGTATGGCCGTTTTGAGATGAGGGGCCGCTTTGATATAGACGCAGGCTGTTGGCCAGCCTGGTGGACACTGGGAGAAAAGGGTAGATGGCCCGCCAATGGGGAGATCGACATCATGGAATACTATCGTGGAAAGGTGCTGGCCAATATTGCCTGCAGGAAAGCGGATGGAGCCGAATGGTTCTCCCGGAAAACTCCCGTCGATTCATTGGGAGGCGCAGATTGGTCCAAAGAATTTCATGTATGGCGCATGGATTGGGATGAGCAGCACATCGGTTTATACCTCGACGGACAACTGCTCATCCAGGTACCCCTGTCAAACCTGGTCAACAAAGATGGTTCCGGCTTTGAACCCTTTAAACAACCCCATTACATGCTGCTCAACTTTGCTTTGGGAGGCGACAATGGTGGCGACCCCTCTAAAACAACCTTCCCAAAGCGGTTTGAGGTCGATTACGTGAGGGTGTATCGGCAACTATAAATAATGTTGATGCATTCCGTGCTTATACACCTGAATTTTTTGATACAAACGCCACATGGATAAACCCTCAACAAAAGACCGACTTAGGTTTAAAAATAAAGTCTATCTAATTTATAGTTATTTGAAAATCTATGATTTAGTTGCCAGGATCCAGGCTTTCCCAGCCGGATGTTATGGAGAATAAAAGGCAAACTTTGAAATAATTCAGGATATTATTTCATTTCGTGTCCTTATATTTCTAATTTTAGACCGAAAATACTAGTTGGCGTATGTCTATTTTTACAAATTGGTCAGATTTAGAGCTTATCGCTTCCTTAAAACAGGGTCATGAAGGTGCTTTAACTGAAATTTATAACCGCTATTGGGATAAATTGCTTTCGGTGGCCAGTAATCGCCTGGCTAGCGACCATGAAGCCGAGGAATGCGTTCAGGATGTATTCCTGAGTCTTTGGAGAAGGCGGGAAGAATTGGTTCTGACCCATACACTGTCCACTTATCTGGGTGCAGCCGTCAAATATCAAGTCATCAATCGGCTAGACAAGCGCTATGCCGACAAATACCTGCAAACTACCGAGCTGACCCCCGAAATGGAACACGCTGTCCAGGTTGAAGCTGCAGACAGCAGCCTGCTCGAAAAGGAACTCTTGCAACGGCTGGAAGCCACCGTCGCCAAGCTGCCCGCAAAATGCCAGATGGTATACCGCCTAAGCCGTGAAGAGGGGAGGACCAACAAAGAAATTGCACAGATACTGGTTATTTCAGAGAAAACAGTAGAAGGCCATCTGACCAAAGCCTTTCACGACATTCGCAACAACCTGTCCCTGTTTGCCCCCTTGATACTCGTGGAAGAGGTCCTGCGTGAAGTTTTTCAAAAATTTCACTAACAGACCAAGGGTTGCCCGCAATTTTCCTGACTAAAGGGGAAATACAGGCACGAATGGACAAACGGTTTACCGAAGATTATATTGAAAAGTTAGCCCACAAGTATAAAGAAGGCACGCTAAGCCCGGACGAGCTGGCGGACTTTGAATACTGGTATGCCTCTCATGACGATCATGTGTTTGTCCATTCCGATGCACGTCGTCCCAGGCAAGTAAAAGAACGTATACTTAATAAAATACTTCAACAAGTAGGTTCGACCAACAAACCCCTCATCCAATCCATTTTACACAAGTGGTGGGTTATAGCCGTTGCTGCTATATTCTTGGTAGCAGTAGTCACTAGTCTATATTTCTATTCAAACCGAAGCATCGATCGTCATTTGTCCATTGTAACTGAGGTAGTGCCTGGCGGTAATAAAGCCACCCTGACCCTTGCCAATGGAAAGAAAGTAGCTTTGGATTCATCACAAAGCGGGATTATTATCGGAGAAGAAAACATTAAATATAATAACGGATATACTGTTCTGGCAGAAAAAGGGAGAGGACCAAGCGCGTCAGGGAAATCAACCGTCAATCGTAATTCGTCAAGCTTAAATAACCAGATGTTAAGTTTGTCAACACCTAAAGGTGGTCAGTACCAAGTTATACTCGAAGACGGAACTAAAGTCTGGCTCAACGCCGCTTCCACCTTAAAATATCCCAGTCGCTTCAGCGGCGATACCAGAGAAGTCTTTTTAGAAGGCGAAGCATTTTTTGAGGTCAAAAAATCAAATGCCCCGTTTATCGTAAAAAGTAAAAACCAGGCGGTTTTGGTTTTGGGCACGGAGTTTAACCTCTCCTCCTATGCAGATGAAAAATGGACAAAGACCACGTTGGTCAGTGGCGCTGTTCAAGTCACCAGCTATGAAGAAAAGGGATCAACGAACCCATCAACACCTCAAAAGCTCATTCCTGGCCAACAGGCTAAAAATACAAATGGACAAATTGCAGTAAAAACCGTTGATATCACCAGTGAGATTGCTTGGCGTTACGGCAAATTTATGTTCACCGACAAACCATTCAAACAAGTCATGAATGAGCTGGCCCGCTGGTATAATCTGGAGGTGGTGTATGAAGGTAATGTACCCGAAGTTAAATTTTTTGGAGGCATTAAAAGAGACAATAAACTAACAGCCGTCCTGCACATACTGGAAGATGCCGGAATTGATTTTTCTATTCAGGACCACCATAAACTTCTGGTGAAGGCCTCAAAAAATAATATCCATTAAACACGTGAATGAAGCAAATATGAACACATAAAAGATAGAGACGTAATCAACTGGCGTCTTAAAAATAAGGAGAGTGCTGGTCACACTCCCCTTCAAACAGTCTGGATATCGTCCTATCCCGTTTTGTTAAAAAGAATATTAACTATCCAAACCCTAACAAAGTTAATGAATAAAACTTACTTATTAAGAGTGATGAAATTAATCATACTCATGCTTACCGGCGCACTTATTCAACTCAGCGCTGCCACGTATTCGCAGACCATCACGCTTAAGGGAAAGAACATTCCCTTGCAGGAGGTCGTATCAGCTATTATGCAGCAAACCGATTACATCGTGATCAGTAATGCCCAATGGCTCGAACAAGCCAATCCCGTATCCCTCGATGTAAAAGCCATGCCTTTGCAGGACTTTATGAAACTTGTATTGAAAAACCAACCCTTGGCATGGAGGGTAGAAGACAAAACCATATCGCTGTACAGAAAACCCGCAGTCCAATCTGAAAAACCAACAGACAAGCCTGCTGAATCCAAGCAACAACCCCTTATTATCGGCGGGCAAGTAATACAGTCCGAGACAGGCGAACAATTGGAAGGAGTTACTGTGCTGCTAAAAGGTACTACCATCAAAACCACCACCAATGCTGTTGGGAAATATAAAATCTCCATTCCTAATAACATTCAACACCCGGTACTGGTATTCAGTTTCGTTGGGATGAAAGGAACAGAGGTAGCCTATGCCGGCCAAAAAAGCCTGGATATCAGCTTGGATCCCAACGTAGAAAGCATCAAGGATGTCGTTATTACCGGTATCTATCAACGAAAAAAAGAAAGTTTTGCCGGCTCATCCGCTACCTATACTGCCAAAGAGCTAAAAATGATCGGCAATCAAGGAATTTTACAAAGTTTGAAGACACTGGATCCCTCGTTTGCAATTGTTGAAAACAATCAATTTGGCTCAGACCCTAACCGTCTGCCCGACATTGAGGTCAGGGGAAAAAGCAGTGTGATCGGACTTACAGAAGAATATGGCACCAACCCCAATCAGCCCTTGTTTATATTGGACGGATTTGAAAGTACCTTGTCTGTCATCAGCGATTTTAGCATGGATCGTATTGAAAGTATCACGGTATTGAAAGACGCATCTGCAACAGCTATCTATGGTTCCAAAGCAGCCAACGGCGTTATCGTCATTGAAACTAAACGACCTGCAGCAGGCCAGCTTCGCATCAATTATAATCTGAACTCTTCGTTTAACTTTGCCGATCTCACCGATTACAATTTGATGAATGCGGCTGAGAAACTGGAGTTTGAACGTCTAAGTGGTTATTATGGCTTAGTGGATGCCAACGGAAACATCACCAGTGATGAAGGAGAAGCTAAATATACCGCTCGGCTGAAAGAGGTAAAACGCGGAGTTGATACCTATTGGGCCAATGAACCGCTTCGGGCAGCATTTACGCAAATGCACACGCTATTTGCCGAAGGTGGCGATAACAATCTTCGGTATAGCGCATCATTAAGCTATGGCAAAAACGATGGGGTCATGAAAGGCTCATCCAGGGATGCTACCAATGGCAATGTGCGGCTTATCTATCGCAAAGGACGATTTTCATTCAACAATTCGTTGAGTGTAGATTACATCAATGCAAACCAGGAGTCCATACCCTATTCCAGCTTTGTCAGGGCTAACCCCTATCACCGTAAGTACAATGCACAAGGAGGTATTGACAAAGTCATCGAGTCATTTACCTATTTGGACGTAAGTTCTTTTAGCTTAAAAACACAGAATATTTACAATCCGCTGTATGACATGAAAAACAACAATGTCAACCAATCTGAATCGCAGGGATTTACCAATAACTTCGAAATGGATTGGCGTGTGGTGGATGAATTGCGTTTTCGTACCCGTGTGGGTATTACCCGTACCACGCAGAAAAGCGAGAAATTCAGATCACCATTTAACTCAGAATTTGAAGGGGTTGATGAACTTCACCGGGGCACTTATGAGGAATCAAACCAGCACCAGACAAACTATGACGCAGATGTTAGTCTCACCTATGGTAAGTTGTTAGGAGGAAAACATATGGTCAATGCTGTGGGGGGCTTTAGGCTTAGCCAAGCTTCGTCTGAAATGAGTGGCTACCAGGTTGATGGTTTTATAGACGATGACTTTAGTAATCCCTCCTTTGCCTTTGGGTATCCCGAAAACGGACAGCCCGATTATCAGGAAGCCAAACGACGGGCTGCCAGTTTCTATCTGAATACCGGCTATTCTTATAATGACCGATACCTACTGG
Source organism: bacterium A37T11 (assembly GCA_900109895.1). Taxonomy (GTDB): domain Bacteria; phylum Bacteroidota; class Bacteroidia; order Sphingobacteriales; family Sphingobacteriaceae; genus A37T11. Next base: position 36,029 of record FOBR01000003.1, read on the forward strand.
ATGCGACCTTTCGTACAGATGGTTCATCTGTTTTTGGTTCTGAGCGCCAATTTACCTCCATCTGGTCAACAGGGCTGGGATGGAACATGCACAATGAATCTTTTATCAAAGATCGGGATATTCATTGGCTCAATCTGCTTAAGATAAGAGGTTCCATTGGTAATCCTGGAAATCAGAATTTCAGTGATTATATCTCTATGCGGGTCTACCGGTACAATATTGAAAACCGGAATCCATTTGGTTCCAGTATTATTTTAAGCAACTTTGGCAATAACAGGTTAAAATGGCAAAAGACGCTCGATCGTAACATTGGACTGGATCTTGCTGTTTTTGATAAACGTCTTAAGGCAACATTTGATTACTTTAACAAAAGCACCGATCCGCTGTTGGTATTTGTAACTCAACCTTCATCTACTGGAACTACCACCAGCGCCCAGAACTTGGGCGGACAGATTACCAAAGGCTTTACCGTAACCGCCGATTATGCCATATTGCAAAAGAAAGCGCTGAATTGGCGAGTTAACCTTAACATGCGTCAACTTAAAGCTAAATACAAAAATATCGGTCATTCCCTTGATAACTTTAATACTGAAAATAAAAGCCGTAATCTGGAGCGGTACTATGATGGCGGCAGCCCCTCAGATTTGTGGGCTGTACGGTCACTCGGGATTGATCCGGCTACCGGTCGCGAAATATATCTGAATAAGAACAATCAGCAGACCTTTGTGCATAACTATGATGACGAAGTCGTCGTGGGCAACAGTGACCCAGACCTGGAAGGGATCATAGGTACCAGTTTTTATTATAAAGGATTTTCCGCTTCCATTAATCTCCGTTACAGAACGGGAGGACAGGTATTCATGCAAACTTTGTTTGATAAGGTAGAAAACATTAGTATAACCAATGTTACCCTCAATCAAGATAAGCGAGCGCTATATGACCGGTGGAAAAAACCTGGTGATATTGCTAAGTTCAGAGCAATCTCTCAATCAGATGTTACACCAATATCCTCGCGCTTTGTTGAAGATAACAATATTTTATCGGGCGAGTCAATATCCTTTGGATATGAAAATACCGACGCAGCCTGGCTTCGTTCGGTACGGGCATCATCACTTACCCTGAGAGCATACCTGAACGATATATTCCGCATATCCACTGTAAAAAATGAACGGGGAATCGATTATCCCTTCGCCCGTTCGGTTTCCTTTTCATTAGGCTTACGGTTTTAATACAAGAACGTCCTTAAACGATAAACGCATGAAAGCACAAAAAATATTACTTGGCATGTTCCTTTTCCTGTCGCTGGTTTCCTGCAGCAAGTGGATTGATGTCAAACCCAGTGACCGGCTTTCCGAAGAGATGGTATTTACCAATCAGGAAGGATTTTTAAAAGCATTAAATGGCGTATATGTTGAGCTTGCCAATACATCCCTATATGGCCAGAGTATGACTGCGGCAGAAATAGACGTAATGGCTCAATACTATTATATAAACAGCTCAACCAATCCGTACTATTATTTTACGATGTTTAACTATACCACATCGTCTACCAAGACCAGTTTTGACAATGTTTGGAAAAAGGCCTACGAACTTATTGCCAATTGCAATGTCATCATTGAAAAATGCGGAGACAGCAATGCCGTTTTACCTGCACCCTATTTTGGTATTGTCAAAGGCGAAGCCTTAGCACTAAGGGCCCTGCTCCATTTTGACATGCTCAGGCTATTTGGACCTATCTGGTCAGAAGAAAACAAAACGGTGCCTAGCATACCCTATGTCACTACCACCGGATCTGAGGTTAGCCCGCTCTTGACGGCACAGCAAGTTATAGAAAACGTGGTTGCCGATTTAAATGCAGCCCGGGTGCTGCTTCAGGACAGTGACCCTGTGATCACTGAAGGCGTGCGTAATACAGCCAATTCCTCAGGCTCCAATGATCTGTATTACCGCCAATATCGTTTTAACTATTATGCAGTTAAGGCACTTTTGGCAAGAGTCTATTTGTGGGAGGCCGATAAAACAAACGCCTTGAACCTGGCTAAAGAAATTATTTCTGAAGTACAAGTGCCCGGTAAAGAAATATTTCCATTTGTCAGTAACGCTGCTGCCACACAATCTGACAAACCTGACCGGATGTTCTCCAGCGAAGTATTATTCTCATTATATACCATCAACCGGGTTACGATGTATAACACCTTGTTTTCGGCGCAACAAGAGCAGTACGCACGCCTTTCATTTAATGCAGGCAATAGTGACAATGCCCGGGTTAATGAGCTTTATGACGATGATAATGACTATCGTTACCGCATTTGGGAAAATGTTAATGTAGAAGGCGCCTCTGTACTAACCAATCAGAAATACAAAGATTATACAGATGCCCCGGGACGATATATGATTCCACTTATCCGTCTGAGCGAGCTCTACCTTATTGCAGCCGAATGCACCGACGAGCTGACAGAAGGTATTAGCTACCTGAACGAGGTGCGTACCAGCAGGAATTGTTTTAGCTTGTCGCCAACATCCCTGGACGAATTAAATACAGCAATCACCACTGAATTTCGTAAAGAAACCATTGGAGAAGGTCAAATGTTCTTTTATTATAAACGCCATGCCATGCAAACCATTCCCAATAATGCCGGGCTGACCGGTACAAAGACCATGGTATTGTCCAATTACGTAGTGCCTCTTCCAGATAGTGAAATTAGTTTGCGCAATTAATAGAACACATATTAATTAACAATTACAGATGAAACGAAATTTAATTAAAATCGCCCTATTTGTACTTTTTCTGCCCATCGGAGGCTGTAAAAAAGAACTGATGGATTATAAAGGAATAGAAGGAATCTATTTTGCTGTCCAGAGCGGGTCATCCTGGGGAAGTGAATTAACTTGGCCTTATCAACCCTTCACGAACGTAGAATTTGTCAAGATTCCGGAAGATCAAACGACCGTAAATATTAAAGTAATGATTACCGGCCCAGAAAAAGATTATGACCGGCCTTTTTCCGTAGAGATTAACCCTGACTCCACTACGGCGACCTTAGGGGTACATTATGAACCATTGCCCCAAGGCTTGTATATTCCGGCCCATTCCGTGGTGGCCTACGTACCAGTCACACTCAAACGGGCTTCCGATTTGTCCATTGAAGAAAAAACTGTTGGCCTGCGGCTGGTTGCTAACGAAAATTTTGGGCTTTCGTTTCCTGAGTGGGATGCACTCCCAGGCTATACCGCCACATCAGGTGCAATCGTGCAGGAGTTTGATGCGAGCCTTCACAGCATCCGTATAAATGACTTCATGGTGAAACCTAAAGTATGGATAGGCTCTATACAGGAAGGAAATAGAGAATCAGGATCGTGGGGTGCTTTTTCGTCCAAGAAAATCAAACTCATGTGCACGATTATGAACCTAACCTATGCAGACTTCAGCAGTACTACCACTATGCCCACCGTGCTGTCAAGCCTGTTAACCAGCGAGTGTGCCAAATATCTGATTGCACAATATAATGCAGGCACGCCAGTTCTGGAAGACGACGGCCGGCTAATGTTTATAGGCAATGTGCCCTGGACTTCTTATATCGGTGTGCCTTGGATACCCAGCAAATAATAACAGCTATTGTTTATTTTTAAACGGACTGAACTTGAAACGAATACTTTTAATACTCCTGCCCATCCTGGTAGCCAGCTGTGCGAAGGACAAAGGCAACTATACCTATCACGACATTAACGAGCTAGCCATTTCGGGCGTTAATACCGGTTACTCCGTATTGACAAATATTGATACGCTGCATATAGACCCGGTCATTGACATGACCCAGACAAGCAATGATGCATCACGTTTTGATTATATTTGGATAGCCAAAAAAGGATCTACGATTATAGATACCTTAGGCACCGATAAAGTGCTAAGCTACCCCGTTACCCTAGCGCCAGATAACTATACGCTTCAATTGCGGGTATTGGATAAAGAGACCACTGTGGTATGGAGTAAAAATACCACTTTGGCCGTAGGTACTCCCTATTCACGAGGTATTATGCTCTCTGGCGAAAATACAGAAGGGCATGCAGAGGTAGAAATGCTGTCGATGGTTGCAGATACCATGCTTATCAAAAACATTCTAAGCGAAAGTGGCCTTTCCACCCTTCAAAATGCTATCAATGTAGTTCATACCGGGGGGAATGCATCTTATATGAAATTATGGGTCTTTACAGGATCCGGATCATATTATTTGGACCGGCTTACCATGAAAGCCACCGAAGCAAATCGATTGAGTCATCTGGTTTATACCACCGATCCAATCAATACCGAACAGCTTGACCCTGCCGTATTAGCGCCACAAATTATTGATAAATCAGGTAATGTAAGCAGCACGAATGTTCGGGCTATGTTATGCCAGGATGGCCATATTTTTACAACATATTTTTTATTAAACGGCGGCGATTTTTATGCTAATCCCGTCAATCGGGATAAAGATCATCCAGAAACGTTATTAAAAGCGGCACCTTATTTATTGTATCCCCTCGGCAATATGAGTTCTATGTTATGGTATGATTCCCAAAATCAACGGTTCATGAACTACAGTTCATTTATCTTAAACACGGCTTCGCAAACCTTAGCAGATGCACCTGGTGATATATTTCCCTGGAACCAAGCAGCCAGCGGCAGAAGCCTGGTGTATGCAGAAAATACCCGAAATACCGATGGAGGGTCAACAAATGGCAATTCATTTGCCATTTTGAAAGATCAAAGCAACCAGCATTTCATCTATAAATTTTACGCCAACGGTTCAACACCAGCAAAGCGTGATTTTTATGCCATTAAACCCATAGCCACCGATTTTGATAAGGCTGACTTTTATGCCTTTTCTTCCAATCGTACAGTGGTATTCTATTCGGTAGGGGCAAAATTGTATGCCTATGATTATAACCCGGGCAATGAAAAGATCTACTCCTTTCCTCAGATCGGTACCGATGAAATTACGATGCTCAAATTTGATACCCAAATTGACTACCAGACCAACTCCTTATATATAGCCACCTATAATGTAACGAATAAAGGAACATTAAGGCGATTTATGGTCGGATCAAATCCGAATGTTGTGCAACTCAACCCGGCAGAAAATGGCGAGTGGGATGGACTGATCAAGGTGACTAATATGAGTTGGAGAGCTGTAAACTAAAAAAATACCGCCATCACCTTTAAAAGAGGATGGCGGTTTAACTTGGTATTTGCCTCTGGGTGTAAAGAGAATATTTTTTCAGTTGTAAAAATGCTGAAAAATTTTCTATAAATTTGTTCTAAAGAATATCGTTTATGGCAGATTATAGTAAATTTTCAGATGATCAGCTGCTTTTGGCGTTAAAACACGGCGATCATCGTGCTTTTACCCAAATTTACCATCGATATTTTCGTCTAATGGCCATCCAGGCCGAAAAAATACTTCAGCAGGAAGAGGCAGTTTATGACTTATTGCAAAATATCTTTACCGATCTCTGGGAGCGGAGGGAACAGCTGCTAATCCACGGTTCTTTAAAAGGCTATCTTCATACTGCAGTGCGCAACGGAGCGCTCAATGAGATCAGGTTGTCCAAAAACCATGCGGCCAAGTTGGACTTGTTAATCCATTATGTACTGGTCGAAGAACCAGCTGCAGATACGTTGGTGCGTAGTAAACAACTAACCGAAGCCATCAATCTGGAGGTTGCCAAACTACCTGAACGAACCCGGGAGGCACTCCAGTTAAGCCGGGATGGAGGCCACAGCCACGCGGAGATCGCCCAAAAGATGGGCATTAGCAAAAGTACCGTCAAAACACACATTAATAATGCACTTCACCAACTAGCAGAAAAATTATCTTCTTTTTTTATCTTTCTCATTATCTATATTTTACATAGATAATTTAAATAAATTTACTTTTTTAAATAATTTCTCTCCACCCAATCCCCGTTTCAGTTGCCTTTATAGTATGAATAGGGAAGAAGCGCGATTACTGATCCATCGATACCAACAAGGCCAATGCACACCGCAGGAAAAAGCGGCAGTTGAAGCCTGGCTGAACGCCATGGAACAGGATGAAAGCCGTGCAGACTTAACCGAAGCCAACATGCTGACAGCCCAACAGCGCATTTTAGAGCTCTTTATTCAGCAGCATTTTCCCGAAAAAAGAATAAGACTTGTCTCATGGTACTATACTATTGCTGCGCTATTAATCGTCGGTGCTGCAGTTAGTTTTTATTTTCTTATCGTCAGCAAGTCTGAAACACCACAAGGTCATCCAATCGTTCAAACGGAAATCCGGCCAGGTTATAATCAAGCCACGCTAACATTAGCCGATGGCACAAAAATAGATCTGGACAGCGCAAAAGCGGGCATTCAGGTAAATGACGAGGCTATTAATTATAACGATGGAACAAAAATCAAAGCGGGGACCCGTCATTCAACAACCATAACTTATAATTTATTAACCACCCCCAAAGGGGGCCAATACCAAATCATACTTTCAGATGGCACTAAAGTCTGGCTCAACGCACAAAGTACTCTAAAATATCCATCCCGATTTTCGGAAGACAAAAGAGAGGTCTTTTTAGAAGGCGAAGCCTACTTCGAAGTAAATAACAATCCTTCAATCGGCGCTATGCAGGCTAATCGTAAATCGAACCTCGTACCTCATAAATCAAATGCCCCGTTTATCGTAAAAAGTAAAAACCAAGCGGTTTTGGTGCTGGGCACGGAGTTTAATCTTGCTGCTTATGCGGATGAAAAATCGACTAAGACCACGCTGGTGAGTGGAGCCATACAGGTGGCAACCTACGATGGAAAAGGATCCCTGAACCCTTCAACTCAACAACAATTACTTCCTGGACAAAGGTCTGAGGTTAAAGATGGCCAGATCAAAATCAGCGCAGCCAACATCAAAGCAGAAACGAGCTGGAGGAACGGCCGGTTTGATTTTCAGGATATGACATTTGAAGAGGCCATGAGACAACTGGCCAGATGGTATGACTTGGAGATAACATACAAAGGTAAAACGCCCGACATAGAGTTTTTTGGAGGTCTTAACCGAAATCACAATTTTTCAACCGTAAAGGAGTTGCTTAAAAACAATCAGGTACCTTACCGATTGGAGGGGCATCACCTGATTATTTTATAGTTATAAAAATAAAAGAGGAGGTTCAGACGAAAACAAGGCAACCAGCATAAAAAAAACAGGAAAGGGGCCTAATCCTTTCCTGTGAGCGTCCAGATAGGACCGCATGATTCATTGCATACGAATTAATACAGTGTTTTACTATCTAAACTTAACAAATATAGTGAAATTAACATACTTAAGTAAAGTAATGAGGTTAATAATTCTCTTGCTTATTGGTGGTTTCTTGCAATTAAGTGCTGCCAGTTATTCTCAAACCGTTACCATATCCGTGCAGCAAATTCCTTTGGCCGAACTACTGCAGGTAGTTACAGGTCAAACCGGTTACGAAGTTATCGCCAGCAAAAAAATGATTAGTAAAAGCCATCCCGTAAATGTGCATGCTGACCATATGGAGCTGCGTAATTTTCTTAATTTGATCTTTGCCGACCAGCCATTGGACTATAGCATGCTGGATAATAACATTATTCTAAAAGATAAAAACCCGCCGAATTCCAAAAGTGAAGCACAAATAGGGGCTTTGACGCAACGCGATGTCTCCGGACGTGTAGTCGATTCGTTAAGCCAACCTATTGCCAATGTCTCTGTGCGCGTAAAAGGGGCCCACAACAGCACCATTACCAACAGGGAAGGATGGTTCAAGTTGCCAGGTGTGCAACCAGGGGCAGTCATTATCGTAAGTTTCCTCGGATACCAAACACGTGAGATCGCCGAGGATCATATCCCCGAAATGATTGTGCTTAAGCTTTCCAATGAATCGCTGCAGGAAGTACAGGTGGTACACACCGGCTTCCAGACCCTAAGTAAAGAACGGGCGACAGGCTCATTCGGGACGGTTTCACAAGCACAATTAGAAAAACCTGCCCTCAGTTTAGGCCAGCGACTTATCGGAACGGTGGCTGGCGTACAGGCCAGGAGTTTGGATGAAAATGGAAATCCGACATTTGAAATTAGGGGACAAAGTACCTTGTATGCCAACCAAAGTCCACTGGTCGTGGTAGATGGCTTTGCTATTCAAGGTGATTTTTCAACATTAAATCCATCAGATATACAGTCTGTTACAATATTAAAAGATGCTGCTGCCGCTTCTATATGGGGTGCCAGGGCGGCAAACGGTGTTATTGTCGTCACCACAAAAAATGCGGGTAAAGGGTCCCCCTTAAAAATCGGGTTTCAGGCATTCACGCGGATTGGGGCCAAATTGAACCTGGATTATGTAAATCCCTTGGCCAGCTCTTCTGAAACTGTGGATTATGAAAAGCAGGCATTTAATAAGTGGGGCGCACTTATCAATACTGGGTCATTTCAGAATGATGTGCATGATTCGATTTCGCTAGCCAGTGTAGCCATGAGCGAAAATTACCTCGGTTATCTGTCAGATGCCGATCGGGATGCCGAATTGGACCGGCTAAAAACGCTCGACAACCGTTCACAAATTCGGAAGAACTTGTTAGCAAATCCGGTAAACCAGCAATACGATCTTAGTTTTCAAGGAGGCAGCGATCGGCTCAGCAACTACCTTTCGCTGATGTATTCAGACAACCAATCTAACTTTAAAGAAACCAAAGACAAGCAGTATCTGCTTAATTACCGCACTACCGCCAATGTTTTTAAGTGGCTTGACTTTAATGCCTCTGCCATGTTCCAATATACAGAAGCAACTTTTTAATACTAATAATCGCAATCTTTACAATGAAAATACCTACTATGTGCGTAATAAAGTAAATACTTCGTCAACCTGGGATAAAACCACCAATACCGTCACCCCAAACCTGAATAAGGGGAGTATACTTGACCAGAACCGCACAGAGGTACATGCCTGGAACTTCAGAAATCAGGCAAGCTTTAACCGCCTTTTGGGAAAGGATCACGAAATCAATGCAGTCGCCGGGATGGAGGTTGACAATTTGGTCACCGAAAAGTTTACCAATCCTACCAGTTATGGATATAATGATAAAACATTAACAGTCGGTACATTTCCCAATGGACCTGGAGGTGCCTATGCACCCATTAAAGATTGGCAAGGATATAATGAGACTTTTAGCTATACGAACGTATTTACCTATACTACTCAGCGATATTTTTCACTCTATGGTAACGCTGCATATACTTACCTCAACAAATATACCCTATCGGGTAGTTTGCGTACAGATGCATCTAACTTAATCACGGACGACCCCTCCTATCGCTATTCGCCATTTTGGTCATTAGGCGGTTCATGGCAGTTGCGCAAAGAAAAATTTATGGATCGCGTAGCTTGGCTTGACCAACTGACGGTACGGTTTACGTATGGTTACAATGGGAATGTTGATCCAACCACAGCCTTTAGACCTTTAATCAGCACCGCTGCCAACCCCAATACCTATACCCATGATTATACCGCATCTATTTCTAGTTATGGAAATCCAACCTTACGTTGGGAGAAAACGGGTTCAATTAATTTTGGGTTTGATTACTCCCTTTTGGGAGGTAAATTTTTCGGAAAGGTAGACCTGTATAGCAAACAAGGTAAAGACCTGATTGCCCAAATCTCCATTCCAGCCATCAATGGGACTACTTCACAAAAGTTGAACAATGCTGAAATGAGCAATAAGGGCATAGAATTGGAACTAGGAACGCACATCCCCATTCGTGGGAACGACATCACCTGGCAGGGAAGTGTAAATTTTTCCTACAATAAAAATAAGATCACAAATTTATTCGTTGCCAAGTATGAAGCCTATTCCTTAACGGATGGAGGAACAGCTGCGTATGTAGAAGGTTATGATGCCAATAGTTCGTGGATGTTTCAGTATGCAGGCGTACATGACGGCCAGCCTATGATTAAAGGGCCAGGAGACAATATGTTCGATTTTACGGCATGGACTACCGGAGATGGTAGGGAGTTTATGCTGAACATGGGTACGAAAGTAGCGCCTTATACCCTAGGCTTTATAAACAGTTTTAAAATATATGACTTTGACTTCTCCTTTATATTGACGGGTAAGTTTGGTCACGTATTTAATCGGATGTCCTTCAACTACCCGGTTCTATGGGGTAGCCGATTACTCCCCAATTCAAAATTGGCTGAAGTGATTAATGGCGATCCAGCCAGCATTGTGCCACTGCCCCAAAATGAAAATGAGCCACGCTATTATTTTTGGGACCGATTTTACCCCTATTTGAGTTATTTGTCTGAAAATGCTTCACACATACGGATGCAGGAAGTCTATTTGGGATATCACCTGCCTATGAAAAAAATAAAGGCACTTGGAACTAGCAACGTGCAGGTATTTCTACAGGGCAACGACCTTTTTACGGTATTATTTAACGATGCCGGGGAGGATCCAGAATACCCTATGGGAACCATAAACCCAGCACCGAAGTTTACGTTAGGAGTGAAGGTAGGATTTTAAAAAAAGAAAAATGAGAACAACCAGATATAGGATAAAAAGCAGTATCTATGCGGCATCAGCGCTATTACTATCCAGTGGGTTTTTATCCTGCAATAAGTTTTTGGACGAAGCACCTTCCAAGACGACATCTTTAGTGGTTAAAACCACCGATCAACTCAACGCTTTACTGAACAATTATAATAGCTTTTATCAAGAAGGGAACAATACGGCTGTTTACAGCACGGATGATAATGGATTAAATACGATGATCTATGATGCGAAACCAGGCACATTTACTATGGCTGCCGTTGAGTTTTCTTTGTGGGATACCGATTATCTGGCGGGAGATGGCCAGGAAAGTTTTTGGAGTGGAGAGTACAAAAAGATATTCAATGCCAATATGGTACTTGAATACCTGGATCAAGTGAGCGGCAGTGCTGAGGATAAAGCAGCGCTGCGAGCCGATGCTTATTTGATCAGGGCATATAGTTATTGGACGCTCGCCAATACCTATTGCCTGCCTTACACGGAAGCAAATAAGGACGAGCCCGGACTTCCGTTAAAGACAGCTACCAGTTTTGAAGGCGATCAGCAACGGCCGCCGCTCGAAAAGGTGTACCAGCTGATCGAGGCTGACCTGGCAGAAGCCCTAAAAACCACTGTACCATTAGTACAGGGCGGTACAGCACGGCATTGGCGAGCCAGCACAGCTGGAGTACGGGGTTTTGCCGCTAAGTATTATTTATCCCGCAATAACTATTCGGAGGCACTCGCCTATGCCGATGAAGCTTTGGGGGAATACGACGAAATGGTTGATTATAATACCGACATGCATTATGGTATTGATGGGAAGGTAACCATCAATGCGGGAACTTCTAATCAGCAGACAGTAACGTTAAAATATCCCTATACGCACGACAATCAAGTCGATATGACAGATATGATCCAATGGAAGGAATTCCTGTATTTCCGGATGTTATACCACGAGTCATGGTGGTACTTGCCCAGCCAGGCATTATTGGACCTATATGATCATGACCATGACCTGCGCTATCAATATCATTATGTACAGAACTACTCTTACGACCGGGGAATGATCAATCCAGCATTCAGTTGGCCCGGATACGTGTTTTTTTATAAGGATCGTTTGCCTTCAGGCCCAACAGTTGCTGAAATGCTCTTGATCAAAGCTGAATGCCAGGCCCGTCAGAATAATGTGGATGCTGCTTTAACGACGGTCAATAAATTGCGAGCCAAACGCATGCTGCCAGGCGCTTGGGTAAATCTGATTGCATCCGGGCAGGCCGATGCCCTTAAGAAAATACTGGAAGAACGCAGAAGGGAATTACCATTTTCGCAGCGCTGGAATGATATTCGTCGCTTTAATAACAATGACGACCCCAACGATGATGTGGAGCTTTCGCGTACATTTTATCCCTATAGTAATTCCAATGTACTCACTACTGAAATGGTGAAGACCTACACACTTCCTAAAAATTCCCGGCGTTTTGCAGCGCCCATTCCTCAAACGGAGATCACGTCTAGCAATGGAGTGATTAAACAGAATACTTATTGAAAATGAAAATGAAAAAACAAATAGGAATTAATTGGCTAGTCGTAGTCATCCTGCTGCTATATTCTCCTTTCCTTTGGTCGCAAGATAACATCGATAGCGTTTTTAATCAGGCACCCCCAAATATAGGTCTATTAAAGAAAAAAGTGGAAGCTCATCCAGACAGTTTATCTTATCATGAAGCCTACATTAAGGCTGCCGGGCTTGATAGCCCAGCCGTGATTAAACAATATACGCAGTGGACGCTAAAATTCCCTAAAAATGCCATTGTGCCTTTCGCTCTTGGAAAAGCCTATGAAGATCAGGAAAGCCCAAAGGCTAAGCCCTACTTGCTTAAAGCAGTTCAATTGAATCCAGGACTTACCGAAGCTTGGGGCGGGCTTTGGATCGACGCCGAGCGATGGGGAGATTTTGCTGGAAGCAGAGACTACTTAAAAAAGGCTGTGGCTTCAGACTCATCCAATGCCAATTATGCTTTTTATTATGCGTCCTCATTTAATGATGTCGATTCAGCCAAATACTACAGCATGAGCCTGGATGTTGCGAAGCGGTTTCCAAATAATGAGCGGGGTGCGCAAGCTCTTTACTGGTTGGGTGTAAGGTCCAAAAAGAAAGTAGACAAATTAACCTATTTTAAAAAGTTAAAAGATGATTTTCCACCTGCTAAATTTCGTTGGTCAGCGAGTGGGATGAATTCTTATTTTGACCTATTGCTGCCAGACGCTCCTGAACAAGCGCTTCGGTTGGCACAAGACATGATGCAGGATACCTCCAATGCAAAAGATTGGGCGAAGCCACTGGAGTGGGCTCAAAAATTTAAAGAGGCTGGCGAGTTCATGCAATCGGGAAAACCAGCCGACGCCTTGAATATATTGGAGGCGATTAGACTACCCTGGTATTACAAGACGAGCGGCGAATTGACCCTGTTGATGGCGAAAGCGCGTGACTGTATGGGACAAACGCAAGCCGCATTTGACAGTCTAGTCAGCGCATTTTGCAAACGTCCTACGGTTGCCATCCGTGAAGCAATCCGTCAGTATGGTAAAAAATTGGGACAATCATCACAGCAGACCGATGCATATCTCATAAAACACCTGCTGGACCAAGCCGAGCCGGCAACCCCCTTTACCCTGGCCAATTATGGCAAACCGGGTAAAACATCCCTTTCTGAATACCAGGGTAAGGTCGTTTTATTGACCTATTGGTTCCCCGGCTGTGGACCTTGCAGGGGAGAATTTCCGCATTTTGAACACGTCGTCTGTAAGTTTGATAAAAAGCTGCTTGCTTATATAGGGATTAATATCGAACCTAGTCAAAACGATTATGTAGTTCCCTTCCTAAAAACAAGCGGGTACAGTTTTACCGCCCTCGAAGAAGAAAAGGATCGGTATAAAGGTAACATGGACAATAGGAATGCGGCCCCCGTTAATTTTTTGATCGATCAGAAAGGTAATCTAATCTTCTCCAATTTTAGGACGGATGGTGATAACGAGGAAGATTTGGAAATGATGATCCGGATGCTGTTAAAGATATGAGCCGCCTGAAAAATTATTTTTATTTGTAACTTACTAATATACCCTAATTTGGCTGCTGTTTAGCAAAATAGCATGTCAGATGTGCTTTTTGCAGTACTGTTTATGGAGTTTGCATTACTGCACCACACGTTTGTATTAAACCATTTCGCCTATGTAGTACAGCATGCAGCAATAAAAGTAAAGCTTTTTTTAAATACAGTACTGTTTATCGCAAATACAGTACTGTTTTTCAGAAATACAGTACTGTTTGTGCCATAAACAGTACTGTTATTTTCCGTTGATTTAATGATTGTGTTATTTGTATTACTGTAATTAGCACAAAGCGTAATGTTTATCGCATTTGTATTACACCATTTATCAACTGCGGTAAACAAAAAACCAAAAACATCCTTATTTTTGCAGAATGGTTTATTGCTTTTCATGTTTGCAGTACTCCACACAGCACATACAGTACAACAAATAGCAATAACAGTAGTGTATGTAAGCTTTGCGGTACATCAAAACTTACATATACTCCTGTGTTTTAAAGAAACGCTACTACAAACAGAAAATGCTTTATGGCTTATGCTACAAGCAGTAAAGTATTTTTTGTTTGTATTATTGTTATTTTCTCTTGCAGTACTGCAAATGGTTCATACAGTACTGCAAAAACGCTTCCTTTTATAAGGTAGACCAACGCATTCTATTTCATAAATCATTCCGTTTCTCATCCCGGTTCTTATGAATTAAGTTCCTAAGGGCTCTTTCCTTGTCTTTCGGAATGCGCCGAGCCTCCACTCCCGTCTGTTCATTGCCAAACTTCAAATCCTTGTAATAGGTTATATTTCCTGATTCTTTATTTCTTTCGCTGCAATAGCTAAATCCGATCATGATGCCACAGTTGACAATATAATCGCGGTTTATGCGGTAATAGTTTCCCGGGTTCAGGATTCTTATGGCTTCATCCAGCGTTTCCCCGATTTCAAAACGCTCCCCCTGCAGCGTGATCAGCCAGCGCTTGCTTTCCTGGCTCCTGATCCAGGCAATCTCATCAAAGCCAATACGTCTTTCATTAAGGGAATTTTTGCCCCAAAATGCATCCTGAGGACTTGAGATACTCCCCACGGGTGCAGGCAGAAGGATCGTTGCCGGTGCTTCAGCCATTACGGGCGCTGGCAGGCGAATATCATCGAAATAACTATTCTCATTTTTCAACCACTCCATATAATTGTCTTTATAAAGAAAGTTATAGATCAGCATTCCAAAGAAAATAACCCATATTTCAAAACGCATAAATCCGCTTTTCTCAAAATCTTGCCCAAAAGCGATGAATAACCCTTCCACCAGCTTCTTATTTAGCCAGCAGGGCAGTAAAACCGCCAGAACCAATTGCAGGCCTACGCGCTCAGACCGTTTCTTTTCCCAGGGGTAGAGGACATCGAGTATTCGGATGGTATGATGGATCATATTGATCTCTCCAAGCGCAAAAACAAAGCTGAATATTGAAAGCTCAATGGGCACCTATGTGCCCGACGGACCCGTTACAAGCGGGGAAAGATTGACGCTTAGCTTCAGTTATCCCGAAGAATAAAAAGAACAGAGACCGGAAAGCCTGGTCCCTGTTTATTAAAACAATCGATGGAAACCTTACTTAACCTTGAAAAGAAGCTGGCCGCATGGGCCCGGCTTCCCCCGGAAGAACAGCAGGCCGGCGACAAAACGGCAGTGATGCTGGAACTGGCCGATGCGTACAGGATGACCTGTCCACGGCCCTGGATGCCTGCGCCCGTGCCGCGGTGCTGCGCATCAAATTCAATAAATATCATCGTAGGTTGGTCCGTATGGCCAACCGCTATCCCTGGCCGCCCGAGATTGGCCTGGCCTTACAGGAATGCCTCAACAGCCTGGAGGAAGACTATCCGGACCTCATTGACCCGGATGAAACCCTGCCCCGGCATGAGAAAGAGCTACTGGTTCAATTGGTAGACCGGCATTTGCCGGTGGTGTGCCGTGCCATTGAAGAACGCAAACTGCCCAACGTGTATGCCCAGGAGATCC
This sequence comes from bacterium A37T11, assembly GCA_900109895.1. Taxonomy (GTDB): domain Bacteria; phylum Bacteroidota; class Bacteroidia; order Sphingobacteriales; family Sphingobacteriaceae; genus A37T11. The sequence goes on from FOBR01000003.1 coordinate 51,696, forward strand.
GGAGCGCCTTCCGAGCCTTGTTTGATGAAGACAAGCTCCCGGAACTTACCTACAGGCATAAACGCTACATCCCCCAACTCATCCGGGCAAGCCTCAGGCTGGGTGCTGAAAAAGTATCCAGCCGCTGGAAACAGCACCTGCTGGAACTGTTCGTAAATTACAACCTCAATTTTATGGGCATCTATAACCGCTGGAAGGAACTGCGCGATGCCGAATTTGCAGCAGCGGCCGAAAAAGGGGACGAGGAAACCTGGTAGTGGGCATGGAAGGAAACCATCAGCCATTACAATCCCAAGCCGGGTAAGGTCTTTGACCCGCATAACCTCACCCTAAAAGACCATATGGAAATCTATTTGCGCGACAAAAAGGCGCAAGTGGATCAGAAAAAGCGGGCTGCCAACGCAGAAATTGCCAGGCGATTGCGCACCAACAATCTCGCGGGCGACATGGCCATCCATTTCATCAAGCTTCAAAAAACGGGGGAGTACCCCTATAAAACCCAAGGGGAAGCAGCAGATGCTTATGTGGCTGTCCATATCAGTAAAAACGGAAATGAAGTTTCGCCGCAAACCCTCATGAAGCACGACAAGACGGCCTTATATATGCCTGCTAAAAAATGGTATGACAAAGTTGTTGAGATCGCGAAATATTTGAAAAAGGAATATGGTTTCAAAGATTAAATATGTACGTGTGCAAAAATTAGACTGGATGAGGAACACCCTGATTGAAGCAAGCGATTTCGACATGGAAGCCATTAGTAACCAGGAAGAATTTGGGTTTTTCCTTCTTGAGGAAGAAGGTATCACTGAACTGACTGCCTTTTGCCATACAGCCCTGGCACGTAATGAAGCACCGTTTTACAGTACGGTGATCCTTCCCACCGAAACTGACAAAGTCCTCCTGCTCTATTTTAAAGGACGCACCGCGGTTATCGCCTTTCAGGAAGAAAATACGGCTATATTATCTGTATTACTGGCCATGAACCAAGTTCTAGCGCCCGATTATGAAATACGTTACTGGCGAAAACACCCGCCATCATCCTATCCGATGTTCTTTCCGCTGAAAATGGATGAATGGGAGTGCCTCGAAACCCAGTATGGGACGGAGACAATTGATGATCTGTTTGAGCATCTGAACGAACACACCCGGATTAGATTCTTAGAATAACACGCTTCAATCAACCAAACTCAAATTTTTTCACTTTTTTCAGACCCCCGGAGATTTCCGGGCATATTGGCCTACCCAAACGGCTCCCACAATCGTTGGAGGCCGTTTTTAGCACGTATGTTCCTAATGCGGACAATCCGTTGGGGGTCTGGAAAAACCCCGTTTCCAGTACGTACCGACAGTTTATATACTCTATTCAATCCGTAAAACCCCGCCGTATACTTGTATCGTACTACCACGAAGCGTGGTTGAGAATAGAAAAAAGACATGGATACAAGTTTTGATATTTATTGGAAACACAAACGCCGCATCAACCACGTGCTGCTTGCTTACATCAGCGCCGGGCAGTGCAGCCTACTGTTCCTGATCTCCGGCATAGAGAAATGGGTTGATAACGGGCATTTTTACGTCATTATCCAAAATGAACCGCTTCTGAAAGAATTTGCAGATTTCTTCACTCTATTTATCCCCACCCTGGAGCTGGTGATTGCCGTGTTGATCATTATACCTTCCACACGCTTCCTGGGTTTGACCCTTTTCTATTTGCTCATGATGCTGTTCACGATTTATACCCTTTACCTCATGCTGGCCATGAACCGACTGCCGTGCGGATGCAATTTCATGATCAGGCATGTGGGTGCTATGGGACATATGGTTATTAATGGCCTCTTTATCCTGATAGCAGTGTATGCCTATAGTATATTGATTCAAAAAAAATGGGATGAAGAAGATAAAAGGGCGAGGCGGTCGAAAGTAGACGAATTTAAGTTTAACCATTAAAACAGATGGAAGCAACAATAAATAAACGACACATTATACGGATACTGAACTTTCGTCGCGAACACATCGGTATGATCATGGCCTGGTTAATCATTTTTTATTTTGGCGTGTATGTATGCAATAGCGTCAGAGAGTTTGGATTGTTCCAGGCTAAGATGCAGCGGCAGGTGTTTGACGTTGGAATGTCACAATTCCTTAGCTATGCCGTGCCGGTGGTACTATCGGCTATTATCGGCCTGCTTTGGTACAAACCCACCCGCAAGTGGGGACTACTTTTAAGCATGATCCTTTTACTTGTCTTTATTGTTTATATAAAACTGGTACTACGTCAGTTTTTTGATAAAGAAGCTTGCTCGTGCATCGCCATAAAAGATGGGATGGGCTGGAAAGGGCAGCTATGGTTAAACTACGCGGCCCTGTTGATTGCATCCACCGGTGCCCTGTTAACCAGGAAAGGAGGGAAAAAGATGGATCCATGACGGCAACATGGGAAGAATTTTACCCAAATAGCGTATGCCATGGGATGGCCTGCGTAGGATAAACAGTCTTTATTTTTCTTTAAAAAATTAAACAGAAAGGTAAAAGATATGAAAAATTTAATTTTCGGGCTCACTGCCCTTGTATGTGCATTTGGATTTAGCGCTTACAAAAACGTGGAAGGAAAGAACACCTATGCTGATGGTTTGTTCTGGTATGTTAAAAATCTGTCAAATAATACGTATTCTCCCGCAGGGCAGGGTGAAGAACCATCATCCGGGGATTGCATTCCAGAAGAGACCGATGTGATCTGTGCAATTGGGTTTAATACAGCACCCACGCACACTGTGACTGTAGCTGACGAGGATGATGCCGACCAGACGCGTTATGTTGAAGAGCTAGGACAGTAAATGAAGAAGTTCTCGCTTTTGTAAAAAACCCCGGCCTATCATGTTTTCGGCCGGGGTTTTTTATTGAAAGGAGCGTACGATGTCCGGAATGGGTAATGTGTATCTTGGATCATTTGGAGGTAGATCGTAAACCTTGTTATTTACCTTCCTGTATAAGTGAATATTCATACCTTCAGCATTCAAACGTCTTAAATCGGTCCAGCGTAAGCCTCTAAACAATAACTCTTTTCTTCTTTCTCTCAAAATTAAGCTAAGTGCTTCGTCGGCATTAACCGACAAAATGGGGATAAATGCCGAGTGATTGTCCCACCGCTTTGACATTAACTCGTTTAACGCGTCCATGGCACCATTTATTTGCCCCTGTCTGGCCAAGCATTCAGCCTGTATCAGCAATATTTCATCAACCGCTATGCCTGCAAAATTTACAGTGTTAGCAGCATAACTGCCTTTGAAGCGCTGTCCGTTGCTTTCCCGAAAGAACACTTTTTTTCTCAAATCCTGATCAGCATATGTTGAATACAAGGTACTGTCCGTTTTTGCAAATAGGGGATTGATCGGATTTTTCGAGTTGTGGACCATATTGCACGAATAAATGACTTCAGGATTTTCCTGTTCTCCCCCAGCAAAGGGATAAGTTAGATTAGCATTTAGCTGATTATAGTCTAATATATCGTGTTGAATCTGCAAGCAACTATCTGCGTAAATTGAGGCCAGGTCATATACCTGCATCGTTTGATAAACTCTTGACACCATCCCATAGGCTGCTGCTTTGGAAGGCCGCGTCTTGATCAATGGCCTGTCGGCTAATAAAGGAATTGCCTCAAGCAGGTCTTTCAAAATTTGATTATAGGTCTCACTGCAAGTAGCCCAATAATTATTTTCGTTAATGTCTGCACTTAGACGCAGAGGTATGCCTGGCTCGGTCGCTGCTTTATCCTTTATATAGAAAGGTGCAAAGACCTGGGCAAGCTGATAAAACGCGTGAGCTCTTGTAAATAAGGCCTCGCCCGTGAGGAGGTCATATTTTTCGGGTTCTGAAGACCTGTCTAAAGTCTTTAGCCCATCTAATACCACATTGCTGTAAAAGACCACCAGGTACGGATAATTCCAGCTATTCTCATCATCGCCCGTGTAAGGATGTTCGCTCCATACATAATAATTGCTTAACTGGGGAGTTAGTCGGTTGTTGAAATCTTCATCTAGCACATAGTAATTATCTGCGGAAATTTCTCCCAACGCAGGTACTGGCCCCCGCATCGACGTTCCACTGCCATTAACATACATATCATGGTCAAGGATGGCTTGATAATCATCCAATGTTCTGGGAACAACCAATGACTGGGATGGTTTAGCATCGAGAAACTCTTTTCGACAGCTTATTAGAAATGGCATGCACGCCATGATACCAAAGGCACATAAATTTGTATTCATCATTTGATTAATTAATTAAAACTTGATATTTAATCCCAATGAAAAGGTGGGAGCTTCCTTGGGAACATTGTTAAAATCAGGGTCTATGCCGGCTTTATTGGAAGCCCATATCATCCCAAGCTGAGATAGATATATAAATACCCTCGCTTGATGTACACGTATTTTACCCAAATTCTTTTTATCGATCGCATAGGATATGTTTAAATCATCAAACCTGATTTCATCGGCATGGGCAACCAGAGAAGAAGCATATTGGTACAATTGGTCCCGAATAGGATCTGCAGGATAGATCATGGATGGAACAGTTGTTTTTAGTTCATCGCCGGGTTTTAGCCAGCGCTTGCCAAAGTCTCCGTGACCCGTCGATCCATTTATAATACCACTGTTATAGATACTATTTACTCTGAAAAAGTTGCCTGCTTTGAAACTTATATTAAAAGACAGTTCCATATTTTGCAAAGAAAAAGTATTTCGCAAGGCACCAAAATGCGTTGGCTGCACGGGGCCATTATACTGCATATCCTCCAAGGGCAGGCTATAGATCGTCGGATAATCCTTACTTCGGCTATTATTCAGAAAAAATTGCGGGTCCCCATCCTGCGGATCTAAACCAGCCCATGAATAGCTATATATGCTGTAAAGGGATTTTCCCACCACGGGCATAACGCTCATGCCAGAAGCGGCATAGGTAAAACCATTGCTGCTAACCGGCATGAGGTATTTTGTAACCTCGGTTTTTGCAATACTAAATATCAAGTTACTTCTCCAACTAAACCACCCTTTAATATTTTGACTTTCCAATAAAATATCCATGCCGCTTCCCTTCATTCCACCCACGTTGGCATAAATAGAAGTGAAGCCCATGGTTGGGTCTGTAGGAGCTTCAGCCAATAGGTCGACAGCATTTTTCCTGTATAATTCAATGGTTCCACTCACACGATTGAGCGCAGATGAAAAGTCGATTCCTACATTCCAATTTTTTACTTTTTCCCAACGGAGGTTTTTATTGGGTGGATTTAAGATCTGCGCCGCTGTAAAAGAATGTGAATCCCCGCCAGAAAGGAAAATTACGGTTGTATTGGCGGAAGATCGCCTTGAGATGTTACCGTTTATTCCATAGGTGGCCCTTAACTTCAATCTTGGCAAAAACGAAACGGAATAAAATTTCTCTTCGTCAATCCGCCATGCTATCCCAGAGGACCAAAGAGGTGTTCCCTTTTGATTGGCCGCTACGCCGAATAAATTAGCTTCATCCTTTCGTAGACTAGCTGATAATGTATAACGCTTTAGGTAGGTATAAGCTGCATTTGCGAAATAAGAAATAAAATGGTCTGTTTGTTTTCCGATCCCTTGACTATTGGGAATTTTAGTAGTATTTCCATTTATATTTGATGGATAATTATGTTGGAAATCTACAGAAGAGTTGATAGCAGCAGATTCCGCGCGATAACCGTATAGCAGGTAATTCGAGGTTTGCGTAACTTTGTTGCGGATCTCATAGCCGGCGAGGCCACTTATTTCATGACGGACGCCCCAATGGTGCATAAAGTTAAATTGTAGTCTCCCCTGGTGTGCCCCGAGGTCGCTATTATTTTCCTGTAATATACCGCCCATAGGCAATGGGTATGCTACGCTGCCACTTTCTGCACTAACCTGTGCAAACCGGTTAACCATGTCACGGGCATAATAGGAATTTTCACTATGAAGATCTTTACCAGCTTCTAATTGATTTTCATATTGGTATTTCAGTATCAGATCCAATCCCGGGAGAACCTGATATTCAAGTCCCGTGTTTAATGTCATATCGCGCACATGGCTTTTATTTTCGCGCAAGGTAATTTCATCGTATGGCCTCCACACCCAATCCTGTAATAACCCGGAACCAGCCGTGTCGAGAAACCCCTTACGGTAATCCCCATAATAAGGCAGGGCTTCCCCCTGATTCCCAATTAGCCGAACGTATGGGCTCAAACCGCGTGTGGGTGATAGGTTAAGACCCGGATTTTCCCCGGTTTGCTGAAAACTTTCGGTATAAGCCATACCAGCAAAAATGTTTATTTTCCCAGTAAGTTGATAGTTGTTTTGGCTGCGAATGGAAACCCGTTCATATTGCTCGCCGTTTAGATTGGTACTGTTACGGTCATATCCACCCGAGAGTAAATATGAAAGGTCTTTTCCTCGGCCGCTAATGCTTAAGTTGTATTGTTGCTTAAGGCTGGTTTGATAAAAGTACTTTTTCAGGTCATCCCGCACATCTTGTTTCTTAAGTTCACTTAGACGTTCCTCCAGATCAGCTGGGTTTTTAATCATTAATTCTACAGCTCCCGGTATAGGGCTTACTTTGTTTAATAAGGTAGTTGGATTTTTGGCATTATTATAATATCCTTGTTCAAATAACATCCGTTCCCATTCTACACGGTCTGCACTGCTCATTATACTTACATTATTCAGGTCAGGTCGCCCCTGCAGGCTTGTATTTGCGGTGAATGTCCAGGTAGGAGCACCGAACTGTCCTCGTTTTGTGGTTATGACAATCACGCCATTGGCTGCACGGGCACCCCAAATACTTGCAGCTGCAGCATCTTTCAGTATGCTGACTTGTTCGAAATCATTTGGGTTCAGATTTCTAATGTCGCCGTCGTATGGAAAATCATCCACGACAATGAGTGGCTGGGCATCCGCGGTGATCGTGCTCCGGCCCCTGATTAGGAATGGGTCGGTTTGCGCTGCATCCCCTTTATTGAACAACAACCCCGGAACTACATTTTCAATGCGGTTCAGGACATTTGTTGAGACAACTCTGTCTAATAACTTTTGATTGATGACGCTAAATGAACCTGTAACCCGCTCCAATGGTATTTTTTGATATCCGGTGTTGGCCACTTCGACTTCATCGAGCAAATTTGCCGCAGGTTGAAGGTCGATAACCGGAAATGGGTCGCTAGCAGATAGGACGACTATTTTTCGATGATAACCAAGGATGGTGAATATCACAGCCACATCCTCGCGCAAGGCAATCGAAAATAAACCATTAGCGTCGCTGACGGTTTTCTGGGTGCCGTTCTGGATAGTCACTCCCATCAATGGGGTGGAAGAAATACTATCTATCACTTTTCCACTGATCTGGCGCGTTTGCGCGCTGCAGATATAAGTTGTTGCGGCAAAAAATATTGTTACCACTTTCAGATATAAATTTCTATTCATGTTAATTAGCTAATTATTATGGAAGGGATATTGAAGCGTCTGAGATAACGGTCACCTTAAGGGGCCTCGTCGCGCTGACCAGCCTGAATCCATAGGCAGATAAATATTTTTTGAGCCGGGTAAGGTTGTTCCGAAGGCCCAGTACGTCATTTACCGTTAAACCCGGAACTTGGTCAGTTTTGTGAACCGATTTATTGATAAACCTGATTGGGTTATCAGCCCATTTTTCGCGATAATTCAACAAGTCTATAAAAGTGTTGAAATCCATATCAGAGGATAATTGCTTTAATGGACGGCTACGGGCAGATTCAAGGATGACATAACAAGGCATGTTGCGCACCTCCTGGCTGACAACCAATCCAAACGAACTGCAAAGATCATTGACAATCCGGTTCCTGAATTGTTTCTTATCCATCGTTTTGGGAGCCAAAAGCTGGTAACAATACCGGTTTCTTCGCGAATCAGACATAGGAAATACTCGCGATGGGTCTTTAATCTCCAGTATTACCTGGTTATAAGGGACACGAAGTGTAAGAACAATCATTTGCATAATAGGAAAATTATTAAAGTAGCAAATGTTTAGGCTATCATTGGATGTAATGGCTGTTCCCCCTAGTCCTTCCAGATATTCACTAAGTACCGAATGCATAATGAAGGGTTTTCCCCTTTCTTTGATATATTGGTCAGTGGGTTCCCATCCCTTGAAAAGCACATCAGTTTTAGGTTTGAGCTTGATGTCACCACCATTAATAATTGTGGCAATATGGAGACTATCAGCCGACTTATGATCGGTGATAGCCATGACGGTTTTTCCATGTATCCAAACCTGATGCGGAATATATAAAAAGGGAAAATATTTTTTTAAAAGGGTTTGGTTAGCTAAAGAAGGTAGTCGCCAGTTGTGTTGACCCAGGAACTGTCGTATAACTGTAGGATCTTCCTCACTTACGGGTAACACCCGTAAATTGGTGTTAAATTGTTTTTGCAGGATATCCAAGCTCTTAAGAGATCCGATACAGGGTAAACAATGAGTTGCCCAAAAATCCAATATGATCAATTTGCCCCGGTAATCGTTCAGGGTAATGGTATCCTTACCCTCCGGATGGTTGACCACCTGCAAGGGCAGGTGCCAGAGGGCTTCGGGGATAGTATCGCCGATCTTAAGGCCGCCTTCGGGGATACCAAGGTCTTTAACACTGACAGATTGGGCACGGGCAAAACCCGTTGGCAATAGAAGGATATATAAAGATATTAAAAGTGTATAAAGAATGTGTCTTTTGATAGGGAGCAGGCCATACCTTTCCCCTAAGCGTAAAATTTGCTTCACTTCGTTTCATTTTAAGTTAAAAAATTAAAAATTAAGAAAACGGATTAGCCACAGAATTGGAGGCAATCCGGTGAGCGAAACAAAACTTAAATGGGATTTTTGGGCTTTTTAGCGAACAGGATGTCGAATGGGCAGGAGGTTGTTGGTTGGTAAATGAAGAAAACAAAACCGCCCCGATTCCGATTTTGGAAGGGGGCAAGATCTTTACAGAAATTGGTTTTGTTTCTTCTTTTCATAACTCGTTACCAAGTAACGAGTCTCAAATATAATAGGGATACACTAACTATAGCGAGCCCTAAAAATACTGTCGTGCAGGCTTCCGAGGGCCTTCGGAACAGTACAATAGGGCCCATAATGCTATAGCATGTACCAAAGGTACACAAAATAATCACTATGGGCGTTAAACCTATTGTCTCGTCCGTAAAAGCAAAACTCGGAATTTGCACGCGAGACTCTATGTCAATACCTAACTGAGAGGATTCTAAATCCTCGTATTATTAATAACGCAATATTAAATATAATTCTCATAAAATCCAAAATTAATAATTTTTTTTAATTAAGTAGTTGGTAGCTTTTCATATGGAAAAGCTGGAAAATCCGCAAATTGGCTACAGATACCGTCTTTTAAGAGAATTACTGCTCTTAACAGTTAAAGAAGTTAACTTCCTCACTAAAATTCCAATTACTAATCTGAGACGAATAGAGGATGGTGAAATTTCTTCAGAAGAAGAACTTGATGAGCTTTCTGATTTATATCAAATCGAAAAAGAAATTATACTTGATCCCGAATTTCTACTACCAACATGGAAAGATCTGAGAAGAAAGGGGATTTTAAAGCACAGAAATAACGAACATTATATTAAAGCGATCAATAAAAAGCCACGACCAAAAAGAGCCGTAGAATTTCGGCTGCTTAAATCCGATTACATGACTGACTATAAAACGGTGGCAAATGCAACAAGAAAAATGAAGTTGCTTTATCGTTGGATTTATGACGAATCCAGAATTGATTATGCTTTTAATACTTTGGTTGATGAAGGTGTTTTGGAGAAATTGAAACAGAAGGGGCAACCCTTTAAATACCGAAAATCACGCTCTATACCTAAATACAATTGGCAAATTCTGGATAGAATAATCACAGAACTCGAAGAAATCGTTCCATCGAAAAATATCGACTCCCTCACCCCAGCACATTATAGGATGGCCGGGATGCTATACGTTTTAAGAAAAGGACCTAAAAAGGGGCAAGATCTGTTTAAGTTGATACTTTATAGTTATTCGCCAAAGAACATTGAAAAATCCTTGAAAATTCTTATAGATATTGGAATGATTGAAATGACCGAGGAAGATGTTAATAGTAGCAAGCAGATGTACCGGTTGACAGGGAAGGGGCGGGAGTTGTTACGCAAACTAGGTGTAAATAATTAAACTATATTTGTGCGATGCCGAGTCACGACAAAATTTATCTGTATAGAATGACCCATATAGGGAATATTCCACATATACTGGAATTTGGCATTACCCATGTATCCTCTCCCCACGCAAATCCACAGTTTGTTTCAGTAGGCGACCAGAGCTTAATATCCACACGGACGAACCATTTGCTGGACAATGGTAAAAGACTGGGAGATTATATACCCTTTTATTTTGGCGCAAGGACACCCATGCTATTTGTCATGCAAAGGGGATTTAACAACGTGCCGGCAACGGCACCCGAGGATATTGTATATTGCGTAAGTACCTTACAGAAAATAGTTGATCTCAGCCTTGATTTTGTATTTACAGATGGGCATGCGATCGATTCTTTTAGCTCATTATACTATCCGGACAACATTGATGATATTAATAATTTGTTGGACTTTGATGCCATAAATGCCAAGTATTGGAGAGATGAGGCAGATTTAGACAGGAAAAGACGAAAAGAAGCAGAGTTCCTGGTGTTGGGAGACATTCCTTTAAATGCTATATCAGGCTATATTGTGTACAATGAACAGGCAAAGGCCAAGTTGATGGAGTATGGCATCGGCGAAAGATTTGTGGTTATTAAAAATAATTTTTACTTTTAACACATGATTCACTACGATTCGGGAAATCTTTTGGAGAGTAAGGCAGAGGCCCTGGTGAACACTGTGAATACGGTAGGTGTGATGGGTAAGGGGATTGCATTGCAATTCAAAAACCAATTTCCTCATAATTTTAATGTCTACGAAAAAGCTTGCAAAGACGGAGAGATCGGCATAGGCAAACTTTTGGTAACAGAAGATAAATCCCTCCTTGGGGGAAAGAAAATAATTATCAATTTTCCGACAAAAACGAATTGGCGAAAACCGTCTGAATATAGTTATATAGAAGCTGGTTTGATTGATCTGGTCCGCATCATCAACGAAAAAAACATTAAGTCTATCGCCATACCACCACTAGGTGCTGGTAATGGTGGGTTGGATTGGAATATTGTTAAATCATTGTTGGAAAAGTATTTGTGCGGACTAAACCGTGATATTTATATATACGAGCCAAACCTGTCCATACAGGAGGCCCTTAAAAAAGAACGGGTAAAATTGACCCCCGCCAGGGCAATGTTATTGAGTGTACTATACGACTTGGTAAAAAATGGCGAGTTCGTGTCGGAATTCGCTGCCGAAAAGGTAGCCTATTTTCTTCAGCGCTTTGGTGCGAAAGAATACTTTAAGCTCCAGTTTCAGCCCAACTTTTATGGGCCTTATTCCGGCAAGGTCAAGCACGTGTTATATTATATGAATGGCAGTTATATAACGGGATATAATGCCAAAGACAAAAGACCTTTTGAAGAATTAAGGCTTGTTCCGGACGGGGAACATGACGTGAATAATTTCCTGAAAAAGAAAGAGAATCTTGCCTTGAAGGAGACGGCCGAAAAAACCAAAAAATTCCTATCCGGATTTTACTCCCCCTTTGGATTGGAATTATTATCTACCATTGATTTTATAATGACGGAAAATAAGGTCGATTCCCTCCCGGAAATCACCAACCATCTTGAAAATTGGAGTGACCGGAAGAAAACGATGTTTACCAATCCAAAATTTATCAAGATTGCCACCAAGAATATTAAGGAGTATTTGGAGTGATATTCAACATCTTCAAGAGGTTGTTTGACTCCTCTATAATCCATTGATTATTTTGGGCTAGGCGTTTAATGATATCTCTTTGTGTATGGGTTAATAGATAGTCTATATTTCTATCCTTAATAGTCCATTTACTATTATGGCCCGTTTCCTCAATCCCTCTTGGGGCTCCGTTCGGCGTGAGTAGTCGAATCTCTGGTATTTTATCTTTTACCAGAGGATAAATGATAAATAAGCCGTCAAAATCCCAATCACAGGAATAATAAATGGGTAAACTTCTTGTATCAGCATAATCTAGTTTACCTATGTTTTTACCACCCGCATACCAAAGCTCTATACCGTGTTGACGAGGTTTGTCAGGTTTGGTGAGGAAATCGAGATTTTCACATAGGACAATGGCCTTAGGATTATGGCATTCCAACTTATAAATGTATTGCTGGTCTTTTTCATTGGCAAAATGTTCGATTTCCAATATCTGTTTTAAGGCATCAATCAGGGAGGATTTATTATCCAGATATTTCTCATTCTTAAAAAACATTAAGGAAACTCCTCGTAAAGATTCATCTGAAGCGATGATCTGTTTCCTTAATTCTTCCAATATGCCTTCATTTTTCCAGGTTTGGATATTCATCAATATTTTGATGTCATTTTCTTCAAAACGAAGTTGGGGTTTTAACAGCCCATTTTCTAGTAAGAAATCCTCATAGCTAGTATACCTTTCTAAATATTCCTTTTCATATATATCAGTAAATCCATTCAAAGTAAAGAGTTTATTATGTGACCTGTCAAGTATCCTCAGGGAGTTGATCAAATAATTGATTTCACCACTTTTTGCTAAGGTATTATTCAGTTTTATCTCACCATTTGTATATAGATTATTTAATGCTCTTAGCTCAATCCAATTCATTGCGCAATTCTGTTTATATAGATGTTCAGATCTTCATTGCTATCCTTTGTTTTAAAATAAGAAGCTGAAGGGCAATAGTTGATATTATCATCCTCTTTTCCCATAATCAAATGATGTGCATACCATTCATCGGACATGCCAATGTTAAATGTGTGGGGAGCCATTGTTATAATCTGGCACTGAAATTCCTCTGCAATGGCAGGAAAAGTATTAAAATTTGTATTATCGAGACTTCCTAATTCCTCCAAAATGATAAACCTTAAACCCTTACGCTTTTCTTTTTGAACGGCAGAGAGCCTTGCGATACCCAGCAATGCGATAGCAGAGTAAGTTTCTCCGGTACTGCCGGGAACCTCTGTTCCAAACTGATCCGTGAGCTTAGCTGACAGTTCAAAATATGTTTTTGGATTTAGCAAATTCTCAATTGGAACTTTGTTTTTAATTTTTGCATGCTTTTTGAAAAAATCTTCAATGAAGTCTATTATAGATTGTCCAAATTGTAATTCCCCCTTTGTCGCTGTATTCCTAACCTCATAGGCCATCTGTTTGATATCATCAATCTTTATTTCCTTGTTGCCATCAAATTCGAGTTTGAAATAAAATCTGCCACTAATTTTTCGGTCAATAAAGAACGCATTTATTCTTTTTACTTGGTTATCATATTTTTCGTATCGCTCAGTAGTTTTATTGAATATCTTAATCATATTATCCCTGATTCCATTAGCTATGGTTGTTCGGGTTTGATTAGCTTCATCTAACGCAGTAGTGATATCATCAGTAGATTTGATTTTGTTGCCCAATAATGCTTCTTCCAAAACCCTGAATGAAAAATCCTGGTGTTTAATCGTTAATTGTACTGCCGGATTCTTCTCATCACTCGTTTCTTCAAATAAATTCGAAATGCCAATAAATGCTGTTTTATATTCTTCCCACAGCCCATTATAGGCTTGCTCCAATTCCTCAGTGTTCCTAGGTATTAAAGGAAAGTCTGTTATGTTCTCTTGGAAATGTTGGTAATAAGCATTATTGAACGTAGTGAATTCTGTTTGCTTCTTAGTTAGATTACCAGTGATTCTCTGCAAGTCTTGTTTATCATCTTTTATTTTACTTTCCAGAGATTTGAACTTACTTTGTTTAGCTCCTTTTTCTTCATAAAACTTATCTTTCTTATCGCTCCATTCTTTACGAACCCTCAATAATTCCTTTTTTATGACTTCCGGCTCATCATATTCAACTTTAAATCGGTTTTTAATTGTACATAATTCTTCTTCCTCTCTTTTCTTTTGCGATTGTAATTGCGAAATCTTTTCATCAATTTGTAAGATACAGGCTACTGCGCTTCTTAGTTTTTCTATATCGCCATTTTCAACAATAGCTATGTCAAAACAATAGTCAAAAAGATTAATATCGTAAGGCTTTGCATCCGCAATGCTTGCTAATGCTTCCAGTTTACTATCTATCGTAGAGGTTTCTGTGTTCAATTTTTGAATTAGTTGATTCACAGATTGCTCCAAATTCGTTCTGTGTCCCAACAGTTCTGCATCGGAGTTGAATTGGATGAACTGGTGCAATGCACCCAACTTTAGCCAAAAACCATCCTTGGATGGGTTAGCATTAAAACCATCAATCAATTCATCAGGATTGATATATTGAGATGAATTATCAGGATTAGTAATTTCAGAAATAGGTATGGTTGCGTAGTGCAAAACAACTTGTAATTGTTCGTCGCCTAATTTTGGTAAATTCTTGATATACCAATGCAAAAGACCATTTTCATCATTCTTTTGCAATAGCGATAATAGTTTTTCCTTGGTTGTTTTCTCCTTTTTCAAGGATGATTTCAATTCACCCAAGATCTCTGATTGCTCTTTTCGGATTGTGACAATATTTTCAAGTGTTTTATACTTTTCCAAATAAGGTTTTGCCAAAGCAATTACTCTTTTTATATCCTGATTATTTCTGTTTGAAATATCTAATCTTTGTATCCCATTTTTCCAACTTTCATCTACTTCTGGAAGTATAAGCACTTTAAGCTCGTTGATCTCTTCACCTAACTTTTCTATGCTATACGATAAGTCTTGATAACGGTTGAACATATTAAAATTTTCATCTGCTTCCTCGTAACTCTTTTTTATTATTTCTTCTTCTGCTGGAAGATTTTCGATAGCCGTTTTTAGTTCAGCAAATTCAGTTTCTTGGTTCCTTATCAGTGCCTTTCCTTCTGATTCTCTTTGTTCTAATTGCTTTAGTTCTATATAGGCGTTTTGTAATTCAGCTTCTTTAAAAGATCTAAATTTCACTTTGTAAGACTGTTCCAACTCTCGTAAACTGGTTAACCTCTTTTGCTTGTTGGACAAATTTTGAATGTCTTTATTAAGACTTTCATATTCTCTTAATATCTTTTCCAGTTCGGATTGCTCTTTTTGAAAGTTGGCAAGAATATCTTCATCGGATTCTTCAAAGAGAAATTCTTTTAAGTTTCTGGAAGCCTGGTTACCGCTTAAATTTAGTGTTTTAGCTTTTGAAAAGGATTGTATGACCTTAGCAAAAGCTTTTAGATTTTTGTCCTGGCTAAGATTCAGAGGTAATACATTTTTGTCATAAAGGAACTTGTAATAAGTGTTGACAGTTTCATTGTTACTGAAGAAGTTCAATCGAAGTCCATGCTTTTCATAAAGGAATGTTGCTAAATCCTGTATGTCCTCTATTTCTTTCTCCCCAGATTCCTTTTGTTTTAATAAATCTTTGGCGAAAATCAGTTCTTCTTTTTCAAGAGCCAGTTCATTTATTTTTAGGTTTATATCTGCCTGCTTGGTGATGACAAAAGGAATAATACGCTTGCCTTTCTGACTGTTTATCTGTATTCCGGTGATAATAAATTTACCGGAATTTACCTCAATATTCAAAAAACAGTAGGCACATTTTGTTTTATAGGGAAGTGTATTGATTTGTCGCTCTTCTTTCTTTACCCCATCAGTCCCGAATTTGATAAGGTCTTTATCATACACAAAAATCATTTGGAGTAAATCGGCAATAATGGATTTTCCGACACCGTTTGCGCCAACAAAATCTGTTCTTGTCGGATGAAATAGATAATCGTGTATATAGTGTTTCAGAATACCAACTGTGGATAAGGAATAGATTCTTGGATAACTCATAGTGCTTCATCATTTTTAAGTTGCTGACTAAATAACTCAAAATTATGAAGTTCTTCCTGATACAGTTTGGTTAAACGGTGAATAGCGGGTCTTATTTCAAAACCCAATTCTTCATTCCTTCCAGATTGCTTTTCTACCCAGCCTAATTTATCAAAACGGTCTATCGTTTTACCAAATTTGTTTTCTACTGTACTCCATTCTTTTGCATCATAAGAATCCCTTATATCATTGAACAAAATTCTTTTGTATGCTTCCTGATGGTCACTCTCGAGGATTTGTGTTTTGATGTCATTCCAGTGAATAATCTTTTCCTCGTCAAAATACTTTTGGTAATACATATCCAAAAGTGTCAATCCAATCAGTGTTTGTAATTCGGTTAGCTCTTTATTGCGGCTTGCGTCGCTTAATTTTCCTTTCCCGTTTTCCGTGAAATCGAGATAATAATATCGACTTCTATCAGAAATATCAGCAACAAGATTAAGCCTGTATAGGCTGCTGTAAAAATTTCTCCACTGTGCCTCATGGCTTTCTAATACGGTATATTCTGCATAATACTTGTGGTCAATATGTTTGCCCGACAACAGCAGAATATTGATGTCTGCAAAATGCTTTTCAACGCTTTCCTCTGACAGAAAAGAATAATCGCTTATTTCATAATTTTCATTTTCCATAGGGATAGATTTTCTTGTGATAAGGAAATGATTTTTCGCTCTACATCGATCAATACATTGCTATTCTCCGAAGTGTAAGCTGTCATACGGGATGCTACCTGGTAAGCGATAGACAGGTCTTTTTCTTCATCCACGATACTATTCATAAGTTCATCTAAAGTCAACAGCCCTTTGCTTTCCAGAATATCTTTGGCTTTGTCAACCCATTGATTGATGATTTGCTGACGGTTGATTTCTTTTGCTATTTTCTGCTTTTCGTTACGTTCATACGTTTCATCAACTTCAACGTTTACAATAATATTAGGTTTTGGAGGCTCAAACTCGTAATATCTTGGGTACAACATTCGGACAGGCTCATATACCACTTGCTTTAGCGGAAAATTGTTACTAAACCTGACACCTTCAGGAGTGTATTGCGAGCTTTCCAAGACTGTCCGATGCAGTTTTTTTATTTGTAACCTAAAAAAGGCTCGTGCAGAAAACTGTTCCTGTAACTCCGTCAGTTTTTCACTGGCGTGGTTGATTTGTCTGCGGATAATATGTACTTTACGGTCTACTGAATTGAAGAACTCCCTGATATCTGCATATATTTCCTGTGCTTTTTCCCAATCACTTTTACTTTTCTGTACATTGTCAGTATCGAATTTCCCATCGTCTTCCATCTTTCCATAAAAGTTATCGACCACATTTTGCAGGTCACCAAGAAATTTGTCTTTGGAAATGATGGCTTCCGTAATATCTTCCGCTCGTTCTCCAAACTTCCTGAAAACAACAGTAAACTCTCTGACCAAAGAAGTTGCACTTTGTTCGTCCTCTTTGCGAAGAATATCATTTAGCTCTTTATAAGCTTCCCTTAATTCATCTTCCAACGCTTCTAAATGATCAGTAATGATTTTCTTTGAGCCCTGAATAAATATTCGTCCAAATTTTCGTTCAAGTTCTTCAATGGTCTTGATTTCACCATGACGTATGGTAAAGGAGTCCTGAACGCTTTTTTTCAGTGGATGGTTCTTGTATGGGTTCTCTAATTTGCTTATCATCAAATCCACTACACTTTTGGCATAATCTGTCAGACAATATTTCCAAACTTCATCAGGATGGCTTCGTAGGAAATAGTGGAACAGGTTATCTTTAATGTTGTTCCATGGACGAATCGATTCCAGATTAAATTCAGCTTTTATATCCGTAAGTATTTCGTTGATTTCCTTTTGTGTAAAATATTCTTCGATTTCACGGTTTTTGATTTGTTCATAAAGAGCAATAATCAAATAGCCTCCATCAAATTTTGAGGGAAGTAGGAGGTCGTATTTGGTGTATAGTTGTTGCTCTTTCAAAATATCAATCACTATTCTTTATAAAACGGATTCATTATTTATTCTTTTTAACACATCATCCAGTGAAAATTCCGGCGGAAGAGGTTTGAATGTCTTGTCGTCTTTTGTTGTCATATAAAGTTCTGTTTGAAACTCTCTTAATGTCTTAAGATTAATTTTACCCACTAAAATGGTGTCATTATCACCTCCTTTAAGTTTAAGAATATCTTTTCTCTCCGTTTTAGAAGGCTGGGTAATTCTGGTGTCTCCAAATTGACTCGTGTTTACTTGAGCAACATAAACGTGGAGGTCTCTTGAAATGGACTCAATAATATTGGAAAAGTAATTTGTATCAGAATTCCATTCAGAGGCTATTAATAAGTCTATTTTCCCTTTGAAGAGGCTCCTATGCTTAACATCAGCCAGTTCAAAACAGTAATATGGAGCTAAATAAATTCCTCTCCATATAAACAAATCGTAGATATACTGCGTTGGATGAGGCACTTTATAATGATTTGTTTTAATCATTAATGCTTCAGCATGGGAGTAATGATTTTTTAACCGATACACCACAACAGCGTCTTTAATTCCGTCTTTTTCAAAAGGCAAAATAGTAACAATAAAATTAAAAGAGACTCCATCAATAGTAACGTGTTCTAATCCTGTTACAACAAGCTTCTGCTCATTCACTGCGTACCAAGTAATTCTATCGAGTAATTCAATGGGTACGAAGCATTCCGGAAATATAAGTATATCAGCTTTTTCTTCTTTTGTTTGTTGAAAAATTCTATAAAGAGTATCAAATCTAGTTCCTTCAAGATTTGGTGTTCCCCTCAGACTATTTTTAATATTCTCTTCTAAGACTTTGGTATTTGCTACGGCAATTTTTGGAGTCGATAATTTTGTAGAATTATTGACTATAAATTCCTGCTTCAAAATAAAATGAGGTTTATTTCTATTTTGTCTAGGCCTTACCGTTCTTTGGTATAATTCATTCTTGTATGACTCTATATTCTCAAATTCATACGACGGGCGATGCGGCCTATTTGCTAATACATAATAGTTGAACGCTTTATCTAAATAAAATAATGATTCATCTTTATCAAGAACTAAATCATTTATGTTAACTTTTGAATCGTTTTCATCAGAGAACTGTCGGTCCTGCCTAAACTGACTTAAATTCTCATAGAATATGGCTAAACAACATTCCCAGAACTTTAATGCCCTAGGAGAGTGTTTTATTTTGTCATCATTTATTCTGTACATCAGAAAGGGATTTTTAGGTTAGTATAATTTTGATAGTCTCTTTTTCTAACAGTTGTATAGGACAATAATGGCTGTGATACATAATGGTGTCTTATGAGATTGGATTGTCTGTATCTTGTAATGAAATAAGAATCTTCATCAGTAGGACTGTATTTGTCTTTGTAAAAAGACAAATCATTCTTTAAGGCATTGAAAGAGAAGTGATAAGTCCTTTTCACTCTTTGAACTTCTGATAAAAATTTGGGGTGAAGCGATAATGTCAATTCATTTGCGTTATCGAGATGTTCTAATACATTTGCTTGATAGTCGTCATTTGAGATGGTCGATAGACTATCTTTACAGCGTATTCTCTTAATTGCTTCACAACAATTTAAATAAAAGTGAACATATGCTTCAGGTCTATTATTCACAAGCAGAAATACAAAAACCCGTTCCCATAGTGAATAAAGGTTAAGAGCATTTTCACCTTGAAAGAATTTGACTATTTTGCTTGCTTCATCTTCTGAAATTTTATCGGCTCTGCGAAGCGAATTAAATATCCTTTTTGAGAGGAAAACTGATAAGCCAAATTTGTCTTCTTTATAATCCTTAAGCGTTCGGACTTTGCCTTCAGTTCCATCATATAATAAGTGGTACGCACTTTCTTCAAAATCTTCAAGATCCTCTTCGTCATTATAGTTTCTAAATTCGCTTGACTTTTCTTCAAGGTCTCGTTTCAGTTTGTCTATTACTAAAGAAGATTCATCCTTATCAAAATAGTAAAGTAATGTTTTGTCACTTTGACAATATAATCTGGGGAAACTATTTAGCTTGAAAACCTTTTCCGTTCCTTTTTTAGAGTTATCTATCCCCAATATTGCGGGCTTATCAATTACAGAAATAATGGGATGGAAATTCAATAAAATAAATTGCTCTATATCAGAGAGATTGTTTTTAAAATCAGTTGTGGTTAAAACTTCGTCTTCTCCAAACAATATTTGCTCTTTGTTATCGTATCTCGGCTTTTCATTATTTACCCAATCACGATATTGCTCAAAGTTGAAATTTAGTTTCGGGATGGGATCGTCTTCATATTTTTCCGGTAAAATTGGATTCGCTATCACCATTAATATGTCATCTACATATCGACCATAATACAAAGGCCTTGCATGTTTCAAAACTCTGCTATCAAAATCTTTCAGGTAATGATTAGCAAGAATGAAAGAGGAGAGAAGCCCTATAGGTAATATATAATGGGTCAATTCTTTTTGTTTATTTGATACTTCATGAACAAAATTATAAGGAGTATGGTACCTCAATAATTTTTGAGTGAAGGTTTTATGTATTTCCTCAAATACAAGATAGAGATTGTTTATTGATTGAAACATTTTCTTTCGCCTACCATTAGCGTACGGTGATTGTATAGTCTTTGGATCTAATCTTACAGAGTAGAAAAAATCCTTTATATCCAAGTTGAGAATCAACACATCTTTATTCCTATCTAAATGTTCACGTGCGACCTTTACTGATTCATCCCTCCATTTTTGATATTGTTTTGGATAGGGCTTAAATAACCCAGATCCCTGAACTACCTTGTCCTCTTCTTTATTAAGAATTAATCTGTTACCAAAACAGTTATCAAATAATGTCCTGTCAAGCGTTACTCCTTCCTTTAATATCCACAAAACAGAAGTTAAGTGAATTTCTATTGGCGCATCTATGAATACAGTTGACCTTTCAATATTATACTCACTGTTAGTGCGTTTATTTGTGATAATTTGAGATTCTGATCTAGTGCCGATTATTTTCTTAGGAAGAAACTTTGTTTTTATACGGCCTAAAAAACGTTCAAAAAATTTGGGATTCTCATGAAAAGTGTTCAGTGCTACTGTAAATATTCTTAGCTTCCTTTCATACAAAGCTATATCTTCATCATCCTCAATATCAACATCGTATTCTTTTGCAAATCCATTATATTCTCCTATGACTACAAATAAGTCGTCACTATCGGCAAGATTGGTTTCAAAAATTGCCAATTGCTTCCGCATAAACAAATTAGTTGAATCATAGTAGATATATGTTTTCAACTTTATATATGCTTCAAGAACTTCTTCGTATGTGTATTCCATATTTGCTTATTTACTCGTTATTACTTTAAGGTTAATATCTGCAAATTCCTTAATGTAGGTAGCCGTAACACCTAATAATGTTAAAATATCATTAGACGCTTTTGCCTTCGATAGCCCTGGTTGGACAATTAAAATTTCATACTCCACAGGAATTTCATTTTTTAATATCCCCAACAATTTTACCAAATCATTTCTGTCACCTTTTTCAAGTCGGGAACTGAACAGGCCGTTCTTTGATTTAGTTTCCCGTCTAAGGAGATGATTAATGAAGTCCTTGCCGGATTTATGTTTCCAATGCACAGACTTTTGAGCTTGTCCACAGACTTCATAAAAATTCTTGATCTGGTTACTGACCACACCATCCAAAGCAAACTTTAAGTGATAGAGCTTTATTTCAATTTTATCACTATGTGCTTTAATAGTCACAACATCAGCAGCTTCACCGGAATAGTCGTCATCATAGATGATATCGAAATCTTCTTTCTTTAGTTGTTCAATGACTTTATACTGAATAGAATCAACTTTCTTAGGTTGTATACCTTGTGCTTCGTTTCTTAGATTCACATCATCCCAATTCCAGGATATAAGTTCGTCTTTAGGGTAGATGCCTATTTGCTGTTTGAGTTCATAGTATTCGTTTCCTGTAAGGGCAGAACCATCAGCATACCAAACAGTAGGAATGAATTTTTCAAAGAAAGTAACGCCATCAATTTTAACACGTCCAAACTGAACTTCTACAGGTTCTTTTGATTGTTGAGTTATTTTAAAGTCCGCAAACGACTCATCGCCGTCTTTCTTTTCAAATAGTTCCAGCTTGAAAACAGCTTCTTGTGTTTCGGATTTAAGAGAGAATAACAAATCGCCATCTGGAGATGGATTGACTAAGCATAATTCTATATTGGAAAGGTCGTATTTTACTCCGTTTATAATGAAATTATATTTGGTTTCGACATCAAGGTAAATATCCGTATCCCAATCTATCCATACAGGAAATACATTTGGAAGCTCTGTTTTGAGCGTTGGAATGAGAGTTTCTCTAAGTATTTGATTAGGATCAATATTTTCGTCAACTAACTTATCTCCTAATGCTATGCACCAATTTTTAAACTGTTTTAAATCTCCTTGAAGCTTTGTCCATATCCTTCCCTTGTATGAAGCCCCAATATTAACAGGTTTACCTACTTCAAAACCGGTACCCATCACGAAGGCTTTTTCACCCCTTTGTTTTTCGGCAAGGCTCAGGGCTTCACCGACATCACTTCCTACCATCATCCTAAAGCGGATGTTTTTACCTAAAAACTGCCTTAATCCGACGTTTTGTAGCTTTACTCTTTTAATATTGTAAAAAGTCTTAAAAACATCTATTCCTTTGACAAGCTCAGCATTATCGCCTATTATTGCTTGCGCCAATTCGGTATAAAGGCTTCCATTATCCGAGCTATTTATGAATAGAAGATTATTTTTGGTTTCCCAATAAACTATAATGATGTCCCACTGAATATCATAAATTTCCCGTTTATCGTGAACCCATTCTACTTCAAATCTTTTTCCTGTGACTATAACGAGCATATTATGCTCCCGATTGATATCGTGGAATTTAAATTCAAGGTTCTCATAGCCAGGAATTCCTTTTTGAAAATTGCCAGGAAACCAGGCATCGGTTTTATTCTTATAGACAACTGTGCTTAGTTTAGGCCTGATATTTTGGAAAGGAATGTTGGCATTGTTCAATTTCTTAAAACCATTCATGAAATCCTTGAATTCTACCTGCTCATTCACTTGTCCTGAACTTGCGTCTGAGAGAATCTCGTTCCAGTCCGCATCCGTAGCATATAAATCTGCTAATTCTACTCTCACTTCCAGATCTGCGATATTGGCAATGAAAGATGCATCGCCAAGTTCTTCATCGTATTTGGTTCTTGTGAAACGACCTGCCAACTGTAATGTAATAGGAAGGCTCTTTCGAATATCATGAAATGCCGCTATTTTCAATTCCGGCAAATCAAAACCTTCACCAAGCATATCAACACAAACAATTATTCTCGTCTGCTTCTGAAGTATTTGGTTATATGTTTCTTTAAAATTAGAAGCTCCCGAATAAATTAAAACAGGATTGAGATCCTTATGGACTTCATAAAGTTTATAAATTTCATCCGCTCGATCCTTTGTGGCACAACGAGCCATAAGAATGTGATTGTAAGAATCTGCTAAGTCTGAACGTAAGCGTTCAACAGCCACTTTAGCGATTTCTTGATCCGCTTTTTCTTTCTCATATTCACGGATAGAAATAAACTCTATCTTTTTATAATAACCTTGTTCCTGTGCTTTCTTTAAAGGGAAATTGGAAATAATTTTCCCATCCAGCCTTTTCCCGTCATTTCTAAATGGGGTTGCTGTAAATTGGATGAT
The DNA here is from genome assembly GCA_900109895.1 of bacterium A37T11. Taxonomy (GTDB): domain Bacteria; phylum Bacteroidota; class Bacteroidia; order Sphingobacteriales; family Sphingobacteriaceae; genus A37T11. Next base: position 75,425 of record FOBR01000003.1, read on the forward strand.
TTTTTCACTATCGAATTTATTCCGGAACTCATTCCAGGAAGAAGCTTTCACGTGATGAGCTTCATCAATAAATACATGGCTGAACGTTTTGGCAAAAAGCTTTTGAGTCTCGTTATCCTGATTGGTAAGCCAACTCATCGTAGTTACGACTACATTGCATTTTTCTAAAAATTCAGTAATATCTTGAATACTCTCAAACTTATTCTTGATAATACCAACAATTGGATATAATGACTTTTCGCCGATAATACCGAATCGTTTTAGTAACCCTAAATTGAAAAACTTTCCAGCAATCTGATTACGCAAAGAATCAGAAGGCACTGTTACCAAAAGCCTCTTACACCTGTTGGCTACCAGAGTAGTTAACATTGTTTCCGTCTTACCGGTACCTGTCGGCATTACTACTGTCGCCGCATCTAAAGGAAGTTTCAAATGCCCCATAATCATATGTAAGGCAGCAATCTGAGGTTGTCTTAATCCGGGCTCGTTTTCATCTTCTTCCTTATATAGAAAATCATTTTTCCATGATTCAATAATCTCACTGGGTGAATAATATTTTAATAGAGGATGCTTTGCCCATCCTTTTATGATTATTTTATCTTCTTCTAATCGTTGTTTATTTGGAAGTACATTAGTAAGAAGAGCATATTCAATTCCTTTGGGAATATATTCTTCTTTTGTTGAAAGACATATTTGGCCTTTTTTCCCCTCAATAATTACACAATGCCGATCTTGTTCCAAGATTATAAGTTGAAGCTTTTGGGAAAGGGTAATAAGCTGGAATACTCTGTTTTGGCTTCCAGGCCTTTGGTAAACTAACCGGCTACATTCTGGCAATTTTATTTCCATACAAAAACCACATTGAGATTATTTAATTATAGAGATTATTCGCCTGATAATTATCTAACAACGTCACTCTGCTAAATTATATTACTGCCATAATAAGGTAAATATCGCCATTCCCCTTACGGTTTCCCGTAACCACTTTCTCACACTTTACACGCCTCATACCCATTATTCACCGCATCAGCCTTGCTTACCTTCATCTGGCTTCTGGACAAATACCGACATGACGCTCCTCGCTAGTCTTGCTAATATATAAGCCAGTTTCCTTTTGCTGTAGCGTCTGCACTTCCGCCGCCTGGCTCTTTCCGGGATAGCAGTCAACAACGGGTTAAGTCCAACAAATGGCAGCAATGATCTGATCATGGATAAGGTATTTGTTTATATTGGTTAATGTTATCGTAAATTTATTTCAATCCAAATACTTTTTAGTTTCAGTTTATTATCTGCGATTAAAGGTAAAGATACAAATTCAGAATTGCAAGAAAAATTTTCTAGTTTACGCGAATTGGCATTTTTTGGTGGTGAATAGCCCAATTTCCGTGGCGAAAGGTTATTTTCTGTGGCGAACGGGCTATTTTCCGTGGCGAAATGAAAAGACGCTTGCGCCAGGCGCGGATATACGGGTTTTACTGCTTTCATGAAGCAAATGTACAGGTCGGGTGTGTGGATACCTTACGGGAAACCGGAAAGCAAGGTGAAAGGAGGTGTAGATCTATGAGGAGGTTCAACCGTCCGGAAGGAATACTCCTTTAACCGGGAGGAGTACTCCTATGCGGTATTTCCGTATAGAAACGCCGCACAGGAATACGCCGATGGTTTATACCATGCTCCTTTACGGTGATGTGCAGATCAAAATTTTTGACCAGCAGATCAGGTTTTATAATCCGGGCAAATTATATGGGTCGGTAACCATCGACGATCTAAAGGAAGATAACTACACATCTGAACTTAGAAACAAACTGATAGCGGAGGCATTTTACCTGACTAAGGATATTGAAAAATACGGAACTGGTTTTTTCCGTATCCGTAACGAGGTTAAAAACTATCCCACCATGACTTTTGAGTACCATGAGCAAGGGAATGGCTTTGTGACCTCGTTGGGTTATGCGGAACAGAAGATCAGTACCGAGGTAAAGGTAGGTGAAAAGGTAGGTGAAAATCTTTCTTCTAATCAGCTAAAGATAGTAGATGCCATGAGGGCGAATGACAAGGTTACCTTTTCGGAATTATCTCATATTGTGGGTATTTCTGAAATCAGCATTCACCGGAATGTACGTGTTTTAAGGAAAGATAATGTGGTAAAACGGGTTGGCCCGGCCAAAGGTGGTCACTGGGAGGTGAATATATAGGTCTGGTTCTTTACCGGGACAACAAACAGCAACAAGCTAAACCCTGCAAACAGCAATGATCTGATCATGGATTAGTGATTTGTTTATATCAAATTATCTTAACGGTTTACGCGAATTGGCAATTTTCCGTGGTGAAATTAATTGGTGCTTGTGCCAGGCGCGGATATACGGGTTTTGCTGCTTCCATGAAGCAAATGTATGGATCGGGTGTGTAATCAGGAGGAGAATCATGATCATGGATCACCCTGTAGATGAGTAGACGATGGCCGATGCCTGATCCCTAAAATTTACTACCTTTGGTTTTATAATGTGGCACTAATTTATAATAGGAAATTATGAAAGTTTTTTCGCGTGTAATTTTTACTCTTTTGCTGGTAGGTCAGGGGATATATTTATTTGGCCAAGACAGTTTTGAAATAACCGGCACCACGGGCGTCACTTGTAATAAGGTTTATTTGAGATACCATGATGCATTATACGATAAACATACAGATTCTGCCTCGGTATTAGACGGACGATTCAGCTTTAGCGGACAAATTGCAGAACCTTATTATGCGACGCTAGACATAAGAAATGCAGCAGGAAGGCAGGTGGTTTACCAAGGCTTTTTCCTTTGCCCGGGTGAAACTAAAATAAATGTAGTTGACAGTTCCGGGATTGCGACCATTGAAGGGGGGCCGGAACAAAAGGTGTTTCACGATTTCGAATCGGGTGTTTCAAATTTAAAGAACGTTTTTCATGAAGAAAAGTGATGGACGGCTTTGCGAGCAGAATTGGTGGCTCTTAGAAAGCAAGGCCAGGCCGACGATGCACAATTTAATGCAAAAAAGAAAACCTATGATAGCTTAAGTGTCATCTGGGCAGCAAAAGAACAAGATCTGTACACCACATTTGTTAAAAAACATCCTAATTCGTTAGTGAGTATACATTCAATTAATTACTTATTGATAGATATAGATTATGAGGATGTAGCACATTTATACGCTGGCCTGAGCCCGGGAGTTCAGGCCAGTAAAGGGGGAGTATTCATTAGACAATATGTTGCTCAAAGACGAAGCACAGAAATTGGGAAGGACGCTTTATCTTTTAAGCAAGCGGATGCACTGGGGCAATTGATCGCATTGAGTGACTTTAAAGGAAAATACGTCTTACTTGATTTTTGGGCAAGCTGGTGTATACCCTGCCGGCAGGAAAACCCGAAAGTGCTTGAGGCATATAATAAATATAATAAAAAGGGACTGGAAATACTGGGTATATCACTTGACGACAAACGGACAGACTGGCTAAAGGCAATTGCCGATGATGCACTACCATGGAAACAAGTATCAGACTTAAAAGGCTGGAATAATGAGGTATCTGTTTTATATAGCGTTTATTCCATCCCGCAGAATTTTTTAATAGATCCTCAGGGAAAAATTATTGCTAAAGATCTCCGTGGTCCGGAGTTGGAGGCCGCCTTATCAAAAATATTCGAAGGAAAGTGAAATTTCGTTCATCGGTACAATTCCGGATAAAGTGTTTGACAATAAGATCACCTTCTATAATCCTGGTGCTTTATATCGTGGGATTACGTTATCGGAATTAAAGGGCGATCATTACCAGGCTCAGGCTCGTAATAAGCTGATTGCAGAAGCGTTTTACCTGACTAAGGATATTGAGAAGTATGGTAGTGGGTTTTCCAGAATTCGTCAGGAGGTGGCCACCTACCCAACCATGGAATTTGTGTATGAAGAAAAGACGTATGGTTTTTTTGCTCAGTTGGCATACCGTGTTCAAAAGTCAACCACCGACCCTGTTGAGTTGGGTGAAAAGTTATCTACAGTCCAAGTACAGATTATTTCAGCAATGAAAGCGAATGCTGCTATTACCCAAACCGGGCTATCGGTCCTTGTTGGGATATCAACTACGAGCATAGATAACAATATCAGAAAGCTGCGTAAAATGGGTATAATAAAACGTGTAGGACCGGCTAAAGGCGGACATTGGGAGATATATATAGCGAACTAAGCTCCGCAAACAGTAGCAATGATCTGCTCATGGATAAGGTATGTGTTTATATCGGTTAATGTTAACGTAAATTTATTTCAATCCAAATGCTTTTTAGTTTCAGCTTACGCGAACAGGCATTTTTTGATGGTGAATAGCCCAATTTTTGTGGCGAATGGCTATTTATTATAATGAACGGGCTATTTTCCGTGGTGAAATTAAAAGATGCCGGCGGTGGGGATGGTATAGATCGGGTGTGTGGGTACCTTACGGGAAACCGGAAAGCAAGGTGAAAGGAGGTGTAGATCTATGAGGAGGTTCAACCGTCCAGGAGGAATACTCCTTTAACCGGGAGGAGTGCTCCTATGCGGTATTTCCGTATAGAAACGCCGCACAGGAATACTCCAATGTGGTATTTCCGTACTCCTTGGCTTTGCGGGAATACTCCTTGGCAGTAAAGGAATACTCCTTTACCACATTTCCGTACTCCTTTACGGTGTTTCCGTATAGAAACGCGGCGGAGGAATACTCCAATGACGTATTTCCGTAATCCTTGGCTTTATAGGAGTACTCCATAGCGTTGAGGGAATACTCCTTTACCGCATTTCCGTACTCCTTTACGGTATTTCCGTATAGAAACGCAGCGGAGGAATACTCCAATGCCATATTTCCGTACTCCTTTACGGTGTTTCCGTATAGAAACGCGGCGGAGGAATACGCCGATGGTTTATTACGATGCTCCTTTACGGGGGTATATAATAGATTTACGGTAATGAAAAAGCGTTTTTTGGGGGTAAATGGGTTGATTTCCGTGGTGAAATGAAAAGATGCATGTGGCGGGGATGGATATACGGGTTTTACTGCTTCCATGAAGCAAATGTATAGATCGGGTGTGTGGTTGCCTTACGGGAAACCGGAAAGCTAGCAAGATGTAGAATTTGAAAAAAAGCCGCTAGCACCTTAATAAGGCTATAGCATAATAGTAGCTTTCCTCCTATTTATAAGAAAGGGTGTCCAGCACATCTTCAAATTTTTTGGACAGGTAATACCCACCAGATCGGGGCGCTCCTGAAAAACTGACAATATCCTTTAGCTTTTGCATATCCCTGCGTATTGAGACCTCACTGGCGGCTATTTTCTTAGCGATGCTATTTGACCGCATTCCCGGATGCTTTCTTACGAGCAGGACGATTCGCGCCAACCTTTCCCCAACTTGCTTGCTCACTTGGTTCTCTAGTAATTCATTTATTTTGTCGGCAACCAAAGTTACTGTATCAGTTACTGTATCAGTTATTCCCCCCCTCTTTGTCGGTACGAGCGGGATGATCATCCGGAATGCGGCTTCTTCAACAAACTGGGCTTGGGCGCCAGGGGTATAGAATGGGGTGAGCCGGGTGACGTTGAGTACCCCGGACAGCAATGATCTGATCATGGATAAGGTGTCTGTTTATAGTGGTTAATGTTATCGTGAATTTATTTCAATCCAAATGCTTTTTAGTTTCAGCGTACGCAAACAGGCATTTTTTGATGGTGAATAGCCTAATTTCTGTGGCGAATGGCTATTTGGCGGGGGTGATCGGGCGGTTTTCTGTGGTGAAATTTAAAGATGCCGGCGGTGGGGATGGTATAGATCGGAAAGCATGGGAGCGGTATAAAATAATGAGGGGGTAATCGTTGCATACCAGGAGACCATTGCATATATTTAGCTTTTAATAATCTTTATTATGATTAAAACCAAGTTTAACAGGGCCGTTCTTTGGGATTATTTAAATTTAGTGATGAGGGTATGGCTGGCATTTACGTTGTTAAGATATGGTTGGAGTAAGCTAACCGGCGGCCAATTCGGCGTAACGGAGGCTACCATGCATCAGCCGTTAGAAAAAATTGATCTGATGAGGCTTTCCTGGTTCCTGGCAGACCACGAACCATTTAGATCATTTATTGGCATTTCCCAGCTAATAACTGCGGGATTGCTGGTTTACAATCGTACGGCTATTATTGGCGCGTTTATGTCAATCCCCATATGGTTGAATATTTTAATATGGGACATGAGCTTTATGGGACTTTATACCCCGTTTACAATAAGTATTTCCTATTATTTGGTGATGACCTTCCTGATTATTTTGCATGACAGAAGTAAGGTTCTATTTGCGCTGCGAACCCTTCTTAAAGATACATCGGCCAGGTTTAAGTTTCCTGTATGGGCTTATTTGCTGTTAATCCCGGTTGGGCTTATCTTAGAATTAATGGGCAGGATCCCACAGGTTCTTAACTATATGTGGCATATGCTCAAATAACGGTTTCCCGATGGATGCTGGTTTACGCGAATAGGCATTTTTTGGTGGTGAATAGCCCAATTTCTGTGGCGATTGCTTATTTGCCGCGGTAAATGGGCGATTTTCCGCGGTGAAATGAAAGGATGCTTGCGCCAGGCGCGGATATACGGGTTTTACTGCTTCCATGAAGCAAAGGTATAGATCGGGTGTGTGGATACCTTACGGGAAACCGTATGGCATGGGGTGCCCACCCCCCCGGAAGGAATACCCCTTTGTATGATTTTTGTATATATTTGGCTTTAAAATGGCAAGTCACTATACAGATATGGGAGATGCACAGCTGAAAAGATCGTCGGCGGTTGTGCTATTGGTTTCGGTGGCCGTTTTGGATTTTTTGGGTATGACTTTATTTAGTATATTTTTTGGTTATCTCAATCAATCCAGCGATACCAAAGCTGAGGATAGGCTGACATTTGGCAATCATTTGTTTCCTTATATGTTATCAGCATTTTTTTTGTTCTACGTGCCTATCACCTATGCACTGTGGGGCAAACGTAGCGCTACTTCCGTCAATTGGGTAAAAGGGGTTCTGATTGCAGCGGCAGCTGCAATGGCCATTCCGTGGCAAATAAGGTACATCAATTGGGGGCTGCGGCCTCATGGTGATGATTTTGTCGTCGGCATTTTTTCTTTGGCGACGTGTTTTACCCTGATCTCTGTGATAGTGGCGATACAAAGACTTTTCAGGTAGGGTAATATTGGCTGAAGGCTCTGCTTAACTGTTTACGCGAATTGACATTTTTTGGTGGTGAATAACCTTATTTCTGTGGCGAATGGCTATATGCTGTGATGAACAGGCGATTTTCTATGGTGAAATTTAAAGATGTGTGCTTTCGAATTCTCCGTTGATAAGAAAGATTAATTAATTATTAAGGATAAAAATGATCAATATTGACGTAAAAGAGTACATTGACAAAAGTGTTTTGAGTTGGCTGGCTACGGTTGGTGAGGATAGTGTACCTAATGTTTCACCGAAAGAAGTGTTTGCTTATTATGATCAAACAACGCTTTTAATAGCAAATATCGCTTCGCCCGGTAGCGTAAAGAACATACGGTTAAATCCCAAGATCTGCGTAAGTTTTGTGGACATCTTTGTTCAAAAGGGATACAAATTGAAAGGAACTGCTAAAATCATTGACAGATCTGACGGTTCATTTTTGGAGAAGGTTAGCCTCTTGACAGGCCTTTTCACGGATAAATTCCCGATAAACGAGATCATAGAAATAACGGTATCGAAGGTAGAGCCAATCCGTGCTCCGAGCTATTTATTCTTTCCCGGCACACAGGAAAGCAAGCAGGTTGAAAGCGCCATGGAAACGTATAATGTGAGGCCACGATAGCAGCTTTGGTAATGCTTTTAATAGCATTTAATTCGGCTTCTGGCCACTAACCGCCAATAAGCATAATTTCATGGACTGCCCCTCTTGGTGGATCCACCGTTCATAGTCATGAATAGCCCGCAGCCGCAATTTTTCATCGATATAACCATCGGCCACGAGCTGCTGGCCCCTGGTTTCGGCTACTTTGGTCCATATGCCAGCTTCTGCTGCAAAACCTGGGGTTTTCCGATCGCTGATTTCGGAGTGATCTGCTACATGAATTTGGCCGAGCCCGTGATGGGCAAAGATTTCGCTGAGGTGATCTGCCATAGCATTGTCCATGCCTGCGTCAGCCCGCCACTTCAGAAAGGCATAATAAAATAATTGCATGCTTTCCGGGGGCATGGGATTCCACTCGATCTTACAGTGGTTGTAATCAAGGATGCTGAGATAGCCTCCTGAGCGCACAAGTGCCACCATATGGCCTACTGCTTCGTCAGGATTGGCGAGCCACTGCAATACACGTGCAGAACTGACCACATGAAAGGGTGCTGAACTGTGGTAGTGCCGGAGTTCGATAGCTTCAAAGTGAAGATTGGCTAAATGGCTGTGCTGCTGCCGGGCCAGATCAATAAGATGGCTGCTGCTGTCGATGCCAAAAACATGGCCAGTTACACCGACCAGCTCTGCCATGCCAGCTGTAATACTCCCGGAGCCACAGCCCACATCCAGCACGCGCTGCCCTTCTTTAAGAAGCGGCAACAGGTTACGGTTAGCATTAAATACGGTTCGCCGGTCCAATACGGCCTGTGTTCCTTTAGGCATTTTGGCCCGTTGTTCTGCTGTTGACATTAGGCTAAGATAGGCTTATTTTGGAAAATGGTTGTTATTTAATCAAAACTTTTTTTTAAGCGAACAGGCATTTTTTGGTAGAGAACAAACCAATTTCCGTAGTGAAATTAAATGATGCCTTCGGTGGAGAGGGAATAGATCGGGTGTGTGGATATCCTACGGGAAACCGGAAAGCAAGGTGAAAGGAGGTTTAGATCTATGAGGAGGTTCAACAGTCCGGAAGGGATACTCCTTTAACTGGGAGGAGTGCTCCAATGCGGTATTTCCGTACTCCAATGGAGAACAGGATGAACTGTTGTTTTTCTGAATTTCTTTATTTAAGTTTGTTTATTGAATGACAACGATGACTACATTAACCGTAAATATCAAAGATCGGTCGTCTGAACAGGCGGCAAAGGCCTTTTTGGATAAAATGGGCTTGGAATATTCCATTGGCAACACGTCGGAATATAATTGGTGGGAGGATAGTACGGTGATCGCTGACCTGGACAAGCGTTCGGATGATCTTAAATCAGGAAAGGATAAAGGCTATTCTTTCGCTGATATCAAGCAGGAATTGCTGAACCGTTAATGTTCATCTACCGCAGTGGCCTATTCTGTTATTATTTCCTCGGTTGCCAAGGTTGAGTTGCAGGATTCGTACGATTGGTATGAGGAACAACTGGAAGGTTTAGGCGAACGATTCCTCAACTTAATTGAAGGTTCCCCGGAAGCCATCGCCAAATAACCACTTTTTTACCCCGTAAAGGTAGGGGCCTACCGCCAATACGTTGTCCCTAAATTTCCGTTTGTGATTGTTTTTGAATTTCTACCCCAGGAAGACCTGATTTATATTCTGCATATTTTTCATGCAAAGCGGGATCCAGAGAGGAAGACGAGAAATTTAAGAACGATAGACATCTGCGCCAGGACATTGTTTTTGTGAAACCCTTTGTCTATATTTGTCATTATGGAACAATTCTCATCCTATATATCAATTGACCCCAATATTCGTTTTGGGAAGCCTTGTATCAAGGGTACGCGCATTGCTATTGTTGATATTCTTCAATGGCTGGCTTCCGGTATGAGCAATACTGAAATATTGGAAGATTATCCCTTATTAAAACAAGAACATATTCTGGCCGCCCTTGCGTTCGCTGCGAACCGGGAGTCTTTTATCAAAATCGTAGCTGCTTAGCATGAAACTGCTGTTGGATGCAAATTTATCCTGGCGGCTGACAAAAAAACTTAAAACGCATTTTGACGATTGCTTCCATGTGGATTCCATAGGGCTCATTGTGCCCGCTGCCGACATTGACATTTGGAAGTATGCATTGGCCAATGACTTAGTCATCGTCACGAACGATGATGATTAGGGCGAGTTAAAGTCCATTGCCTTAGAATAACTGGGGCGCTAAAAAATGGAGTGCCATCAATGTCGTGCTGGACGAGGCTATTATTATTGAGATTAACGGAAATCTTGCCGACACCTATGCCGAGATTGACGCATTTCCCAGCGGAGGAACCCTGCATATGCTCGCTCGCTCTTCAAAAGCTCCGTAATCGCCTACAACAATATACAAGGCTTAGAGGCAACGGTTAAAAATGTAGATCGCTCTCGCGCTCTTGTTGCTCCAACTCTAAGTAGATAACGTGATTCCATGATTTCCTTTTCATTGGCTTCCGGCCTAACCAAGGGATTGTAAAAGTCTTCCCAAACGAAAACTTCATCAAATTCTTTACCCTTTGATTTGTGAAGAGTCATTACGTGAACACCTTTAAATGACTGTTGGGTCGCGATAAAATGTTCCTGAAGTAACGCGTCTTCAATGGCGCACAGAACAACTTGCAAGAAAATTTTTCCGGTTTACGAGAATAGGCATTTTTTGATGGTGAATAGCCTAATTTACGTGGTGAATTGGTATTTACTATGGTGAACGGGCTATTTTCCATGGTTAAATTAAAAGATGCCTGCGGTGGGGGAAGGTATAGATCGGGTGTGTGGATACCTTACGGGAAACTGGAATCCAGCAGTTGGTGCCTACTCTTTAAGAGTAAGTTAAGTAGCTTTATTCTTGTTCCGGGTGTTCGTTGAGTTGATCTTCAATAACACCCCGTAATTCTTCTTCATTGGGTAGGAATAATTGGTATTTGCTCACAAACAATTGGGATGATACGTTGTGCATGGCATATTGGATAAGCAATTCGTCTTTCTCTTTAGCTAGTGATGTAAAATATGCGGTCAAAAAGGATACGCAACTATTCCTGGGATCTGACGACCTTTTTTATGTAAATAGTTACAAGTATAAAACGGCTCAGCATAGGCCTTTGATTATTTTCAAAAATGGCCAACAAGAGAAGAGATTAAGGGGTATTAACAACATTCAAACCATGGGAGGGCAATTACTTTTTTATGATGACAGGATCGCGGAATACAACAAGTGGGCTGTAAATACGGTGGTGGTTAAAATTGTATGACCATAAAACAGTAGAAGTAAATGGTAAAAGGCTGATTGTGGTAAATGGAAAAGAACCTAAAGATAGATTTTAGCCACATGCAAGTTACGGGCGGCACAGTAAACTACTTAAATGGCATATCTGGCTTTAAAAAATATGGGTTAAAAGGGATGTTTGGAGTGATCGATGTGCATGGGGATGATTTGAAATATTTTAAAACCACCCCCGATGTTCAATTATTGCAAGAAGCATTATAAATGCATCTACAGCGACACCGGCATCCCCAACACGCTTGACAACGCCGTGAAGAAGGGATTCAATACAGAAGTTATTAAAGTGTGTCGTTGGTCTACAGAATCGCCGCTTATAGGCATTGAAATCGGTGATATAGCCATTCCTTTTAGACGAAGACTTCTTAAAAGGCATCTTCGCGAAGAAAATAAAGCAAAAATGAGCTATACGATGATGTGCCAAAATTTACTATTGGCAGCCTTAATGATGTTCAGCTGCTCAAAAGAATCGGAAGGAGACCAAATACCGGTTTTGGAAGAACAGCCTGCTTTGGCCGTTGTGGATGGTAGGGCAACTTTTACGCTGTCAGGCACTGAATATTATGTAAACGTCATGGGAAACCATTCCCAGGATGCCTGTTTTTCCATCGTTATCCACGAAACCCGGAATAGCTAGAGGTTATGTGGCAGACTTAACCGGCAAGCCATTAAAGGGGGCGCATATCGCGGTATCTTCGACCATGGACGGAGGATGGTATTCCAGTGGTTCGGCACTGACGGATGAAAATGGTTATTATGAATTTACCATCCCGGCTGGCGCAGCTTATTTTTTCGGAACGGCTACCACGATCACCTACAATGAAACTCAGACGGTGGTAGCCTTATATCCTGCTGGAGGGAAGACTTCTTTTCCTTCGGGAGAAGGTGTCGTACGGAATTTTACCTTGCTGTCTTACGGGCCGGCCAATCCGGATGAGGTTGCTCAACAACCTAACAATGAAAGTAATTACTACGGGGGGGCTTTGTCCTTTTCTTTCCACATCAATTATAAGGACGATGGATATCAGGTTCCTGAATACCTGCCGGAAGATGGGGTGATCGATATGGAACTGATTCCTATCGGGTCGGGGCTTTACGGAGAGACTAAATCGTTCAAAATCAGCAAACAGATAGGCAATACAATGGTCTTTATAATTTAAGGAGTATTTTGTCCTAACAATGGGGAGTACTTCATAGAAACGCTGCGCAGGAATACGCCAATGGCATTAGCGCGTTGTATTTATAATATGCTTTATCTTTATTTGTGACGATGGAAGCAATGACACTAAAAGAACTTGCCCGCAAAGGGAGCAATGCTGTGCGATTATTGAGGAAAACGCGCCTTAATAAAGATTTGCCTTTTATGATCAACAGTAGCGATCTGGATGATGGTGTTTGCTACCTTGAATACCCCGATGGCAAGATACAATTAGTGGAACAGTCTTCAGATGGCACTGATTTCAAACTTTTGAAAACACTTAGCAGTATGGTAGCTACCTATTTTCCCAATAAAGGTGGGCAATGGAAAATATTGAAGAAAAGTGACTTTTAAATTTGTATTTTTAGCAGATGAAGATAAACTTAACGGGCAGGAAGGCGTTGGTGTGCGGAGGCTCAAAAGGAATAGGGGCTGCTACCGCCACCTTACTTGCAGAGGCTGGGGCGCAGGTCGTAATAATGGCAAGAAGTGATGGGCTTACGCATCCATATATCGCGGCCGATTTTACAGACCCGCAGGCAGTGGCACACAAAGTCCAAGCCTATATAAACACCAACGGCAATTTTGATATACTCATAAATAATACGGGTGGTCCGGCGCCTGGTGTACTGCTGGACGACACGCCGGAAAAGTTGGAAATGGCATTCCGTCAGCACATCGTGGTTAGTCAATTACTTACACAACTCGTGGTGCCGGCGATGAAAGAAAAGGCCTTTGGCCGTATTATCAATATCATCTCTACCTCGGTAAAAGCACCTATACCAGGTTTGGGCACCAGCAACGTGATACGCGGGGCGATGGCTTCCTGGAGCAAGACCCTGGCTACGGAACTGGCACCTTTTGGCATTACCGTCAATAATGTATTGCCTGGAAGTACCGAAACCGACCGGATCCATTCCATGATCAGCCAGCAGGTGGCACAAACAGGGAAAACCCCCGAAGCAGTGCGAAGGGAGATGGAAAGCCAAATTCCGGCGGGCCGGTTTGCCCAACCGGAAGAAATAGCCAATGCGGTGGTATTCCTGGCATCCCCGCAGGCTGCTTATATAACAGGAATTAGCCTGCCGGTTGATGGAGGTCGGCTACCCTCTTTGTAAATGATAAATTATGGTGGTGGGTACCATAAAGTGCATTTCGGTTAAGTGGGATGTAATTTAAATATTGACATTTGTACTTGGAGTAAAGAACATGTATGATGGTGAAGTATAAATTAATAAGTGAATGGCGTCAGGCTTGGCAACTGCCAAGGCCAGTACATCCGCTAATAAATGTGATTAAAGTAGATTTCGTTGTTAAGATGCACGTTGGGGATAAATTTGCGTCTTTTTGCAAACTGCCAGCATTTTGTAAAAGTGAAAGGACGGCATAACACAATTCAAACCCCTCCGAACTCCCGGCTTTAGCAACAATTTCTCCAGCAATATCACTGACTGATATGGCGGTCTTTCATCGCCAAATATGGCGGTTATAAGTGTATTAGAATTACGATAAATAGTATCAATAGGGTTTATATTGACAGGCACTTACCTTAATTAATACCTCCACTTGTATTTTAATGTAGGCTTTTTCACTACATCAGGCGGTGTAGAAAACTATGCAGTACAGATAGTGAAATATTTGGGATCGCACAATGAAAATAAAATTTAATTTTTCCATGGGAATTGTCCATATCATATTTCCATGGAGTCGATATTTGGTCATTAATAATCAATGATTCACTATTAGTACCTTCTTGCCAAACCGGCCTTCTTGGTTGAATACCCGAAATATGATGGTTCCTTTTGCCTGAATGGGGCCTTGATATAACGCACTGTTCATATTCGGGTCAGCACCATTTGTGGTGTAGCGGATCGTCAGGCCAGGATAAAGTACGTTTGCATAAATACTGTCTGCAATACGTATGACACCCGGCTCCGGGATGCGATACGCATATCCGCCTTTATAATGATCAAGTCTGGGTAGCTCATGCTGCCCAACTTTGTTAACAAATACAGCCCAGGCTTGGTCATATTCGGGGCTGTCCAGCACCGGTGCTGGGCTAAGCGCCCACTCAGGAGACGCAGCCCAAGCCCGTTCAGCCATCCCTAATAATTTAGGCAACAGCATATACTCCAACAGTCCTTTACGATTAATCGTTTCAGACCATAAAGCCCCTTGAATACCCGTTACATTGGCTTTTCCCGTTGCGGTAAGCCCAATTTTGTCTTTAAAAGTAGTAGGAGGAACAAGTTCACCATATTCGTTTTCTTTCGTAGTGCGGAAATAATCGAATGGGATAAAATAAAACGGTTTGTCCACATCCACAAAGCCGGCCCAATTCATGCCATGCTCGTTAAAACTCTGATTATAGGCCATGTCAAAATATAAGTTGGTTACATTGGTCAGTACCACTTTAAATCCCGAGTTGGCCATCCGGTAAGCCAGGTCTTCGGCACCTGTACCGATAATATTATTCCAAATGTCAGTATGGTAGTTCCGGCCGCTCACAAGCGGGTCGGCCACCCATTTTTTATGCCCATTTTCATAAATTTTTTTCATTCCAATCTCTTCCCAACCAGAAAGATAGAGATGATGTTTCTGAAGTATTCTATTTACTCGGGCAAAGTAATAAGTCCAAAGATCATTCACAGAAGACAGCGCAGGATCACTGGCTAATACCTTCTGAACAATGGGAGATCCTTGCCATGCCCCTTCGGGAACCTCATCCCCTCCCATATGGATAGTTTCAAGCGGAGCACCAGCGTCACGGTACATTGACACTAATTCGCTTATTACCTTTTCAAGGAAAGCGTAAGTAGAAGGCCTGGCTACGTTCATCACATTATCATTCCAACCCTGTACAGATCGGTAGGTAGAAGTGTCTGCCAGGTCGCTCAACAAAAACTGCTTAGCCAGCCTGTCAAGGCCTTTGATATGATATGATTCATACCGTGCATCCATTGATTTAATTGCAGCCCTGGCATGTCCTGGGCTTTCAATTTCAGAAATTATCCGGATATGACGGTTTTTGGCATACGTCAGGATGTCTATAAAATCCTGCCTGCTATAGTAGCCACTTCCATAAGCATCATTACTATCCGGCCCTGACCCGTATGAAGGCGGGAGCATGCGAAGTGCTTGGGTTGAGTAACCCCTACGTCCTCCCACCTCCGTCAATTCAGGAAGCCCCGGAATTGCCAACCTCCAGCCTTCATCATCATTTAGGTGCAGATGCATTACATTTAATTTGTATAATGCTAACAAGTCAATCAGCTTTAACACCTGTTTTTTTGACTGAAAATTGCGAGCCACATCTAGCATAAATGCCCTGTGCTTAAACCTTGGTACATCATAGACATCTACACTTGGAACCCGGATCATCTTTCTTTTAGCAGCCCATGTATTAATCGGAAACAACAATTTCAGTGACTGGATGCCATAAAAAATCCCTTCGGGAGTACTTGCAGTAATCGTGATACCTTGCGGATTGGTGAGCAATTTGTAACCAGAAGCGGGGACACACCCTTTTTTCAAGGTAATAGAAAGGGCAGTATGCCTGCGTGAAATGGAAGTCGCATATCCAAAGACCTCCGCTAGGTCATCTGCCAGCAAACGAGCCTCGCTATCAAAAATGGGGTCGGTCACGATAACTGTACCCTTGCGTAGGTAGAATTGGCCATCTAGCTTTTTATATACCGAAGGGGTAGGCAGAATGAGGGGCAATGCATCAACAGCTAATTTCTTTATATTTTTATTTTTATAAAATGTATGGGCGGCAATACGCGATTCAATACTATCTGGTATAGCATCTTCACAAGGTATAAGGTGCCCATGGCCCAAATCATGTTTATAAACTATATAAAATCCTGAGGGGAGCTCTGTGTAATTTCTTATGGTTGGGATTTCTATGCCGATGGTAAGTTCCTCCCCTTGTTCCAAGCTACTAAATATAGGGCCGGCTTCCAGCGAAAACAAGTCACCATTGACATGGGTCAACCTTATGGTTGAGTCAGACCCAGTGATAGAAGGCCTTTTTATAGCATTAAAATATATAATCCAACCAGTACCAGACAACGCTTGTTTGCCTGAGTTTTTAAGCCTGAAAATAGTTTGATTGGTGTTGCCTTTCAGTGTGATTTGCCAGCTATAAGTTAATGAAACAAGCGGCGGGATTTTTGAAGCCTTCGGTGAAACAGACAGAAACAAGACAGCACTTAAAAATAGGATTATATATTTCATGTACAAAACTACAGCTTTCACCAAGATCAAATTTTCCTATGATCCCAATTATTGGTAATACGGTACCCACATGTCCTAATGAGTGCTGGCGGAAGCCTTCCCTTTTAGGGAATTTATATACTCTTTTGGAGTAACCTGGTATTGTTTTACAAAACTCTTGGAAAAATAAGAAGGGGTGGCAAAACCAACTTCATAGGCTATTTGGCTGATGTTTAGTTTTCCTTCTTGCAATAGGTGGATTGATTTTTTTAAACGGATGTTTTTAATATAATCATGCACTCCCATACCGGTTAGGGTTTTGAACTTTGCATACAGTACTGACCGGCTCATGGCCGTATACTCGCATATTTTTTTATAATCAAGGTCGGTTCTGGAAATATTTTCTTCGATATACGTAGTCATTTTTTCCAGAAATTCCTTGTCCACTATATTATAGTCTAGGCCTTCAGGGATCAGTTGGTCAGTAACGGCAAATTTTTTCCGCATTTTTTCCCTATTCTGGATAAAGTTGTAAATGATATGGAACAGCATTTTGCGGTTTATCGGTTTGGCCAAATACATATCGGCCCCCGCTTCGTAGGCAGATACCTGACTTTCTTCAGTCGTTTCGCCGGTAAGCAACAAGATAGGTATATGACTAGTTGCGATATTTTGTTTGGCCTCGGTGCAAAACTCCAGCCCATTCATGACCGGCATGATTAAATCTGTAACGATGAGATCCGGCTGAAATTCAATAGCGGCCAGGATACCCTCCCGTCCATCCCCTGCCTCCAGGATCTTAAAAACTTTTGCAAGCAACTTTTTTAAGAAACTACGTACATCTAAGTTATCATCTACTATCAATATCTGTTTGCCTTTTAAGAGTGCTTGTTGCGATTCAGAAAGCGGATAAAAATTGTCTGTCAACAAGTCAAAGGCGATATTAGCAGTTGTAGAAGGGGCAATTTCATGATTGAGACCCGCTGGTTCATTTTTCGGCAGCCGGATGCTAAACACAGACCCTTTACCTACCATACTATCTATATCGAGTGACCCACGATGTACTTTTATAAAATCCTGGCATATCTCAAGTCCAAGACCTGTACCTGTTTCTCCAGCAGTTCCAGAAGAGACATATGCTTGTGAAGACCTAAGTTGCGTGAGCTGTAGGGCAGACATTCCAACACCCGAATCTGCAATGGACAATACTAATTCATTATCTGTATTTGTAGCTGTCACGGTGATACTACCGCTAAAAGGAGTAAATTTAATGCTATTTCCCAGAATATTCCTGATAATGGTATGGATCATTTGATAATCTGCATACCACGTTAGGGCCGGATCAATTTGAACCTTGCAGCTGATGTCTTTAGCATTTAGTTGGGTTTGGGCCAGATAAACATTTTTCATCACCAATTCATGCAGATTTAGCGACACAGGATGGTATTGCAGGATTTTGGATTGAGTTTTGGCCCAATCCAGCAAGTTAATGACCAAGTGATGCACTGATTCAGTAGAGCGGCTTATATCAGCCGCATAAGCACCTATCTCTGCCTGGGTGAGTTGCATCAGTCGCGTCTTAAGTAGGTTAGCGAGCCCGCTTAAGGCTCCTATCGGATTTTTGAGATCATGTGCCAGGATAGAAAAGAATTTATCTTTCGCGCGGTTGCTGGTCTCCAGTTCACTGACCGTAGACTCCAGCTGCTTGTTTTGCATCACAATGTGTTCCTGCTGTTCTGATAATTGCCTGGTGCGTACGGCAACCTTTTTTTCCAAAAGTTTATTTCGGGTTCTGACTGCAGACAGACGCAGGTAAAATATTCCTATAATGATGCTTGTGACGATTAAGAATAACAACGTATTAAACCACCATGTTTTCCAAAAAGGAGGAGTAATTACAATAGTCACCATTGCTGTCCTAGTAGACCACCGCCGCTCGTTGTCCAAACCTTTTACCTTTAATAAATAGGTGCCTGGATTCAGGTTCGTATAGGTTAGATTATTGCGGGTACCTAGCATATGCCAGGTTTTATCATATCCCTCAAGCTTATATACATATTGCTTTTTTTGGTTGGCGGTGTAATTCAGAGACGCAAATTCAAAAGAGAACACAGACTGCTTGTGCGATAAGACAATTTTCTTAAACTGCCCCACATGCACATCCTGATTAAAAAGCTGAAAATTGGTAAATATGATGGGTGGGTCAAAAGGAACCGCTTTTATTTGACCTGGCGTGAACACGTTAAAACCGTTGCTGCCTCCAAAATACATACGACCATGACTATCAAGGCATTTGGCGTACCTGAACTCATCAGCCTGAAGGCCATCAGCTGTTGTAAAGTTTTCAAAATTACCCTTAGCAGGATCCATTTTGCTCAAACCCTTATTTGTACTGATCCATAGATAGCCTGACGGATCACCCAATACAGCACCAATGACATCATTGGCCAAGCCATTTGTAGCAAAATAAGATTTATTATCTAACCTATCTGGTTGAAATCGGTTTAAACCAAAACGAGTGCCCAACCATAAGTAGCCGGCCTTATCTGCATAGATAGAGTTTATAATATTATTGCTTAATTTATCTCCAGCTTTAAGCCGGGTTTTGTCGCTATAAGTAATAAAATCCTGTGTGAGTTCATTAAACATATTAAGACCGCCACCGTCAGTACCTATCCATAACCGACCTCGGCGGTCCTCCTGTATACATAATATATAGTTACCGCTAATGCTTTTTAAATTGTTTGCCTCGTTTACATAGTGAGTAAACCGACGTTTTATAGGATCATATAGATTCAATCCACCACCATACGTGCCCACCCACATTCTGTTTTTATGATCCTTATATACTGCAAAAGCATAATTATTGCTGATGCTGCCCGGATCAGCAGGGTCATTTTTTAAATGAATTAACTGGCCACCGGTATGGTCAAAAAGTACTACCCCATCCCCCCAAGTACCCAACCATAGCTTACGCTCAACGTCCTCGCTTATACTAAGCACATAATTACTGTGCATATTAGTTGCACCTTGATTCAGGCTGAAATGTTTGAATGATTTGTTTTTCGGAACAAACAAATTTAACCCGCCACCATCTGTGCCTATCCACACCCGTTTGCCGCTATCTTCAAAAATGCTGTTAACGATATTATTACTGAGGCTGGGCTGTTGCTGTTCATATTTAAAATGAGCGAAACGTGTTTCATCAATGCTGATCATTGAAATACCCGCATTAGACGTGCCTAGCCACATATTTCCCTTTGAATCCCGTTTAATGCAATTGATCGTATTACTTCCAATACTTTGTTGGTCATTGTCTACATGTCTATAGGTCGTTGAAGCAGCAGTTTCTGGCCTGTAAATAAATAAACCAGCATTTTCAGATCCAATCCAGAGGTTTCCGCTGAGGTCTTCCTCCATGCATAACAAAAAATCCATCTGATGATTCTCGTTGCCTGTGCTATAAACTATGTGGTTGAAACGCTCATTTTTTTGGTCAAACTGAAACAGCCCTCCGCCGTAAGTCCCTAACCAGAGTCTATTTTTACTATCTTCAAAAATAAAGGAGATGTGATCGCTTGTAAGACCATGTTTCTGCGCACCATTGTGGCTGTATTGGAGCTTAAGACGGCCATCCGGATAAAATACGCTGACTCCGTCCTGGCTTGTGCCAACCCAAATATTTCCAAAATAATCCTTAGTTATACCAGAAACAGCAGAGCCCATCGGATACTGCCTGAATGTTGAATCACGCAGATTGTAACGGTAAAGTTTCTTATTACTGCCTATCCAGATATGTTGCTTTCCATCTTTATACAAATTTAGAATATTTGGACTGATCGATTTAACAGTATCCGTTGTATGAATAAATATTCCCGTTTGAAAGTTTAAAGTATTGACTCCCCCCTGAATAGTGCCTATCCAAAGCTGATCACCATGCTGCTGTAAAGCTTTAATGTCATTTGAATTAACAGAATTACCCAAATGGGGTAATTTTCTATATACTGTAAACTGGTACCCATCGTATTTGTTAAGGCCATCACGGGTGCCAAACCACATAAAACCTGTGTTATCCTGAAAAATGCACTGAACGTTTCCCTGAGAGAGACCTTCATTCGTGCCCAATTGTTTAAATTTAAGGTTTTGAAATTGACAATTTGCTTCTCCTACGATTAAATATAGGCAAAAAATCAGCAATATCTTTTTATTATTCATATCCGTATCCAAAAATATTGAAATTAATTTGTAAAAATGGTTATTCGTTAATATTGGCGGATATTGATTGAAAAAATATTTCATTTATCAGGTTGATTTTTGAAAGAATTGCGAAATTACAAATTTTCAGGACTATTGGAAATTTTGGGACGTTGTCCATGACCTATACTTGCATTATAAATAATTTGAAGTAAAGCAAAATATATAAATGCGGATAGCAATAAGTAGTGTAGGATTAATTTGTTGGATTCTTTCGGTACAAGCCCTACATGCACAATCATTTTTTGATGATTTTACCGAAAAAAAACTAGATGGCTCAAGTTGGAAGAAAGTGAACAAAAAATGGGGTGAGAATGTGCTTAAAGGGACGCATGGCGGAGTAATACCAGAAAATGTCTTTATAAAGGATGGCAATCTGGTCATAAGAGCCCACGGAGATGGGTATACTGGAAATATCTGGGGTCATGGTCAGCAAACCAAGGTAGGTGGTGCCGTTTTTAGCCGAAAGAAGTTTGCTTCTGGATGCTATGAGATCCGGGCCAAAATCTGTCCACAAGTGGGCGCCTTATCTGCATTCTGGACTTATCACTATGAAAGCGACACCTGCAATCATGAGATCGATTTTGAATTTCCAGGACACAATCAGCCTCCTAAAAGGCCTGAAACATCCGATATTACGTGGGGCTTAATGACCAATTGGCGAGGGGTGAGCGATGCCATGCATAGAAATGCAGACGTCTATTTTGGCAATCAGCAAGACGGCCATTATCACCTATATCGTTTTGAGTGGCACACCGGAGGAGAGGGGATTAAACCCAGTGTATCCTGGTATTACGACGATCGGCTGATGCATACGTCCTACGAAATGATACCCACAATAGCCTCGGAGCTTTGGCTTGGCGTATGGTTCCCAAATTGGATCGGACAAGCAAATTTTGCAGTAGACTATATGTATATTGATTGGGTTAAAATAACCGAATACCACGAGCCAGCTGATAAATGGACAAAGTGAATAACTTAAACTACAAACTATATGAGATTACGTAATACAACTAAAAACAGATACTGTAAGCGGATCATGAAGGCATGGCCTATCACGCTATCCGTGGGATTGCTGATGACGAGTATGACGGCTCCATGGACATTGCTGCAGGTCAAAGCGAGACCGTTTACGTTAGGACATCCCCAGCAAAGGGAGATCAAAGGTACCGTCACAGATGAAGAAAACAACGTATTGGCCGGTGTAACAGTCAAGATTAAAGGGTACAAAAACGCTACCACGACAAATGTAAATGGACAATACCGCGTTCAAGCTGTTGCCGGGAGTATTCTGGTCTTTTCAATGGTAGGCTATACCGACAAAGAGCTGACCGTAGGAAAGGATGATAAGGTTGACGTCAAACTAAGTCTTATGGGTAATCAATTGGACGAAGTTATGGTAGTGGGTTACGGGTCAAAAAATAAAAGTAAGTTTACAGGATCTGCGATCACATTGAACGCAGAAAATTTGAACAACTCTTCCTTATCACTGGCCAATATGCTACAAGGCAGAGCCGCGGGCGTCTCGGTAAGCCAAAATAACGGAACGCCAGGAGCGCCTTTGTCCATCCGGATCAGGGGAACTAATTCGCTAAATGCAGACAGTGAACCCCTCTATGTGGTGGATGGTTTTCCGGTAAACAATGGAGTTGGATTTACACTTAACCCCGATGATGTAGCCTCGTTAACTATTTTAAAAGATGCGGCTTCCACGGCGATATATGGTGCCCGAGGAGCTAATGGGGTCATTTTAGTCACGACCAAAACAGGATCCAACAAAAAAAGCAGCTTAATCTTTCATGGCTATGGTGGTTTTCAAAAGGTCATTAATCGTTTCAACCTCATGAACGGGTATGAAAACGCATTGCGGCTAAATGAAATTGATCGTCAAGAAGGCAATACTCTTGCCTACAAAGAAGGACGTCTCGATTCCCTGAAGCAGGGACTGTTAGGTACCAACTGGCAGGATCAGGTATTTCAAACCGCCAGCGTGCAGAATTATCACCTAAGTGTAGAAGGCGGAGGACCAAAAACGAATGCTTTTTCAAGTTTCGATTATATGGACCAGTCGGGCGTAGTTGTGCATTCCAACTATAAGCAACTTGGCGGCAGGGTAAATATCAACCACGAGGTCAATGATCAGATCAAGATGTCTGCCCGCGTATTTGGAAACTACGGCATACAAAACGATTTGCCACTTGCTCCTTCTACCGTCAATGGATTTTTAAAGCAAGTATTAAAAGCTAATCCCGCTTCCACCTTTGACAGCGGTATCTCTCCAGAGCGCGATGCTCAAAATCCACTGCATTTTTTTGAGGCTGAAGACCGTGAAAATACAGCATACCGTACCCAAGCCTATTATTCGCTGCAATACGAGCCTATTAAAAATCTGGTTTTTAAATCTGATTTTGGAGCAGATCTTACCCGGTCGGAAATCGACTATTTTGCACCATCCACGGTTCCCAATGCTTCGGCCACCAATGGTAAAGGGTCTATCACCAATATCAGTGAGCAGGAACTGCTGATCAACCCAACTGCAAATTATAAATTTACTGCCGAAGACCACCATGCATCAATCATGTTGGGCTACAATGCGCAAAATTATACCTATAAAGAAGCAGGAACTACGGCCACAAACTTTAGTAGTGACGCGCTCGGGTATGACAACTTAGCCACAGCACAGCAATTTTCTTCGTATTCCGGCAAATCCAGGATAAAACGTAAAAGTTGGTTTGGCCGTGTTGACTACGATTATAAAAATAAATATATCTTTACCGGTACCTATCGCATAGATGGTTCCTCTGTATTTGGAGATAACAATAAACTGGGGTATTTCCCATCCGCAGCAGTAGCCTGGAATTTTTCAGAAGAGGAATTTATGAAGGATGTACCTGTGCTAGGAAAAGGAAAACTCAGGGCCAGTTATGGTATTACTGGAAATGATCGTATTAGTTCGGGTATTTCACTAGCAACTTTTGCCAGCGATAATTCGACCAAATATACCTTTGACGGAGGATCAACCGTATCCGGCATTGCCATCACCCGCCTTTCGAACCAGTATCTCAAATGGGAAAATACCCAAGCACTTGATGTAGGATTAGACCTTGGACTTTTCAATGACAGGCTTTCCTTTGAAATAGATTATTACCACAAAAACACCAATGATCTGCTATTGGACAGAAGTATTGCCCCATCTAATGGCTTTAAGTCACGTTTTGGAAATTCAGGCGAGGTAGCCAACCAAGGGTGGGAGTTTTTTGTGCAGTCTACCAATATTCAGCACGGAGGATTTAGCTGGAAAACCACACTTTCCTTTGCCATTAACCATAATAAAGTAAAATCGTTGGGAACAAACAACTCTGATATTTATGTAGGCACATTTAAACCCGATGGTTCGGCTAACTTTGAGTCTCCTTTTATTATTCGTGTAGGGGAGCCAATAGGAGCGATCTATGGTTATATATACGATGGTATCATTCAAGAAAATGATCCGGTACTTGCCACGACCCATCCTAATTCCACGGCAGGCGACCCCAAATTTGTGGATCTGAACAACGACGGCATCCTAAATGCCGACGATCGCAAAATACTAGGAACTGGCGTGCCAAAGGCCAATATCGGCTTTACCAACAGTTTTGCCTACAAAGGATTTGAAATGGAAATCGTCATGCAGGGGCAAACGGGCGGAAGCTTGATAAACGTACAAAAGGTAGATCTATTAAATCCCGTCAGCCGGGGCAACGGCCTAAAACAATTGGCCACAGATACCTGGACGACTACCAATACAACTGGGTCCATTCCCACTAAAGGATTTTATGGAACGTCCCATGGCGGCTGGGTTAACTCAAGATTTGTAGAAAGTTCAGACTATTTGCGTATTAAAAATATTACGTTAGGCTATACCTTACCCGAAAGATTAACCAAACGATATGGATTGTCTGTCCTTAATTTTTATGTCAATGCGCAGAACCTCATAACATGGACCGGTTACAGCGGGCTGGATCCGGAGGTTGGCAATCTGGCCGACAATTCACAACTAAGCAGGAATGTGGCCAGGGGTATCGACTTTAATGCGTACCCAGTGGGAAGAATGTATGTATTTGGGGCTAAAATCACGTTTTAATAAAATCGCTATGCAATTAATAAAATATAACCATCGGAACTTTCTTTTAGCTATTGTCGCATTGCTGGCATCGGCATGCACCAGTGGATTAGAAGACGAGACCTATTCCGTATATGATGCCAATACACTTACCGACCCCAATAGCGGTGAACTCGCCGTACGTGGGACCTACGCAAGCCTTAAAGACAATGGAGGCTTTGGTTACTATGCCGGCTACCTATACTGGCTTAATGAATACCCGGGCGAAGTGGTATCTGCAACATTAACCTCCAGGCAGGGAGTGCAGCTGGACCAGTTAACTTATGATGCCAGCAATTCAACGATCAATGACGTTTGGTCAAGTATCTACCGATTGATATCAAGAGCCAATGAATCAGAAGCCTTGATTTCCGCCATTGACTACGTAGGAAATGGCTCTTCTGCTGCGCTTAAGGCACAACATTTAGGAGAGGTTCGTTTCTTGCGTGCGCTAGCTTATTACGATGCAACCTCTCTTTGGGGAGGTGTACCGTTGCTGAATAAACCCTCTTCAGAATCTAAAGAAGCAGATGAAAACCCGGCAATCACTGACCAGGCTACCATAGAAGATTTTATAATCAGTGACCTGCAATTTGCAGAAGCTAATCTGCCGGAGTCATTTGAAGCAGCACAGATTGCCAGGGCCACCTCAGGTGCCGCAAAAGCCCTGTTAGGCCGTTTGTATTTGCGGCGGATGGAATGGCAAAAGGCAGCTGATAAGCTACAGGAGATTATAGGCAAAGGGTATGACCTGCGTACGAGAGCTGAAGGGGGCATAGTGTCGTTGTTTGATAAAAGCAACCGCTCAGACAATGAGTTCATCTTTGTGTTGAAATCCTCCAATGAAAGTGGTTCTTACACCATAAATTCAAATAGTTTTGGTATCAATTCTACACCCTGGGATTATAATCGGGGATGGGGGAATTTTCCTATCCTTCTGAACTTTTATGCCTTATTTGATCCGACAGATGATCGCAGGAAACTACTTACTGGCAAATATACTACCATTTATGGGCAGATTGAAGCCGTTTCTAAGGAGTATGGTGGGGAAGCTACCGAAGCGGGTAAGGATACCATTATCGCAAAATACGTGTATAACCTCAAATACCCGCAAGCCGGCAATTATGATTATGCCGGATTTAATAATGTGCCCATCATTCGTTATTCTGATGTGCTTATGATGCGTGCAGAAGCTCTTAATGAGCTAAATGGTATTAACCAAGAGAGTGTCGACTTGCTCAATCAGGTAATTAACCGCAGCGGTTTGCCTTCATATAGTTTGGCTGACTTTGCCAATACTGACGCATTGCGGGATGCTATTTTTGAAGAACGCAATAAGGAGTTCTTTATGGAAGGACGAAAGCGGGATGATTTGATTCGGTGGGGTAAGTCAGCCAGTCATGGGACAGATCCACTAATTAAATTTAAGGAAAAGGTAGTACCCACTCTCACCAATGCTAGCAGTTGGTCAGACAACGTCAATTATATGTACTATCCTTACCCCCAAAGCGAAATACAGAGCAATACTTCGCTAGGCGCAGATATAAACAAAGGAAGGGTAAAATAAGAGAATTTTGCTTATTTTGCAGCAAAAAAATTGAATAAAAAACACTTGTTCATTACGGTGGCAGTCTTGCTGGTTGCTGGATTATCACTACTTTTTCGTCAGGAGCTCAGGGATCTGTTCGGACCTTTACGCATCAGTCACATGGAATTGGTTAAATCTCCAGCTAACAGGCTGCGATTTGAAATTAAGGTAAATACCACCAGGGCGTGCAGGACGCAACTTAAGTACTGGATAAAAGGTAGTCATGATACGCTATATTCAACAGTATCTGCCGAAGGAAAGATACACCGGTTGTTTATGAGCAATACCAGGGCCCGGAAGCATTATTCATTTTGTGTGTTGGCTACTAACGGCAAACGACGGGTTGCCAGTAAAATATACCCGGTTGAAACGCAACCGATATATCAGGCTACTCCTTATTTCACGCTAGCCTATTCAGACCCGTCCATTGCCGGTGATCTGGCCCATACATATTTTCTTACCCAAATTCTCACTGAGCCCGGATCTGTTGTCATTATTGACCACCAAGGCGATATTGTGTGGTACGAAGCCTTTTTAAAGGGTGTGAAGGTGAGTCATTGGACTAAGGACCGCACCGTATTATGTATTGTGGGACCAGAAAGCATCCCATCTTCAGGAGGTGATGAGATTGTGGAATTAGGGCTTGACGGAAGAGTACTGCTCCACCTAAAGAAAGGCGAGGGCGACATGGATAAATTGGTGCACCACGAAGTAAGGAAAGACCGCGACGGTAATATATATGCCATGACCTTTACCGCTAAGGTTGCCGATTTGTCGTCGGTCAAAGGGCTTCGCCAGGATACGGTCAAAGGCGACGGCATTGTCCTGTTTAATAAACGAGGTAAAAAGCTTTGGGAATGGTCAGCACTAGACCACCTTGATCCATTAAGTAACCCAAATATAATGATAGATAAAAAAGATTGGGGGCATGGCAACGCGCTGTTCCGGCTTGAGGATGGAAATTTTTTGTTCTCTTTTAGAGATCTTAATCAGATTTGGAAGGTCGCCTATCCTTCTGGTAAGGTGTTGTGGAAGTTCGGAGAACAGGGCGACTTTCAGATGGATCCCAATTCCATGTTCAGTGCCCAGCACTCCATTCACATCACAGCCGATGGGCATTACATGCTGCTAGACAACGGCGATAAAACCAAAATCTCCCGGGCTTTGGTATTTGACCTTGATACGGTAACTAAAGAAGCTAAAACACTGCATACAGTGACTTTACCTGCAGAATACTACAGTACTGTAAAGGGGAATACCGCCCTTTTTGGTAAAAATCGCGTGCTTTTTTGCCTGACAGACCCACGGGCTTTTCTAATAACAACAATGGACGGGCATGTCTTGTGGAAATTACAAGTCGGGGGAGATCCATACCGGTTAGAAGAAATCCCCGGTTTTGAAATTACTAAACCCGCATTTTGATGGAGATTCAAAAACCTGTCAGTCTTTCATACCTTTTCCTCACGTTTCTAAAAATTGGGGTAGTGTCTTTCGGTGGCCACATGGCGCTTATCGCCATTATCCAGCGCATTATGGTTGAAAAAGACCAGACCACCAATGCCGGACTCATCCTGAAAAGCATCGGGATAGCCAGTCTATTACCCGGGCCGTTGGCCGTCAATGTCGTTGGGCAAGTAGGCTATGGCCTGCGGAAAGGCCCTGGAGCACTGGTCAGTACGGTAGCCGTCATCCTGCCCGCATTTTTGCTCATGCTGCTATTGTCATGGGCATATTTTTCCTATCAGGAAACCCTGAACTGGAAGGATGCCATGACCTACGTTGGTGGCGTCGTGACTGCCATTATCGTGGCCTCCGGCATCCAACTATCTAAAAATACAGTCAATAACAATCCCAAGAAAATAGCCATATGCCTGGTAACCTGCGTGCTGTTGCTTATTTTTGATAGTTATTTGCTTACAGTTGGTCTATTGATAGCCGGTGGTGTAGCAGGTATATGGCTTCAAGTGGAGGGTACGGCAGCGGGAACACCATCCGTCAGCACCCCGTCACCCAGCTATCCAGACAATGAGCAGCAGGGTAGGAGCTGGTGGAGCAAGCTTACCTTGCTAGCCCTACTCGTTAACGAGGCGCTGTTTTTGATGAATGCCTATAAAGGTATCGACAATGGGAAACTTAAGCTGCTGCTCATTTTTTCAGGAATCAGCCTTTCATTGTTTGGGGGCGGATACGTAATGGTTCCTATTATGCAGACCCTGTTTGTACAGGATCTGCAATGGCTTACCAGCAAAGAATTTGTAGATGCCATTGCATTTGGACAAGCCACCCCTGGCCCCATCCTCATCAGTGCCACATTTATTGGGTATAAAGTGGCCGGAGTAGTCGGAGCTACAATAGCCACAGCAGCTATATTCTTCCCTTCGGTTTACCTGGTCATCAGCGTAACCTCCATCTTTGATAAATACCAGCACAATCAGTGGCTTCGTCAGGCATTAGGAGGTATTAAAGCCGCCGTAGTGGGACTCATTCTGGCATCAGCCTACAAGGTAGTTGCCCACGAAACTTGGTCGCCCCTATTTATAGCCGTCATCACCGTATCGTTTATTATAAATTTCCGATTCCGCATTAGTCCCGTATACCTTATTATTGGGGCCATCTTGCTGGGAATCTGGATGCACCATTTCAACTATAAATAATATGCACACATCATCAGGCATACAAATTATTGGCACACAACGGTCAGGATCAAACCTGCTAAGGGTCATTCTGGACCAATCGGCAGAAATTGCCTCACCCCATCCACCACACACATTGACCACATTTATGCCTTTATTGCCGTTATATGGCAAATTGAATGCTGAAAGTTACCGGACGTTGGTGAGCGACGTGGTTGATTATGTCTCTGTAAATCCAGTGCCTTGGGAAGGAGTGGATCTGGATAAAGATGCCATATTCTTTCATTCCACTCGTTATTCTCTGATGGAACTCAACAAGCTGATCTATGAAGCCGCCGCTGCCAGTAAAAATGCCACTTATTGGTGTTGTAAGAGCATGGGCAATGTCCATTATGCCCGAGAACTGGCCACAGCGTCGCCACAGTTGAAATATGTATTCTTATACCGGGATGGCAGGGATGTGGCTGCATCCTTTAAAAAAGCGGTCGTTGGTGAAAAGCACAGCTATCACCTAGCCCTTCAATGGAAAAAAGACCAGCTGGCTTGCATCCATTTGCGGGAAAAACTCCCGGCCGATCAGTTTTATGCGCTCAATTATGAGACTTTGATCGCCGATCCAAAACAAACCGTTCAAGAACTGTGTCAATTTCTAGGAATAAAGTATGTAGATTCCATGCTGAATTTTTACGAGTCACGTACTTCCAAGCTAGCGGCAGAGGCTGGTGAGATGTGGAGCAACTTGAAAAAACCCATTATGCCGCACAATAGCGGCAAGTACAGAGAGGTATTTAATGGAGATGATTTGGCCATCTTTGAGGCCGTTGCGGGGGAAGTACTGCAAAAGTTAGGCTATGCTCTTCACAGCGATATCTGGGCATCAAGCTCGGCCACACGCGAAGCCCTCCTTACAACAGAAAAGCATGCACATTACGCTACTATCAATGCCCGATTAAAGGCAGAGGTGCTGGAGAAAGCTAACCCAGCCGATCTAGCCAACCGCCTCCCCCAGGAGCAGATCATAAAGCGAATAAGAATGAGGAACGGCGCCTTAAACCAACCGATATGAAGCCAAACGCGGAGATTTTGTCGGCCATAGCTGTAGCGGCCGGAAAGGCGATTATGACGGTCTACAACGGGCCGTCCGTTGAGGTATGGGTTAAAGAAGATCGGTCGCCCCTTACCCTTGCCGACCAGTTGTCACACGAAGTTATTGTATCGGCATTAAAAGCGCATTATCCAGATGTGCCGATCCTTTCAGAAGAAGGGGCATCTATTCCTTACAGCGAGCGAAAAAACTGGACTGAATTCTGGTGTGTTGACCCCCTGGATGGCACGAAAGAATTTATAGGTCGGAATGGCGAATTTACGGTGAATATTGCGCTGATAAGAAAACGGATGCCTGTATTTGGTGTTATTTATGTTCCCTGCCAGGATTTGTTGTATTATGGCGATGCGGACGGTTGTTATAAACAAGTTGCCGGCGGGGAGGTGGTGCGTATACATACAGACCAGACCTCAAGTTCATGGACCGCTGTCGGGAGCCGCTCGCATGCGGATCAGGCCGAGCAGGATTTGTTAAAGAAATACCCTGTTGACCGGCAGGTAACTATTGGCAGCTCGTTGAAATTTTGTCTGATCGCAGAAGGCTCTGCACACCTCTATAACCGGAAAGGGCCAACAATGGAGTGGGATACTGCGGCCGGCCAAGCCATTGCAGAAGCCGCTGGTGCGGTCATGGAAACAGACCTGCATACACCGCTCTGCTACAATAAAGAGTCTTTAACCAACGGAAGTTTTATTTGCCATGTGTAGCCTTGCCATTACCGCTTGAAAAATGTCGTTGGCACAAGCCTCCGGCGAATCCAAGTTGGTGTGAGCGGTGTGATGGGGTGTTGATGGCGGTTCAAAGGAGGAACTGATACCCGTAAAATTAGGTATAAGCTGTTGCATGGCTTTTTGATATAGGCCTTTCGCGTCTCGTGCTATGCATTTTTCAAGTGGGCAGTCTACGAAAACTTCCCAATAGTTTTCTCCCAAAATGTTGCGTGCAATACAACGGTGACTGGCCATCGGGGTAATAAGGGAGCAGATGGTGATGATGCCGTTTTTACTTAATAAATGGGCAATTTCGGCGGTTCTTCGTACATTCTCTGCTCTTGATTCTTCCGAAAATCCTAGGTCTGCATTTATTCCATGCCTTAGCTCATCGCCGTCCAGGCGTACACATACATACTGTTGAGTGCTTAATAACTCGTCAAGCAATTTGGCCAGCGTAGTTTTCCCTGCCCCGGATAAGCCCAAAAGCCAGATAACAATTCCCTCTTTCTGTGTTGTGGATTTATTCATGCTTCTTGAGTAATTAGATACTGTTTCTTCTTCGGATTTTATGTCGTAAATTTAAAAGATCTTAATTTTATTTGCCAAGTATATCTATTATAGCAAATGTTATGGATGGCCGACGGCTGTCAGGAGTGCCCTTTTTACCTGAAGTCGGGTCGGCCGCTAATAGTACAAATATCCATATTTTTAATTGAGGGACATTTCCTATAATCCTAAAAATTTGTAATGATACCTTAATCGAGAATATAATTCCCTTCTATTTATTAATAATGAACCATATGCTCATATAAATTTGGGCTTTGGGCCAATTAAATTTATCGTAGAATAGATCAATTTTGTGAAATAAAATAAAAACGATCTGAAATGAGTAAAACAATTTTAATTACTGGTGCTGCAAGTGGTTTTGGAAAAATCGCTGCATTTGAGTTGGCGAAAAAAGGACATCGTGTTATTGCAACGACTCAGGTATATCCCCAAATGAGTGATTTAATAAGGGAAGCAGGAGAAAAGGGAATAGAACTGACCGTGGATAAACTCGATGTGACAAATGCCCGAGACATTGCTTATGCCCACAAAAAATACGATATTGATGTGCTGATCAGCAATGCGGGAATTATGGAAGGTGGTCCAATTGCGGAACAACCGCTAGAATTGATCCGTTCCATGTTTGAAATAAATGTATTTGGTGCTTTAGAGCTGGCTCAAGGGTTTATTAAGAAATTCGTGGCAAAACAATCAGGAAAAATAGTTTTTACCACGTCTATGGGGGGGCTATGGACGGTGCCTTATGTGGCGGCCTATTGTGCGTCAAAACATGCGCTTGAAGCTATAGCAGAGGGTCTTAAGACCGAATTGGCACCTTTTAATATTAAAATAGCTACGTGCAATCCGGGGGTATTTGGTACAGGGTTTAATGACCGGGGAGTTGATTCTATCGCTCATTGGTATGATCCTGAAGTCAATTTTACTCCTAAGGCTGCCTTTAATGGTGTAGCCGAATCATTAGCCCACCAGTTGGATCCGCAATCAATGGCCGAAGTCATCGTTCATGTGGCATTGGATGACCAATCCAATTTCCGGAATGTTCATCCCAAAGAAACCGAAGAGTTTATTAAAAAAGTGCAGGCAGAAGCTTGGACGGCAAAAAGCTAAGCATAAAAAGAGGTAAGATGAGTATACGGTATAAAGACGCAGCATTGGTGTTAGCTGCTGCTATAGAAAAAGCCAAACAACAAAACATTCCAGTAAGCATTGCGGTAGTGGATTTGGGTGGGCATTTGGTCGCTTTTGCACGGGTAGACAGTGTACCTGGAGTTGTTGATTTTGCCATCAGGAAGGCCAGGACTGCGGTTATGTTTGGTGTGGATAGTGAGGAAATGGGCACGATCATTTCAGGTGCAGGTATGCAGGGGTATGGGATGATCAATTCCAATGACGGTTTACTAACCATTGCAGGAGGGGTGCTGATAAAGGACAAAAATGACCTTTGTATAGGAGCAATCGGGTCATCTGGAGGGGCACCAGCACAGGATAAAGAAATTGCCCAGGCGGGAGCTCTTGCACTAACTTAAAAATGAAGATATTTGTATATGGAAGAAACTTCAGAGATCATATTTGACAAATTGGTATATGCTTGTGCCTTCGAAAAGCATAGGGGACATGAAGAATTTATCCCTGAACACTTTTTGGGTTTTCAACTGTCTGGGGAAACACATGCCTTCCATTCACAGGGTAATACGGTGATCACTGAAAATACGGTGGTGCTGGTGCGCAAAAATCAGCTGATTCGGACCATTAAATATCCTTCAAAAGCTGGAAAATACCAATTTCTTTCTATCACGCTGGATAAGGAAACTTTACAGCAATATGCCATGGAAAATAAAATTGTGGTGGAAAACCGTTATTCGGGCAAACAGAAGCTTTTTTTTGAGGCGGATGAATTTCTGGAGAGTTATTTTCGTTCCTTGGCACCATATATTGACAAAAAAAAGGAAGCCACTCCAAAATTGGCAGCATTAAAAATCAGGGAAGCTATTGAACTGTTGTTACAGAGCAAACCTGATTTTAAATGCTTTTTATTTGATTTTTCTGAACCTTACAAAATTGATTTGGAGGAATTCATGAATCAAAATTACACGTTTAATGTACCATTGCAATCATTTGCGCGGTTGACTGCGCGCAGCCTTTCTGCCTTTAAGCGTGATTTTTCAAAAATATTTGGTACCTCTCCTAAACAATGGCTCCGTGACAAGCGCTTGGAGGAGGCGTACTACCTAATTAAACATAAGCAGCAACGGCCTGCTGATATCTACTTGGACCTGGGTTTTGAAAACTTGTCACATTTTTATACTTCTTTTAAGGAAAAATTTGGTATAACCACCTCGGAGGTGTAAAAAGCTTTCCCATTGAGCTTTATTTAACAATAGTTGGTTATTATATCTGCTTAAAAACTATATTTGTATTTCGAAAAATATAGTACGTCGAATAGCCTGATTATGTGTTTTTTTAAAATTTTCCACCTGCTTTTAACAAATTAAACTAAATAGGATGAAAATAATTAAATACCTAGGAATTTTTTTGGGATTCTTGATCCTGTTAATATTGGTTTCCGGAGCCTATATTCGTTTATTTAAGCCCGATATGGAGAAACCAACTAACCTGAAAATCGAAAGAACTGCTGCGCGCGTAGAACGTGGAAAATACCTTGCCAACCATGTCACTGTGTGTATTGACTGCCATAGCCGACGCGATTGGAGCCTTTTCAGTGGTCCTGTCGTCAAAGGTTCTGAAGGGAGTGGTGGGGAAAAATTTGACAGGAAGGCAGGTTTTCCGGGTACTATTTACGCTACTAATCTGACACCATATCAATTGTCTTCCTGGACGGATGGGGAAATATATAGGGCAATATCTGGTGGTGTTGGAAAGAATGGGCGGGCGCTCTTTCCATTAATGGGATACCACCGATTTGGCAAAATGGATCGGGAAGATATTTTTAGTATTATAGTTTATCTTCGTACACTATCCTCCATTGCTAACGATGTGCCCGACGCCGTACTTGATTTTCCAGTAAGTTTACTAAACAGATTATCTCCGCAAAAGCCTATGCACCAGAAAATACCTGCACCTGGAGACTCCGTAAAATATGGTGGTTACATAGTGAATGCGGCCGGTTGTGTTGAATGTCACAGCAAGCAGGATAAAGGTAAGATTGTGCCCGGTACGGAGTTTGCCGGTGGAATGGAATTTCGTCAGCCTGTGGGCATTATTCGCGCACCCAATATTACAATGGACCCCCAAACAGGGATAGGCAACTGGGACCGTGAACTATTTGTGGCTAAATTTAAGGCTTATGCAGATACCAGCCATCGTTTGCCGCCGGTACCAAAAGGTGAGCTCAACTCGCCTATGCCCTGGGGAATGTATGCAGGGATGAAAAGGCAGGATATTGAAGCGATTTATACGTATTTAAAAAGTATTAAACCTAAAGTATCTTCTATAAAAGTAAGGAGTTATAATAATGATTGACTTATTATCACCGTATGCAGGTTTTCCCGTCTGGAGTTCTTATCCACTTTTCACCTTCAACAGATCTCCTGTTTGAACAATAAATCCATGTTGGAGGCTGTGTCCTAAAGCATTTAGGATGGAACTGCGTATATCTTCTGTTGTCCTGGAAAATCCCAAAGTTTTGGCAACCAGAGGTACAATTTTCTCTGTGTGGATGGCAAAAGAACTTTTCACTACTTCCTGAATGGCTAAGGCAATTTCTTCCAGGGCAATGTATTGTATTTTTTTGGATCCGGCTGGAAAATTACGGCGGTCTCGCAGTGTCGGTTTGTCCATGCCCGGGTGCCAAAGGAAGTCTCCTTTAATCGCGACGATACCTTCATTTTGGGCAAAAATGGCTGCATCTGCCAAATGTTGGCGGATTTGGCCACTAATTTTATTAAGTCCTGCTGCAGTAACCAGGCGGCGTGCCACCTCATCTACGTGTACAGGGCTTTCTACCCGAACAACTTCTTCTATCCAAGCCGCCATCCGACCAACGGGATGAAGCAAAAAATCACGGATGCCTATATTACCACTAAGTGTTCCGAATTTATATAAGGGCATTTCTTTGATAGCCTCAGTTGGTTGTTCACGCTTAAAAGCAACCCGCTCAAGCGTTTGTTCCACTACTAATTCATCATCTTCCATGTCCTGTTCAGAAGCGGTATCTTGGGCTTTCCGGATGGCCTCTGCCAATCGCTGGTACTCACGTTCGGGATTGCGGTACCAATCAGTGCACCAAATAGCATAGGTATTCCAGCCAATGCCGTTAAGTACTTGAATACGTAGCCTGTCGCGGTCTGTGGCTGATTTTGCGCCGGCATAATTTACCCCGTCACACTGAATACCGAGCAAATAGCGTCCCGGATGTTCAGGATCTACAATGGCTAAATCTATATAAAAACCGGAAGATCCTACTTTTCTGCGAACGATATAGCCGTCGGTCTCCAGCCTTTCGGCAATGAAGTCTTCAAACGGCCGGTCCTCGGTAGGAATGATAGTTGGGTCAGCTTCAAATACACCATGTTGTGCAAAGTAAAGAAAACTCTTAAGCGCACGTATGCCAAATTTTGTGTTGGGGGTTACACGCATATCCTCGGAAGTGATATTGGCAAATACTTCACAGCGGTATTTGGCACGGGTGATGAGTACATTTAGCCTGCGTTCCCCACCATCGTTGTTAAGTGGGCCGAAACTCATGGGCACCTTACCGTCTTCTATGCGTCCGTAACCGATGCTGATAAACATTACGTCGCGTTCGTCGCCTTGAACATTTTCAAGGTTTTTAACAAAAAAGGGTTCATTGGGATGGGCCCTAAAAAAGGTTTCTAATGCTGTGTTTTGACGCCTTCTGATCTCTAGCTCATGTTGTATGGCCTGCATTTGCGAGGTACTAAAGGCTGCTACACCCAGACTTTCATGCGGGCTGTGCTGGGCATGCGCTATGATGGCATCGGCTACGGCTGCTGCCTCAACAGGGTTCGTGCGGGTCTTCCCTCTCTCATACACGGCTTCAGGCAAATGATGAAAGGCTAATCCCAACCGTCGTCTGGATCCGGGGCTCGGGAAAATGACGAGCTTGTTTTCGTAAAATTCATGGTTTGATAGGCTGATCAACGATTCATGGCGACTTCTATAATGCCACCGGAGCATCCGCTCAGGCGTGCCTTTACTATTGCACATGCCCAGGATACTTTGTAGGTCTGCGGTCTCATTTTCGTCATCTTCTTCCGCTTCGGCATTTAGTTTATCAAAAAAACTGGTTGGTGGCAATTGCCGGGAATCGCCTACGACTACAAGTTGTTTTCCGCGCATAATAGCTCCCAATGCTTCCACTGGCCTCACCTGGCTGGCCTCATCGAATATAATGAGATCAAAAGTGATGCTTCCGGGGGGCAGAAAATTGGCGATAGACAGGGGGCTCATCATAAATACGGGCTTAATGGCTTGTATCGCTAAGCCGGCTTCTTGCATTAGCTTGCGGATGGGCATATGTCGTGATTTTTTATTGAACTCCGTGCGTAGTACATTCAACTGGCCTCCTCCTTCTTGACGGGGGAGAATTTGGTAATGTGTTAGCGCGACGCGCGCCCGATTGTATTGCTGGTTCAATTCATCTAAACGCCTAAATTTGGCAATAAGCGTTTCATGACTGCTGCGTTCAAAACGTTTTAAGGGATCGAACAGGGTCATGGCTTGCTCAATCAGGTATTCATACCACGATTTTTGCAAGGCCATTTTTAAGAATTTTCCGGCTTCTTTCCAAGTTAATGCGGCTTCGGGAAGCATACCAAATCCGGCATTTTGGCTGGTTTCAACCAGGTTGTTCCAGGCTATGGCCAGGTGAATTTGGGTTAAGCCTTCCTGCCATTGCTGTAGTTGCTGAAATTGTTCTTTGAAAAATGGTGCAGAATGTTTACGATGATAATAGGCATCCATTTCCAGTTTTTTAAGCACCTGAGTCCATAATTCAAGATGCTTTGCCAATTTCTGGCCAAGAATGGATGAGTGCTTTACGGGGCTGTCTTTGTCTATGCTTCCCAAATAGTCGAGGAGTTGATGAGGTAGTGTTCCCTCGGTAATACGCTGGTGCGTTTGACTTAGGTACGTAAAAGTATCCATTAACACGGGCCAGTTTGACCGCTGTTTACTCCATCGGTAACCAAAAAGCATGTTCCCCAAGGAGTCTGATTCATGAAGGGTATGCATTAGCCGCTGGCCTTCAAGGACGGCATCCACGAGTTGCAATTTTTCGTGGGTGCCGGCTGGTATTAATTGTTTGCAATAGGCAGACAACTGCTTAACAGCACGTTTATAATCCCCAATTAGGAATTTATACCACTTGTGTCCATGGGTAATGATTTGCTGACGGATCTCGAGCACGGGCTGGTCCCAGGCTTCTGGCAGCAGTATATGATCGTATTGCAGGTGTAAGGCAGATAAGCGCTCGCCGGCATCCAATAATTCATGGATGTCTGCTTGCTGCAATAGCCAGGTGCGGTTATTGATATCAATATCGGTGAGGTCAGGCCTTTTCTCTACCCATGAAAACAATTCAATGAATGAATGAACGGAATCTTCATTGTCAGGAATTTGCACCCCTATTTGGGGTGCTAAGTTTGCCGTGTAACTCATGAGCGCTTCACAAGCTTCAGCCGCAGTGGACAATATTTCTAAAAAAAAAGTCTGTTCATGGGGATGAAATACGGTCAGTTTTGTGCCGTAAAATAATAATTCAACAGGTTGCCCAATATCCTTCAGCCTCGCTTGTATGTTGTCAGCTATATCTTCTGCACGTCTCATCCGTTCAGAATCCCATGTTTCGGGATGGTCAATGGGAATTTTAGGAAGTTCATGTTGACCCCGCTGTTGTTCAATGTTTAACAGGTTACCCATGATCTGTTGGGGGGATAACGCACTTTTTTGAAAAGTGGTGTTTACGGCGTCACAGTAAGCATTCAGTGCTGTTTTATAACCATCGAGTAACTGTACTTCAGCTTCAAGTTGGGCTAAAGTAGGTTTCCCTAATTCAAGTACACGCTTCAATTCATCATGCAGGTCACGCTTATTGGCTTTGTGGCTGTGTAGTTCAAGGCACGCCTCTCCTAAATGGATGCTATCCATCCGCCTCTTGACCACCTCCAGTGCGGCCATTTTTTCAGCAACAAACAACACTTTCTTTCCATGGCCAATGGCATTCGCTAAAATGTTGGTAATGGTTTGTGACTTTCCGGTGCCCGGAGGCCCCTGTATGACCATGTTCCTTCCCTCATGCACTGCAAGCATGGCTAAAACTTGGGAACTGTCTGCATCGACTACTTGAAAAAGCTGGTCTGCGATGGTATCCCGGTCAATATGATCTTCATCCGAAGCGGTGGGCTGCGGCTCATTAAACCCATCGCCAAATAAAGCGCTGATGACTCCGTGCTTTTCAGGCTTTTGTTCATCTGGCCAATTATCTTGGTCAAGATCATTGTATATCATGAATTTACCAAAAGAGAAAAATCCAAGTTCAATATCGTCTCCCTCCACACTCCATCCGTTTTCTTTCCGTATCCGCTCGGCAATATCTTGATAATAAGCGTTCACATCCAGGTCCTCCACATCCGGCAATTCAGGGATGGTCATGTTATATTCTGCCATCATTTTGGCTTGTAGCGATAGGTTAGCCCCAATTTCGCTACCAGCGTATTTTAGCCTGAACCGCTCACTGGCGCTTGACCTTTCTAACGTGACAGGTATAAGGATGAGTGGGGCTTTCCTAATCTCTTTTTCATTTCCTTTTTCATACCAGTTGAGCATTCCCAAAGCGAGGTAAAGTATATTTGTTCCTTGTTCTTCAATACTGGTCCGCGCAAAATAATAAGTATTCAGAATTTTCGCTTGTAGTTTGCTTTCGGATGCATTGGTCTGGAGTCTATTGTCAAAATAGGCATCACGTTGCTGCTCATCAGATAGGGGGGTAAGGACGGTAATGGGCCATTTTCTGTTTCCTCAATAGTATCCGGCCTTCCAAGAAAGGTCATGGATTTAGTTAATTTAACAAGAATATCAAAGATGGCCGCAGATTTTTCCTGGACGATGTGAAGTCCCCGGGCTTTTGGAATTTTATAATTAAGCAGGCTATTTCTCATACTGAGATCCAGCAACTCTTTTCTCGAAGATTCTAATTTTGGGGAAATCATGGTATCATTGCCGCCGTTCAGCTTGTTAACCGCGATTAAAGGTATAAATACAAATGCAGAATTGCAAGAAAATTTTTGGTAATCAGATCCTTTTATGTTCTGGAACAGCTTTGCCTGATAAACAGAAGCGTTAAATTTTTGTTAAATACCTGAGTTTTAACAATAATTAACAGTGAAACAGGCGACCACCTATTGTATTTGAATTAAGTCATTCGTAATTTTGAATAAGAAATTTTTCAAGATTATTAAAAGGGTTTAATTTAAAAATACGTATAGATATGAAAAAAATAGGAATGACCGTTTTCGCTGCCTTGCTTGGCGGTGTAATGGCGTTAGGAGGGTATAAACTCTTAGAAACTAAACAACATGCAACTATTATAGCCGCTGAAGAAGCACAAAAAGCGCATTTTGCCAGTAATGTGAAAATTCCAACTGCCCCGGTTGGGTCTGTTGCATTTGCGGCAGCGGCATCTAATGTGACGCCAGCCGTTGTACACATTAAAACGACTTACGAACAAAAGGCCCGTTCAAACGATGATCAAACAGATATTTTTGAACAGTTTTTCGGCGTGCCTCAAGGGCGGATGCAGGAACAAGCACAACCGGCACAAGCTTCAGGTTCAGGAGTGATTATTAAGGAAGATGGTTATATCGTGACCAATAATCATGTGATTGAAAACGCGGATAAGATTGAAGTAGTTCTTCCTGACAAACGTATGTTTGAAGCAAAAATCATTGGCCGAGATCCAAATACTGACCTCGCATTGATTAAAATCGATGCTAAGGGCCTTCCTACAGTACCTGTTGGCAATTCGGATGCAGTTCAAATTGGTGAATGGGTATTAGCAGTGGGTTATCCACTGAGCCTTGAATCGACGGTTACTGCCGGTATTGTGAGTGCTAAAGGACGCAGTATTGGAATCATTGACCAAAAGGAACGTGAAAAAATGCAACAGGGATTTGGATTTCAGCAACAGCAAAACCCAAATAAGCAATTGGTCACGAATGCCATTGAATCATT
Source organism: bacterium A37T11 (assembly GCA_900109895.1). Classification (GTDB taxonomy): domain Bacteria; phylum Bacteroidota; class Bacteroidia; order Sphingobacteriales; family Sphingobacteriaceae; genus A37T11. The sequence continues at coordinate 116,226 of FOBR01000003.1, forward strand.
CATCCAGACGGATGCTGTGATCAATATGGGAAATAGCGGAGGTGCTTTGGTCAATACCAATGGAGAGCTGGTAGGAATCAATTCAGCCCTGGCTTCACCCAGTGGTTATTATGCCGGTTATGGCTTTGCAGTTCCATCCAATCTGGTAAAAAAGATTGTAGAAGACTTTGTAGCATATGGGCGGGTAAACCGTGGCTTGGTCGGATTGACCTTTAACGAGCTAAATCCGGATAATGCCAAAGAACTAGGCATTACGGATGTTAATGGATTATATGTAAATGAGGTTGTAGCAAATGGGGCTGCCCAAAAGGCAGGTATCCGCAAGGGTGATATTCTGACGAAGATTAATGGCAATGTGATCAACGAATCCTCCGATCTTCAGGAACGCGTATATCGCCTTCATCCGGGAGATAAAGTGACGCTAACTTATAAGCGTGATGGCAAGCTGCACGATGCAACGGTTACATTAATGGCTGATAAATCTGCTGATAAATCCTCAGCTGCGAAAAAGGAGGCCAGCCGTAGCGCTACCATGATCTATAATGATTTGGGAGCAGGGTTTGTGCCAGCACCGGAAGCACAGAAAAAAAGGTTCCATGTGTCCTCAGGCGTATTGGTCACTAAAGTGAATACGGATGGCCTGTTTGATTATTATAGTGTGCCTGAAGGTATGCTGATTACCCAAATAAATGGTCAGGCGGTAAATAATGTGGATGATGTGGAGAGCGCTCTGGGTAAAGGAGATCATGGCATGATCCGCATGAAAGGATATTCGCCGGATGGTGAACTCATGGAAATGCGATTTCCTTCTGGCAAGTAAAGATATAATCAACCAATTTTTAGTCCCCCGTCTGGAAAGTTCAGGCGGGGGTTTTTTAGTTTCTCCAAAAAGGTTGCAATGGGTTATTATTTTTGTTATCATTGATAAAATTTTCAAAGTCGGAAATGGATATTGCAATTTATGCACTGAGCGAGTATGCGGTGACAATGGAATTTTCCGTGGTTATCGATGGCAGCGTAGCTGATTTGATCAGTCGTTTTAATGCGCATTTATTACAGCATCCATTCCCGGGCTTGCAAACATTAGTGCCGGCATACGGGTCACTTACCATTGTATTTGACCCCTTAGTGGTAGTGCAGGCAACAATCCTTCCGGGATCAGATTGCCTGGAGAAAGTTTCTACTTTTTTAAAGGTATCTTTCAACCAATTTGATCAGGAAACTGTTAGGAAGTCAGCTGCGGTAATTAAAAATATTCCAGTTTGTTATGGTGGAGGCTATGGCCCTGACCTGGACTATCTGGCCAGCATTCTCGCGCTTACCACAAATGAAGTGGTCCAGCTGCATAGTTCCGCCATTTACCGTGTTTTCATGATCGGATTTGTTCCGGGCTTTGCTTATTTAGGCGGCTTGGATCACCGTTTGGAGATTGCTAGAAAAGGAACTCCCAGGAATTCTGTGCCTGCGGGATCTGTGGGGATAGCTGGAAAACAAACCGGTATTTATTCGCTGGAAACGCCAGGAGGTTGGCAAATTATTGGCCGTACGCCTTTGCGGATGTTTGACGCAAACCGAAAAGAGCCTGTTTTGTTAAAAGCTGGTGATAGGGTTTCGTTTACGACAATAACTGAAAAAGAATTTAATCAATACAAGGAGGCCAGGTGCGAATAAAGTTCGTTAAGCCTGGATTATTAACCACCATTCAGGACCAGGGGCGGTGGAATTATCTGGCGCTGGGTGTGCCTGTATCAGGAGCAATGGACGCGCTTGCGGCCAACATGGCAAGCATCGTATTGGGTAACGAGAAAGGGAGTGCCGTGTTAGAGTTTACCTATGCGGGCGCTTGCTTTGAAACAGAGACAGCTATACTCATGGCTTATGCGGGCGGGGGGGCAGTAATGCGTATAAACGACCGTGATCTGCCTATTCTTAGGCCTGTATATGTGCCAGCTGGTGCCTTAGTTACACTGATTAAAAGCCCCGAAGGTTGCCGCACGTATATGGCAGTGGCAGGTGGTTGGAATATTCCGGTAGTGCTTGGCAGCAGAAGCACATACTTGCCGGCTCGTTTTGGCGGTTATCAGGGGCGGGCTATACAAGCAGGTGATGTAATTGGCGCTGTCCGTAATTTCTCGGATAGTACACGGCAGATTTTGAAATCGTTGCAGGGCAATTTGTTAAAATTTACGAGCTGGAGTATGGCAGCCCAACAATTCCTGCCGGCCAATCGATTTCAGATACGTGTGGTGCCCGGCCGAGAGTTTACTTGGTTTGAAGGGGGGTCATTGGTCAGTTTTTTAACAAAGCCTTATACATTGGATTTAAGGAGTGACCGGATGGGGTACCAATTAAATGGCACGCAGATGTTGCGTTCGGTAAAAAAAGAACTGCTTTCAACAGCTACATTGCCTGGCACTATTCAAGTAACTGGGGATGGCAGGCTGGTAATTCTGATGGTCGATGGTCAAACCACAGGCGGTTACCCGCGAATTGCGCATGTGGCAATGGTCGATTTGCCTTTATGTGGCCAGCTTAAACCGGGTGACCAAATTCAATTTAGTGAAATAAGTGCTGTGGAAGCAGAAATTTTGTGGCTGGATCGATCCTATCAACTACAAAAATTGGAAATTGCTTTAACTAATAAATTAAATAATAGAGATAATTTATGGAGATGACCATTGATTTAAATTGTGACATGGGTGAGGCTTTTGGTAATTATAAAATGCCCAATGATGAGGCCTTACTTGATATTGTGACCTCTGCCAGCATAGCGTGCGGCTTTCATGCCGGTGATCCGCAGATAATGCAGCAAACGGTGCAATTAGCACTAAATAAAGGAGTCGCTATTGGTGCTCATCCTGGTTTACCTGATCTGCAAGGGTTCGGTCGTCGGGAAATGCATGTTTCTCCTAGAGAGGTTTATCAAATAACACTTTATCAAATAGGGGCCTTGCATGCGTTTGTTAAAGCTGCCGGTGGCAGGTTGCGCCATGTAAAGGCGCATGGGGCGCTCTATAATATGACAGCAAAACGCGTATTGCTGGCAGATGCGCTTGTGCAGGCTATACTTGATTTTGACCCTGGTTTAATGCTTTACGGCCTGGCAGGAAGTGAGCTGGTCAAAATAGCTGATAGCAGGGGGGTTTTCACGGTATCTGAGGTATTTGCTGACCGGAGCTATCAAAATGATGGTACCTTAACCCCCCGAATACAAAGTGAGGCAATTATTAATGACAAACAGCAGGCAGTACATCAGGTATTAACAATGCTGAAGGAAGAACAAGTACGTTCAATTACCCATCAACCGGTGCCTATCCGCGCAGAGACGATCTGCCTGCATAGCGATGGTTCGGATGCACTGGGATTTGCCAAACTGATAAAAGACAGCCTTGAGCGCGAAGGGATTCGTTTGAGAAATCCTCGTAAGCCTTCTTCCCTGTTAACTTAAAAATCAAACTTCAACCTGGCGCGGATACCCCATTCGGATATTCCGGGATTGTCCAGGTAAGTGAGTCGTTTTACCACGTCTACCCGCAGGATCTTAAAGATGTTTGCTACGCCGACGCTGGCCTCCATATACGGGTCTTGGTGGAGTTTATAGGTAATGTCTTGCCCATTCTCGTCTTTCGGAAATTGATAGACCCCATTATTATACATGGGGTTATTTTCATCACGCAGACGTCCAACCAAGCCTTTGAAGCTAAAAACCTCCCGAAGCTTCAATTTTTTCAATAAAGGTATCTTGTTAAACAGAAAACCGTTCATATAGTACTGCAAATTGATAGCCGCGTAGTGGTCACTCACAAACTCCAGAAAGTTCATCAGGTTGTAGGAATTGAGTTGATAAGCATAGGTCTGGTTAGCCCGATGAATGGATAACAGTGGGAAAGAAAGATTCTTCCCAAAGATATAGCTTCCTTCCAGCCCAATGTCTGCATAACCCAGCTGCGAGAGATATAGGCGTTTGTCTGCCGTTGCGATGAATTTTTGATAGGTGTTTTCGCCACCCAGAAAACCATTCAGGCCCAAATAATAACCCAAGCTGAAAATTGGATATTTGTTGTATAATGGTGTCCTATATAATTTGCCCTGATAAAACTGTTCATGCGGTGCATATCGTAATATTAGACTAGCTTCAGAGTTTTCAAGCTGCTTGATCTGGGAGATCTGTCCTAAGGAATTCGGGAGATTGTATTCCAAAATCCCTGTAGGCGACTGCTTCCAATGAGTAAACTTAGCCTTGTAGGAAAAGTGGCTCGTAAATTCATGAACGTATTCCAGGTTAAACTCATCATTATACATATAACGACGATTGTCTCCACGTTTGAATGATAACAGGAAATTGTCTTCTTGCACAAATTGCAATTCCTGACCGGGAATCTTAGTGTCACGCTGATAACTAGCTCTAATATAATTAAGCGGAAAATGATAGATCGATTTATTATTGAGCGAATACGTTCCGCTGAGAAAATATTTCCATTTCTTATCACGGAATCCATAAGCCCCGTAAGTTTCCGCGTACCAGCGTTTGCTCAGCTGGGGTGTAGTTCTGCCACCGAGGCGTAGCCTGAAACCTTCTATTGGGTTAAAGCTATAGAACGTATTGGCAGGCCCTATTTCGAAAGGCCCAACACTTTTATATCCCGCTAGTAATAACGTAGCAATGTCCATCGTTCGCCGGAAAGAGGGGATGGTCTGAAGGGTGTCCACATTGCGGTATATATCTTTTTCAGAAGGGGACAATGGCTCATGCCTGATGGATGACCAGTAGCTCTCATCCGGTTTTTCACCCTCTTCGGGTTCTTTATAGGCAACTTGGACAGCAGGTCCGCTATAAACGCTGTCCGGACGGGGTTGGTTAACCTTGTAGTCCTTATAGGAAACAATGCGGTTACCCTGCAGCCCTCCACCGTTTTTGCTCAAGGCAAACTCCATATTGAGCGAACTCCGTTTCAGGAAGTAACGGCCGTTGTCATCCTTTTCAAATTCCAGCAGCGCATCCATATCGCGCATAAAATTTAAGTTGATGTCTTTGCCAACCGTCAGGTAGGCATTTTGTACCGCGTAATGGCCATCCAGAGTAATATACAGCTTGCCTTCAAAAAGGAGGTCTGTTTTGTTACGAGGTACAAAACCCAGTTCTACCAACCAGGGCTGTTGGGTTTTGATGGTATCGCGTATGTAGAACTTATAAAAAGTAGGCGATGTGCCCGCAATAGGGCTCAACAGCAGGTTTGTGGCGATCGGAATGTCATTTTCGTAGATATCGATCTGCTCATAAAGCTTATTGGTATAAGCACTGATCCCGTCATTGTCCAGAAAACGGGGGTCAAATTCGGCCTTTCGCTCGGCTAAAACCACTTCCTTTTTCTTGTAAGGATCCTTACGGAAGTATACCTGCTCTACCTTTTCCTGCATGTAAGCCGGAAGAATGTTTTTTCCACCCACGGCACTCGAGTCCTGTTCTTTAAACAGAAACTGATAATTGCGGAAAAGGCGTTTGTTCCTGAAACGGTCAGAAAGGTTGCTGAGCGCCATGGTTAGCTTTTCATATTGCTGGTACTCTACAAAATCATTGTAGGTAAGCCGGTTTTCGTCCTTGTGGGCAATAACTTTGCGTATCAGTTCTACGGCAGGGTTGTTTTTATTCCGGTACTTCTGTTTTTTGCCAGTGACTACTACTTCATCGAGCATGTTCTGATCAACTTGCAAACTGACATCTATTTTTTGTTCTGCACCGGGTGTGATCACGGTATCCAGCGTTTTGTAGCCAACATAGCCAAAACGCAGGCGCGTATGGGCTCCTGTTACAGTAATGCGGTATTTGCCGTCATCATCGGCAGAAGTGCCGAAGGTGGTGCCGGGCACTGAAATACTAACATAGGGCAGGGTTTCGCCGGTGCGGGCATCTTTAATAGTGCCCGTAACAATAGTGCTTTGTGCATTTGTAACCAGTGAATAAATCAGCAGAATGCAGGATAGCGAAACTAATTTATAGATATGATTTAATGGCATTTCTTTGTAAATTCAAACATGTAACTTGGCAAGTGGCCGGTTTTAATATAAACAGGACCTGCAATAACTTTTGACCAATTTGTGGAGAAAGTCAAAAATAGAATATTTAATCTGATTTTTCTGTCTCCGAAAAGTCAATATAACAAGCTTGTCTTTTACTTGACAATTTAACATTAAGTTCATGCTCTCTTTGCACTGTTTTCTCCCAAAACCCACAAAGGTTTAGGGATCTTCTTAAGTTTTAAATGCAGCCGAGTTATTGCATACTTATTAATATGTTCAACAGCTAGTTCAACCGAATCCGTAAAAAGGATCAGTTCCATGTCTTCCTGGCTAATGGTTTTTTCCTTTGCCATGGTGTCAATATGATCCATGATGCCCTGGTGAAAAGCTGTATCCAGCACAACGATCGGAAAACGTTCTGTTTTGTGGGTTTGGATAAGCGTGACCGTTTCAAAAAACTCATCCAATGTGCCAAATCCCCCCGGCATGATCACAAAGGCAAATGAATATTTGCGCAGTAATTCTTTACGCACAAAGAAATAATCTATGTTAACGCTGCGGTCAAGATAGGGATTTTGATGCTGTTCGTGGGGCAACACAATGTTGCAGCCAATGGATAGGCCGCCGCCTTCCTTAGCTCCGCGATTAGCTGCTTCCATAATTCCAGGGCCGCCTCCGGTCATGATTGCGTAGCCTTGGGTTGCCAGGCGCCTGGAGGTTTCCCGGGCGAGCTGATAATATGGATGATCTTCGCTAAAGCGAGCAGAACCAAATACGGTTATACATGGACCTATAAAGTGGAGTTCCCGAAAGCCCCGCATAAATTGTGTAAAGACACCCAGTGTATATTTTAGTTCACGCCACCGGGCCCTGGGACCTTTCATGAAGCTTTTTTCTTCACTAACAAATTTGTTGCTCATATTGCTCTTCCCGAAAACAGTGCAAAGAAAGCGATAATTCCTAAATGTGGCAAAATGTTCGTAATTTGCATAACAACGGAAACATCTGTAATTTGCGGCTGTTAACAGTAAAAATAGATAATATTATGTTTGACAAATTATTTGAAGCGCAACAAAAAGCGGAAGAAATAAAAAAAAGATTGGATAATGTCGCCGTTAGTTCCGAGGTACAGGGCGGCTTGATCCGTGTAGAAGCGACCGGTAATAAAGAGATAAAGTTGATCAGCATCGATCCCGTATTTTTGGGTAATGCTGATAAGGAAGAACTGGAGGAATTATTAGTAGTGGCAGTAAATAAGGCCATAGCACAGGCGGATGCTGTTAGCAAAGCGGAAATGGAATCAGCAACAAAGGATATGTTTGGAGGATTTTTATCATGAAAGCAACTTACTTTGGACAGTCGTGCGTCCAGCTCGAATTGAATGGGGCGACCGTTTTATTAGACCCATTTATCTCGTATAACCCATTAGCAAAGGAAATCGATATAGATACGCTGATGCCCGATTATATCTTTTTGTCTCATGGCCATGGCGACCATGTTGCTGATGTGGTACACATTCAAAAAAACAGCGGTGCACAGGTAGCCGCTATTGTAGAAACAGCTGCTTGGGTAGGCAGGCAAGGAGTAGATGAGGCCAAAATTACCAGCTTTAATTTTGGAGGTACGCTTCAAACTGCATTTGGATCGGTTAAAATAGTATATGCATTGCATACCAATCAAACCCCGGATGGCCAGTATGGTGGTGTAGCTGCAGGTTTTGTCTTTAAAAGTGGCGGCAAAACCATCTACTTTGCAGGAGATACCGCATTGACGCTTGAAATGAAGCTGCTGGAACGCTATCAAATAGACTGGGCCTTCCTTCCCATTGGCGGGCACTATACCATGGACGTCGAGGATGCCATTATTGCAGCAGATTTTATTCGCTGTAAAAATATTGTCGGCATTCACTACAATACCTTTCCGCCCATTACGATAGATACACAGTCCGCAGTTGCTGCTTTCGAAAAGGCAGGATTGACGCTTCACCTTCCTGCCATAGGAGGCTCATTGAATTTATAGCCAGCAGGAGAAAGACTATATGCCTTTCTCCCGCTTAATGCGCACGTTGTAAAACTCCAAAAGTCCCGAGTTGAGGGAAGGGAAGGCATCCGCTGAGATGGTAAACATATCCGTAATATATTCACCACTGCTGTAGGACGGGATCCAGTATGGGATAGTCCGAAAAGCCTGTAACAAGATATGGTCTGCGATTTTGTTGGCAAACGTGCTATCTGCGATGATTTCCAAAGGCAAGCCGCTCTTGCTTACCTTTATCTTGACGATCACATGCTGGGGATCCAGCGACGTAGCATCGTAGCCAGAGAAAGAGACTTCTAGCCGCTTTCGCAGATATTCATTAAAACCTTCATGGTCATCCACATTGCAGTTTTTGCTTGTAAGTTCTTCCGCACGGGAGAATGACTCTGGTGGAATATAGCTAGTCCTCACCTTATCATCATATTCTTCCCCCGTATAATTATCAAAGCCATCCAGCATAATACCATTTTTAAATTGCTCATAACCGGCATCTTCTTTTTTCCCGCCAGGAAACAAGTAATCGATGTTCCAGAAGCCATTGGGTACGCCATCTTTAATCCGCCCTCTTGATTGGATGAAGGTGTAACCATACTCGTTGAAGTCGATAGCTTTAACAGCAAACTGGTATTTGCCATTCCCTTCGGTCACCTCTTTATTCCCGCGGTTATTCCAATAGCTTACCAAAGCAGCCTTATTATTCTCAAAACTGATTTCCTGAAAGGGACGGCCGTCCGGATAATAATAGCGCCAAAGGCCTGTGGGTTGATTGTTTTCAAAGGCACCTTCCCATTTGGTCTTGCCATTGTTGTGGTAAGCCTTAAAGGGGCCTGACTTAATTCCATGGGCGTAATTCCCTTCCAAAATCAGGTTGCCATTAGGTCCATAATCTTCAAAGTGGCCTTCAAATACCCGGTCCAGCGCATTAAAGTTTGACAAACGTTCAATTTGGGCATATTGACAGTTCTTATCTGCAAGATAATACTGTTCGTCATAATAGAAACGTGTTTTGCCACTATCAGCCGGTTCAAAATAAATAGGGGCAGGCAGGCTGTCAACCAGCGTGTCGGCCGCTTGCTGTATTGGCAATAGGTTGGCTGCTGTCAATATATATGAAAATAGCGTGGTTACAATCATGATCAATGGGCTTCCAGCCAGTTTTGTCCTTCGCCTATTTCTACCACGATAGGCACTTGTGTCTCAATAGCATGGCGCATACGCTCCCCGATGATCTCCTTAAAGGCAAGCACTTCCCCCTGTGGAACGTCAAACACCAGCTCATCATGCACCTGCATGGTCATATGGCCCTTTAGCCCTTGCTGCTTAATGTCGTCGTGGATGCGGATCATCGCGATTTTGATCATATCTGCAGCCGAACCTTGTATAGGCGCGTTGATCGCGTTACGTTCCGCAAAACCACGTACGGTCATGTTGGCGGAGTTGATATCACGCAGGTAACGGCGCCGTTTTAATAAGGTCTCTACATACCCATGCTCTTTGGCAAAGGCAATCGTATCACTCATGTACTGCCTGATACCGGCATATTGTGAAAAATACTGTTCAATCATATCGGCTGCCTCCTTTCGGGCAATTCCCAGGCTTTGCGACAAGCCAAATGCAGACTGTCCATAGATGATGCCAAAATTCACCGCCTTGGCATTCCGCCGTTGCGAGGAAGTCACCTCTTCCAGCGCAATGCCATACACACGGGCAGCGGTTGCGGTGTGGATGTCCAGTCCTTTGCTGAACGCATCCAGCATATTGGCATCCTGACTGATTTCAGCTACCAGCCGCAGTTCGATCTGTGAATAATCGGCAGAAAGCAAAACATGGTCCTCATCCCGTGGGATAAATGCCTTGCGTACTTCACGACCCCGCTCGGTGCGGATCGGGATGTTCTGCAAATTTGGATTGGTTGAGCTGAGCCTGCCCGTAGCGGCAATGGCTTGGTTATAGGACGTATGCACGCGACCCGTCTTTGGGTTAATCAATGCAGGCAGCGCATCCACATAGGTTGACTTGAGTTTCTGTAGCTGCCGGAAATCCACGATGTTCTGTACAATATCGCTCTTGGGGGCCAGGGCCATCAATACATCCTCACCTGTCTGATACTGCCCCGTCTTGGTCTTTTTAGCCTTAGCGTCCAGTTGCAGTTTATCAAACAGTACTTCCCCCAGCTGTTTGGGAGAGGCTATGTTAAAGCGGACACCCGCTTTTTCATAAATGGTCTGCTCAATCTGCAATACCTCGGTTTCAATGGACTTTGAAAACTCGGCTAACGCTTCAACATCAATGCGTACTCCTTGTTTTTCCATGGCCGCCAAAACCGGTACCAGCGGAAATTCCACTTCTTCTGCCAGTTTTTTAGCTTCCGCTTTCAAAAGCATCGGCTCAAATACCCGTTGAAGCTGCAAGGTGACATCGGCATCTTCTGCCGCATATTCCGTAATCTTTTCCAGCGCCACATCCCGCATATTGCCCTGGTTCTTTCCTTTGGGGCCGATAAGCTCGGTGATGGAAACAGGCGTATAGCCTAAGTAGTTTTCAGCCAGGATATCCATGCCATGCCGGGTTTCAGGGTCAAGCAGGTAGTGTGCCAGCATGGTATCAAACAGGGCTCCACGTACCTCAATGCCGTACCATCCCAGAATAAGGATGTCAAATTTTAGGTTCTGACCGCTTTTGGCGATTGCTTCATGCGCAAATACCTCCCTAAAGATCTCCAGCACCAGCAGGCAACCCTCCTGGTCTGGGGGAACCGGCACATACCAGGCAATGCCAGGCTCAATGGCAAAAGAGAGGCCTACCAACTCCGAATGATTGGCATCCGTGCCCGTGGTCTCCGTATCAAAGCAAAAGCTGGATTGCTGCGAGAGCAAGGCTGCCAGTTCCTGTTGTTTTTCAGCCGTATCTGCACAGTAATAGGTATGCGGTGTATTATGAATATTTTTAGCCGCTACCGGTGGGGTAGGAGCTTCTTCCCCCTCTACTGCATGAGGCAAGGCAGCAGGCGCATCGCTTGTGCCACCGAACATATCTATTTGCATGCCCGCTGTGGCTGCTTTCCCATCAGCCACGTTAAACTCATCGCCAAATACCCGGCGCCCGATCGTGCGGAATTCCAATTCAGCAAAGAGCGGCTCCAATAATTCACGGCTTGGCTTGCTGAGTAGCAAGGCTTCTTCATCCAATTCTACCGGCACATCCAGCAGGATAGTAGCCAGTTTTTTTGAAATGAGGCCCTGGGCGGCAAACTGCTCCACATTTTCCTTTTGCTTTCCTTTGAGCTTGTCGGTATTTTGCAACAGGTTTTCCACAGATCCGTATTGCTGAATGAGCAGCTTGGCCGTTTTCTCGCCAATACCCGGAATACCCGGAATACCATCCACCGCATCTCCCCATAGCCCCAGGATATCAATCACCTGCAATACATTTTCTATTTCCCATTTAGCCAGTATTTCAGGCACCCCTTGTATCTCGATGCCATTGCCCATGCGCGAGGGCTTGTAGATCCGGATATTTTCAGAGACCAGCTGGCCAAAATCCTTGTCAGGTGTCATGCAGTAGACCTGAAAACCTTCCAGCTCCGCTTTTTTTGCCAGCGTACCAATGATGTCATCGGCTTCATAGCCATCCAGGGTAATAAGGGGTATGTTAAAACCTTTGATGAGGCGAAAAACATAAGGTATGCCTGCAGCAAGATCCTCTGGCATCGCCTGCCGGTGTGCTTTATAAGCCTCAAATTCGGTATGTCTAGCCGTAGGGGCATCGGTATCAAATACGACCGCAATATGCGTTGGATGCTCTTTGCGGATCACCTCCAGCAGCGTATTGGTAAACCCCATAATGGCCGACGTATTGAGGCCGAATGAGGTAAACCGCGGGTTCTTGCTCAAGGCAAAATGCGCCCGGTATACCAAGGCCATCCCATCCAATAAAAAAAGCTTCTTCACGTATGCTGCAATCTAGTTCAGCTACAAACTTAGGAATTATTTGGGATTATGCCCCGTCTGGCTGCCGGGATTAGCTAGCTGTATCTTTTGCAAACCAAGTTTTGTATCAACTTTTAAACTGACCGAAGTTGATATTTTGATAATAGCGGCTCTCTTTAGCAATCAAAAATTCTTCCAAAAGAAATGTTTTATCGTTAAGCTCTGCTTGGATGATTTCTTCAATTTGTATTTTTAATACAGGCAAATCCTTTTTGATAATTTCAAATACTTTAAAGTTATCAAGGCCGGCATAGTTATGAGCCACCCTGTTCCTAAACTGTTTCATCACTTTCCAAGGGACTTTGGGATGTTTTGCTTTCAAAATGTTGTCAACTCTGGATGTTTGTTCACCTATATTAATAAAAAACATTAAACTAGCATTGAAGTCTTTTTGATCATTAGCAAAATAGAAATCAATTACTTCATCATAGCCTTTTGAATAAATGATGATCTTTTCAATAGACTCCAGAATACGAAGCAAATAGGTCAAGTCATTTTTAATGTCGGGTTGCATAACGCATATCTTTCATAGCCCTATGAAGAATAATTGGTTCCACAAGCCCTTTGATCACAATGTCCACATGGGTATCCAGATCTTGTTCCATTTGGCTTTGTAGCTTAACCAGCGTTTGAAAAGGAATGGCGTCATCAATCATCAGGTCAATATCGTTGAACGATGTGACATGATGCTAATATACGATCAAAATTTTAAATAACAAATATTATTCCTGAATACACTCTCAGTCTTTACCATCCCCCAGCATTCTCCAAGGACACATTAAACAATCATTTCCTAACCGATACAAAAAATGAAAAAATGTAATCGAAGGTTATGGGCAATTATTTAAACCATCCCGATCACTCCCTGTAAATACGTCTCCACTAAACCCGCGCTGATGGTGTCATTGACATAACCAATGTGCATATCCGGCCGGATGATTATCATTTTAACTGCGTCTGGTTTCAACTCAAAAGCCCCGAAGACGGCATCATTGGCCGGGGAATAGGGGAGATAATAAAGTTGTAAGATTTCAGGATATTTATTCAGAACCCATTGGCTCAGTACAAACAGGCTGTTTTTGTTCAACGTACCCATTAACAGCAACACCAACCCTGGCTTGTTGCACCACTGTTGCAGAGAGGTATTCTTTTTTGTCTTTTCATCAAAAACGGTCAGATCTGGTAAGCGGTCACCCGCCATAAATTGGGTGCCATGGGCGTGGTGGTGGCTTAGCGGACTATGGCGATAAGAAATACCCAGTTGTGAAAGTTTCTCCCGGAAAGACCGCATCTTAGTAGGGTTGCGGAGTTGCCTTCTGAGCAGTGCATCCCGGAGAGTGCCCAACCAATTGTTACCCATAGGGGGCCTTTGCGGCACTAAAACTGCTTTTTCTTCCCAGACTAGCGGATCATTGGGAATCGCTTGCCTTTCTATTTTATAAGAATCTAAGAGCGCGGGTACCGCCTTACCACCAGCCACAAGCGCCAATTTCCAACCCAGGTTTACTGCGTCCTGGACATCTGTATTGATGCTCTGACCCGGTTTAGTTAATATTCTGCCAGTCGCCCGACCGATATACATGCGGCGATGATCTGAAAATCTGGGGCTTGGAGTTTCCTTTCGCGATACAGGATCCGGGCAAGTATAGACCAGCCAAGAGATGTGCAGTTCGTGGCGGCGTCCATCCTGGTTTAATTGAATGATCAGGCCTTTTTTGCCCGCAGATACTTCGGCAATGGAGGTGTTCCAATAGATTGGGCATGCCTGGTCGCCTAACCTATGGAGTAAAGGACGTACAAGAAAAGATGGGTGAATAAGCAGGAAGTCATCCAGTGGCAGGTCTTGCTGCTCATTAGCAGCTATTGCTTTGGAGCGCAGTTCATCCTCCAGGCCCAATTGCCTGAAATATTCCAACGTGCGGGCCAGGATCATCAACAAGCCAGCGTGGTTATATGTATCCGGACTTTCATCCAGGATGTATGGCCGGATGCCATAACGAAGTAATTGCACGGCCAGCATAAGCCCTGCAGGTCCGGCCCCAACGATCAGTACATCGGCTTGTTTATGTTCTTCATCATCCATCCCCGTACCTAAAAGATCAAAAAAACGGTCGGCTTTTTATGTAAATCTATCTGTCGCTTTCTCCATTGGCTAATGGGCTCACTAATGATCAGCTCATCCAGAGCAGTCAGGTTGCAGGCTACGCAAAGCCGGGTCTTCTGATCGGCGGTCTTTAAAATTTCTGCCAGCAGCTGGTTATTGCGAAAGGGGGTCTCAATAAAAAGCTGGGTTTGTTTTTCGCGCTGCGCACGTTTCTCCAGCTCTCTGATCTTCTGGCTGCGTCCAGCGGGGTCTATGGGTAAATAGCCATGAAAGGTAAATCCCTGGCCGTTAAATCCAGAAGCCATCAGGGCAAGTATTAACGAACTGGGGCCAACCAGCGGAACAACTTTAATCCCCAATCGGTGAGCGTGGGCCACTATGTCAGCGCCAGGGTCTGCAATACCCGGGCAGCCCGCCTCACTCATTAAACCCACATCCCTGCCTGCCAGCAGGCCGTTGAAAAAGGTAGTAACGTCTTCCTGCAGGCGGTTGTGTTTACCATAGTCATGGAGGATAAGCTCACTTTGCGGCAGTTTCAGTCCTGCTTCTTTCAGAAATCGGCGGGCCGTTTTCTCATTTTCTACGATGTATTCCCGGATTTGATTGATAGTTTCTGATAGGAATGGGGTAAAAGATGCTGCCGCTGCTTCGGAAGCCAGCGGTACTGGTATTAAAAACAAGGTTCCCGGAGATGCCATGTGGCAAATATGCAAAAAAAATCCCCGGTATGCACAGATGGCATGCCGGGGGGACCTATGAAGGGCTGTTTGTTTTACAAATTTTTTAATTTAATGGAGCGAAAAGAAACACGGTTCCCGTGATCCTGTAACAGGATGTGTCCTGCTTTGGCCAGACCAAAGTCTTTCCACACTTTGTATTTACTGATCGACACTAAATGTTTAAATTCTGCCGACCCGCGTACATACTCGAGTACTTTTATACCATTGAGGTAGTGTTCTACCCGATTGTCCGGATACACGACCACCCGCCCACGGTTCCATTCGCCAATAGGATGTAGGAATCGTTTTTCCTTTTTGGAAGTGATCAGATCATATAGCGAGGCTAATGTCCGGTCGCCATCACGTCCCAGCTTGGCGTCCGGATGGCGCTCATCGTCCAACACCTGATATTCCAGACCAATGGCTGAACCGTTGGTGTTTTCGTCCAAGGTTACAAAATATTTGACTCCACTATTGGCGCCGGGCGTAAGTTTAAACTCAAAAGACAAATCAAAAGCGCTATATTCATCATTGGTCACAATGTCTCCGCCGTTTGCAGCCTCTTTGCCGTCTGATGGGAGCACCGTGATGGTACCGTCCTTTATTTCCCATCCTTTAACAGGAAACGGTGCCGTTTTGGTTCGTGCACTTTTCCATCCAGCGCTGCTCTTTCCGTCAAAAAGTAATTTATACCCATTTTCCTTGTCGTAAGCAGAAAGATGGTTAGGAGCCAGATCTACCACATAGATCCCTTTAGGAAAAGAGGTAGGCTTCAGATTTTTTGTTTGGATACGGATGTTTTTAAAATATACTTTCTTACCATCCAATTCATCCTTGCTGATCGCATGTACTTGCAAACCAATGAAACCGGTCTGGTCCAAGGTATCGATCACATAGGCAGCCGGCACGCCATTTACCCAAGTTTTGGTTTCATTTCCAATGGCTTCAATACGATAATGATTATATTCTTCCGGTTTGTAGGCTTTTTTGGCAGCGGTATCCAATTCAAGCGGATAGAGCCACATTCGCCTGGCTTCATCATAGATACCACCTGTCCATGCCCGGGGAGATGGATCAATCTCCATTTGCCGGCCGTAAACCCGTCCCTTTCCATTATCGCGTGTGGGGTCAAAATGGCTGCGTGTCTGGATACCTGAGTTGGTCTCTGTCCCTTCCAATTTAATGTCGGCCTCCAGTATAAAATCACCATATTCCTTCTCAGTAACCAAAAAACTATTGGCAGAGCCTTTGGTCATAGTACCAACAATAGCTCCATCAGTTATCGCATAAGGGGCTTTGCCCACGATCTGTTTCCAACCATTCAGGGTCTTTCCATCAAATAAATTTTGCCATTTTCCGGTTTCCTGTGCCTGCAATGGTAAATAAGCAATGCTGGCAATCAGCAGTAAATGATAACTTTTTTTAAAGTTCATGGGGTTGTATACAAGGTTAGTATTTGAAAATTTTACCATCAACCATCACTTCTTGGGTCGCCTCATCAAAGGTTGCCTTACCTCCGGTGCGAATGGCGGCATTGGTCATAATGTTGGCAATGGAATGCGAATATCCGGCCTCTACGGGAGCATGTGGTATTTGCCGGCTGCGTACGCATTCCATAAAATTGCGCACGTGTGCCGAGGTTAGCGGGTCTCCGCCTGTATTAGCGCTACTGGCTACCTCAATGGCGTCTTTAGATAAGTCAAATTCAGGCAATAAATTAGGCTGCATACCCATTTCTGCCGCTTCACCTTTGTGCAATCCGCCATTTGGCGAAACTTTATTGGTAATGAGGTTTAGCTCACCGCCATTGGAATAATAAACTTCACCCGTACCGCCTACACTATTCTGCATACGGGAAGTGAAGGTTACCTGAAAACCATCTTCACTGTTGGCAGGCCCATAATCAAACACAGCTACCAGGCTATCCCAATTGCGGCGGCCGTCTTTCCACGTATAAATACCCCCGTTAGCTACTACACTGCGCGGATGTTCCAATTTGGTAAACCAGTGCACCGTATCAATCTGGTGTGACATCCACTGGCCCGGCATACCGGATGAATAGGGCCAAAATAACCGGTACTCGAGGTATTTACGCGGGTCCCAGTTCTCATAGGGCCGGTAAGCAGTAAAACGCTTCCAATCTGTATCTTGCTCTTTTATCTTAGCCACCAGGTCGGGCCTGCGCCAACGGCCAGGCTGGTTGACGTTCCAAACCAGGTCAACCGCAGTGATGGGGCCAAATTTTCCTTCCTGAATAAATTTAGCGGCAGCGTGGTAGTTTGTCCCGCTGCGGCGCTGAGAACCGATCTGGATGATCCGGTCACTCGCCTTTACGGCTTTAAGTGCGGCTTTGTTATCGTCCATTGTTTCGGCAAAAGGTTTTTCAACATACGCATCGCAACCCGCTTTGACGGCCTCAACCGTAGCGAGCGCATGCTGAAAGTCGGGCGTACTGATGAAAACCGCATCAATTTTATTGGCAGGGTTGTAAAGCTCTTCATTATTACGATATCCCTTTACCGCATGCCCCATTTTCTGAGTCAAAAGGGCTGTGCCTTCTTCCCTCCGTACGTTCCAAAGGTCTGAAAGACCAACGATATCGAAATTCAATTCCTTGTAGTGGTTTAAAAAACTGGGTAGATGAGCCTGCCTGAAACGGTCAGAAAAGCCAACGACCCCAACCTGAACCCGGTCATTAGCGCCAATGATGCGGGCATAACTTTTGGCACTCATACCCATGGTGCCTGCATAAACACCGGTAGCCAGCATAGCTGACTGCTTGATAAATGTTCTTCTGGAATTATCCATTGTTAAATTATACTGGTTTTATAATGTACTCATATTGGTTTATTCGATCAATATTAGGGCTTTTAGTTTAATTTGAATGTCAATGATTGGTATTTTTTTACGATAACGTTGTAGAACGCCATCCTAACTTGTATTATTGTCAACGCTGTTGAGGAATATTGTTTATGGCTAAAGTTGAGGAGTTATTTTGCAGGCAAGTATATGAAGTAGTTCGCCACATTCCAGAGGGGCGTGTCACTTCATACGGTGCAATTGCAAAGGTTCTGGGGCTCGAGCGCGGTTCAAGGATGGTAGGTTACGCCTTGCGTGGATGCGGTTCCGTTCATCCACCGGTGCCCGCGCATCGCGTGGTGAATAGTAATGGTGTATTAAGTGCCAAAGCTGCTTTTGGCGGTTCCTTAATGCAACAGTTACTGGAAAACGAAGGCCTTATTATTGTCAATGACCGGGTGAACGATTTTAAAACTGTGTTTTGGGATCCATTATTCAATGCTTACGGTGAGCCCTTCACCCTTTAAGATTTTTCGGTAGATGTCTACCTCGGTATAGGAGCCTTCCAATACAATACATTTTCCCTCATTATGAACAGTCCAGGCAATTCTTTCTGCCTGCTTTTCGGAGTAATCCAGGTAGGTGATCAAACAATGGATCACGTGCTCAAAGGTGTTTGTATCGTCATTCCAAAGAACAAGGCGGTTGGTTGGTTTCACAGACGCCAATATTTCTTCTAATGTAAACGTTTCTTCCTGAGTTTCTACAGACATACTTTTGAATTTGTAAATTGAGCCCCCAAAGATAGTAAACAATACCGTCTATCGTACTTTATCCTTTCCTCAAATTATTGATAATTGTATTAAGAATAGACCTTGTTGAAGGTGCCCACCATTGTTTAAGAATGGCCGCTACCACTTCATCCTGGTTCATACTAAGCTGTGCCACTAACGCTTTCCGCAAATTCCGCTTACTTTGCCGCCAGGTATTACTTTCCAAGTGCATGTATTTTTTCAATTGCCGTTCGGCAGTCCCGCGCAAATATTGCATTTCGACCACCTCATCCACCAAATGGCAGGCCAGTGCCTCTTCGGGTCTCAACAGCCGGCCTTCTAATAAATAGTGGTAAGCAACCCGTTGACCCAGCCAAAAGCTATACAGATGGAAAATGGAATCAGGCACGATGATACCTACAGCTAGTTCATTCAGCCCAATGATGTATTCACCTGCCGCCATGATCCGGTAATCGCAGCAGAGTGCCAATATACATCCACCCGCAGGGCTGTGACCACTAATAGCCGCTATTGCCGGTTTATCAAAGGCAGTAAACGTTCTGATAAAATGAGTAAAATTTTGCCAGAAGTCAAGCATCTGCTGTTCATTGTAGTCATACAGTTCAATCAGGTCCAGGCCCGAACTAAAAAAGCCCTCATGCCCATGAACAATAATCCCTCTCACGTTATCATCTTTTTGAAGAATGTCAACCGTATCCACCAATTCCTGCAACATGCCCATATTTATCGCATTTGACCGGCCCCTGTTTAAGGATACGTAAGCCATATGCTCATTTGGGGTTATTTTTATAAATTCCATGTACCTGTATTTGATGGTTTATCACAATAATGCATCTAAGTTATGTAAAATTTACGGTATTGACCCTGCAATTATTGTCACTTAACAGCCAAGACTTACTTTTGTAACAATTAAAAATCACTACATGAATACAATAATTGTCGCTACCGATTTTTCAAAAGAAGCCGAAAATGCCGTGGAATATGCCGCTGCAATTGCAAAAACCATTCAGGCCGATATCGTATTGTTTAACGGGTATCCCATTCCAGTCCATGCATCAAATGCCCGTTTGTCTGCAGACCGTATTCAAGAAATGATTGACTCAAACAATGAGCATTTAAAAGAAAGAGCCGATGATATTAAAACGCGATATGGCATCACCGTTTTATATGAAACAGCCATGTTAGATGTTTTTGAAGAACTAACTAGTTTGATACAAAAATACGATGCCAGGGCAGTTGTTATGGGTACTGCCGCCAAATCTATTGAACAGGATTTGTTAGGAAATACCACCACCTTTGCAATTTCAAAGGTAAAGATTCCAGTATTGGCCATTCCCTTAGGAGTCACCTTTTCCGGCATAAAAAAGATACTCTTTGCCTGTGATGTGTTAAGAGGAGTTCATCAACGTATTCTGGAAAGGGTAAAAGAAACGGCTTCCAGATTTGGAGCCGAAGTGGAAGTTTTTTATGTAAGTAAGGTCATTAATGAGATCATTGAAAATGAAGATGGACAATCTCCAAGCAATGCCATTGATGAAAGCCTTGAAGGGGTGACCTATTATTACAAGAATGTACAGTCAAATGCCATTATCCATGCCATTGAAGATGAGATCAAAGAAATTGGAGCAGACCTCTTAATAATGGTTCCCAATAAATACGGCTTTTGGAAATCATTGATTCACCGTAGTAAAACACGAATGATGGCTTCCCGTACAGAAATACCGCTGCTTTCTATCAATATTTAACCCGCATGGTAAGCCGCCAGATCGGTGATCAACGAAGGGATAATTTTTCCGGTGTTCATTCCATATCCTGCGGCTATTTCCTTTAGAATGTCGCGGAACGTATAGCCGATAGAACCGATGCAATTGAGGTCGTAGCGGTCATAATTTGGATAGGCGCTTACCAGATTGGCAAAAAATAAACCGAAGGCCTTTCTTACCACTTCATCCTTGTAAGCAGGATCAGTCCCTTCCATGGTAAGAAATCTTGTAAATCCGGCGCAATAGCGGTTGGGCAATTTCGACGCATAGGCTTGGCTCATCAGTTCATGAGGAGTTAATTGATAAGTGTCATAGAAAAGCTCCCTAATGGGAGCAGACATCCTTCCGCGAATAAAGTCAGTCAGGATAAGCTTTCCGATAAATCCACCACTTCCTTCGTCTCCAAGAAGAAATCCCAAGGAATCGATGTTATGGGTTATGCGCTGGCCATCATAGATACAAGAATTGGTACCAGTGCCTAAAATAGCTACAAATCCTGCATTATGCCCCAATAAGGCCCTGGCGGCCGCTAATAAATCACCCTCAACGGCTATTTCCGGCGTGCGTGTAAAAATGCTTTTCAGCGTGTTTTGCATAATAGCTATCTTGTCTCCCTGGCAGCCGGCACCATAAAAATAAACCGAAGAAACCGATCGTGGATCAAAATCCGAAGGAAAGCTTTTGTTTAATGATTCTTGCACATATTCAGGGCTAACAAAAAAAGGATTGTATCCTTCACTGTCAAAATAGAATTTTTTGTCTGGCTCTTCAATGGCACACCAGGCTGTTTTGGTTGAACCGCTATCCGCAACTAATATCATCTTGTTTTAGAAAAAATATTATCTGGGGTAAAATTACGATTTTTTTCTAAATTTTCAGATGCATTAGGCCTTTTTTACTAGATATGGATAAGTATGCCGGATTTTTTTTGAACTTTCTCCAGCATACTTAAACGTAAATTGTTAATTGCCAAACATGCCTTTAAGCTTGTCAACTAAGCCCGAATCATCATTACCGCCTTTTTCATCACTACCACCCGTCAATCCGCTAAGTAATGAGCTAAAGTCAAATTTTCCATTCAACAGATCTCCAGCCTTATCCTTTACAGATTCGGGAAGGTTTTTCTGTACAAATTCCAATACGACTGTGGTTGCTTTTTGTGCGACTTCGGGCGAGAGCCCTACTTTCTGCACCAATTCATTAATGAGATTTTCCATACCTTAATCTTACAAAAAACGGGCCTTTTTATTTGAAGCTAAAACCGGCCTCTTTAACGTCGCGCGAATTTCCGCCTATGAATACCTTAAAATCACCTGGCTCCGCAGCATACGTTAACTGTGCATTATAAAATTTTAAATCAGCTTCTGAGATCCTAAAAGTCACTTTTTTACTTTCTCCCGGGGCCAGGCTGATCTTCTGAAATCCTTTAAGTT
Source organism: bacterium A37T11 (assembly GCA_900109895.1). GTDB lineage: Bacteria > Bacteroidota > Bacteroidia > Sphingobacteriales > Sphingobacteriaceae > A37T11. Next base: position 137,882 of record FOBR01000003.1, read on the forward strand.
CCTTCACCGGACGGGTAGTGCTCCCCACCAAATCCTGGATATACAGCTGCACAACTTCCTTTCCCGCTACTTCTCCTGTATTCCGTACCGTCACACTGGCGCTAAGGTATCCGCCGCGATTAAATACAGGAGCGCTCAGCTCCACACTACTGTATTCAAATTGGGTATAGCTCAACCCAAATCCAAAAGGATATAACGGGTCATTGTCTACATCCAGATAATTTGATTTGAATTTTTGGAACCATTTTCCTTCCTCCAGGGGCCTCCCCGTATTTTTATGGCTGTAATATAGTGGGATTTGACCCACATTCTGTGGAAACGTAGCTGTAAGTTTTCCGGACGGGTTTACCGCTCCGAAAAGTACATCGGTGATGGCTTGTGCTGCTTGGCTTCCTCCAAACCAGGCATTCAGTATAGCGGGGACATGATCATTCTCCCATTTTAATGTTAAAGGCCGACCGGCAAATAGCACTAATACCACAGGTTTTCCTGTGTTCAGTAAGGCTTCCAGCAGTCTTCGCTGCACTGCAGGAATGTCCAGATTCGTACGGCTGGAACTCTCCCCTGTCATTTCAGAGCTTTCCCCCAACGCGGCTACCACCACATCCGATTGATTTGCCGTGGCTACAGCTTCGGCGATCATATCTGCTTCAGGCCGGGTATCCCTTGGGATGGTTCGCCCAAACATCGTAGCTCTTGTTTGGTAGGTGGAGTCTTCCAATAAATTGGCTCCCATTGCGTGAAGTATCTTTACCTGTTTTCCCAATACCTCCTGCATGCCCTCCAGCAGCGAAGGAGTTTTGTCCAGTTCAGCGCTAACGCTCCATGTACCAGGCATATTGCTGCCCGTATTGGACAAGGGGCCTATTAGGGCCACTGTACCACTTTTTTTGAGTGGCAACAGGTGGTTTTCATTTTTAAGCAGCACGAAAGACTGTCCTGCCACCTGCCGTGCAAACGCCAGGTGTTCTTGAGACAAGATTTCGGTTTTTGCACGGTTCTCATCACAATAACGAAATGGATCATCAAACAACCCTAATTTGTACTTTGCCTCCAGAATCAGTCTGCAAGCCCGGTCAATATCCACCTGAGAGACCTTTCCTTCGGTCAACGAATTCTTTAACGTGGTTAGGTATCCTTCCCCCACCATGTCCATATCGGCCCCGGCCTTAATAGCCAACGCCGATACCTCCTGCAAATCTCCAAGCCCATGGGCAGTTAGTTCGTTTATAGCGGTATAATCAGTTACGACCATGCCCTTAAACCCCCATTGTTTGCGAAGTACATCATCCAGCAGCCATTTATTGGCCGTTGCAGGCATTCCATTAATGTCGTTAAACGAAGCCATTACCGTTGCCGCACCCGCATCGATACCGGCTTTGTATGGTGGGAAGTACTCGTTATACATTCTGGGTAAACTCATGTCCGTTGTATTATACTCCCGGCCGGCCTCCACTGCTCCATATAACGCAAAGTGTTTAATGCAGGCCAGGATGGTATTGTTCTGTCCAAGGTCATTTCCCTGATAGCCCTTTACCATGGACGCAGCTATTTGTGATCCCAAATAGGGGTCTTCACCGCTCCCTTCAGAAATGCGCCCCCAGCGTGGGTCACGGGAAATATCCACCATCGGTGAGAAAGTCCAATTCAGCCCATCGGCACTTGCCTCAATAGCAGCTACGCGAGCCGTCTGTTCAATAAGTCCCATGTCCCAGGTACAGGAAAGTCCAAGAGGGATAGGGAACATGGTTTTATATCCATGGATCACATCCATTCCAAAGATCAGTGGGATCTTCAGTCGTGTGTGGTTCACCGCCAGTTCCTGTGCTTTGCGTATGCGTCCGGGGGTACTCATACTAAATATGCCTCCTACCTGGCCATTTTTAATTTTGGCCTCCATATCGGTACTGACTACTGAACCAGTGGTGGCCTCTCCACCGGTGAGCAAATTAAGCTGCCCGATCTTTTCATCGAGCGTCATTTTTTTTAAAAGTCCGTCTACAAAGGCATGCATTTGTCCCTGGCGGGTCGAGGTTTGGGCATTAGCATATACCACTGCAAACAACAACAGCACGATAAAAGGTGGTATTTTCTTATTCATTGTTTTTTCTAATTTTTAAACTTCTTATTGGATAGCCGGACTTTCAAAGTTCAGCGTTTTCAGCCCCTTTTGAACATTTTTGTTCTGCATGAACAACTTCCACAGCAAGCCAGAACGTCCATTTTCAATCATAACCGGTATAGGCCCCTGGTCGATGGCCAGGTAACGTTGCGGATACCAGTTGGCCGTTTCACTAAATGCATCATAAAATCCATATTTACCCCATACCTTGTTGCCTAAGTCCTGATACAGGTGACGAATAACTTCCATGCTAAATTCAGGGGTATACGGATAAGAAGATAAGGCGGCCGTAGGCGAAATAACCCCCAGGTCTTCGGTAGGACTATGTGCTGCATACCCATTAACCGAATAACTGGCCGTCAAGCCCCAATTATGGGGGCCATAGCCTTTAAATTTCTTCGGGTTTTCCAGGCAATAAGCACGACAGATAAGGGTCTGATTCTTATTCAAGTCCCAATAGCTGGCATATTTATCTTTTAATCCACGCGGATCTAAACCAAGGTATGAGTAGTGGGCCCAAAAAAGCGGGCCAATGTTGCCATGCTGTCCGTTAAAATTCAAAATAACGGGCATACCAAACTGTTTTGCATTCGAACGGATCGTACCATTTTTGGCCCACCCTTCATGATACACAGCCGCCGGGATACCATGTGTAGGGGATGAGGCCGCTAACACGTACATGATGAGGCATTCATTGTAACCTGTCACTGGAAAATTCATTTCCCAACCGTATTCTGGGCTCCAATGCCAGTAGAGCACATTTTGTCCTCCCTTGCGATACCAGTCGAAGTCTATTTCGTGCCAGAGTTTCTGTGCTTTTGCAGCTAGTAAACGTTCTTTCTCGTCTCCCTTGGCAAAATATTCCTCTACACAAATCAGCGCCTGCGCCATAAAAGAAGTCTCTACCAGGTCACCCCCATTGTCTTTTTGACCAAAAGGCTTCACCTTTCCTGTAGGACCATAAAGCCAATGTGGCCATGCACCATGGAAACGGTCAGCCTTTTTCAGGTAATCAGCGATGTGTAACAAGCGATCCACCCCCTGCTGCTTGCTGATAAAGCCCCGATCTATCCCCACCAAAATAGCCATGATGCCAAAGCCACTGCCCCCCGTAGTGACTACATCCTGATCATGTGCAGGGTAGTCTCCATCCAGATGGATCCGCTCAGGGGCCATGCCAGAGATCTTTTCAGCCCCCTCCCAAAAGTAGTTAAAGGTCTGCTTTTGGACTAGGGTGAGCAGGGAGTCGTTTGAGAGGGTGTCTATTTTTGCTAAGATGCCCAATCTGCCACTTCTTGCCTCGCGTTTATTTTTGCCTGTAGGCTGCTGACAAGCGAAACATGCCGCCAGCAACCCAGGTAGGATAAGTTTCCATAAATACAGATGACCTTTAATTTTTATTAAAAATTCGCTCATTTTATAATCCCGGCCCGCTAAAGCCCAATGTTTTTAATCCTGTTTTCGTTTCTGGGGCACTCATGAATAAATTCCAAAGTAATTGGCTACGGTAATTTTCAATCATGACAATGATAGGACCTTGGTCAATGGCCAGGTAAGATTCGGCAAACCAAGCCTGTGTAAGGGAAAATGCATCGGTAAAGCCATATTTGCCCCAAAGCTTATCGCCGATCTTATAATAAAAGAAATGAAGTGCCTTCATGGATTCTTCCGGTGTATATGGTAAAGAAGCCAGGGCGGCTGTGGGTGCGATGACCCCCTGGTCATTCGTTGGTGAGCTAGCCGTATATCCGTTGGGAATATCACTAGCGGTGAGTCCCCAGCAATCTGCACCGTACCCCTTATAGCCCTTCGGGTTAGCCACGGCATAGTTGTAATTAATGAGGCTGTGCGCCTTTGTTTGAATGTCATAGTCGGCATACGAATCTTTTAGCCCACGAGGATCAATGCCAAGAAAGGAATAATGTTCAAAAAATAATGGTCCCCCGGATGGGGACCCCAGAGGCAAGACAATCCCATTATAGGTTTGCCCATTCTTTAAAGCTCCGTTTTGCGCCCATCCCTGATCATATACTGATTTTGGAATGGCGTGTCCGGGCGAAGCAGCCGCCAGCACATAGACCACCAGTGCCTCGTTCCATCCCTGGATGGGCAGGTTCATATCCCAATTATAATTTGGGCTCCAATGCCAATAAAGTACATTGCCGTTGTTCTTCCGAAACCAGTCCCATTCCACTGCGTTGTAGAGCTGAGTTATATCCCCCCGCAGCGTAACCTCAGTGGGCCCCTGGCTTGAAAAATACTGACGGGCAGTCAGCAGTCCTTCCATCAGAAAAGCAGTTTCAACCAAGTCGGCACCGTTGTCCTTTCCGCTAAAAGGCTGTACCTTTCCTGTATTTCCATTCAGCCAGTGCGGGAAGGCACCCTTAAACCGATCTGCAGTTTTTAAAAAATTCAAAATCTTTTGCAACCGCTCAACACCTTCTGCCTGAGTAATGAATCCACGTTCCACCCCTACTACCATAGCCATCAAACCAAATCCAGTTCCACCAGTAGTTACCACATCACCCGACGTATTTCGCTCCCGGGCCATTCCGCTGATGGGATGTCCAAAATCCCAAAAATAGCGGAAAGTTTGTTTTTGAACCAATGTTAGTAGTTCTTCGTCAGGGATGCGTGGAAATTTATCCGTATCATTCTGGCTACTATCAGGCGGTGTAACCGTATTATCCGAAGATCCTTTTTTGCAAGAGATGACCCAAATCGACAACATCAAAAACCCAAATGCAAAAGATTTAAATGGATACTTCATTACTCTTTGTTGAGATAAAATGATTTGATATCTGTATCGCTGAGAGCCTTGGCATAAACTCTGAATTGATCAAGCATACCCGTATATCGCAGCATCCAGGTTTCTGCTGCCCCACTGGTTCCTATATGTTGCTGATATGCTCCAATTACAAATCTTGCTGGATTACTGAATGTCAATTTTCCTAAAGGGGCTCCATCTTTCATCCGGTCTGTAACGGAATTAGGCAAACTGATGGGTTCGCCATTCAGGAATGCGGCAAACTTAGAATTTTTTTCGTCATAACGAAATGCCAGGTGCCGCCATTTACCATACATATCAGGTAAACGATCAACACCATTATTCCCACTAAACTCAACCCAGTTACCTGCGAAATTAAATTTAAGCAACATGGAGTTATCATTGGCATTGGTATTACCTTCAATAGTCGCAAATAAGTTACCCCAAAAGTCTCCGGTATTAGGTAACATAAAAATACATTGTGCGCCTCCATCGTGTTTTTGCGTATTTATCCAGAAAGAGACTGTGAAACTTCCTGCATTAGCAAGCACCGGAGTAAGCGGAAAGTTAATCTGTGCATTGGTGGCTCCTTGATAAGCCTTTCCCCGCACTCCTTCGGCATAGCTGATGGTGCCGCCAGGTATCCCTTTTTGATATTGGGCACTGTCTGTTATTGTATTTTCAAATGGTAGGTATAATTGTAAAGGACCATTAATCCGGGCCGTATCGTCCGGTATAATATGCAGTGCAGGCCGATCCATTTTTTGGCAGGAATTTAATCCCGATATCATAAAGGCAAACAGGATACCTACAACGAATATATTAAACATATTTCTTTTCATGACGCTTTGATTTAGTACTAATAGTTAGAGCATAATTTTATTCCTGTCTTTTTTAATAGTCAGGATTTTGAATCAGCACACCACCTGACTTGTCAATTTCTGGCTGGGGTATGGGTAGATATCGGTTTTTAGTCTGGTAATTTGTTTTTCCTGCGGCATGCAAGGTATCTTCATCTATCCCCCAACGCACCAAATCAAAGAAACGTTCATTTTCCATACCCAACTCAACTTGTCGCTCATGACGGATGGCTGTCCGTACGGTGCTCTGGTCGCGGGAAGTTACCTTAGGAAGTATTCCTGCATTACTGCCCCGTGCACGAGACCTAACTGATTCCAGATATGTTAGCGATAAATCAATATTACTGTCACCACCCAATTCATTTGCCGCTTCTGCTGCCAATAACACAATATCTGCATAACGGATTACCCTAAAATTAAACCATTCCCCTTGCCGGCTTCCATATTGTTTGCGCAAGTCTGGACTGGTATACACTTTTTTATTCCAATATTGTCTGGGTAAGCCCGTGGGGACAACTTCGCCATACGGTGCATTTATCCTTCCAGAATACAAAACAGTCACATCTTTGCGCGGATCCCCGTCTTCAAAAGCATTGATCAAACGGGTGTTAGGTACATTCCAGCCCCATCCAAGATCCCAATCGCCAGAGCCTCGTACACCTTGCCTACTGGCATACGTAATTCCATATTCAGTTTGTGATTGATTATAAAGCGCCTGTATTTCAAAGATAGATTCTTTACTGTTTTCACTTTCTTCTCTAAATATCCGGTCATAGGATACCGAAAGATCATACTGACCTGAAGAAATGACTGCTTGGGCCGATGACAACGCTTGTCCGTACATGCGGCGGGCAATGTAGGCCTTCGCCTGAACAGCTAATGCCATACATTTGGTAGCTCTTCCCGGATATCCATCCCAGGAAAGAGGAAGTACTGATACTGCACTTTGTAAATCCGCATCAATCAATTGATAAATAGCAGATACGCTCGACTTTGGCTTATTGGCCGAAGCCTGGTCCGTAATCCTAAAATCAATTAACGGTACTTCACCGTACGCACGCACCAAGTTAAAATAGGCCCAGGCACGTAAAAACTTGGCTTCTCCCACATTCTCTGCCGTTGTAGAAGTGGGGTTTTCAACAGAATCTGCAGCAGCAATGACTATATTGGCTAAATTGATCAGTTTGTAATGATCAGCCCAATAATTATTCATAAGCCAATAGTCCAACGGATAGTTAAAGTTGTCAAAAATGGGTCCGCCCGAGGCTTCATCTCCTGCGCTGCTTCCCAGATCTGCATCATCAGACCGGATATTGTGTATGGCCACATAGGGAAGCCCACTAGTGCCTTCACTCCGAAGACCGGAATAAGCTGCAAATACCTGGGATTCCAAAGACCCTTTTGGCAGATCATCTTCTGTAAACCGGCCTTTGGGTTTGATGTCCAACCAGCTTTCTTTACAACCAGAAAAAAAGAACATCCCCAAAACAAGTATGTAAAATAGGGGAATGCTTTTATATGTTATTGGTTTCATTGCTTAAGTTTTAATAAGTTAAAAATTCAGGTTTAGTCCAAATGTATAAATAGCGGGTACAGGATAGGTAGCCGCATCCACCCCAAATTTTGTCGCGCTTCCCCCAATTTCAGGAGTAAATCCTGTATTATGAGACCATGTAAACGCATTTTGGGCATTCAGATATATACGCAAACCTTTAATCCGCATGCGCTTTATAACCTCCGTTGGAAACGTGTATCCAAGCGTTACATCCCTCAACCTAAAAAAACTGCCGTCTTCAATATAGTACGATGAATTTTGACGGTTATTAGACCTTCCCTCATTTAAAATTGGCTCCCAGTTGCTGGTACCTACGCCGTTCCACCGATTAAGTCGGTCTGTGAGGAAATTAAAAGTAGCATACTGATTCTGATTCCACGTCCTGAAAATTTCATTACCATATACTCCTTGAAAATCGAGTCCTAAATCAAAGTTTTTATAATTCAATCCTAATGAAACGCCATAATAAAAGTCTGGGGTAGGGTTGCCAATGATAGTTCTGTCTTTGACATCAATAACACCATCATCATTAATATCCTTATAACGGATGTCTCCGGGCAGAAAATCGCCACCACCTAATCCGTTAGTTGGGGCTAATCTAATTTCTTCCTGTGTTTGAAATACTCCTTCTTCAATCAAGCCGTAGAAATAGCCAATCGGCTGGCCAGCCACTGTACGTGAAGGGCCATCAACTATATCATATCCAGCTGAAGATAAAGAAAGAACTTTATTGTCCACTGTAGTAATATTTCCTCCCAGAGAAACTGAAAAATCTTTTCCCATTTGTTGTGTCCAACCTGTTGAAATCTCCAACCCTTTATTTTCGATCTGACCAAGATTGCCAAGACCAGGCACACTTCCCGCTATTCCAGGTACTGTAACGAGTACTCCGTCCGTTTTTTTGTGATAATATACAGCATCCAGATTTAATCGGTTTTTAAAAGCTCTCATTTCAAAACCAGCTTCCCACGATTTTACGACTTCCCAGTGCAAATTGGGATCAGGGATATAAGATTGTCCGTATGAGGGAATGAGCCTATCACCGAATACGGCCGAATTTCCTGCCTGCAGTTGTGGGTACATTGGATATTTATCTCCTCCCACATTTTGGTTACCCAAACTACCCCATGATCCTTTTACCTTCACTAAGTCAAAAATCTTTTGATCGTTCATAAAATTTTCCTTGGTCACGTCCCATGCGCCACCAAACGCATAAAACGATTGCCAAGGCTTACCGCCTTTTGCAAATGCAGAACTGCCATCCAACCTATAGGAAGCATTAAATAAATATTTACCGTCATAATTGTACATCGCCCTGCCCAGGTAAGATAGGGTTCGGTATTCGGAGGCAGTACCATCATTGGTTTGGGTATTGGCATCACCAATACCTGCATACCAGTAATCTGGGTCATTTGGTATCTCCAGTCCATCACCCTGGGTACGTTTTGCTACGGTAGATTCTACTCCCTGGATATAGGTCGTATAACCAGCAGTTGCATTGATATTGTGCTTCCCAAAACTATTTTTATATGATAATAACCAATCCGTTTGATATTTATAATACGTATTTTGTTCTTGTTGCACACTGGTTAAAAGGTTGCCTATAGCTTCTGCCTTATTGTCACCGTCTAAGTCTGGATTATAAACAGACACTAAGCCCTGGTAATTACGGAAAGTATTAAACCCATAATCACCCGATAAATTGACCCTGAATGTAAAATTTTTGAAGAAATCGACCTCAGCATACACATTTCCAACTGCCCGGTAATTAATGTTAATAGCGGTATTTTTCCGTTCCTCTATATCAACCAGGGGATTGCCAACCTGCGCCCGCTGAAAATCGGGCATGCTGTAATAAAGGCCATAGTCATCATTGTATACTGGGGCAATAGGTGCTGCCAGAACGGCCCCAAAAACATCTCTATTAACAGGCAATTTAGCACGATAACCGTTAAAGACAATCCCAGTCTTAAAATGATCAGTTATCTTCAATTCATCACTAAAATTTAATGAATACTGACTTTGTTGTTCGTGGTTTATCACTCCTTGATCGACCATATTTCCCAGCCCCATCCGGAAGCTATTGCGCTCTGTAGCCCCACTTACACTGATATTGTTATAATTTATTATACCATGCCTAAAGATTTCATTTTGCCAATCGGTATTTCCTGTCCAGTTATCATAGTTATAGGGCGATGAGCCTTGGTTACGCAATTGCTCATCATACAATTCTTTAAACTGGGTGGCATCTGTTAAATCCATGCGATGGTTTACATCTTTCATGCCTACCTTTGTACTAAATTCAAAATTCAGCTGTCCTTGAACGGCTCTTTTTGTAGTGATCGCAATAACCCCATTGGCTCCCCTAACTCCAAATATGGCCAATGAAGACGGGTCTTTAAGAATGTCTATGTGATCGATATCATCGGGGTTTAGGAAGTTAATATTGTCATTTAGCATCCCATCCACTACATAAAGAGGCTTTGCGCCATTTATAGAATTTGTACCTCTAATGCGGATATCAGGTTCCTGCCCAGGCCGACCCGAGTTTGTTACCTGAAGACCGGATACCTTACCCTGTAGGTTTGCTACAGGATTGGTACCAGGTTTATTGACAATATCAGCTCCCTTGACTTGGGTGATGGATCCTGTAAGGTCGCGTTTTTGAGCAGTACCATATCCAATAACGACTACTTCATCCAGTGCACTGGATTCTTCCTTTAAACTTACATTAACTATAGCCTGACCATTTATAGGTATTTCCTGCGTGGAGTAAGTTATGTAAGAAAACGACAGCGTACCATTACCAGGAATCTTAATCGTGTAATTGCCACTTTCACTGGTTTGCGTACCCCGCGTTGTCCCTTTCAGGATAACAGATACCCCTGGCAGGGGTGCTCCAGCTGCATCGGTTACTTTTCCGCTAACGGTGATGTCCTGCCCCCGGGCAATATTAGCCGAGAACAAAAGACATCCTACCACCAGGCAGCTTGTAAATAGATTTCTCATGTGTTAATACTTGGTTAAAAATTGTTAAAAGTTTATAATGAGTTCGGGAAAATAACAATGGTTACCCGCCATAAGTTTTATTCCCGATAGGGCAAAGCTGCAGTGAATAGGGCAGATGCAGAAATATTAAACCTCAACATCCATACATCACACTAACACATACCTGCTCATAAGAGAATGCGCGTAAATTTAATCATCAATTATTGAGGTACTTATAATTCTAATTGCTTTCACAAAATTTTTTCCAATGTGTAAATAATACACGCTATACATGATGTAGTGATGATGTAGTGATTTTTTAACAGAAAGGCAGGCATTCAAAGTTCTATCAGAAACTCTGCAAGGTTCTTGTCGTGTGGTAAATCCAGTTTTTTGCGCATGCGATACCGCCTAATTTCCACTCCACGCGTAGTAATATTAAGCAAAGAAGCAATTTCCTTACTACTCATGTTCATTCGAAGATAGGCGCACAATTTTAGGTCATTGGGCACAAGGGCCGGATATTGTGATTTCAGTTTTTTAAAGAAATTCTCGTGGGTTTCATTGAAGCTATTTTCAAAAAGGTTCCAATCGCGGTCATCGCTTCGCGCATCCTCGATGATGTAGTTTACTTTTTTTAGCTGATCGCCCGTTAGTCGTTTTCCCTGCTCATCCTTCAGCTGGGTCAATTCTTCCCGAAGGTTACTTAGCAATTCATTTTTGTAGACCATATTCATGGCAGAATTGGCCAATTCACGATTCTTGTGGGCCAATTCTTTCTCCAATTGCTCATTTTTCAGTTTTACCAATCGTTGGTCATTCAGCAAAGTTTCCTGCTTTAGTTGTTCAGTATGGTCATGTTGAAGTTTTTCCCGCACCAAGCGCTGGTGTTTGGCTAGCTTATGCCGATACCAAGCGCGCAATCCCAACAGCAGTCCTATTAACAACAGGATGTATACGGCCCAGGCCCATATTGAGGCGTACCATGGGGGAAGTACCTTAAAGCTAAATATGGCCTTCGGCGATAAAATCCCTCCAACTGTACGGGCCTGAACTAAAAAGCGGTAATTGCCCTGTTTTAAATTTGTAAAGTCTTTTTGCGGTATTTGGCTCCACGCAGACCAGCTGTGAGAATATCCTTCCAGGCAGTATCGGTATTGTATAGCCCCAGCACCATAAAACGGCAGCGCATACGAAAAACGAAGGTTATTGCGATCATAATCGATGATAACCCCATCTTTGTGGTTGGTGATCGACTGGACCACACTATCTGTAATATCTTCTACAAAACGCACTAACGGCGTTGGCACCTTAAATGATGTAGCATTGGATGCTGTCTGCCGGTAAAGCGCAAATCCGTCGTCCATACTGATCAAATAAAGATTGGGTTTTACGCGGCTTGCGCTTTCATAAAAGGGTAGCATCCGCCCGTTAAGGGCAGCAAAACGGATAGAATCTACTACGATATGACCATCCGGATGGAGCGTTACCAAGGCCAGATGCCCTCTTTTAAAAAACCAGTAACGGTTATTGCCGGCCGCGGTTACTTTGTTCGAATTCGAGAAAGACCCCAGATGGATGTTTAACTGTTCGTAGGCAGAAAAACGGTCAGCAATTTCATCATACCGGTAAAATCCACTATCAGTGGCGAACACGATGTTACCATTCAGGCTAAAAACATTTACAAAAGGGCTTTTCGGCAACCCTTGCGATGGGCCGTAACTTTTTACCCGAATAACTTTAGTCAGGCTTGCATCTAGGTTAAGCTTCCGCAATCCCGTATAGCTGCCTGACCAAAGCTGTCCACTTTTTCCCATCTCCAAATATTGGGTCGGCTGGTCAAAACCTTCCAGCATTTGGTATTGCCAGCCACCTATTGTCCGTTCAAGACTAGCCACGCCATTATAAGTTCCCAGCCATAAGCCACTCGAATTTCCCGATAATGGGCGAAAACACCAACCACCCGTATGATTACTTATTTTGATGAACCGATCGCCGATCACTTGGTAGGTGCCATCGTTATGTCCGCAGAGCAATTCGCCATTTACCACTGCCAGATCCCAAACCTGTCCTTGTGAATTGGCTATCAGTTTAAATTCAAATTGGTTGCCTCCCCATATGCTCCGGAAAAGGCCTTGATTGGTGCCTATATAAATATAATTGTCAAAAATGACAGCCGCGTAAACCGTACCAATGCTACCCGTCTTATCCGCGTAATAATACAATGGTGACTGAATTTCGATGCGGTCGATACCGTTGTCGAGGCCTGCCCAAATATTGTGTTCGCGATCCAGTTTAAGGCTCAATACCGTATTATTTTGCATTCCGTTTCCCTTATGGATATGCTGTACCAGCTGCCCCTGTTCATTAATAATGAAAACACCGCTTAGGATGGTACCAAAGGCATAATAACCATTTGGCAGTTTCAGCCCATTATTCAATTGGGCACTTTTTAGCAAATCATTGGCCTCATTAGCCCATGGTGATACGGTACCAGTACTATCCATGATAAATAGGCCCCGTTTGGAGGTGCCGATAAGCGTTTTGCTACCCACAAATGGCAACATGGCCAGCGTGCGGCTTCCCTTGAGTAAGCCGTGGTCATTCAGGGGCATCAATTGGCCATCTTTTGTCAATTCGTGCACACCCTTATCTAATTGTTCCAAGTAAAAACGGTCATTTACGTGATGCAAGAACAAGTATGGCGCGCCCGCGCGAACGCTGCGGATGGTGTTGTTTTCAAAAATGTATACACTGGAAAAGGATTGGAATAGTACCCGCTTACCATCCGGATAAATCTTCCAAATCTCATCCTTCGGTGCATCTGTCCCTTTAAGTAATTTACTCACGGAGTGATAATGCAAATGGCCAAAACCGGCATCTTCCCAATAGCCGAATTCTGCAAAACCTCCCGTATAGATCCGGTTGTGTTCATCCATTGCAATGGCGCGAACTACCACCCCGTTGGGCATGCCGTATCTTCGCCAATATTGACCATCAAAAGCCAGCAATCCCTCCGCGTTGGCCGCGTAGATCATGCCGTTGCTGCCACAAGCCAACCCCCAGTTTTGGTTGCCGGCGCCATAGGTTTCCTTGCTATAATTTTGAACATGTGGTACGCCGATGTGTGGGATACTATCCGCCCGTGTATGCTGCAAGTAAAAACTTGACAATATAAAACACAGTAACCAACATTTTCGCAACCTCATAATCAGATTATCTCAAGCGGATAATGCGAATATACAAACTTAGACGAATTTTTTATGTTTACGTTTGCTTAAGTTAACGGGTTGTGGTACCTTTAGGTAATAACCCGTTCCATTGTATGGGCGCTTTCGCGGATGCTCCATACAGGTATTCGAACAGCAGCCTTCCATCTTCCATCCACATGCTTCACATTGGGTAAAATGCTCGTTGCACTCCGGGTTAGCACAGTTGATCATACGTGAGGTGGTGTCTCCACAATTAAAACAGCGGGATACTACGGTCGGGTTAACCTGGTTCACGTCAACTGTGAGCCGATTGTCAAATACATAGCACTTCCCTTCGAAATCTTTACCACCTGTCTCTTTACCGTATTTGATAATCCCGCCATGCAGTTGGTAAACTTCTTCAAATCCTTCTTTGAGCAGCAAGGCAGAGGCCTTTTCACATTTGATACCGCCTGTACAATAAGTCAGGATCTTTTTGTCCTTATACTTCGCCAGCTCGTTGATCTTTTCCGGAAACTCTCTGAAATTCTCGATATCGAGCGTCACGGCATTTTTAAACCTACCCACGCTGTGCTCATAATTGGAACGAACATCCAGCACCACTACATCCTCCCGATCTTTCATTTCCAGAAATTCTGCCGGTTCCAAATGTTTTCCTGTCTGTTTGTTAGGATTAATAATTTTGGGGTCGCGAAGGCCTGAGTGAACAATTTCCGCTTTGTACCGGCAGTGCATTTTAATAAAAGAAGGTTTATCTACCTCATCCACCTTAAAATCCGTTTTGGAAAAGCGTGGATCCGCATGTATGGCCTCCATATAAGCACTACAAGACTCAACCGTCCCGCTTACCGTTCCATTCAAGCCTTCATCGGCGACAATGATCCGACCTACTAGTCCTAAAGACTTACAAAATTCCAGATGCTTTGCGGCAAACTCTTCCGCATTTTCAATAAAGCTGTAGCAATAGTACAGCAACGTCTGATACGTATTCATATGTGCATTGATACCGCTGCAAACGGCGTTTAATGTTTGATTTGCGCAAAGGTAAGGTTTTTTAAAGAATTTGGCTTTATGGGTTAAATTTCGTTGGACTGCTCCCGGCGGGAACAAGCCGGCTACGGGCCCCGGTCCATCCGCCTATTATTCCCATGCCTGTCGCATGCCCAACGAAATTTAAATGAGCGCATAAGCCAAATCTGGTTGGCAAGGAACAGACACTAATTTACCCGTCTGAAGAAATCATCCCGGTAGGTATCCCCGATAGGGATCACTTTATCACTGATAAAGATACGGCCGCGCTCAATGCTAGCGATCTTATCCATGGCAACAATGTAAGACTTATGGACACGAACAAAACGGTTTTCAGGCAACGTATCCTCCATTCTTTTCATATTTTGGAGCGTGATTACGCGTTCAGTTACCGTGAATATAGAAATATAATCCTTTAAACCTTCAATGTAAAGAATGTTGTCAAGGTCTACACGCTGAATCTTGTGTTCCGTTTTGACAAAGATAAAATCAGTTGGCTTATGTTCGGGTTGGGCATGCTGTAAAACTGGATGTTGAATTGGAGCTGATGAAGGCCAACTTTGTAATACTTTTTGCACCGATTTATAAAAACGATCAAACGCGATTGGTTTAAGTAGATAATCCACCACGTTCAGGTCATAGCCATCCAAGGCATATTGAGGGTAAGCTGTGGTCAATATTACCGGGCATTTTCCATTGATTATTTTCAGGAACTGGATGCCCGTTAATTCTGGCATTTGCACATCTAAAAAGACAAGGTCGGCCTCACCACCCTGTACCTTTGTCAACGCCTCCAGCGCACTGGTAGTAGTGCCAGCCAAAACCAATCCAGGTACCTTCTGTATATAGTCTGCTACAATATCCAGCGCCAGCGGCTCATCGTCAACAACTAAACACCTTACCATGTTCTATTTTGTCCTTCATAACCCATCTATAGTTAACGATCTAAAGATAAAGATAAATCTGAAAAATAAAAGTCTTCGGTTTCATTTGTATATAACGTATGACTGCTCGGATAACCCAGTTCAAGTCTGCGCCTTAAATTTGCCAGTCCGATGCCCCGTGTTTTATCCTTGTTTCCCTTGCTGATTCGGTTTTTAGCTGTAAAATGAAGCAGTCCATCCTTAATGTCAATGTTTATTTGGATGGGATGTTCCGGATCAGTTGCCACACCATGCTTAAATGCATTCTCTAAAAAAGATATCAACAGCAAGGGCATAATACGGTATTCCCGGTTATTAGTATCAATATGCAGATCAAGGAAAACTTCTTCTTTAAAACGCAATTTCTGCAGGTCAATATAATTTTTTAGGTAATTTATCTCCTCATCTAAAGATACCAGATGATCATGGCTGTCGTGCAGCATGTAACGCATAATTTCTGATAATTTCAAAATAGCTTCCGGAGCCTTATCCGATTTCTGGTAGGCCAGTGAGTAGATATTATTGAGTGAATTGAATAAAAAATGTGGATTGATTTGCGACTTGAGGAATGCGAGTTCCGCATTGAGTTTTTCCGTTTCGAGGGTCTCCCGAAGTTTTTCGTGCCGGTAAGTATTTAGGATGAGGCGAAGTGAGGTGCTCATTAATATGAAGAAAGTACCCACGATGATGTTGGAAGTTACATATTGCCCCCAAGTGAGGGTTTTCTCCAAATGATCCCCGTATCGCATAATACTATCCATATATAGAAAGGCAATCATGCATTTTAGGCCCGTGGATACGATCAAAATGATCAATAATTTAAGAATGGCACGTCCATAGCTGCGGGTCAGAATCAAATCGTCAGCTATCCAAAAATAGCTGACATAGAAAAGAGAAATGTTTATGGCACCATAGGGAACCGTTTGGATTGTACGATCTTTCCATCCGCTCTTATCGCTAAGAAAAAAAATAAGAGCGGTTAATAGCAGCCAGGTAAATACATGTACAAAAACATTGCGGGACTTCGGCATAAGGCACAAATATACTTGTTCAGTAAGCATACTTTAGCCAAAGCTATACCAATCGGCATAAATAACCTGCCAATACCTTATTTAGTCCGACAAACCAGCGATGGTTATTCGTCTAAATTATTATCCCGTTCGTCTAAAATATTTTAGCAGGCCAATTCTGAATGCTTTCTTTGTGTAAAAATAAAAGGAATAGATCAAAAAAATTAAAAGCAATGGAAAAGTCAAACAACATCATCCCCAAAGTTTCTCCCTTCTTATTATTGCTGATCCCGTTTTTTATGGCCATTCTTTTTACCATAGTCACGACAGACCTAAACCAATCCCAGGAGCAGGTGGCTGCCAAGGCGTCTTTATTTAAGCTGCCTGACTTTTTACAGGCTATTGGAGGGATGTGAGTTGGGCTAGAACTTCCCTGATTGAAAACTGTGCGGCACAGACAAACATATCGGCAGCGCCATAGTATATGGTCAGCTTATCTCCTTCAACCACATGCCCATTCGTAAAGACAACTTGTCCCAAAAAGCCATTTAATTCATAAGCGGTCGTTGGTGTCATGATGGGCTCCATGCTTCTAGCCAAAACCTTGTACGGATCCTGAAGATCCAGTAATAAAGCACCAAGGCAATAACGATTCTGGCTATCAGCACCATGATAAATGCAAAGCCAGCCCGCTTCAGTTTTGACAGGAGCTCCGCCTCCACCTATCCTGGCACTATCCCAGCTGCCTTTTCGGGTAGTCGCCAGCAGTTTGTGGCCTCCCCAGTGCAGGCTATCAGGCGATCTGGCAAGCCATATATAATTGCCGCCCAGCTCTACACTACTTGGCCGGTGTAGCGCATAATAGTAGCCATTGATTTGTTCTTCGAAAATTGCGCAATCCTTATTGTGGGGAGGCAGGATCAACCCGTGTTTTTCAAAATGAAGCCAATCGCCTGTGGTGCGCAGGCCAACGCCGACACCATTGGATGAAACAGCCGTATAAGTTAAATAATAGCGCCCCTTAATTTGAGCTACGCGGCAGTCTTCTATGCCATAAGCTTCCAAATCACCATCTCCTACAAGTTTTGGATAGCCTTTTGGCTCGCTAAAGTGAACCCCGTCATCGCTGCAGAACAGCCGGAGATGCGACAAGGTCGTGAGGTAGTCAGCTCCTTGATAATTAATAACGCGGGGGTCACTGAGGTCTAATGTTGGATCTCCCGTAGGCAATTCAATGATCGCTATACTGCCTTCAGGTTTTAAAATGGGAAACGAAATAAAGCCTTCGCGCTGTGGTGGACGTTCGGCCACACGAACGATCAACCAGATCTTACCCTGGTAACGAAATACTCCCGGATTCAATAGGCAGGCAATCTCCAGCCCCTCCTGAGAAGGATTTAGGTCTGATGGACTCAATAAAGGATTTTCGGCAAAACGCATGCGACCCTACCACCTCCCGCTGGCACCACCGCCACCGAAACCGCCGCCGCCAAAGCCGCCAAAGCCGCCACCTCCTCCACCGAAGCCACCCCCTCCACCGAAGCCGCCGCCGCTATTTCCACGTCCCAGGCCATTAAACAAACCCCACCACAACAGGTCAGACGCACCACCGCGGCCTACAATTTGACCGCCATTGCCGCCACCCCCGCGGCGCGAAAATATAGCGATCAGTACGACAATGACTATAACAATTAAAAAAAAGCTGATGCCACCGCCACCTTTTGGATTTTGTTTGGGGGCCTTGTATTCTCCCTTGGTATAGCTGATAAGGGCATCCGTCGCTTTATTAAGCCCAGCATAGTATTCGCCACGTTGAAAGGCAGGTTTGATCTCTTCATCAATAATACGGTGGGCAATGACATCCGGAACGGCACCTTCAACGCCATAACCAGTTTGAATGGTAACGGCACGATCGCCAATGGCTACCAAAAGCAGAATACCGTTGTTGTTTTCTTTTCCGCCGATACCCCATTTTTTTGCCAATCGCACTCCATAGTCAGCTATGTCATAATCACCCGTTGAGGTCATTAATACCACTGCAATCTGCGTACTGGTAGAATCATCAAAGGCAACCAGTTTGTTTTCCAGTTTTTGAAGATCTCCGCTACTAAGCGTTTTTGTATAATCAGTAACCAGTTTATTCGGTTTGTCAGGAAGATCCTGTGCAAAAGCCTGCAAAAAAAGTAAGCCACCAAATACGGCCGCAAAAATGAAACGGTTAAAGATTTTCATGTTGTTGATCATTGGCTGTCACCAAAAAACACCTCATCAGGTAATTCATTGATATCGTCATCTTTACGTGGGAAAAAGGTTTTAAGTTGTTGCCCAGCTGAATCAATACCAGCTTCCAATCCTTCCAGAAGCCTGTTATTCTGAAAATGTTCAAGCATCAGGTTTTTAGTTTCATCCCAAAAACGTTCGCCAACCTTTTGATCAATTCCTTTATCTCCAATGATAGCAAATTTGTGGTCTTCGGTTGCCAGATATATTAATACCCCATTTCGAAGAGCCGTTTTTTCCATGTTTAACCGGTGGAAATAGTTTACAGCACGATCCAGCACTTCGCCCGGACAATGCTTTTCTACACACAAACGTATCTCACCCGAAGTTTTGTTTTCAGCCTTGTTAATGGCGTAGGCCAGTTTCGCCTGTTCCTCGCTATTAAAGATCATGTCTTAGCAATTAGGTAACGCTTAAATTAAAACGCTACAGTGGGAGCTTTGTCAGATCCGGCAGCAGCCTTAAAATAACCTTTTTCTTTAAAACCAAACCAGCCCGCCGTGATGTTTGTCGGAAAGGACCGCAACTTTGCGTTAAATTCCTGGGTTGCTTCATTGAAAGCCCTACGCTCTGTGGATATGCGGTTTTCGGTCCCTTCCAATTGAACCTGCAGGTCACGGAAGTTTTGGTTAGCCTTCAAATCCGGATACTTTTCGACAACGACCATCAGTTTGCTAAGCGACTGGGACAAACCATCCTGAGATGCCTGGAATTTTTCAATGGCTTCAGGGGTTAAGTTGCTAGGGTCTATGGTTGTAGAAGTAGCCTTTGCGCGCGCTTCAATCACTGCCGTCAATGTTCCCTTTTCAAAATCAGCCGCACCTTTTACCGTATTAACCAAGTTAGGGATGAGATCAGCGCGACGCTGATAAGCATTTTCGACCTGTGCCCAGCTTGATTTTACATTTTCATCCAATTTTACCAGGGTATTGTAACTGCAAGAGCTTAAAGATGCTACTGCAAACAGGCAGATAACGCCAAATAGGATTCTTTTCATGTTTTTTTTATCGTTTATTTATTTGATGCTATTTATAAAATATTCTAATAAAATTAACAACCATCATTATGGTCATTGTGTTTGACAAATCTAGTCTTTTTTAGATGACAAAATCCATACCTTTGTTACGCTTCGGGATAAAAACCCGGCCATACCGTATGCAAAAAGAAATTGAACTGGCAGTACTGCCAGAGCAGGCTCAACAAAAAGAAGTCTTATTGTCCTTGGCCGCTAAACAGGAAAAAGTGGCTACAAACC
Source organism: bacterium A37T11 (assembly GCA_900109895.1). Taxonomy (GTDB): domain Bacteria; phylum Bacteroidota; class Bacteroidia; order Sphingobacteriales; family Sphingobacteriaceae; genus A37T11. The sequence continues at coordinate 157,883 of FOBR01000003.1, forward strand.
GCATAAATGGGCTCAAAATTAGAAAAAGATCGATTGATGCACGCGGTAAGCAGGCGCTTTTCCGCTTGCGTATTACCTTATTTATTGATGAGCCTGAACAGGATATTTTATTTTCTCCATCCTATGCCAATATTGCAGATTCCAAACCTGTCATCATTATCGGGGCGGGGCCGGCCGGTTTATTTGCCGCACTGCAATGCATTGAGCACGGCCTAAAACCTATTATTGTAGAGCGGGGTAAGCCTGTGCAGGAACGCCGCCGCGACCTTGCAGCCTTGAATAAGGAAGGTTTGGTTAACTCCGATTCTAATTATTGCTTTGGGGAAGGGGGAGCAGGCACCTATTCAGATGGAAAACTTTACACCCGCTCCAATAAGCGCGGAGACGTGCAAAAAGTGCTGGACATATTGGTAGCTCATGGGGCACCGGAAGATATCGGAATAGATGCACGGCCGCACATCGGCACTAATAAATTGCCCCACATAATTAAAAACATTAGGGAGCATCTGCTTCAATTAGGGGCTGAAATCTACTTCGAGAGTCGGGTAACGGATGTTTTGACGGCTTTTGGCGCAGTAAATGGCGTCCTGATAGCAAACGGTGTCACGATTGAAGCAACCCAGGTAATTGTCGCCACCGGGCACTCTGCACGGGACATCTTTGAAATTTTCCATCGCAACGCGTGGCAGTTAGAAGCCAAACCTTTTGCGTTGGGAGTGCGTATTGAGCATCCGCAGGAAATCATTGACCGTGCGCAGTATCATTGTGCGGTGCGCAATGAATACCTGCCTCCAGCGTATTATAGCTTAGTAGAACAAATAGGGAACCGTGGCGTTTTCTCATTCTGTATGTGCCCGGGAGGTATCATTGCTCCTTGTGCAACTGATGATGGGGAAGTAGTGGTAAATGGCTGGTCGCCCTCCAAACGCAATAATCCATACGCTAACTCGGGCACAGTTGTTCAGGTAAGCCTAACAGATATCCGAGGAAATACAAGCGACCCATTTGCGTTACTTCGATTTCAGCAAGAAGTAGAACGCCAGGCTTTCCGTGCAGGAGGCGGGCTTTTAGTAGCCCCTGCGCAGCGGATGGTAGATTTTGTGCAGGGCAAACTGTCTGCAGACCTGCCGGTAAATTCCTATAAGCCTGGCCTTGCTTCAGCTGACCTGAAAGCGGTACTGCCAGAATTCATCCATACCGCTTTGCAGAAGGCTCTCCCTGTTTTCGGTAAAAAAATGAAAGGATATTATACAAATGAAGCAGTGTTAGTAGGCGTAGAGTCACGCACATCGTCACCCGTTCGTATTTCCCGTGACAAAGAAACGCTGCAGCATCCACAGGTAAAAGGGTTGTATCCCTGTGGTGAAGGGGCCGGTTATGCCGGAGGGATCGTTTCAGCAGCTATTGATGGAATGAATTGCGCAGATGCCATTTTCAGAAATCTGTAATTTCTTATTAAAACAGTTAAATTCCATTGGACAGCTCCATGCTTGAACAAACCGGCTACGGGCCTCGGTCCCTCCGCCTATTGTTCCCATGCCGCTCGCAGGCCAATGGAATTTATTTAGTGCGCGAATCAAATCTGGTTGGCCAGACGCCTAAGCGCTATCCAGATTTGATTCCAAAAAATTAGAACTATTATTTCTTAACGGCAGGTGGTTTACGAAATAAGAGAAAAACCCCCAGCAGCATAAACGGTATGCTGAGCAGTTGCCCCATGTTATATTGCATGCCATTTTCAAAGTCTTCCTGATTTTCCTTTAGGAATTCCAGTCCAAAACGGGCTCCAAATAGTAGTATCAGGAATATTCCGAAGATCAAACCGGGTTTGAGATTCTTCCGGGTATTATACAACCAGTAAAGCAATATAAAGATACATACATAAGCCAGTGCTTCATACAATTGTGCCGGATGCCGGGGCTGCATATCCACTCGGGTAAAAATGACTGCCCATGGCACATCTGTCGGCCGGCCAATGATCTCTGAATTAAAGAAATTGCCCAAGCGTACAAAAGCACCCGCAATGGCCACCACGATCACAATGCGGTCGGTAATCCACAAAAAATTGGTTTTGGTTTTCCGGCAAAACAGGAAAAGTGCCGTGAGTATCCCAATGGCCCCGCCATGGCTGGCCAAACCCTGAAAGCCGGTTATTTGGATACTGCCATTTTTGAATTGGATGGGGAGCACCATCTCCAGGAGGTGGTTTTTATAGTAATCAAATTCATAAAAAAGGCAGTGCCCAAGCCTTGCTCCAATCAGGGTGCCCAGAAAAATATAGATCGTTAACTGATCCAGCAATTCCTGCGGCTGGTGCTCTTTCTTAAAAATGCGCAGCATAATCACATAACTGCTGATAAACGCCAGTAGAAAACAGAGCGTATAATAACGCATGGAATAGCTGCCCAGGTGAAAAATTACCGGATCAATCCCCCAAGTGATAAATGACAATATAGCCGACATCCTAGTGGATTACTTTGATTTCAACACGACGGTTTAACGCCCTCCCTGCTTCTGTATCATTGCTGCTGACGGGTTTGGTCGCTCCAAAACCTTTGGTGGTCAGGTTTGCTGGATCGATGCCAGCATTGACCAAGTATAATTTGACCGAATTGGCCCTGTCTACTGATAATGACATGTTGTGCTCTGCTGATCCTTCCAGGGAAGCATGCCCGTCTATTTCGATGCTGACCGAAAGATCCTTTTTCAATTCCCTGGTTATTTGATCAAGGATCGTGTAAGAATCAGTTTTTAACACACCTGAATCAAACTCAAACAAAATGTTTTTAAATTGATAGTTTGGTTTTTCAGCCATTGGGGCCGGTTCTTCCTTTTTTTCAACCGGGGCAGGTGGAGGAGGAGCTGGTGCTGGTTTTGGTTCCTCTTTAACAGTTTCTACCTCAGCACTGGGTTGAATGGCAAGTTTTTTTGATTTACAAGCTTGTAAGAAAACACCAAAAAGCACCATTAGGGCTAAAAGTGACCGGAATTTGTACATGTTCATTAAATAAAATTTTTTGTAAACATAAGGAATATTCATCAAAATAAAGGTTAGTTTTGTTTCTGATTATGGAAAAATTAATCCTTAAAGAGTACCCGAATGCCAGGCCCGGTGAGGAAGTAACCGATACCTACCTTAATTTTTTGGCCGATAACCATCATTGTGACTTGAAAAAGGTGCTTTTTGCCACATCTCTTTGTTGTGATGACATCAATGTTTCCACTGATTTTCGCCGCGTACTTGCCCGGCCATTTAATCTGGGCGGATTAGGGGGCCTTCCTTACGCCGGCTTTACGGGTTTGGTGGCCTATGGTCATCACATACCTGATGGAGGGGATGCCTTTATTTTTTACGGTCCACATATCGGCATTACAGAAGAAGGCGAGTTGGGCAAAATGCGCAGGCCAGGCCAAAAAGGGCTTACTAACAGTTGCGGAGCGCTTATGCTTGCCTTGGACCGATTGACACGAACCGATGAAGTTTATATACCGGTAGGGGATGAGTATGACCACCAACAAACTGTATTAGAGCGCACGTTAATGCCCTTTAAACAGCAGATTCTTTCAGCCGAAAATCCGGTTAAGGAAATCACCGAGGTTGCATATCTGGTCATCGAGCGGCAGATCCGGTATTTGCTGGAGCGCACCATAACAGAATTTAATTGCGAACGGGTTTTTCTGCTTGGGGGCGTGATCGTCAATAGTAGCCCCGAGTATCCGGATTATGTAGAGATTAGGAACTTTGAAAAAATTGAGGTGGAAAGTATGCGTACAGTGACTTCCCAAACAGCTATTCTTAGTAATCAGGCGTTCAAAAACCTATAACTTGCACCAATCAACAAGCTTAACTAATTTTGTATCACGCTATGAATAAAGCAAGATCACTTAAAAATATACGTTTTATCGTACAGTCAGGCTTGGCCATAGTTGTATTAATTTACGCCTATGTCCTTTATAACTTTTTTCAGATGCCCTCACCAGGTATCCTGATCCTTATCCTGATCATTGGCTTATTGCTGTGGTGGGGTACAAAGCGCTATAAAAAATGGAATGAGAATATTGCCTTCAATATTTATGTGTATGAGACCGGCCTGGACGTAATGCCCGCGGATGAAGCAGTCAGTTATATGGAAAACTTGGTTTTTGATGGCGAAATCGATGCTAAACAGCGAAAACTGATCGTCAAATACATGCTGGGCGTAAGAGGAATAAAATATACCCATCCTACCCAGGAAACCCTTGAATTGAACTGGCCTTCTGATGAGCGTTGGGAAAAGATTTTTGGTATGGTGCTAAACCAGATCGTTACGTCAAACTGGCAGAGAAAAGACATTGAAGAAAATCAACAACGTGAAAAACCCCATGAACATTTGGTGGAAATTAGCAGCTCAGCCCTGCAAAACCACAGCACAGCCCTTGCTGACATGCCAGAGAGCAGGCATAACAAGTGGGCCATGGAAGATGATCAAAGCTTCTATACCGTCATTTTTGAAAAAGAAACTGAAAGAGGCAAAAGTGTCTGTTTTAAATCTGAGCAACCCAATGATCCCGCTGCTTACGAAGATCCGGAAGACTTTGACTATGCCTTTTCATCCCTGAATTTTGTGTTAGATACTGACCGTAGCCGCCATACCGTCTTTATATCCGTTAGTGGGCCGCAAGTGTCGCGCAGCATCGAAGATAAATGGATTAAGGCATTTGAAACCGCACGGATCATTCCCCGTAAGGTTCCCAAAAAAAATGTGGAATTCAAGCCTCCGTTTTAATTTCTAAAGCGAGTTAAGAAAGGCGAGCAAGGCCTCCCGGTCAGAAGCACTCATTTTCCGTACGGTCTCTTTCGAAGATTCCGCTTCGCCGCCATGCCATAAAATAGCCTCAAGCAAGTTGCGTGCACGTCCATCATGCAGAAAATTAGTATGGTTATTCACCTTTTGGGTCAGGCCAATTCCCCAAAGTGGCGCCGTGCGCCATTCGCGGCCGCTGGCCAGGTAATCGGGCCGGTTATCGGCCAGGCCTTCGCCCATATCATGGAGCAACAGGTCGGTATATGGATGGATCAGTTGATTGCTAATGGGCGGGAAAGCCGTATTCACGGCCGTACGTTGGTCCGGGATATGGCATTTAGCACAGTCAGCCTGCAAGAACAGCGCCTTGCCTTGCAACACCTGCGGCTGGTCGGCATTACGCCGGCCGGGCACAGCCAGTGTCCGTATATAGAATTCGGTACTGTACATAAGGCTGTCCTTCAACTCGGGAGGGGTTTTTTCGTCACTTGTCTGCTGGGTTTGGCTACCGTTGTTCTCATCGCGGAAAATGCTGTTGGTGATCCCCATATCCGATACATAAGCGGCAGCCGTTTGCTGAATCAGCGAAGGCTGGTTGGCCTTCCAGCCAAAGCGGCCCAGGGTCTTTGCCTGTTTCAGGATATTCCAAACATAGTTGGCTTTTCCGCTGATGCCGTCGCCGTCCCGGTCGTCCGGGTCCTCGCGTGCAAGGATCGCCTCATCGGGTATCGCTTCCAGTAAGCCAACACCGAAAATAGGGACCGCCACCCGGGGTGACAGCATCACGCCTCCGGGCATTGCCGTGTAAGGTTTAATAATGGTATATTCCGGTTTTCTTAAACTGTAGGCTGACCCGTCGCTAAATGTATAAGCCTCCTCTGTGTAAGCGATGGAAACATCGGCTTCGGGCTGGTAGTCGCGTAAGGCCCTGTTCCCTATCTGGTCACCATAACCTGGTACCGGTACCGGATTACCATGTTCCCCTTCACCCGGTAAACTAATGCGGAATAACATATTCGCGGCACTTTCGCCACGCCCCGGGATCTTGCCCCGACCATCGTTAATATGGCAGGAAATACATGACACATTGTTAAATATCGGTCCCAGCCCCGGATTAAGTGGGGCCGGAGCCGATACAAAAGTGGCATTAAACTGGGCATCTCCCACCTCATGAATCCGTTCATAATAGTCAGACAGATTGTTGAAAGCATGGGAAAAAGCCCCGCTGCCCTGGTCAAATACGGTTTGCGAACCACCACTCCGCCATTCGTCATCAGGGGTTGAATAGTCGGGGTTATATTTTCGGCAGCCCCATTGCAGGGCCACAAACGAAAACACCATGAACAACGTAGCTTTTGTGGTGCGGCGCAAATGCATGAATGGGCAGTCCTTTTACCTTGATTTTATTTTACAAATTGTTGCACAAACCTGGTCAGGTCATTATTTAGTAAATCGGCCAGCGTATTGATTTTTTCCATTGCATTCTTGATATCTGATTCCCGCGTTTTAATGGCTGTGCCAAATGGTACATCGCCGAAACTTTCCAATGCCGATATCGCTGCTGCATGAGCTGATTTGATCTGTCCATCCAGCGTGCCATTATACTGTTGCACCAGGTCTTCAAGCCCTTTGCCGTCCGCGCTGAATTGGCCTTGGTACATTAAGAGGATACCCCGGATGTTGTTCGTAAAATCGGTAAACGAATTTTGGGCAAAGGGGCTCTCTTCCTGGCTGGCATCCCCCGATTCAAAAGGCTCTTTTATCTTGCTGTTGGCTACTTCATCGCAGATGCCGGCCATACCGTCTACCAATTGCAGAAAAGCGGCTTGTTGGGAAGGGAATTCCTGGTTGCCTGACCCTGCGTTGGCCAATTGCTGCGTATACCCACCTTGCCAGGTATCTTTGGCGTCCTGGGCTAAATCAACCAGGTTGCTCACGAGTGCACTTAAGTATTCTTTTTCACGACTCGTCAGGGCCGAGGCCGTTTTGTTGCCATTTTGTCCCCACAGCAGGTACTCGATGGGGTGAAATCCTTTTTGTCCGTCTTCCAGACTGTTAATATACTCTTCAGTGAGTGGTTGATCGCTATTGAGGATCCCGTTCAGGTCATTGAAATCGACCGGCCAGGTATCAATCCGCGGGTCGATGTTGTCGGCTTCCACCGGGCCGAATAACCAGGCTTCTGACCGTTCCCAGGTAACACGGATCTCCTGCCAGGCAGCCTGTGCAGCGGCAAGGTTTTCATCATTAGTAGTGGTGTTTAGCGTCGTAATGGCAGTTTGCAAGGCTACCGCCTTGTTATACATATCCACGTATGAAGCTTCGCATACGTTCTTTGCCACATTAGCCAGGATATCCGTCTGGAGCTGGGCGTTGTTTATGGAGTTGTTGTCGTCATCATCGCTGCACGAACCTAGCGCAATTGCTGCTGGTATAAGCAGGCTTAAAAGGTGTAATTTATTAATTTTCATTTTATAGTTAACTTATGTGAATTAAAATTTCATTGTTACTAAGTTCTGCCTTAAACTGTTTCAGGGGGTCTGTGGCAGGATCCTGGACCACCTGGCCGTCGAGGTTGAATACACTGCCATGGGCATGGCAAAAAATTTTTTCGGGTGTAGGGGTTAAGGCGACGCCTTCGTGCGTACAATGCAGGTACAGGGCTTTGTAACCATCGGCTGTTTTTCGTAACAGGATATCATTTTCCAGTGTTTTACTGCGTACGATGATCATGTTGCTTTCCGGAAGAAAACTGGTTAGCGGCACATGGATCATTTGATCTGCTGAAGGGGTAAGTTTCACTAGGGGGAAACGGCTTGCGCAGGCTTCCAATAAGAGGCCGGAACCCATCATACCTATGCAGGCTGCACAGCTGGATTTAATAAATTTTCTTCTTGTGACCATCGTATTAAAAGTTATAAGCAACCCCCAGGTCTACAAATCCGTCGTTTTTAAAGTACGGGACCTGCTGCGGAAATGGGGTCACGATGAGTGCCTGATTAAATTCACCGGTAATTCGCTGTACGTAGTCAGCCTTGATGGCCACTCCACGGATGGGTTTATAGGTAAATCCACCAACAAGGTATTGTTTCCGATTGGCGGGGTTATCAATGCCATTACTGGGTGTTTTAGCAGACAGATCCATCCATTCATACCGGAAAAAAATATTAAACGTCTTTTGCTTTCGGTAGCGTCCATAAAGGATGTCGTAGGCGAGTTCTCCATAGGCCCCGTAGAGTTCCTGGGGAGTATTATTAGCATACGCACGGTTAATGTCTTTGGCGTTGCTTACATGGATATAGGTTCCAATCGCACGCGCGTCCCAGGCACCCAGGTGGTATTCCACGTTAAATTCACCCAGCGAAACCGGATTGCCAAACGGACCTGCATTTAGCTGAAGGCTGTCGGCCACCCGTTTTTCTGCAGCGGTGGTACCTCCAAAGTAGCCGGATGCCTGTATCCTGAAATTGTTGATATAATACAACAACGATCCGCTGACAGCCAAATTGACGCCATTTGTTGTTTGTCCTAATTGACGGCCACCCCCAATCCCTGAGCTGCTGCTAAAATTGGCTGAGTTAAGGCCATTGGTAAGCGATAAGCTGTAATTTAAACCTGGAACATCCCGAAACTGGCCAAACAAGCCTACACCAATTTCCCGCCAAACGGACGGAATTACCTGTGTTTCTAAAAATGGCCTGTCTACGCCATTGAAGGTGGTGGGCAAGTGATTCTCATTGATAAACCCGATGCGTGGAATAAATAAACCGGCTACCAGGTAGGTATTTGGCGTAAAATTGAATTTTAGAAAAGCCTGCTCCATGGAAATATCGCCCCTTCCTCCGGTAGTGGATTCATCGCTACCACTACTGGCGACCAGCGCGTTTTCCAACTCCATTTCAGTAAACAGGGAAATTTTATTGTTGAACTTATGACCAACAAACAATACTACCCGGGTCAGTTGGGCTACGGAACTTTGCCTTTTGGTATCTAAACCATATTTAGCCTCTCCATACCCTGAAAGTACTGTACTTTGGTCTCTCCTAACCAATCCGGATGACAAAGAGTCTTCCGGCGTCAGCACTTGGCCCTTTAGGTTGGCAGTGCATATAATTGTCAAGGCACCCGCGGCTACAAAACGTAAAAACGTATTCATTAAATCAGTTAAATTTTCTTTCTCTCAAGAACCAGCATGGAGTCTGAAAACCAGGGGGCGGCAAGCCAGTTCCTCTTTAGAATTATTCTAATCGCTGCAAATGTATAAATAATTCTTATTTAGAATAAATACATGGCTAAAAAATTTTAAAAAGTTTAGTAGTTTTACCTCGATGAAGGTATTTATAACACGTGAAATTCCAGAAGAAGTCAGGGAGAAATTAATCGGGCACGATATAACGGTTACCGAATGGACGGAAAAAAGGGATCTGAAGCCTGAGGAACTTATACAATATTGTAAAAGTCACGATGCTTTGCTCAGCGTGGGCCCAAATAAAATAAACCGGCCATTTTTAGGAGCTTGCCCGCACCTCAAGGTCATTGCGTTAAACAGTGTCGGGTATGACAATGTAGATGTGGCCGCGGCCAAAGAATTGGCCATTCCCGTTTCCAATACGCCCGATGTACTCAGTAAGGCAACAGCTGATACAGCCTTTATGTTGATGATGATGGTGGCTCGAAAAGCCCTTTACTGGCATAAAACCATTATGGATGGGGAATGGGGCTTTTTTGAACCGATGAAAGAAACAGGTATCGAACTTCAGGGAAAAACGTTAGGCATATTTGGATTAGGGCGGATCGGGTTTGAATTGGCCAAAAGTGCGAAAGGTGCGTTTGATATGCCTATTATTTATTATAACCGGCATCAAAATGAAGAGGCGGAATCTAAATTGGGTGCAAAGCTGGTTTCATTCGATCAACTGCTGGCGCAAAGTGATGTGCTGAGTATACATGCTAACCTGAGCAAAGAGACCATGGGCCTTTTTAATAAAAAGACCTTTGCCAAAATGAAAAAGGAGGCTATTTTTATTAATACTGCGCGCGGAGGGTTACATAACGAAGATGACCTGCGGCAGGCGCTGGAAAATGGCGTCATAGCCGGAGCGGGGCTGGATGTGACCAATCCGGAACCGATGGTACCTAATAATCCGTTATTGTTTATGAAAAATGCCACTGTGCTTCCACATATTGGTTCGTCTACCTTTGAAACGCGCATGGCCATGATCCAATTGGCAACCGATAACATCATAGCCGGGCTGAAAGGGGAAAAATTGTTGACCCCAATTTGGTAGCGATTTGTATTTTTTAGCTTACCTCAGGCACCTTATTCTGGCCAACACACGGCATGGGACCCATTCGCCTTTTGTGTACCGGTTGTTGGAAGAGGTAGTGTATACCCATCGTCAAATTCCACTTCAGGAGCGATTAGTACATTATTTGGGGCAGGATAATGTGGTGGTTATCGGGCAAGAGAAGGACCAGTTACCTGCTCACTTGCTGGATACGGCCACCCACTCCCAAATCCTGCTGGTTCAGGGAATCTATAAATCAAAATCAACCAGGGTGATTTGGGGGGAAATCCGCAGGCACCCCCGTGTTACGGTCACGATCGATTTCTTTTTCCTGGGATTGGCATTTTTCAAGACAGATCAAGCTCCTGAAAATTTTCGAATCCGGGTTTAGAAGGCTTCGCCAAGGGATAAATATAGTCCTGTTTGTCTTTTTTCGCCGGGGCGTTTTTCTCCTACGCCATAGTCGACCCGTATACTGCTGTTGTGCTCCAGGTCGAAGAAATAGCGCAGGCCACCTCCAAATGAGCCTTTGAGGGCTGTCAGGTCGGGTGTTTTGGGGTATACCGTACCCGTGGCGGCAAAAGCTGCCAAACCAAGGCGCGGGTGAAACCGCCATCGTAATTCGGCTTGTGCTGCCAGAAAATTATTATCGCGGTAGCGTCCTTGGTAATACCCACGCATCATTTCGTCATAGCCTAGTTGTGGGGTAAGGTAAAAAGGAATAGCTTTATTAAAATACGTTTGGTATTCGCTGTTCAGGCCCAGGGTCAGCGTGGGGGTCAACGGGAAAAAAGCGCGCAATTCTCCATCGAGGTGGCTGCCGCTAAAGTTTTGGCCGCCCCATAGGTTGGGGGAGTAGGTATATCGCCCCCTGGCATAAAATCCTTTGGTGGTATACGTATTGGTATTCCGGCTATCATACAGCTGGGATATGCCCAGGGCAATGTAATGGCCCCCACTTTTTCCTTGGAGGAGTTCTTTGTCAAAGATTCCGCCTGCTTCCTTGTCCTGATAGGTGTAGTTTTCAAACAGTGCAACAAGCCCTCCATAATAATGCGGTAGCCATTTTTTTTCGGCTTCGGCACGGATCCGGAACAATCGCTGTCTTAGGATGTCCTTGTCCTGATCCAAGGTCTGGTCTCCAAGTCCGTAAAAATTGAAGGGAAAATTTCTGAAACGGATCTCACCCAGGTAATGCCATTCGTTTTTTTTGGTCCAGATATCTGTGGTTAGTTTAACATCAAACTGGCTTTTGGTGGTAAAAGAGGTTTGCAGGGCGGTGCTGGAGGTCCGGATGGTTGGGTCTGTTTTGTCTACGTAAAAGTTATAGATTCCAGCCAGGCCAAATTCAAGCCCGGTTTCGGGTGCGCTCCCAAGTACCGGTAGCAATACAAAGCCTGCAGAGCGCGTACTGTCTTTCTTTGAAGAAATGAACCGTTGCACCAGTTTACTTTGTAACAATTTTTTCTGTGCTTTTGCTGGTATGCCTAACAGGAGTACCAATAGCAGCACAATGGAGTGTTTATACATGCAATCTGTCAATCAAAGGGTGCTAAATTATCGTTTTTAATTAAAATTCCGGACACGGATCACAAGCCGAGCCGGCGGAGCAAATCACTCCCAATTCAAAATCGTAATTCGTTCCCGATCCGCTTCGCTCTATCGGGATCTCCACTCCGTTCCGAAAATCGAAATCAATTCCTATCTTTGGCCCCAACTATCCAAAAGAGAGTATTACATTAAAAAATAGATGATGAGCACAGAAAGAGGCCCTATATCCAAGTTTATCGAGAAAAATTATTTGCATTTCAATGCAGCGGCACTGATGGATGCGGCAAAGGGTTATGAAGCCCACATTGATGCCGGGGGGAAGATGATGATCACACTCGGGGGCGCTATGAGCACTGCTGAGTTGGGGATTTCGTTGGCAGAAATGATCCGTCAGGATAAAGTTTCTATTATAAGCTGTACGGGAGCTAATCTGGAAGAGGACATTATGAACCTCGTGGCTCATTCACATTATAAACGGGTACCCCACTACAGAGATCTAAGCCCCCAGGATGAGTGGGACTTGCTTGAAAACCATTACAACCGGGTCACCGATACCTGCATTCCCGAGGAAGAGGCGTTCCGCCGTCTTCAACAGCACATCCATAAGATTTGGAAGGATGCAGACACCGCCGGTGAGCGCTATTTTCCGCATGAATTCATGTACAAAATGTTGCTGAGTGGGGTACTCGAGCAATATTACGAAATTGACCCAAAAAACTCATGGATGCTGGCTGCAGCTGAAAAGAACCTGCCTATCGTCGTACCGGGGTGGGAAGATTCGACCATGGGCAACATCTTTGCATCTTATGTGATTAAAGGGCAATTGAATCCGACCACTACCAAAGGAGGTATCGAGTATATGGCATGGTTGGCAGATTGGTATGTTAAGAATTCTGAGGGTCATGGTATTGGTTTTTTCCAGATTGGCGGCGGGATATCCGGCGATTTTCCCATTTGTGTGGTTCCCATGCTTTATCAGGATATGGAGATGGAAAATATCCCTTTCTGGGCTTATTTCTGCCAGATTTCTGATTCAACCACTTCGTATGGTTCTTACTCAGGAGCCGTACCCAATGAAAAGATCACCTGGGGTAAATTGGATGTAAACACACCCAAATTCATTGTAGAAAGTGACGCCACGATCGTAGCGCCACTCATTTTTGCTTGGTTATTGAAGCAATAGGTGTCTATAGGTTAGCTTATTGGCTTACGAATCCATTTCCAGTATAACCACAACAGGACCAACAGTGGTAATATGAGCCACCAGCTATTTGTGCCCAGGCTACGGCTGGTTTGGCTGGTGTGCTGAGTTGATTGTTCTTGGTGCTGGAGGTTTTCCTGCAAAGAATCACGCGCGGTAAATAGGACGGATTGGCTGCTGTCCCTAATGACAATCTGATGTTGTCTTCGCCCTGATAACAGGATCTGGGCATTACTGCCACGGATCCCGCTATCTGGAGAAATGCTGTATGGTCCTTCGGATAGGATCAGTATTTGGAAAGAGAGACTGTCAGTTTGCAACTGTTGCTTCCATCGGATAGCTTGCTCTTCGGCACGCAGGCTAGTAAGTTGCCGCTGCACAGTCGATGAAGCCGATTGTTGGGTAGCTGTCTTCAGCCGTTTGCTTTTATATAGACTGCAGCTGCATAACAGCAGGAACAGACAAGGTGTTATTTTTCGAATCATTTGTTTATCCAATTAGCTACTTTATAAATACTATGCACCGACCTTCGTTTTCGGATCACCGCATTATCGGCGTTTCCTTCTACGGTAATGATATAGTCATCGGTCCTTGTGTCGATAAAACCCACATGACCAATTCGTTTGAGTGATGGGAAATAGATGCCAAAAATATCGGCCCTGGAGATATGACTCATTGCGTCTCCCCGGCACCACACGACCCGTTTATCTGGAAACAGGGCCGGACACCAAGGATTGCGGGGGTTGTCCACCCCTGCTTTTCCCAAGGTCCAGCAAACAAATGAGGCGCACCAATTATGGCCGGGACCCAATTTTGTATACCGTAGGTATTCCTCTACCCGGGGCCCGTCATTATGCCCAGATGCCTCTTTCACACCGAGTTCTGCAAGGTATATTTGTGGGACCACAGCACGCTTATCCGGGCTTAAAGTACCGCGCTTAGTGTAGCCACAAAAGCAAACAGCAAAGACAGGTACAAGCAGAGGTAAATAACGACTTTTTGCCATGATAAGAGGGTTTTAAAAGTGTGTTCAAAAAATATTTCCTGATAGGTGTCCAAGACCGGCCATTGCTGGCGAATGATGGGCCCGGTAAGAGCCATGAAGGTTAATACCGCCAACACGGTTAATGGAATAGCTGACAGTACGCCCGGGTCGATGGGTGCTGACGTGACGTCGAGTCCCCGCAACACATACTGAGAGGCCCAGTATAAAAGTAAGCTTATGCCCAAGGCGAGCGTCAGCACATATTTCCTTAAAAAATCTGAAATTTGAATGAACCAATACATCATTGAAAAAATTTAAAATTTATGGATGAAGAAAGGATGGTCGCCACAAAAAGACAACCATCCCATTTCTAATTAAAGTATAACCACAGCACTTACATACGTACTATTGGCCAATTTACTGCCATCGCGCCTCACAAAACTGATGTACACGTGCACGGTATCGCCCGTAAAATCGGTAGGCAACGTCATTTCCTGCTCGGCGGTTTCGCGTATCGTATCTCCCACCGTATACAGGTAGCGGCTTTTGGCTTCGTTGTAGACCAGCAATATTACCTGGTCGTCCCCCATGGCGTTGGTCTCCGTCAAGGCATTGTTAACCCAGGTTACATGCAGGGTTGCCGCAGCCGTAGATTCCGCCGCCGCATTGGTGGATGGCGGCACTGGCCCCTCACTGATCTGCACTTTTGGATAATCGATCACAAAATCGGGGAAAACGCCCGTGATTGCTTTTTTGATCGTGTACTGCACAGCTACGTTATAGCCAGTGAGCCGTTGTTTGGCCTGGTTCTTAAAACCAAGGTTGACCAAAGAACTGATCGGTTTCATAAAATTGACCGCCAACGCAAACTTCAGCTGTTGTTCCTGCTGCGCCTGGCTAAAACTACGGTTGCCCTTTCGCGGCAAGCTCCGCATGTAATCGATGCCACGCCAGTGGCTGCCAACTACACTTCCAACTTTTCCGGAGAATGAACCTAAGATTCCCCTTTCATAACTTCCCATAAAAAATAATTAAAAAGTAACGCCATCAACGGGTGGTTTTTCCTTGGCCACGCTACGCCTTTGGCTCTACAAACGTAGGGTTGATTTTTGTAAAAACATATAGATCAAATGATTATATCTGGTTATTGCCGGACTTTGCCGGAGATTGCCGGTACCTGGCTCACCCTTGCAGCTGCGTCATTTTACAAACTGACTATGGAATATTTAACCTGACTTAAGATAAATGTAGGAAACGCGACGGCAACATGCAGGAAAATCGCAGGCCAGTTGACGGGGAGATGAGGGAAAAGATAAAAATTAGGAAAGGATGACGATTACAAATACACCAAATATTACTTACCTTAGCGGCATGGAACCGCGCACAGATGAAGAACTCTTGTCAGCTATCGGTGAAGGACAGTATACTGCCTTTACCGAGTTGTACAACCGTTATTGGCGCAAGCTGTTTGTAGTGGCCAGCAATAAATTAAAAGACAGCGCTGTGGCGGAAGAACTCACGCAGAATATTTTTGCCGATATTTGGGCGCGACGTGAAAACCTGCAAATCCACAACAATTTCCAAGCATATCTGGCCGTAGCGTTGAAGTATAAAGTTATCGAGCTGATGCCCGAGAACAGCATTGACGCCGTTATACTGAACAAGAAAGCTCCCACAATCAAGAATGGGATAATTCCATTAAACAATGTATTGATTATGAAGTATTTATTTGGAAGAGATCGCTATACGGCTGTCGCTGTAAACAATGATTAGCAAGCCCAAATTCGTGCTACTCCAGGACAAAGTCTTTTTCTGGAGATCGGTATGAAAACTTGCGTTAATCAGTTGGATGAGACAGTGGTCCAGGGTTTGTCTACGTCCCGAAGAATGAGTACAGGCTGCATTACCACTGTATAGAGCAAATATTTAGCAAATCAACCCGTCATGAATCCACTGCTGGCCCTAAGAGGGGTTGGTCCCGGGCCTGGATGCGGCAGCAATCGTGTTAGGCGACCCGAAAGCAATCGTGGTATTTAAACGCCTCTTGATTATCGGATTTTTGATCTGGTATTTTGTATGGGGAGTATTCAAGCAAACAAAGGACTGCTAGAATAAGGTCGTCTAAATAGTTATTATTTTTAGTCTTTTTTTAATCTATTAGTGTATTTAAAGGTCATCCGCCATATGACCTTTAAATGATAATTTTGTCTATGTTTTTGTAAGATTCGTCCATTTATAATAAGCTGGATGGCCATTACTTTTGTTTCGTTAATTATGTGTAACCAATTAACCTAGTTTGCAATTAAGTATGTAATAATGAGAGAGAAAAAACTGGATGCTCTTGTCCCGAAAGCTTGAATATAAATGATTTATTTCTTTATAAACTTTTTATAGAACCTGTTAACTGCAACTTTTAAAATTGGATATGCCTGACGGTTGGGCTTCCGGATACTTTTTTGGCCAGATTTATGACCCTTTATACTAAATTACATGAAAATAAAGCTTATTCACTATGACGGATGCATTGAAATACAGCCTTTTTTGACGAGTAGGATCTTACTGTATGCACTGATGGTTTATTTGTGCTTATTCAAGTCAACTGTTACGTATTCACAGCAGGCCTCCGAATTAACAGTTACCGGATCCGTAAAAGATACATCCGGAACGGTATTGACAGGCGTAAGCATTTCTGCATTGAATAAAACAGGGTCAAAAACGCAGACTGACGAAAAAGGATCATTCGCAATTATCGTTCCTGCCGGTACGGTATTACAATTTACGTATGTGGGTTATGCAGAACAAAAGATAGCCGTTAGTGCCGGTAAGCAGCGCCTGGATGTATTGATGGTCCCTGAGTTGACCGCGGTGGATGAAGTCGTGATTACCGCCTACAGCCAGAAGCAACGCAAAGAGGCCATTGTTGGGTCAGTCACCTCGGTCAAACCCGCCGATCTGAAGATACCGGCCAGCAACCTGACCAATGCATTGGCGGGACAGATCGCTGGCGTAATCGGTTTTCAGCGCTCCGGACAGCCCGGACAAGATAATTCACAGTTTTTTATTCGCGGTGTCACCACGTTTGGATATAAGCAAGATCCCTTGATCCTCATTGATAACGTCGAGCTTTCTACCAATGATTTGGCCCGTCTCAATGTGGATGACATTGCAAGCTTCGTGATCCTGAAAGACGCCAGTGCCACTGCACTTTATGGCGCCCGAGGAGCTAATGGGGTTATCCTGGTGAGTACCAAAGAAGGGAAGGAGGGGAGCGCCAAAGTAAATGTACGGTCGGAGGTCTCCTCGTCAGAATCTGCCCGTACGCTCGATTTAGTCGATCCGATTGAATACATGAACCTCTATAACGAGGCTTCGCTCACCCGCAACCCGCAGCTACCCTTGCCTTTTTCGCCCACCAAGATCCGCAATACGCAGGCCACCATCGCCGCGGCACCCGGCAGCAACCCGTACGTATATCCAGCCGTAGACTGGCTGGACCTGTTGTTTAAGAAACGGGCAATGACACAGCGTAACAATATGAGCATCAGTGGTGGCGGCTCGGTGGCCCGGTATTTTATTGCCGGTGCCTACAATGTAGACCAGGGTGTGCTGAATACAGATGTGCGCAATAACAATGAGAACAATGTCAACTTTAAGAATTACCAGCTGCGCTCCAATGTCAATGTGAACCTTACCAAAACTACGGAAGTGATCATCCGGCTTTCTGGCAATTTCAGCGAATACAATGGACCCATTACGACCGATGGTTCTTTTGCTTCAGACCTCTATAACATTGCGATCCACACCAGTCCGGTCTTATTCCCGGCTTATTATCAGCCCGATGAAGCCAACCTGAATGCCCGACATATTTTATTTGGGAATAACGGAACCGCAGGTGGGACCAGTAGTAACAACATCTTGTACAACAATCCCTATGCGTCGTTGCTGAGAGGGCACAAAAATTATTCGGAGTCGCGTATGTCTGCACAGTTTGAACTCAACCAGGACTTGAACTTCGTGACCGATGGGCTTAAGTTTAAAGGGATCTTTAATACCAACCGCTACTCGTATTTTGATTCGCAGCTCGCATACAATCCATTCTATTACAACATTAACAACTACGATGAGCAGACAGGCCAATATTCGCTACTGTGGCTCAACCCAATGCCAACTGGCAATAATGTGGCCACCGAGTATCTTAATTACAGGCGGAGTGAACCCAACGCCAATACGTTTTTATACTTACAAACGGCACTGGATTATGGCCGCACGTTTGGCGACCATACGATTAGCTCCACACTGATCGGTACCATGCAGTCAACGCTCTATTCCAGTGCAAAAGACCCGCAGCTCGGCATTACCACGCTGCCTTATTCATTGCCTTTCAGAAACCTGGGTCTGGCAGGACGGCTGACCTATTCGTATAAGAACCGGTATTTTGTCGAAGGTAATTTTGGATATAACGGCTCCGAGCGCTTCTCAAAGGAGCATCGTTTTGGGTTTTTTCCGACCATTGGAGCTTCATGGGTGGCTAGTAACGAAGATTTCTGGGATAAAGACAGCTGGTTTACCAAACTGAAGATCCGCGGCAGCTATGGGCTTGTCGGAAATGATGCGATCGGCGCCCAACGGTTCTTTTATCTGTCAGATGTGAACCTGGCAGACGGTCCAAACTATGCTCAGTTTGGATTTGGTAACCAATATGAACGCAAAGGGGTATTCATCCGAAGTTATGCCAATGACAACATCACTTGGGAAACTTCGCGGCAGACCAACGTGGCCGCGGAGGCGACGTTTTTTGGTAGCCTGAATATGGTGGCAGAATTTTACAAGAACCACCGTTATAACATCTTACGCGAACGGGATATTCCATCCAGCGAGGGTTTGGAATCCTCAGTGAGCACCAACCTGGGCTCGGTTGATTCCAAAGGCATGGATTTGTCGGCAGACTATAGCAAGAACTTCAGCAACGGGTTTTGGGCTTCATTCAGGGGCAACTTCACCTATTCCACCAACCGGTACACCTACATTGAAGAACCCAACTATACGGAACCCTGGCGGCATTTTATCGGGCAGCCCATCGGCCGGCAATACGGCTACATTGCTGAGCGGCTGTTTGTCGATGATCAGGAAGCCCGTAATTCACCTTCACAGATCTTGAGCGTGACCGACGCCTGGGGTACCACCACGCAGGGGATCCTTCCGCAGGGCGGGGACATTAAATACCGTGACGTAAACCACGATGGGAAGATTGACAACCTTGACCTGGTATTCATGGGTTACCCTACTACGCCTGAAGTGGTGTATGGTTTTGGTTTCTCTACCGGGTATAAAGGGTTTGACTTTTCGGCATTCTTTCAGGGACAAGCCCGGGTGTCGTTCTTCATTGATCCCTGGAAAATGAGCCCGTTCGTACAAAGCCCGGAACAATACGTTTACGGAAATACACAGGTGTTGAGTGAGTTTGCCAATAGTCACTGGTCTGAGGAGAACCAGGATCTCTATGCTCAATATCCGAGAATGGGTGTCAACGTAGCTTCCATTGCCAATAACCTTCAAAATAGCACTTGGTGGTTGCGTGACGGCAGCTTTATGCGGCTGAAATCGTTGGAAGTTGGGTATACATTACCAAAATCCTTGTCCATGAAAATGAAACTGGAAACCTGCCGTATCTATTTGAATGGTCTTAATTTATTTACCATCAGTTCGTTTAAGCTGTGGGATCCGGAGCAGAGCGGCAATGGTTTTTCCTACCCGATACAGAAGGTATTTAACATAGGCCTGAACGTAAATTTATAAACTGAGCAATGATGAAACGATGTTATAAATGGATATGCGCGGCCCTATTGGGTGTCACGGCGCTTTCTTGTCAAAAATACCTCGATATTGTGCCGGATAATGTCGGCACGCTTGACTACGCGTTCCGCAACCGGAATGAGGCAGAGAACTATTTGTTCGGCTGCTATTCAACCCTTCAGCATTTGTCAGATGTGATCTACAACCCCGGTTTTACGACTTCTGCCGAAATTGTATATCCAATACTGGATGTACATTTTTTTAATGAGGCTGGCTTTAACCTTATCCGGGGTACGCAGACTACCGGTAGCCCTGTGCTCAGCTCATGGAGCACCATGTATCAGGCCATCCGGCGGTGCAACATTATGTTGGAAAACATCGACCACCCCATTGACCTGAAAGAACCCGAGAAAACTCGCTGGATTGCCGAGACCAAGTTCCTGAAGGCCTACTATCACTATTATCTGATCAGGATGTATGGTCCCGTCATTCTGGTGAAGGAAAACAATCCGGTGGATGTAGACATTGAGGCTACCAAACGTAAACGGGCCACCCTGGATGAATCCTTTGATTACGTCCTGCAACTACTGGATGAAGCGATCCCTGGCCTGCCGCCGGTCATCGAAAACCGTGCGCAGGAATTTGGGCGGATTACCAAATTCATAGCCATGTCTGTCAAGGCAGAGGTATTGGCCACTGCAGCCAGCCCACTGTTTAATGGCAACCCAGACTATGCCAATTTTAAGGATAAGGATGGGAGGAACCTGTTCCCTGCGTCTTACGATCCTCAAAAATGGGAGAAAGCGGCCGACGCCTGCAAAGCGGCCATCACCAAGTGCGAGGCACAAGGCCTGAAATTGGCAGAAGTCGTGCCCACCAATAACGTGGGTGATGTCTCCGACGAGATAAAGGAGGTGATAAAATTGCAGAACATCATCACGCAACGGTGGGAGGAGAGCTCTGAGTTGGTGTGGGGACTGAACTATGGCTTCAATTACCAGGGTTATACCATCCCTAAGCTGACTAGCAAGGCGGTGGGTATGGCCAATACGTACCCGTCCAACTGGGCAGTACCCCTGTCTGAGGCTGAGCTGTTCTATACGAAGAACGGAGTGCCGATCACCGAGGACAAGACCTTTGACTATACAAACCGCTACGTACCTCAGGAAGGCGACGAGGCCAATCAGCATTATATTAAACAAGGATATCAAACTGCTCAGGAACATTTTAACCGCGAGCGGCGCTTTTATGCGGCTATCGGTTTTGACGGAGGCATCTGGTTCGGCAACGGACAGCTGAATGAGGCCGATTCATACTACGTACAGTCACGCGGCATATTTGCTACTTCCGGGCCCAAAAGCCTTAACTCGACCAATATGACAGGATACTGGCCCAAAAAACTGGCCAACTACCTGTCTGTCATGGATGAAACTTTTACTCCGGTGGACTTTAAGACTCCACTGATCCGGTTGGCAGGCTTATACCTATTATATGCAGAGGCACTCAACGAAGCGGGTGGACCATCCGATGAGGTGTATATGTATATTGATAAGGTCCGGGCCCGGGCTGGACTGCCCGGGGTGCGGGAAGCCTGGAGCACTTATTCGAAAACGCCGGCCAATGCTACCCGCAAAGAAGGGCTGGCCCAGATTATTCATCAGGAGCGCCGGATAGAGCTGGCCTTTGAGGAGCAAGCAGGTTGGGATCTCCGCCGCTGGAAGGAATTGCAGGGTGTGCTGAGCCGGCCACTGCTGGGATGGAACATACAAGAAGAGAATCCAGTCGATTATTACCGACCACAATCCGTCATTACACCACTTTTTGGTCTTAAAGACTACCTCTGGCCTTTCAGTTCTTCGGATGTAGTCATTAACGAGAATTTAACCCAAAATCCGTATTGGTAATTAAAAGCGATCTTATCATGAAAAGAAGAATGAATATACGGCGTATGCAGGGGCGGGCATTGGTGGCTACCTTACTGATGCTGGGCACAGCAGGCTGCAAGAAAAGCGTCTCCCCGGTAGAGATCATCTCAGATGATACGGCAAAACCAGGCACAGTGACCGATGTGAAGGTAGAAAACCTCAACGGGGCTGCGCGTATCACCTATACATTACCCTCTACCAAAAATTTGTTATATGTGCTGGCCAGTTACCCCATCAACGATGGCCAAATACGGGAGTCAAAGACCAGCTATTATACCGATACGATCATGGTAGATGGTTTTGCCCGTTCGCAGGATTACGAGGTGACGTTATATGCTGTGAGCAGGGCCGAAGTGAAGTCTGACCCGGTCAAAGTGACCGTCCATCCGGAAACGCCTAACTATATCTTGGTCAATGAGGGCCTGCAGATCAACCCCGATTTTGGCGGAGCCAATTTTTATGGGCAGAACCCCAACAAGGTGCCTTTGTCGGTGCATCTGTTATCTTTTAACGAGGCAAAAGGAAGTTACGATGAACAGGAACCTGAATATATAAGTGGCAATACCGTGGATCTTTCCATCCGGGGTTTTGATGCCACCGAGCACAAATTTGGGATATATACCTCAGACCGCTTCGGCAACGTTTCGGATACCAGGTACGTAACCCTGATCCCCTTATTTGAAACCCTGCTCGATAAAAGTAAATTTTATGTATACCATTTAGCCAGCGATGCCCCGATCGGTTATGGGTGGGAATTTAAAAATTTCTTTGACGGCAGCCTCAATGATCCGGGCTGGCACACGGTGTCTGCACCCGTTTCTCAGGGCACATTTGGTTTGGGCGTCAATGCCAAGATAAGCAGGGTGGTGCTGTGGAACCGTCTGCCAGATATGTATGGGTACCAGAACACCCGTCAATTTACGATCTGGGGTTCGGATAAAGACAATCCGCAGGACTCGGCCCTGCCTAACAATTCCCTGCCGGGGACAGTAGCGGGAGACTGGGTGAACATGGGCAACTTCGTCTATCCAAACCCACCATCAGGCCTGCCCACTAACCAGGCCAATGCCGCAGACATCGCATTTGCTGCAGCTGGTGTCAATTTTAAGATGCCCAGCACGGCCCCAAGTACCAAATATATCCGGTACGTCTGTACACAAACGTGGGGAGGGCTGGATTATGTCAACGCGATGGAAATATCGGTCTATGGAAGTCCAGAGTAAGTGGTATCACCTCATAAAAGAAAAAAACAGCAATGAAGATCTTATTTAAACATATCGCCTTTGCATCCCTGCTCCTGGAGATGCTGGGGTGCGAAAAATATGCTGACAATTATAAGCAATACCTGGGCAATGGTGAGGTCATATACCCGGGGCTCGCGCAGCATGTACACTATCAGGCGGGCAACCTCAGAACCGTCCTGATATGGAATCCTAGCCCCGATCCCAACATTAAGGACTATGTGATCCGTTGGAACAACGGTGCCGATTCACTTCAGGTAGTTGCGGCCACCCACGATCCTGCCGATAGCATAGTCGTATCCATTCCCAATTTGAGCGAATATGTCTACACCTTTACCATCGTCGCATTTGACAACGACGGAAATGTATCGGTTGGTCAGGAGCTTAACAACGTGCGGATATACGGACCGTTATATCAATCGACCTTGCTAAACAGGTTGGTTAAATCGGCGGTGAAGAACGGTAATGATGCGCTGATTGAGTTTTTTGCAGGCAGCGAAGACTCACCTTATGCTAAAATAACCTATACTACATCGGCAAATGAACAAAAGGTGATCAACGTGACCAGCGATATGGCCCAGGTGGTATTGGCCAATTACAAAAGCCAGAGCCAATTTCAGCTTCAAACCTACTATTTGCCCGATTCAACAGCCATAGATACATTTCGTGTAGCTCCGGATACTTACGGCGTAGACGAAGATGTCACTGCGGCTTATATTAAAAACCCGGGCAAGCCGTTCCTGCGCGCTGACGACGGCACGGGTAAGTGGGGGCTGCTAAAGGACTGGCTCTATAATGCCAATGTCGTGAACCAAAATGGGAGCACGGCAGGGGGCTGGTCTACAGACGATGGCGGCGTTATCCATTTCGAGACCCAGGACTGGGGCGGAGCCGGCGTCACTAATGGGAAAATATACCAAACGGTTACGTTGCCGGCAGGCACCTACGCACTTGAGGTTGAAACGGGTAACTATGGCGGCGACATGCAGGTTAATGAGGTTGTCGCCCTAGGGGAAACACTTCCGGACATGGGCGACCTGAGTAATGCCCTTGCCAGTTTTAGTGGCAATGAAGGGAATATTGGCGGTACTCATACCCTTAATTTTACGTTGCAGGCGCCCACCACGGTAGCGATCGGATGGGTAGTCAACACCGGGCAATATACCTACCTTCAATTTAGGGGAGTAACGTTAAAAAAACTGAATAGTACAAATTAATGGTAAGGACAAAAGCTTATGCGCTTAAATCGATTTGAGGTATGTGTTAGGATTATCGTAATCATGTGTTGTTTTTGTCAAATGGTCAGGGCTGCTGAAGGTGATACGGTAAGGAGGTTTGACCATAGATCCGGGCAGATTTGAGTAAACACCCGTACAGGCACCATTGATTATTACTTTAACAATGGCATAACCCTTTTTAATACGGTAGCGTATGCAGATTTGCTTGGTTTTGGGAAATTGGCAACCACCAATTTCAACCACCATACAGTTTCTGCAAAAAAGCTGGCAGACAGCCTTGGAGAGGGTATATTGCTGGGGTTACGACATAGTGGTGATAAGGGCGTACAGTTGGTCCAATACTTCACTATGTATAAAAATAGGCCGTTCCTGCTGCTGAGGACCGTGGCCGAACCGGTGAATGGCCAAGAGCTGGAAAGCCGTAATATCAGCTCGCTGTGTATGCAGCTAGCCTATCAGAGCAGAAGCACCATACCGGGCGACCGGCCGATGATCGTTGACCTTCCCTTTGATAATGATAACTGGTTAAAGCTTCTGGCACTTCCTTGGCCTGAAGTGGGCGAAAAACCCTTAGAAGGTGTGAGTCACGAGCTGGCATATATATATATATATATATATGATCAGTCTACCTATAAAGGTATCGTGTTGGGTAGTTTGGAGCATGACTTCTGGAAAACCGGCATCGCTTATCGCACGGGGGTAGGTAACGGTGTGCTAGACTCCTTACTGGTATATGGGGGAGCTGCGCGGGCAAGCCTGGAAGATACCCACGACGTGGCTTTGCACGGGACCATGTTAGGTAAGCAAATCACCTCTCCGCTCATCTACCTGGAGGCAGGGGAGGACTTTCGTGTTTCCAGTAAAAATTTTGGTATCCTTCAGGTCCCCATGGCAGGAACCCTTAAATGGCGGCATCCGGCCCCGGTGTATTGGAATAGCTTTGGTGTAGAAGGTGTGCTAGGTTATGAGCACATCATGATGCCGCCCGCTATGGATACGATCTCTGATTTCTTGCACAGCCTTACCAAATTTAGTGCCTATAGCAAACCGGTACTGAGCATCGACTCTTATGATCAGGGAATCTATTCCGTGCCCATACTGCAGTCCATCGCCATCTATGGTGAAAAAAACGGGCAGCAAATGGGCTTCTACTGCAGCCCATTTTCACTATGGACATGGAGCAACAACATCCAGAACGCCAAATTGCCAGGTACAGATGTGCCGCTTCGGGAAGTCATCCTGAGGGACGAAAAAGGGAAGCCTATCCATTTTAAAGATGGCGAGTGGAGGGCCTATCCCATGGATCCTACCCATCCGGCTACCCGGCAGGCGATGATCAACCAAATAGAAAAAGCAAAATTTGTGCACGCACGTTTCATTAAGATCGATTTTCTGACGGCAGGTTCGCTGGAGTCGGCGTCGCATTACGATAAAAACATACGCACCGGGATGCAGGCTTATAACTATGGGATGAAACTATTTAAACACCTCGTTGACTCCATCATGGGTCTCGATATTTTTGTCAGCATGGCCATTTCTCCCATGTTCCCCCATCAATATGCCCATACCCGGTTTGTATCCACCGATGTCCATTCTCACCTAAGGGACAGTCAGCCCGGCTTCCCCCACTATGGGAGCACGGCAGCCTCCATGATTACGGCTTCGTATATGACATGGGTACAAGGTACGCTGTGGCCCTATACTAATATGGATGTGTTGGTCATGAATCATTTTCAGGGCCATCCGCCGCTCAGCGAAACAGAAGTAAAGGTCCGGCTTTTCTGCCTCATGACCATGGGCAGTATCCTGGGTGATGGATCTGATTATCGAGAGCCTTTGGCTGCATGGAGGGCCAGGAAATACCTGGATAACGCAGATGTAGCAAAGTTCTTTGCTGCGCCGCAAGCATTCATACCGATCCGGATGGCAAGCGGGGAAAGCATGGATCAGCAGCTTTCTTTTTACCTTCCCGGAGATGGAAGGAGGATACTATTATCGGCCTTTGATTTTGATGTTAAAAATGAGTTTAAAGAAACCTTTTACCCCGTCAAACTGGGGATGGAAAATAGTGCTTACCGGATTGTTGATTTTCTG
This sequence comes from bacterium A37T11, assembly GCA_900109895.1. GTDB lineage: Bacteria > Bacteroidota > Bacteroidia > Sphingobacteriales > Sphingobacteriaceae > A37T11. Next base: position 183,983 of record FOBR01000003.1, read on the forward strand.
AAAGGGGAGACCATTGGGAGAATAGCCCCAGGGCAATCTTCATTTTCGTTAAACGTACCGCCGGGCGATGCATTGATGGTGAGACTGGAAAAGTATCCGGATAAACGGTAGCGGTGCTGGAGCAAGATCACCTTGCTTGCATTTTGCGGTAATTTGCCGGCGATATGCCAATTAGTTTTCTAAAAAGGCGGGAGAAGTAATATGGATCCTCAAATCCTAGTTCTATGCAAATTTCTTTAATGCTTCTATCTGTAAAATATAGGTATTGGCAAGATTTCTGAATTTTTAGCAGATTAAAGTAATATAAAGGAGAGTAGCCGGTTTTTTGTTTAAAGATGCGGCTTAAGTGAGAAGGCGAAATGTGCTGTTGATCGGCAAATTCCTGGAGACTTATTTGTTCTGTCAAATGATTGTTCATATAAGCAATAGAGCTGCTTACCATATCCATTCGTTGCAACGTCGGGTCGGTTTCCTTATAATAAATAAGGGAAGTGACGAAATGTAATAAGTAGAGGTTTAAAATCTCCATTTCATGTTCATGATATCCATGCTCGAGCAAATGGTAAATTTTCTCAAACAATTTTATGCGGATTTCTTCATACGGGATATAGTGTATGTCAGGTTTATCATTTATTAAAGACCTTGAATAAATATGCTCATCCAGATCGCCGGAGAAATGCACCCAATAGATGCTCCAAGGTTTCTTCTTGTCACTATAATACCGGTGTGGTGATTTTTTTTGTATGATGAAGAAGTTGTTGGGTTTCAAAAGGAACGTTTTTTCACCTACCTCAATGGTACCATTTCCTTCTACACAATAAATGAGTATATATTCCGGGCACCCGGATTTTCGTTCAATATCGTGAAAATTGGCGTGTGGATAGTAACCGATCGCCGTTAAATAAAATTTATGGATCAGTTTATTTTGGACAAATCTTTTTTTTACATTTGGCGGGATAACAATTCTTTTTTCACCAATAAATCCTTCTTCGATCTTTTTTGCACCCGATGAAGTACGCTCCATATGCCTTTGATGATTATATTTATTTATGCAAAAATGCATAATCTTTGTGAAATTACAGGTGTTATTGGTTTAATGCGTTTAATGATTGGATTGTCCATCTTTTTTGCTTGTTTATCCATTTCTGAAATGAGTCCTTACTTTTAGCTTTGTATCAACCATGGCGTATGTTAACCAGTATATGAACAATGACACAACAATAAGCAAAGGCTCTATTAGATTATGGGATATGCACCAGGGGAAAGAAATCTATCTTTTCCATTTGCTGAATAAAGAAGGACGCTTTGTGGTGCTGACGAATTATGGCGCGTCCCTGGTAAGTGCTGTGGTTCCTGACCGTACAGGTTTGTTGGGGAATGTAGTGTTGGGTTTTGATAGCTTGGATGGCTATTTGGACGATACTTGTTATGTGGGTGCTACCATTGGCCGGTTTGCTAACCGCATAGCCCACGCACGGTTCACGATGGATGGAAGACAAATACAATTGGATGCCAATGATGGCCTGCACAGCAATCATGGGGGTTTCCATGGGTTTCACCGGCAGGTATTTGGGTATAAAGTACTGGAATGTGGGCTGTGCTTTGAATGGGAAAGCAAAGACGGAGAAGGAGGGTATCCGGGAGATTTGTCGCTGAGAGTATGCTATCAATGGACAGATGATAGTGAGTTGAAGATTGATTATACAGCCAGCAGCGATAAAGATACAGTGGCTAATTTTACCAACCATGCCTATTTTAATTTAACAGCGGGCCACCAGCCGATCCTTGAACATTCGCTGACGATCTTTGCAGAGCAGATACTGGAAGATAGCCCGGGTTATATACCGACGGGTGCCATTATTCCAGCTGGGGACAAGGCCTTCCGGGGAGGAAAGATCCGCGAGCAAATACCGGGCACGGGCCATCCCATAGAAGGCATCAACCTGTGTTATGCATTGCCTGGTGGCGCGCAGCCGCGGCCACGCCTGGCTGCCGTCCTGGCAGACAAGATTTCAGGCAGGCGGCTGGAAATCTCTACTACTTACCCGGGTCTGTTGCTCTACACCGGCGATTTGCTGCAAAGCCGGTTATCAGGGCATCATGGTGTACCATATGGTCCATTTGACGGCCTTTGCCTCGAATGCCAGTATTTCCCCGATAGTCCAAACCATCCGACATTCCCCTCCACCATTTTAAAGGCGGGGGAGATCTATCATGAACAGATTGTTTATAAATTTTGTATTGAACCAGTAGCCGCTGACAAATGAAAAACTCGACACCTTTTAATTCAGGTTATATCATTGGTATTTCTTTCATCTCTGCGCTGGGTGGGTATTTGTTTGGTTTTGATTTTGCTGTGATTGCGGGCGCTTTACCTTTTCTGAGGCAAGAATTTATGCTTAGTCCCTGGTGGGAGGGTTTCCTGACTGGATCGCTCGGGCTGGGTTGTATAGCGGGCTGTATTGCCGCCGGAAAGATCGCGGATGGTTTCGGGCGGAAACCCGGGTTGATGCTGGCGGCACTTATTTTTGCAGTTTCGTCAATAGGGATGGCCTTGTCTCACGGTCTGATGTTTTTCGTATGCATGCGGTTTGCTGCCGGGATCGGCGTAGGGATGGCCTCCTTACTAAGTCCTATGTATATCGCAGAAGTGTCGCCTGCAGCAGTGCGCGGCCGGAATGTGGCCATTAACCAGCTAACGGTTGTCATCGGCATCCTAGTAACCAACGTGGTGAACTATTTCCTTGCAAATCTGGGCATCGATGCCTGGCGATGGATGTTTGGTTTCGGGGTAGTGCCGTCGCTCTTGTTTTTTGCGGGGGTGTTTTGGCTTCCTGAAAGCCCGCGATGGCTGGTAAAGGCGGGCTACGAAGAAAGGGCCAATGCGGTGTTGCAAAAGATCGGATCCGCTTCGTTTGCGGAACACACACTTTCTGATATTCATCGGTCCCTGCTGGGTGTGCGAAAGCAGCCATTCAGGGCCGTTTTTGAAAAAGGCGTAAGGCCGGCCGTCATCGTGGGCATTATCCTGGCACTTTTTCAGCAATTATGTGGCATCAACGTGGTTTTTAACTACACTTCTACCATCTTTGAATCAGTCGGGGCCAGCCTTGACCGCCAATTGTTTGAAATGATCTCCATTGGCGTGGTTAACTTAGTGTTTACTTTACTGGCCATGTGGCAGGTGGATAAATTGGGCAGAAGGCCGCTCATGCTGATCGGTTCCTTGGGGCTCAGCCTGCTGTATGTCATACTGGCTTTGCTGTTGCAGGGAAACGCTTCAGCGGTACTGCTGTCTGTGTTTGTATTGCTCGCCATTGCCACGTATGCCACTACACTGGCCCCGGTAGTATGGGTGTTGATCTCCGAGATCTTTCCGAATAAGATCCGGGGGACGGCCTCATCTGTCGCCATTGTATTCCTATGGATCGGCTATTTTATCCTGGTGTTTACTTTTCCGGTATTAGCGGAAAAATTGGGCACTTATGGCCCTTTCTATTTGTATGCCGGGATCTGCTTGCTGGGTTTCTTATTTGTAAAAAACAAGGTAAAGGAAACAAAAGGCCAGACGCTGGAAGAGCTGGAACAAACCCTTGGTGGACATTGATAATTGGATATTGATAATATGATGACAACACAACAGAAGGAAATGGATGAATTTACGGTCAATTGCTGGCAGGAGCAGGTCACAATACCAACATATCCTGTGGGAAAGCCGGACAGAAACCCGATGTTTTTTGAGAAACGAGTATATCAGGGAAGCAGTGGGGTAGTGTATCCGAATCCAGTGATTGAAAAGGTGTATGATGAGAAGGAAGAAAAGCTTTATCAGGCCCTGTTCCTGGAAAACCACTACATAAAAATCATGATCCTGCCCGAACTGGGTGGACGCATACAAATGGCCTACGATAAAATAAAGCAACGTCATTTTATTTATTATAACCAGGTGATCAAGCCAGCTTTGGTGGGTTTGACCGGTCCATGGATATCCGGAGGCATCGAGTTTAACTGGCCCCAACATCACCGCCCCAGCACCTTTGAGCCCGTCGATTATGATGTGGAAGAACATGCAGATGGCAGCAAAACCGTATGGGTGAGTGAAGTAGAGAAAATGTTCCATACAAAAGGCATGGCCGGTTTTACGCTGCGCCCTGACAAGGCCTATATCGAGATAACCGCCAGGCTTTTTAACCGTACAGAACTTCCGCAAACCTTCCTGTGGTGGGCCAACCCGGCAGTGAAGGTCAATGATGCCTACCAATCAGTCTTCCCCCCTGACGTAAATGCCGTGTTTGATCATGGAAAACGGGACGTCTCAACTTTCCCTATCGCGACCGGTACCTACTACAAAGTCGATTATTCACCCGGTACCGATATATCCCGCTATAAAAACATCCCGGTGCCTACGTCATACATGGCCATCCGGTCTGATTATGATTTTGTAGGGGGCTATGAGCACGATACACAGGCCGGTTTGCTTCACGTGGCCAACCATCATGTATCACCGGGAAAGAAACAATGGACGTGGGGGAATGGCGATTTTGGAAAAGCCTGGGACCGGAACCTAACCGATGAAGACGGCCCGTATATCGAACTAATGACGGGAGTATACACCGACAATCAACCCGATTTCAGTTGGCTCATGCCGAATGAAGAGAAATCGTTTACCCAGTATTTCATGCCTTACCGCGAGCTGGGTATCGTTAAAAATGCCAATAAAGATATCTTGCTGGCGCTTGAGCCGGCAGGTAGCGGTCTCGTGGTAAAAGTAATGGTTACAGGCCTGCTTGAACAAATAACGGTCTCGCTGAAAGCCGGCGAAAGGTTGCTGATGGAAGACGTGCAGTCCTTATCGCCCCAAGAAGTATATGTAAGGGAGATTCCAGGTATATTCGGCATCCCTGAAAATGAACTGCTGCTGACGATCGTAAATAGAAGCGGAAAAGAACTGATACGCTATGAACCTGCAAAAATCCAGGAAAATACAATTCCGGAACCTGCAAAGCCAGCACTGGCCCCTGAAGCCGTGGAAAGCACAGAGCAGCTGTTCCTAACAGGACAACACCTGGAGCAGTATCGTCACGCCACCTATAGCCCGGTTCCCTATTATGAAGAGGCCCTGAAAAGGGATGCCAAAGACATCCGCAACAACAATGCCTTAGGGTTATGGTATTTGCGCAGAGGACAATTTTCCAAAAGCGAGGTTTATTTCAGACAGGCAGTGGCAACCATAACCGAAAGGAACCCCAACCCGTACGATAGCGAGCCTTACTACAACCTTGGGTTGAGCCTGCAATATCAAGGAAAGACGACGGAAGCCTATGAAGCTTTTTATAAGGCTACATGGAGCAATGCATGGAAAGATAGTGGGTATTTCGCAGTAGCATGCATCGATATGCAGCGGGGGGATACCGTCCTGGCACTGGAGCATGTAGAACTGTCTTTGGAACGCAATGCGGTCAACGGAAAAGCACTTGTGCTGAAACTGGCGATCCTCCGTAAGCTTGGCCGGTTAGATGATGCGGTGGTTGCCGGAAGAGCGGCCATCGGCCGCGACCGTTTTAACTTGGCAGCATACGCCGAACTGTCAGCAGCTTACCTGGATGCAGGCCAACCGGCTGAGGCGGCATCCTTTACCGAAACATTGCAGCGGTTATCACGCCGGGATGTACATAGCTTGCTTGAATATGCCGTTGATTTTTCTGCTGCGGGTTTATATGAGGAAGCTGCCGGGCTACTACAATATGCATCCACAGATCCATTAAATCCCATGGTAGCATACTATCTTGGCTGGTTACATGACCGTTTAGACGATAGAGAAAAAACGGAAGATTTTCTAAGACAGGCGTCGTTAGCAGATCCGTTTTTGTGTTTTCCGAACCGATTGCAGGATATCCGGATACTTCAGTTTGCCATCGAAAAAAACATTGCTGACGCCCGGGCATCCTATTACCTGGGTAACCTATTTTATGATAAGCGGCAATATGCAGAAGCAATCGCCTACTGGGAAACAGCCGCCGGGCTGGATGGCTCATTCCCAACTGTGTTCAGGAACCTGGGCATCGCCTATTATAATAAAAAAAGTGAGCCGGCCCGGGCATTGGCCTGCTATGAAAAGGCCTTCGCGCTGGACCCCAGTGATGCACGGGTGCTTATGGAACTGGATCAACTATCCAAACTGCTCAATAAAACACCCGCCAAACGCCTGGATTTTCTGGAAGAACATTTGCAAACGACCCTTCAAAGGGACGACACTTGTCTTGAACGCATCACGCTGTATAATCTGCTAGGGCGTGAAGAAGAAGCCCTGCAACTTTTGCTGGGCCGGCAGTTCCATCCCTGGGAGGGGGGAGAAGGCAAAGTAGCGGCGCAATATGTATTCAGTTTGATCGCTCAGGCAACCAAATTTTTACGTGGACATCAGCCTGAAACAGCCATACATCTGCTAACGCAGGCGTTGACCTATCCACACAACCTAGGAGAAGGGAAACTTTTTGGAACGCGTGAAAATGATATCTTTTATGGCATGGGCTGTGCTTATGAACAGATGGGAAACCACGGGGAAGCACGTCGGTATTTCAGCATGGCCACTGAAGGTTCTGACGAGCCTGCTGCTGCAATGTTCTATAATGATCAACAGCCAGACAAAATCTTTTATCAGGGGATGGCCTATATGAAACTGGGGCATCATGAAAAGTCGTCTTCTATCTTCAAAAAACTGGTTGACTACGGGGCTGCGCACCTGAACGACGTGATCCGGATTGATTATTTTGCAGTATCCCTTCCTGATTTGCTGATATTTGATGCCGACCTTGACAAGCGCAACCGGATTCACTGTCACTTTATGATGGCGTTGGGAAATTTGGGCCTGAAGATATTTTATAATGCAGAAGAACATTTGCAAACTATTTTAAGAGAGGAGCCTAACCATCAAGGTGCTATTATGCATTTACAGTTGTTGCAGGAATTGAAATCAACGACGATATTTTAAGTGATTATGTTTTGTAAAAAAGTAAAGACGACCTCAACACAGCTTGGTTATTTATTCATGCTTAATTTAGCTCTCGTTGCTACACATTCTTATGGTCAGGATAAAGTTTTGACCGTAGAAACCAGTCATCACGCGATCGCATTGAATGTAAATGCAAAAAAGGATTTAAGTATTATCTATTTAGGTGAACGGCTGGCATACCCCGATGAATACATGCACGTGGAGGGAGCCTACCGGCAACCCGAAGACTATACTGGGCTGTATAACGCCGCATATACACCGTCGGGATCACGTAACTTGCTCGAACCAGCCATTACGGTTATCCATGCCGATGGGAACACTTCGCTTGATTTACAGTATGTGAACCATGATGTGGAGAATGTACAGGAAGGGGTTTCGTTGCTCAAGGTATTTCTTGAAGATCCGGCCTATCCTTTTGAAGTGACGCTCTTTTATAAATCTTATTATAAGGAGGATGTGGTAGAGCAATGGACGGAGATCAAACATCGCGAAAATGGGGATGTACAACTCTTGAAGTATGCCTCTGCCAATCTTTACCTGAAAGCAGGCAGCTTTTATTTACGCCAATATCACGGTGATTGGGCGAAAGAGATGCAACCTGAAGAAGCGAAACTCACACACGGCATCAAGACGCTTGATTCTAAATTAGGGACGAGGGCCAACCTGTTTCAACCTTCTATGTTCATGGTTTCGCTAGATAAACCTGCCACAGAGGATGAGGGGGAGGTGATTTTCGGGGCATTGGAATGGAGCGGTAATTTTCGGACGGATCTGGAATTGGATCCGAAAGATAATTTAAGGATCTTGTCGGGCATAAATAATGATGCCTCCTCATATACCCTTCCGGCCGGAAAGATTTTTACGACCCCTGCTTTCCTTTATACTTTTTCTGATAAAGGAAAAGGCCAAGCGAGCCGTAATCTGCACAATTGGGCCAGGAACTATAAGCTGACGGATGGAAAAGGAAGCAGGCTCACATTGCTTAATAACTGGGAATCGACCTATTTTGATTTCAACGAGCAGAAATTAAAAGAACTATTGAAAGATACGAAGAAATTGGGGGTTGACCTGTTTTTGTTGGACGATGGCTGGTTTGGGAACAAATATCCACGAAATGGGGATAATGCCGGTTTGGGTGATTGGGCAGAAAATCAGGCTAAATTGCCGCATGGCATCGATAGTCTGGTGAGCGAGGCGACAGAGGATGGCGTAAAGTTTGGTATCTGGATAGAACCTGAAATGGTAAACCCTAAGAGCGAATTATATGAAATGCACCCGGATTGGGTAATCAAACAACCGAAACGGGAGGAATACTATTTTAGGAATCAATTGGTGTTGGATCTCAGTAATCCTGAAGTACAGGGTTTTGTATACGGGATAGTGGATGGCCTGTTCCGGAAAAACCCCGGACTGGCCTATATTAAGTGGGATTGCAATGCGGTTATATACAATGCTTATTCGGCGCACTTGCAGCATCAATCTCATTTGTACATCGATTACATTCGCGGTTTATATAAGGTACTGGCACGTATTCGTGCTAAATATCCGAACGTGCCGATGATGCTTTGTTCGGGCGGGGGCGGAAGAGTAGATTACGGCGCTCTTCAGTATTTCACAGAGTTTTGGCCAAGTGATAATACCGATCCAATGGAACGTATCTTTATGCAGTGGGAGTATTCTTATTTTTTTCCTGCGATCAGTAGTTCCAATCATGTGACTGATTGGGGCAAACAACCGCTCAAGTTCCGTATAGACGTGGCAATGATGGGCAAATTGGGTTTTGACATTGTTATTCCGAAACTTTCTCAGGAAGACCTTGGATTTTGCCAGGATGCTGTAGCGACATATAATAATATAAAACAAGTTATTTGGCAGGGTGATCAATACAGGCTATCTGACCCCGGGAAGCACAGTGTAGCCAGTATGCTATATATGGCTAATGACAAAAAGAACGGTATCCTGTTTAATTATTTGGTAAATAATCGATATGATCAGGGAAGTATGCTCCCTGTAAGGTTAACCGGCTTGGATCCGGGCATGAAGTACCGGATAACTGAGCTGAATCTTTATCCGGGTACGCCGTCATCAATAGATGCCGACGGGGTATATTGGGGTGACTTCCTGATGAAGGTAGGTTTTAACCCTCAGGTAAATGTTAGTAGATCAAGTGTTGTCCTGAAGATATCGAAGGCAGATTAACGATCCATTTCCGATGACAAGACCTTCCGAAATGGAGGGTTTTTTTTGATAAAAATGTCCATGTTTTTGTGATGTTTGTCCATTTTACTCTTGCTGGATCCTGATAACTTTAAATTATAACTTTTTTAAACTTAAAAATATTCTTAGACCAACACTTAAAGTATGAAGCTTTCATTTTATTTAAATCACAAATCCATTTTTGTGCGACATGTTGCACTTTTAATAGTTTTCCTGTCTCTGTGGGGACTGGGCGCAAAAGGACAGGTTGAAAACATCCGCGTCAAAGGGCGTGTGTCTGACCAAACCGATATGCGGTTGACCGGGGTGAGTATTAGTGTTGTAGGGGGAGGCGGAAGTGCTTCTACCGATGCCAATGGCGAATATGAAATTGCCGCACCAGCAAACGGCATACTTCGGTTTACCTATGTGGGCTTTGTGACCCAGGAGGTGGCGATCAATAACCGGACAACTATTCCCGTCGTCTTGCAGAAAGACAATACCGAGCTTGATGAAGTGGTCGTTGTAGGTGTGGCATTCAAGAAAAGTGACCTAACCGGGGCCGTCAGTAGTGTGGGCAGCAAAGTGCTTGAGGAAAAACCGGTAACCAATGTTAACCAAGCCATTCAGGGACGTGTAGCCGGTGTTTTCATTGCAAACCCAACCCGACCGACGGACGATGCTTCTATCAAGATCCGCGGTGTCAATACGATTAATGGTTCTACGGATCCTATCTATGTGATAGATGGTATGGTGATGGATAATTCTTTTTCTGGCTTCAATGCGGTGAACCTGAATGATGTTGCCTCCATCGAAGTGTTGAAAGATGCTTCTGCCACAGCGCTGTATGGTTCACGTGGTTCTAATGGGGTTGTTGTGATTACGACCAAAAAGGGCAGGAAGGGCGAAGGCCGGGTGACGTACGACGGGTGGATGGGGCTTGAGACATATGCCAACACACCGAAGACAATGGATACCCGCCAATTGTTTGAGCTTCGTAAAGAGGCTTATGCCAATGGCTATCGGCAGACCAATCCCGACGCTGATTTGGATTCCTATATAAATAATGTTGTCATGGGGTCTAATACGGTGTTTGCCGATTATGAATTTGCGGCTTATAATAATAATGACAATTATAACTGGCTGGATGCTGTAAGCCGTACGGGCAGGCAGCAGAACCATGTTGTAAGCATGTCTAACGGCGACGATAAAGGGTCGTATTATATCAGTTTCGGTTATACCGACCACAAAGGCGTCATTAAAAAGTCAGAACAGGAAAAGTACAGCGGACGCATCAACGCTGACCAGCAGATCAAAACCTGGCTAAGGGTGAGTACCAATACTACGTATACGCGCACCAACAATACGTTGGTTGATGACGGTATCATGAACAGGGCACGTTTGGCCAATCCGATGCTTGCCGTTTCCGACGAGTTGGAAACATTGAACTGGCAGGGAATTTTTGATCAGAATAATTTTAATCCGCTGCGTTCTTTGAGGGTAGACCACGATCAGGTCTTAAATCGGTTGCTTACCTCCAACTATGTCAATGTTAACCCGATAGAAGGATTGAACTTGCGTTCCACGTTTTCCGTCGATTATGCACAGAAACAGGATAACAAATATACACCCAACGATATTTATGAGTCTGAACGCTATGGAACACAAGGAGAAGCGGTTGATAATCGTGATACACGCACGGTATGGCAATGGGACAATACAATTTCTTATGCTACCACGATCAATGGGCGCCACAAGCTGAACGCTATGGTTGGTACAAGTGCTACCCAGACAAAATATAGTTACATTGACGGAACGGCTACGGGTTATGGGTCTAATCAGTTTGGGTATCACAGTTTGCAGTCGGGCTATAAGAAGGACCAACGCGGCTTGGGTTCAGCATGGTCAGAACAGACGTTGCTTTCCTACATCGCTCGTCTGAATTATACCTATGATGAGCGGTATTTATTGACAGCTACGGGCCGTTATGATGGTTCTTCCAAATTTGCCAGCGGAAACCAGTGGGGTATATTTCCATCGTTGTCTGCAGCATGGAACATAACTGAAGAGAATTTTATGAAAAAGCAGCATTTCTTCGATCAATTGAAGCTGCGTGCTGGTTTTGGTATTGTGGGTAATCAGAACATCGATGATTTCGCTTATCTCTCGTTATATAACGTGGGCTATACCGGTACTGCGGAGACGGGTTATACGTATTCATTTACGTCTAATGGACGACGAGGCACACCGGATATCAGCTGGGAAAAACAGAAACAGTGGAATCTGGGGGCTGACATGGGGTTTCTGGAGAATCGTTTCCATTTGTCGGTGGACGCGTTTTTGATCAAAAACAAAGATTTGTTGATGAGTCACTCCCTCGCAACGACCACTGGTTATTCAACCACCATTGAGAATATTGGGGCGATCGAGAATAAAGGTTTGGAGTTTTCGTTTGATGGTAATCTATGGAGAACAAAGGATTTTGAATGGAATTTTGCTGCGACCTTCTCTAAGGATAAAAATAAGGTCACACAACTTTATGGAAGCGCAGGGGTGGTTTATAATGTGGATGGCGACCGTAATATTCAGAAAGAAGGTAACTTATTCCTGGGCGAGTCACGTAATACCCTATATCTGTGGAGGACGGGGGGCATTGCTCAGTCAACGGATATGGATCGTTTAAATAAGATCAACTGGAACGGATATAACGTCAATCCGGGAGATATTTATCCGCTGGACTACAATGGGGATGGTCAGATCGACCAGAATGACCGTGTGGTCATTGGGGGTACCGATCCAAAATTTTATGGTGGGTTCTCCTCGGATTTCAGGTGGAAAAATATTTCTTTGAATACCGTGTTTAGCTACTCTTACGGGGCAAAAAAACTGAGTCCATGGTATGAGTCTTTAATTACAAGCAGCGGGTCAAGTATTGCTTCCACCGATCTGTTGGATCGTTGGACCCCGGAGAACACAAATGCGGTATTTCCACGTGTATTGGCAGGTTTTGACTATACCCACTACAATGCCAGTCAAATGGATTTCACTGTGCAGAATGCATCGTTTCTTCGGTTGTCGGCCTTAACAGTGGCTTATACTTTGCCAAATCAAGTTATCAATGCAGCTAAATTATCCAACCTACGTGTTTATGCAACGGGTTCCAATCTCTTCTGTCTGACGGATTATAAAGGGTACGATCCTGAAATGGGAGACTGGTATCCGCCGACACGTATGTGGACATTTGGTATAAACATGGCGTTTTAGGATAGGAATAAAAAATAGTGAAAAAAAATACAAGGTGAAACTGAAAAAAAAAATTATAAATGAAAAAAATATATAAATATAGTGCAGTAGGTGTATTAGCCTGCTTACTACTCCTCAGTATATCTTCTTGTTCAAATTTTCTGAAAGTAGAACCTACGGGATCACTTACAGAAGAACAAGTTTTTGAAAAGATAGAAAATGTACAGCCGTTGGTTCTCGGATTATATGATAGCTATCGCGGATGTAAAGAAGGACGGAATGGCCTGATGCCTTATCTGGGGACGGATGAAACACAACAAGGTAATTATCAATTGATTTCTTCCGGTGACCAAGCGGGAATGGATAAATACAACGGGCAGTTAAACGCGATTTCCACACAGGTGTCCAGCATCTGGAACAATCGCTGGCCTGCCGTTGTTTCGGCTGCAAAGGCCATTTATGCGCTTGGTATAACTACTGAAGATCCCGAACGTGCCATGAAATTAAAGGGGGAGGCGTGCTTTATCCGTGGTATGCTGATGTTTGAATTGAGCATGTTCTGGGGTGAGATTCCGGTTGTTGATATTGCAAAAACAGACGAGTTGGGGCTAGGACGCCAGTCGCTGGATACCGTGTGGCGGTATATTATCGATGATTTCACCATTGCTTCAAACAATTTACCCGAATCTTACGACGGCGAACCACAACGAGCTACGAAAGGCGCTGCCTTGGCAATGTTGGGAAAGGCATATATGGCTGCCCCCGAAGCGACCAACTTACGTGACTTTTCTAAAGCAGACGACTGCTTTAAACAGATAATTGATATGGGACGATACAGATTGCTGGATAATTATATTGACTTGTTCCGCTATGATAACCCAAATACGGCAGAATCATTGTTTGAACTGCAATTCAATAATGTGTGGCCCGATTGTAATTTTTGGGAGTTTGATGCAGGATCGCGCGCCGTTGATTCCTGGTTCAGCCAAGCATGTTCTTTCTCTGGTTATGATTTTATTGTCCCTACTCCGTTTACTTATAAAATGGTAGAGGAAGGTGGTGTTTGGGAAGAAGGAGACACACGTAAAAACGGCGCGTTACGGTATGATTTTACGTATTATACGGACAAATACAGTAACGATGGTTCTTTCAAATACGTCACCCCGGATTTGTCTAAAACGCAGTGGACCGGAACAACCGACGAGTTGGACCCGCATATTAAAAAATATGAAGATTACCGGACAGATGTTCTTTCGGGTCTTGGGATTAATAATATGTGGAATTCAGGTAAAAATTTCGCTGTAATACGTTACGCGGACGTTCTGCTTTTACATGCTGAATGTTTGAACGAGTTAGGACAAACCTCAGAGGCGATAAACATTGTAAATGATAAGATTCGCACGCGGGCATGGGGAGGTACGCTGCCGACAGATAAGAAGTGGGGTGTTATGTCTTCCGACGATTTCCGTGCTAAAATTATGGACGAACGTATGCGCGAGCTATGTTTTGAAGGTTGGCGCCGTATCGACCTGCTGCGTACAGGTAAGTTTGTGGCACTGGTAAAAGAACGTAACAAATGGGCAAATGAGTCGGGAACGATACAGGATTTTCACAAACGTTATCCTATTCCTGACACAGAGATCAAAACGAATGAGGCATTCTCGCCAGCAGACCAAAACCCGGGTTACAATTAACTTACTCCAGCCATTATTATGAAAATTAAAGCTATTCATCAAGCCCTAATCTTATCTGTCTTTGGAACGCTTTTCTTTACCTATGGTAAAGCAGCAGATGAACCCTTGGCCTTAAAATCAAAGGATGGTCTAAATAAAATAACCCTGTCCCTGAATGAGCGCGGAGAGCTGCACTACAACGTAACGCGCAGGGATCAGATCATCCTTTCAGATGCTCCTCTTGGCCTGAAGGGCGATAATCTTGATTTCACGTCCGGGCTATCCGTCGCTGAAATTTCGCCCATTGAAGAAAAAAGGGAAGCCTACGAATTAAAAGTAAGCAACTTTAAAAAAATAGATCATGTTTTAGAACATAAAAGCATCACTTTTAGAAATAGCCAGGGTGCATTAATAGTGCTTGATCTGGCGGCCGGGGAAGAAGGGGTTGCTTTTCGCTATCGGTTTCCGGGCAAGGACAACAAAATAAGGACGATAAAAGAGGAGATCACCGGATTCCATATTGAAAAAAATGCAAAAGGCTGGCTGCAGCCCTACAATAAAGCGGGAGACTATACCCCGGGCTATGAAGATTTTTACCTTCCTGTAAATGCAGGGGATACCATTAGTCATGCACGCAATCCTTCCGTTGGCTGGTGTATGCCTGCACTTTTTAACGTTAATGACCACAAAAGTTGGGTACTCCTGGCTGAGTCGGGAACGGATGGATCTTTTCCGGGCTGTCATTTGCAGCCCCATTCAGAAGGAGGGATCTATAAGATCGCGTTTGCAGAAAAAGACGAGAAATATACACTACCTTTGACTGACAAAGAAAACGCTTATCCGGAGTCGGCCCTTCCCTGGGTGATGCCCTGGAGGGTTATTATCATGGGTGATCAGGCCGGGGACATCCTGTTGTCAACCTTAGTGACGGACTTGGCCCCTGCATCCAAAATTGAAGACACCTCATGGATTGAGCCAGGCAAAGCCGCATGGTCATGGTGGTCGCATCCGGATGACCATTCCCCTGAGATTTATAACCAATTCACAGATCTTGCGGCTTCATTCGGCTTTAAGTATACCCTTTTCGATGCGGGTTGGGAAAAAGCGAACAAAGAAGGAGGGATCATTGATCACGCGATCGCTAAAGGGATCAAACCACTGGTCTGGGGTTATTCTTCCCAATATTTTGATCCGGAAAAAAGAAAAGAGCGGTTCAAAGAGCTGGCCCATATGGGGGTTAAAGGTGTTAAGATAGATTTTTGGTGCTCAGACAGGCAAGAGGTAATGGCTGCTTTACAGTCGGTTTTTGCCGATGCGGCCAAAGAACAATTAATGGTGAACCTGCACGGCACGACCGCTCCAAGGGGCTGGCAAAGGACCTGGCCAAATTTTGTAACGGCTGAAGCGATACTGGGAACCGAAAGTTACTTTTATGAACCAAAATTTCCGGAAAAAGCCGCAGAACAGAACACGGTTTTGCCTTTTACCAGAAATGTAGCAGGCCCTGCTGACTACACACCGTTTGCACTGACCTTTCGGAAATACCGCCGTATGAATACAGCCGTCCATGAGCTTGCCACCGCCATGACCTACACCTCCGGGATCATTCATTTTGCGGATTCAAAAGAGATATTCGATGCTCTCCCACTTGAGGTGAAAGATCTGATAAAAGACATGCCTGCCACCTGGGATAAAACCGAAAGCGTTATGGCCGAACCAGGTAAGGCATTAGTGCTCTACCGTCAAAAAGACGCTCTTTCTTATATTGTAGGTATAAATGGCAAGGATAAAGAACTACCGATCAAACTGAACCTTGCGAAATACGGAAAGGGATATTCCAAATTCAGGATCATTACGGAAGGAGAAGACCCACTAATGGACTTCAAAATAGAGACGTATCCAATAGTCGCAGATTGGTCATATATCTTGGCACCGAAAGGAGGGTTTATTATTCAATTTGTAAATGAAGAGTCTTGATAAATTTATAGCTCGTAATATGATCTTGAATGTAGGAGCCGTCAACTAGGCGGTCGTTATAGCGGCGTTTTTCTGACACCATACATAAAGTCCATGCCGAATATTTTGAAGTTACGGCTAGCGGCCAACGGCTCAGGCGGATATTTGATGATTGTTTTAAGGGTACCAACATGAAGGATGCCTATGATGGTACGCTTTCCATTACCAAGGCTTTGGCGGATTATCAGGCTTGTCTTATTATTGTGTCAACCCATATTATTGAGGTTGGGGAAGCGCTAAGGGACCATAAAAGAATTCACTTTGCCTTTATGCCTACTGTAATGGATGGGCTTTATCCCCGGTATATGTGATCATCGTATGTATGGTTTGCCTTGTTGTCTAGGGAGTATTTCCGGAGGACTGACTTCCCTATTCCATGCTGTACATCATTCAATTTTTGTACACCATACATGAATATATAGGGTGTATTTGTCGCAAATTAACAAATACTTAACGCTTACAAGACCGCGGTGTACGCTTGAGTGCCCCTCTGCCGGAGACATCCTTTGGCGTTTGCAGCTTTTTCTATTTTCCCTATTTTCGCTCGTATGAATCCGGCCAATGAAGATACAAAATATACCATAGCGGCGTCCATTAGGGAGGACATCCGGCAGGGTAAACGGCTGTGCGGGGAAAAACTTCCGGCGGCCCAGGCGCTGGCCCGGGAGCGGAAAGTGAATGAACGGACGGCCAGGGCAGCCTATGAATTGCTTATCGCCTGGCGACTGATCCATTATAATGCGATTCCACCAAGGGAGGAAGGTTACTATATCCATACGCATGTACCGCTAGTGTTGAAACAGCAGGCGTCTGTGTTTCCAGAGCGAAAGGAGCTGCCGTTCCAGCTGTATAAACCCCACTTTCCACGCACGCATAGGCGCTTGCCTAATTATGTACTGCTGGGTGAAGCCAATGCCTTGCAGCATTCGGGCTGGCTGGAGCAGGAAATTGTATTTTTACAGCGCCAGGAGGTCAATCGCAAAAGGCAAAAAGTCAAAAAGCCGGTGGAGCTGCAGCAGGATATTCAGGAGAAGGCTGTCCGGTTGTTGGAGCAAAAGGGCATTGGGTTGCCAGCCAGCAATGTGCTAATTGTCCCACAGCAGTGGGCTATGGATGTGCTGATAGGGATGACGCTGCAACCCGGTGATGCCGTGCTTATCGACCGGGGCAGTGACGTGGCTGCCGAGCAATTTTTCCGGCAGCGGGGTATCCGGGTTTGTCATAGCGGAGCAGACGAAAAAGGCATGTTGCTGGAAGGGTTGTTGCAGCGCTGCATCGGGCAAGGTGTTCGCCTCATTTTTGTGCGTCCGGAGGCATCTGCTCCATTTGGGTACAGTTTGGATGAAAGCCGGTGGGAGGCCTTGTTTACGCTGGCAGAAGCGCTGCATATTCCCGTTCTGGCTTGGGATGAACATTTTGGCCAGTGGTTGGGGCAACCCGTCAAGCCGCTAGTCCTTGGCCATCATCAAGGAAGGCTGCTGCATGTAGTACCGCTGTCTAATCACCATGCGTATGCCTCTACACTGTGCCTGGTCATGGCTGATGCGCAGGTGGTCGACGCGGTAAGGCATCAGTTGCTACAACGAAAGGTGGAAATGGATGTGTCCCAGTTGCACCACACGATGAGCTTACTGAATTCCGTGGCCTGGCAGGAACGTGAGCGGCAACTGGAAATGCGCATCGGGAAAAACAGGCAACGGCAACGTGACCTGATCAATGAAGTCTTTGGCCCTGAAATGGTGAGGCAGCGTGTTGCTGCAGCTGGCTACCGATTATGGGTACGGCTGCCTATGGGGGTCGAGTTTGAATCTTTGCTGCCCATACTGATCCGTAAGGGGCTCTATAAACCGGAGTCAAATGGCCATATGACCGGGCCAGCTTATGCTCAAAAGATACACAAACTAGGCCTGGGCCTGGTACACTATGATCCCTCCGCCTGGGGGGAATTTTTTGAACTCCTGAACCGCTATATTCAACCTTGAACCCATGATGTCTAATCTTAAAATTACGAATTATGGAAGAAGAATTTCTACTTATGATTCAGGAGGTAAAGGCGTTGCGGAGGGATGTCAGGGAGATGCGTCAGTACATCGTGATCATCAAACAAAACCAGGAACTGGGCAATATGGAGGGGCTTGCCGATCTGATAGACGCCCCGGCGTTAAAACAGGTGCTGCACATCGAGGATCGCAGCTTTTATGACCTGCGCCAGTCAAAGGTCTTTAATACGTATACATTTAAAGAAGGGGAGGGGGGCAAGCCTGGTAAGCTGTACTTTTTTAAGTCAGAGGTGCTTGAGGGGATAAAGCGGGGGAAACTGTAGTACTCAAAAATTTATTCTTATCTTAGCGGCATGATGAGAAAGTATCCTATTGGCATACAAAATTTCCGGAAAGTTCGGGAAGGTGGTTACTTGTATGTAGACAAGACGGAGATCATCCATCGGTTGGTCACAACCGGAGAATATTATTTTCTGAGCCGCCCAAGACGCTTTGGCAAATCACTGATGGTTGATACGCTTGAAGAACTATTTAGTGGGAGTAAGGAGCTTTTTGAGGGGCTTTGGATCTATGACCACTGGGATTGGACAAAGAAAAATCCGGTGATTCATTTCAATTTTGCAGAGATTCCCTACAAGGAAGTTGGACTGCAAGAAGCACTAAAAATTGAGTTGGAGCGGAATGCAAAGTTCGCTGGTGTAGTGCTGGAAACCGCAACATTGCAGGGCAGGTTTCGCGAATTGATTGAAAAGGTTGCGCAATCTAAAGGGCCAATTATTCTTTTGATAGACGAATATGATAAGCCATTGATAGATTTTCTGGATGTCCCGATAACGGTGGATGAAAATCGTTCTGTGTTGAAAAGCTTTTATTCGGTATTGAAGGGTCAGGACAAAAATATAAGACTCATGTTACTTACCGGCGTTAGCCGGTTTAGCAAGGTTAGCCTATTCTCCGATCTCAATCAGCTATCGGATATCACCTTGGTTGAAGAAATGAATGACCTGGTGGGCATTACGCAAAAAG
This sequence comes from bacterium A37T11, assembly GCA_900109895.1. Taxonomy (GTDB): domain Bacteria; phylum Bacteroidota; class Bacteroidia; order Sphingobacteriales; family Sphingobacteriaceae; genus A37T11. The sequence continues at coordinate 203,149 of FOBR01000003.1, forward strand.
AATTAGAAACAAACTTTCCAGAAGATTTGCAGGAGCTGGCGGAGAAGTTTAATAAATCAGTGCCTGAAATTTATGCGCAGGTAAAAAAATGGTACAATGGGTATTCATGGGGAGGGGCTAATACCCTATATAATCCATTTTCATTGCTGAGCCTATTCCGTTGGAAGCAGTTTGATAATTTCTGGATTCATACGGGCACGCCTGCGTTTTTCAGTGATATGATCCGGCGTAATCCGGGGCTGAAATTCCCGGATGGTGAAGTAGAGGCAGGGCCTGAAGCATTGATTGACCTGTTTAACCAAAAGACGGAATACGATGGGCAGGACAGTATCCGGCCAATTACCATTATGTTCCAGACCGGGTATTTGACAGTTAAGCATTATGACCCGGCATTGGAAGTGTATACGCTGGACTTTCCGAATAGGGAGGTAAAGCTTAGTATGGAATTATTTCTATTGTGAGCCTACAGTCATCAGCCTATAGATACCGTACGCCCGAATGTGCTGACTATTGCAAGAGCATTCAGTGCTAATGAAATTGGAGAGGTAATGAAACTGATTGATACCTCGTTTTCACTGATACCGAATACCCTGTGGGGAAAAGCTAAGGAACAATTATATCATGCCATCATTCAAAATACGTTTAGTTTGGTTGGACTGATTTTGGAAAGCGATCGTAATTATGCTGGGACACGTCCAGATATTTCGGTGTTTACAAAAACGCATATATATGTATTGGAGTTAAAGCTTGACGGATCAGCAGAAGCAGCTTTGAAACAAATCTTCGAAAAAAATTATTTCAGGCCTTTCCAGACCGACAACCGAAAAAAAGTGGCGATTGGAATTAATTTCTCCTCTGAGAAGAAGGCTATCGCAGAATATAAGGTAGAGGTACTGGAGGGGATAAAGCGGGGGAAGATTTAGTTTTATTTCACTAACAGGCTCATCGCAGCTACGGAAAACCACTGCGCCCCGATATACCCATCGGGGCTCCGTTATTTTCCTGATGCTGCTCTCGAGCATGTTAGTTATAATAAGACGTAAAAATACTTTTGTAAGTAATTATAATAATTACTATGTTTGAGGCTTAGTATGTAAATAGTTACCTAAGCATCCATGAGTATTCGGCCCCATAAAGATGAAGCAGCAATCCTGGCCCGGGTGTCTAATGGGGATGAGCGGGCTTTCTCGGAGCTATTCCGTTGGTATTCGGGGCCGCTGGCTGAGTTTGTGCAGAAACTAACCGACTCATTGGAGCTGACAGAAGAGATTGTGCAGGATGCATTTATCAAGGTATGGCTGCGACGGGATACCCTGCCGCAGATTGAGCACTTCAGCAATTACCTGTTTATTCTGTGCCGGAACCATGCCTTTGCCATCCTTAAAAAGCAGGCAGCACAGCGGGTGATGCAGCTGGAGGTAGAAAAATACCTGCAGGAAGATGCGGAATTGGATGAGCTGGACAATCCGGCAGAGCATTATCGTCAACTGATCGACCAAGCCGTTACTCATTTGCCCGAGCAACAACAAAAAGTCTATTCATTAAGCCGCTATGACCGGCTAAAGCATCAGGAAATTGCTGCCCAACTCCATATTTCTCCGGAAACCGTCAAGAAACATATCCAGCTAGCGGTAGAATTCATTAAAAAAGAGGTAGAAAATGAGTATAATAAAGGCATTATTCTTATATTAACTTCCTATTTCCTGTATCGGTAACTTTTTTTTGCATTTTTTTCACCTTTCATTACCCCCTTCTTTTCCTTTTTAGACTCTTTAGGGGAAATGGACGAAAATAGGTTTATAGAATTATTTGACCGCTATTATCAGCGGCAGGCCAGCCAGCCCGAAAAGGATGAATGGCTGACCATGCTGCACAGCGGGCAATACGATGCCCTCCTTCAGGGACTCATCGATCAATACTATGGGCATTTTGCGCCCACCCAAAGCCCATTAACCTCTAATCGGGAACGGAAACTGTTGGAGGAAATCCTATCCAATTACCCTTCCAAAGCAGAAACTCCTATAAAAGCGTTGCCACGTTTTATTCGTTATAAATGGTTGTTTAGAGCAGCAGCGGTATTAACCATTGGCATTGGCCTATTTTTTATGGTCCGTCAAGACAAGGCAGGTGCATTGTTAAGCTCTGATAAACCGGAAATCCAACCAGGATATAACCAAGCCACGCTGACCTTAGGTAATGGTACGAAAATAAACCTCGACAGCGCCAAAGCGGGAATACTAATCAATGACGAGGATATTCATTATGATGATGGTACAAAAATCCAGGTACCTATTCATCATTCACCACTCATCACTTATAATTCATTATCCACCCCGAAAGGGGGGCAATATCAGATCATATTAAGCGACGGTACCAAAGTCTGGCTCAATGCCGCATCGATATTAAAATATCCATCCCGATTTTCAGGAAATAAAAGAGAAGTTGAAATTACCGGCGAAGCCTTCTTCGATGTAGCCCAAATAAAAGGTAAAGCATTTATCGTAAAAAGCAAGGGACAAGCGGTATATGTCCTGGGTACTTCTTTTAATATCTCGTCTTATGAAGGAGAAGAATCTGTCAGGACGACTCTCGTCAGTGGAGCCATACAGGTAGCAAATGGAGAAATCAGTCTTCCAACTTATTCCTATAAAGTATTAAAACCAGGCCAGCAAGCCATCAATACGAATGGCGAAATCAACGTAAAAAAGGTAGATGTTGAAACCGCCACCGCTTGGCTCCATGGTAAATTTATCTTCGAAAACGAAACGTTGGGCGGCATCATGCGCCAAATAGCGCGTTGGTATAATGTTGAGGTTAGTTTTATGGATCCCAGTCTGGTCGCAGAAACTTTCGAGGGAATAATCACACGCTATAGCAACATTTCCGAAGTGCTAAACATGCTTGAAACAGCTGGAGACGTTAAATTTAGCATTAGTGGACATAAGGTGATTGTTGGTAGAAAATAATTGTTTTATTAAAATAATTAAGTTAAAACACTAATTGAGCAGACAAATGAAGCAAAAAGATACAACTTAGCCAAGACCAACCCCTGGGGGATAAACGAAAAGGTCAGGAACAGTGGCTTGTTCCTGACCAATAGCTTAAACCCCAAACAACTCTTCACTGGAATTTGAAATTTAAAAGCAAACAAATGTACAAAATTTTTACAGACAGCGATGTTATGCCTTTACGGCTGCATCAGAAAGTATTACGGGTTATGCGCATAACTACCCTCTTAGTTTTTATTACATTTATCCATGTCAGTGCATCCGGTTTGGCCCAAGAGGTTACGATTACGAATACACACATCAGTTTACGCGATCTATTTAGGGAAATCAATCGGCAAACTGGCTACGATTTTCTTTGGTCTGCCAAAAGTATCCCCCCCAGCACTGCGGTTTCAGTAAACCTACACCGACAAAATCTATCAGTTGCATTAGAACAAATATTTAGTGATTTACCCATAGCCTATAGTGTGGAAGGGCAAAAAATTATTGTAAAAGAAAAAAGCGTAATTGGGGCTATCCGGGATGCTTTCGGGCTGAGTAACCGTTCGTCCTTTAATACGCCGGCCCAAAATGCTATCACCTTCCGGGTGCTTGACCCTGAAAGCAAACCGCTCAGAGGCGCCTCTTTCTCCTCTCTTTCATCCAAGAACACGACCTTTCTGGGAGTAACGAATGCTGAGGGTGTGCTCTCACTTTCTGTTTCGTCGGGAGACCGAATCCGGGTTAGTTTTATCGGATTCGAACCGTACGCTTTCAGTATTACTGACGACATCCTGAAAATGGGGACTTTCCATTTATCCCTAAAGAGAAGTACATCTAACCTTGATCAGGTACAAGTTATTGGTTATGGCTCAGACACGAAACGGTTTTCTGTTGGATCCGTTTCGAACGTTACTGCAGAGCAAATAGAAAATCAACCCGTGACCAATGTGTTGCTGGCACTTCAGGGGCAGGCAGCGGGGCTCGCTATGAATGCCACCAGTGGCGTACCAGGCTCCAGGGTACAGCTTCAGATTAGAGGACAAAACACGATCAGGGGCGACGCTTCGTTCAAACCCTATGATCAGCCGTTGTTCATTATCGACGGAACACCATTTGCTCCACAAAATAATAATATCAGCCAATTGAGTAATTTGGCAACCGGATCAAGTTTTAATGGAGGTATCAGCCAGTCAATAGGTATGAGCCCTTTTAACGGAATTAACCCAATGGATATTTCGAGTGTCAGCATCTTGAAGGATGCGGATGCCACTTCCATCTATGGAACGCAGGGATCTAACGGCGTGGTTATTATTACGACAAAAAGGGGGGCAGCTGGAAAAACCAATTTTAATTTTACAACCAATACGAGCTTTAATACGGCTGCCCGAACATTGAATCTGATGAACACACAGCAATATCTTCAGGTGCGCAAGGATGCTTTTGCGGCAGACGGTACAACCCCTACTGCTAGTCCTGGCCCTACCTATGCTCCCGATTTGTTCATCTTTGACCAGAATAAATATACCGACTGGCAGAAGCTCCTATTTGGAAACACTTCCAGTAATTCCGATTTTCATGGCAGCCTATCTGGTGGTACCTTAAATAATACTTTCCTGGTTTCAGCAGGTTACACCAAGAGCAATTATAATTTTCCAGGAGACAGTTATTCCAACAACCGGATGACCTTGCATAGTGCCCTACATCACAATTCATCCGACAACCATTTTTCCATAGATCTTATCACAGACTATGGCTATGGTCAGAATAATTCGCCCGGATTTGGAGGTGCACAAAAAGTATTGTTACCACCCAATTTGCCCGACCTATTGGATGCAGACCAAAATCTTTTGTGGAGTTATAACGGTGTAAGCTTGAGTAGCTACCAATTCTATTCATATTTAAAAAGAAAGGTATTATTACAGAATTATAACCTGAGCAATACACTTCGTTTCAGTTATAAAATCTTTTCCGGCTTGAACATCAGTGTAAATATGGGTCAAAGCCGCAATACTTCTGATGAGCGGTATCAGAATCCTGCCGCTTCCCAGAACCCTGCCTATCCTAATCCCACAGCCCAGTTTGCTAATATGAAGTATCAATCTATCAACATAGAGCCGCAAATAGATTATACATTTACGGTGGGAAAGGGAGAATTTGCCGCATTGCTGGGTGGCAGTTATAAAAAAAATACCAGTAACAGTAACAGCTTGTCAGGAACTGGCTATGCTAATGATAATTTTCTAGGGTCTATCAACGGAGCGTCAACCGTGTCTTCTTATGATCGTGCTGACATTTATAAATACAGCGCTGGATTTGCCAGGCTGAAGTATATCTATGACCATAAATATATTGTAAGCCTAACCGGAAGAAGAGACGGATCCAGTAATTTTGGCTTGGGTCATCAGTTCGGAAATTTTGGTTCCGTAGGTGCCGGCTGGATCTTTTCTGAGGAAAAAGCCTTTAAAATCACTTTACCTTTTATCAGCTACGGAAAGCTTTCAGGAAGCTACGGTACCAGCGGGTCTGACGGTATATCCTCATATCAGTATCAGGCCTTCTGGCAACCGGTGGGTTATGTGCCGGCTTTTCAAGGAAACCGTCCCAATCTTCCCATTAACTTTTACAACCCAGACTACAGCTGGGCATTAAAGAAATCGTTGAATGTGGCAATGGATCTTGGTTTTTTCAACGACAGGTTGCTTTTGAATGCCACCTTTTACCGGAATAGGGAAGGTAACCAACTGGTGATGTACCCGCTTGCCATCCAGGCAGGGTTTTCATCGGTGCTACAAAATATGCCTGCTGAAGTGCAGAACAAAGGATGGGAATTTTCCCTGAATTCTACCAATATTAAAGGTGAAGATTTCAGATGGACGACAAACTTCAATATCTCTTTTAATCGCAATAAACTGTTGTCTTTCCCCAATTTAGAAACTTCATCTTATAGCACGCAATACGTGATTGGTGAGCCAACATCTGTTATTATGAGTTATAGGTACAAGGGAGTAAACTCATCCTCAGGTCTGTTTGAGTTTTATAATAAAGATGGTGATTTGACAAGTAGCCCAAATTACGGTTTGTTTTCAAAGGGAGGAGACCAATTGCCCATTACCAACCTGGAAGTTAAATATATGGGTGGCATTGGAAATGCTTTTTCCTATAAACGCGTAAAGCTTTTTTTATTTTTTCAGTTCGCCAGCCAGATGGCGCCAAATTACCTTTCCAAGATCTATCAAAGCAATTATCAGCCAGGCCGCGCTATAAGCAACTTGCCGGTAGCCGCGCTGGATTACTGGAAGGAACCGGGTGATCATACCACATTACAGCGGCTTTCGGCTAGCTCGTCTTCAGCTGCAGCCGATGCTATATCAGCCTTCCTTTCTTCCACAGGGGCTTATAGCGATGATACGTATTTACGCTTAAAAACAATGTCATTGTCTTATTCCTTGCCAGAAACAGGGCTAAAAAAAATAGGCATAAAGAATGGCAGTATTTTTATCAACGCCCAGAACTTACTAACCTTTACCAACTATAAGGTGGGAGATCCGGAACAGTTTGACTTAACAGCAGTGCCATTACAACGCACGGTGGCCATTGGATTAAATTTTAATCTCTAATTATTGATCATCATGAAAAAGACAGTTTTCTGTAAATATATCTTAATCATTGAGCTGATGTGTGTACTAGCCACAGCAAGCTCTTGCTCTAAGCTGATTGAAATACCGGGTAACCCACCAACAAAAATTACTGAAACGCAACAATTTGCGGATAGCGCCACCACGATGACCGCTGTTGCTGGAGTTTATAGTTATCCCAACAATGGTGGCGGTGGCTTTACGTTCAATGACGGCCTTCTCTCCTGGACAAGCGGACTCTCTTCCGATGAGCTTTCAGCCACCAGTTCCACGGCCCTGGATTTCTTTAATTACAGCCTCACAGGCCTTAACTCAACAGTATTAAAGCTTTGGAGCAACCCCTATACCGGCTTATACATCGTGAATACCGTACTGGGACAGGTGTCGCAGAGCAGCACGTTGTCTATATCTTTCAAGAAGCAGATCATAGCGGAAATGAAGGTTGTAAGGGCATTGTATTATTTTAATCTGGTCAATCTGTTTGGTGAAGTCCCGTTGGTCCTTACTAACGATTATGCGACCACCTCTTTGTTGCCACGGGCTTCTGTGGATGAAGTGTATGCGCAGATCCTAAAAGACCTGGACGAGGCACAACAGGATTTGCCCGTCAGTTATCCTTCGGCAGGCAGAATGCGGCCAAACAAGCACGTAGCACAGGCTTTTCTAGCCAAAGTTTATCTATACCGCCAAGATTGGCACGCAGCAGCGGAGGCAGCCACGATGGTAATCGATAACGCTGGTGGTTTATATCAACTGGAACCGAATCTGGGCCGGGTTTTCCTTGACGGAAGCGTAGAGGCCATCTGGCAATTGGCTGCGGCCAATAGTAGTAATAACGTATCCGTTCAGGACGCATTGAATTTCATCCCTTACTCCAGTGGAATTTTTCCCACGTATACATTGACATCCAATCTGCTCCACGCTTTTGAGGATGGGGATTTACGTAAGCAAAATTGGGTAGGAACGGCCGTCGTGGCAGGTAATGCGGATAGCTACTATCCATATAAGTATAAAAACCGTATTATTAATACGGAGAGTACGGAGGATTTCATGATCTTCCGGTTAGCTGAACAATACCTGATCCGTGCGGAGGCACGCATCCATTTAGGTGATATTGCAGCCGCTGTAGACGATCTGAACGTTATTCGTGGCAGGTCAAGGGCCACGGTCACCGCTGAGAACCCCAGTCCGTTGCCCGATCTGGATGAGACATTGTCTGAGACTGCTGCGATGGATGCGGTTATGAAAGAACGGCAAACCGAGCTTTTTACAGAATGGGGCCAACGCTGGTTTGACCTGAAACGGACCGGTACGGCCGATGCAGTGTTGGGTGCAGGAAAAACCGGCTGGGTACCCGATGCCTCCCTTTATCCCGTACCGCAGGCACAAAGAGATAAGAATCCGTACTTGACCCAAAATGCAGGATACCAATAATGTCAAACAATAATTCATTTATGAATGAACCCCTCGTTAAAATTGAGAAGCTCTCGCACCGGTATAGCCGAGCGTGGGCCATCCGGGATATTAACTTGGAAATCGGCCACCGAGGTATCGTGGGTTTGCTAGGTTCCAATGGTGCTGGCAAGTCAACTACCATGAATATCTTATGCGGAGCCTTGCACCAAACCGAAGGGCAGGTATATATAAACGGTTTGAGCATGAGCGAATATCCGAAGGAAGCCAAGAAATACATTGGCTTTCTGCCACAGAACCCACCCCTGTATACGGACTTCACGGTGGATGAATACCTGGCATACTGTGCCGGGCTCAGGCGCATGGAAAAGTCGGCCATCAGGCCCGCCATGGACGAAGCCAAGGATCGCTGTGGCATCAGCCATTTCAGTCAGCGGCTCATTGGTAACCTGTCCGGGGGCTACCGCCAGCGGGTGGGCATTGCCCAGGCCATCATCCATCATCCGAAAGTGGTGGTGCTGGACGAGCCCACCAACGGACTGGACCCTAACCAGATCATTGAAGTCCGGGCACTCATTAAAGAGATTGCTGAAGACCGGCTGGTCATCTTTTCTTCGCATATCCTATCAGAAATACAGTTGCTATGCCAGGAAATCCGGATGATCGAAGGCGGTAGGATCGTATTTTCTGACACCATGGATGCCTTTAATAACTACGTGGAGCCGCACAGTGTGGTGATGCATTTGGAAAACCCGCCGTCGGAAGCCAGTATCCTTGCCATTACCGGGGTAACAAGGTCTGAGTACCTAACCCCACGCCAGGTGCGGGTGCATTTTGATGGGGACCAGGAGATCTGTGAACGGCTAATTGCTGCGAGTGTGCAGCAGGGCTGGCGCATGCGCGAGATTAGCTTGGATAAAACTGCCCTCGACGAGATTTTCAAACAATTGTCCAACACTAAATCAACGCAATAAGTAATAATGAAAATTATCATAAAAATAGCTAAGGCAGAGCTGCGTAACCTATTTTATTCTCCTATAGCCTGGTTTTTACTGATTGTGTTCTTGGTGCAGTGCGGTATGGCCTATCTAAATTTGCTTGACAGTAGCGCGAGAACGCAGGAAATTGGTGGCAGGGGTTTGCAATACATGAATGACCTTACCCAGCGGATCTTTCTGGAACGTGGTGGGTTATTTAGTAACGTTATGGAAAAACTTTATCTCTATATTCCATTGCTTAGCATGGGGCTCATTAGCCGGGAGATGGGTAGTGGAACCATTAAGTTACTGTATTCATCCCCTATTAGCGTGGTGGAGATCGTACTAGGGAAATATTTGGCCATGATGGCCTACAGCTTACTGATGAGCACAGTAATCGGTATTTTCATGGTTTCTGGTATGTTTAACATTCAGTCGCCGGATGGCGGTATGTTGCTCAGCGGCGCGCTGGGTTTTTATCTATTGTTATGTGCCTACTCGGCGATCGGCTTGTTTATGTCCTGCTTGAGTACGTATCAGGTGGTGGCAGCAGTCAGTACCTTTGTCATGATCGGCATTCTGAGTTACGTCGGTACATTGTGGCAAGACATTGATTTTGTGCGGGACCTTACCTATTTTCTGTCGATAGCAGGGCGTACGGAACACATGCTCATGGGGCTGATCACGAGCAAGGATCTTATTTATTTTCTGTTGATCATTTTTATTTTTGTAGCCTTCACCATCCTGAAATTGCAGTCGGGCATGGAGTCTAAAGGAGGAACAATCAAAACAGCCCGCTATGCCGGCGTTTTAATCATAGCGCTGCTCATCGGTTACATCAGCTCCCGGCCAGGCTTAATTACTTATTATGATGCCACAGCTAACAAAAATCAAACCCTGACGCCCAATGCACAGCAAATTATTAAAGAACTGGGCAATGAGCCCTTGGAGATTACTGCCTACAACAACTTGCTGGGGAATTATTACTACCTTGGATTGCCGGAACTACGCAATCAAAACATGTCCAGATGGGAGCCATATATACGTTTCAAGAGCACTATTAAGCTTAAGTATGTCAATTATTATGACAGTACTTATGAAGAAAACAGCTACATAAGCCGTCAATATCCTGGAAAAAGCCTTAAGCAAGTAGCCGAACAGATCGCAAAAAGTTCAGATATTGATTTAAGTCAGTTTTTGACACCAGAGCAGATCCATCAAAAAATTGACCTGAAACCCGAGCTGAACCGCTTTGTGATGCAGCTGAAATGGAAAGGTCACAGCACCTTCTTGCGTATTTTTAATGACATGCAGGTCTGGCCCAGTGAAACCGAAGTGGCTGCCGCCTTTAAACGCATACAGCAAGCTAAACTACCGAAGATCGGTTTCGTAATAGGCGACCTGGAGCGAGATATCGACAAACTGGGCGATCGGGACTATAAGGCCCTGACTAACCTGCCAACCTTCAGGAACTCGCTGATCAACCAAGGTTTTGATGTGGATACAGTCTTGTTGGAAGGAGCGGCCATCCCAGCTGATATCGCTGCGCTTGTCATCGCCGACCCAAAGATCCCTTTCAGCACGGAAGCTATGTACAAACTGACGCAGTACATTGACCTTGGTGGCAACCTGCTTATCGCAGGCGAACCCGGCAAACAGGATGTACTCAATAGCCTGCTTACGCTCCTAGGTGTAAAAATGATGGCTGGTACCCTTATCCAGGAAAGTAAGGAATTTGCGCCAAATCTGGTCACACCGCAACTTACAGCGGCTGTTGCAACCTTTTCCAAGCGGCTGGCCCAGCGTGCTGCAGACAGTGCTCAGGTTTCCATGCCAAGTGCCGCGGGTCTCAGCTATACACCCGGCAGCGGTTTCCAGGTAAAACCATTATTACTCACCGATGCGAAGCACAGTTGGAACCGGATGAAACCACTTAACCTGGACGAGGTGACCAGTGCCAGTACCGGAAGTATTCCGATGGGTGGAGGCATGGGAAGGCGGACCTTTGCCCGCGCTGCCGGTACAGCTACCTTTTCGGCTGCCGATGGGGACGTAAAAGGATCTATCCCGGTCATGCTTAGCCTAAGCCGGACGGTGAATAGAAAGGAACAGCGCATCATCATTGCCGGAGATGCAGACTTCATGAGCAATACGGAATTGCAGCGTAATAATATGCGCACTGCTAATTTTGAGCTGAGCACCGGCATTTTCAGTTGGCTGACTGGCGGTCAGTTTCCGATTGACACCTCCAGGCCTGAATCCAAAGACAAGCGGGTCAATGTGAGTACCGATGATGTGGCTCATTTAAAGATCATCTATTTGTGGGTATTGCCAGGGTTGCTGCTTGCGGTAGGCGCTATACTGCTGATCCGGCGGAAAAGGAAATAACGTTGTTTCCATAAAAAAAATAATAGCGAGCTATTACTTTTTTACCTAGCTTTGTGTGTCTTATGCATCAATACACATGGCAGACTATCGTAAACAACCGGATCAAGTACTCTTTGCCTTAATAAAGGATGGGAGCGAGCGTGCGTTTGCGGAGATCTATGAACGGTATTGGGAGTTATTGCTAAGGCATGCTTTAAAGATGATACGTGATGAGGAACAGGCCCGCGACTTGGTGCAGGACCTGTTCCTTGCCTTGTGGGAGAAGCGGGAACAGCTGAATACGGATGGTAAGCTTTCCAGTTTTCTATACAGCGCCCTGCGCAACCGCATCTTTAATTTTATGGACTACAGTAAGGTAAGGCTCAATTACCTGAACTCGTTTGTGGAGTTTAGTGAAGAGGGTGCTCCAATGGCGGATGAAACATTGCGGTTAGCTGAACTAGAGGCTGAAATTGAGCAGGGGCTGGCAGAAATGCCGGAACGCATGCGGAAGGTTTTTGAATTAAGCCGTAAGGAGGGCCTTTCCTATAAAGAAATTGCTGCCGAACTGCACATCAGCGAAAATACGGTCAAGGTACAGGTGAGCAAAGCATTGGCCATCCTGCGCAAATATTTCTTCTTTTTCCTGCTTATTCTGGTAGCACTGACCATCCCGTTTCTCTTTTTGTAAAAATAATCTCATTGATTTTTAGCTAGATGTGGTTTTTTTAAAGAAAAATTCATTTCGGGGTAATACAAAACCCCGTCTCAGCTTTTATACTACCAAATGAAGCGAAAAACGGAACGGATCAAATGAATATACAGGAAGCGGAAATACTTTGGAAAAAATACCAGGCAGGTGAGGCTACGGCCCAAGAAAAGGCCCTCCTGGAAACCTGGTATTTGCAGTATTCCAAGGGACAGGCACCCTACCCGCTTCAGGATCCGGAGGCCTTTAAACAAGCGATGTGGAAGGCCATCCATACCCAAAAGAAGCCGACCGGCATTGTCCACTTCCCCAAGCTGGCTTTCACAGCCGCAGCTATCCTACTCATTGCTTTAGCCACAGCACTATACTTTTATCCAGGAATATCCGTAAATCATAAATCTACCCTTATCACTGAAATAGCCCCCGGCGGCAACCAAGCCACGCTAACCCTAGCCGACGGCACTATGGTGGAGTTGGATTCAGCACAAAGCGGCATCATTGTAAATGATAAAGACATTAAATATAGTGACGGTAAGCTCGTTCAGAACGTCATCCTGCCTGCCCCGAGCGCAGTCTCGGGGAGCGAGGAAACATCTCTGCCCACTTCTTTAACGCTATCCACCCCCAAAGGCGGCCAATACCAAATCATCCTAAGCGACGGTACCAAAGTCTGGCTCAATGCCGGCAGTAAGTTAATGTATCCTTCAAAGTTTACAGGTAATCAAAGAGAGGTAGTTGTTGAAGGCGAAGCCTACTTTGAGGTAAATAACGAAACTGCTGGCGATCGCGTGTCGGTCGCTGGCGCGCGCGTGTCGCGCGTGCCATTTGTAGTAAAGACCCGCAACCAACAAATATTAGTCCTTGGTACCAGCTTCAACGTTACCGCCTTCGCCAACGAAAAAGAAACGAAAACAACACTGGTAGAAGGAAAAGTTCAAGTCAGATCGGAAAACTTAAAACTTAAAACGTATAACCTACAACTTTTAGCGCCGAACCAGCAAGCCGTGGTTAAAGGTGATAACCTAACGGTGAGCAAAGTGGACGTAGACAGCGAATTAGCCTGGCGTAACAACCGATTCTCCTTTGAAAACAAAACCTTCACCCAGATCATGAATGAAATGGGCCGTTGGTATAATTTTGAGGTGAAATACGAAGGCCCTATACCTACCGATCGTTTTATGGGGGATGCCTACCGTACCGATAAACTATCCACCGTGCTGCGCTTTTTGAAAAGCAGCGAATTGGATTACCGCATAGAAGCGAAAGATAACGGCGACCATACGTTGGTTATCATCAATAAACGGGGAGGTAAGTCATGATCACGATCACCAAAAATAATTGGCAGCAAGATCAAGCCAAGCGGCAACAGCCGCAATGGTACGCCCTGAAGAGCAAACCCCAGCATGAGCGTAAAGCAGCTGAACAGATTAAGGCTTGGTGGGGTATTGAAACCTGGTGCCCTGTACGTGAAGAAGTCCACCAATGGAGCGACCGTAAAAAACACGTTGAAGTACCGCTATTGCGCGGATATGTGCTGATCTGTGCTACAGAAAAAGAGCGGTTGCATTCCTTGCAGCACCCAGGCATCATCCATTGCTTGACTTACCTGGGCCAGCCTTCCATTATCCGGCAGGCCAGCATCGAAATATTGAAACAATTTATTACAAGCTATAAAAATATTGAAGTAAAAACCTTACACCCTGGCAGCCGGGCCCTCATTACCGAAGGCTCCTTTGCAGGCGTGCAAGGCATCATCCAAGACACGGCCAGAAGAAAAGTGACCCTGGCCCTGCCCCAATTAGGCTTCCTGCTGGAAGCTCCTTTGCACGCTGTTGAGGCAGTATAACGACCAGGTCGTCATCCTGAGCGAAACGCAGTGAAGTCGAAGGATCTCATTAAACCTTTGACTGAAAGAATAATAAAAAGTCCCTTGTGTGGGGGACATCGGCGAAGCCGTTTTAGGATTTACGATTTATGGATTTACGAATTACGATGAAATTAAGAGCAAATATTATGCAGACATGAAACCCCAGACGTTATAGGCTAGCGTCTTAAAAGAAAGGAGAGTGCGCTAACACCCTCCTTAAGTAGCCCCGGATAGCACTATCCCCATTATTGCATAACAGAATTATTCACTATCCAAAGCGATGTAAAATTAATGAATAAAATTTACTTTCTCAGAGTAATGAGATTACTTATACTCTTTTCTATAGCTGGGTTTATACATGTTAGTGCGGCCAGCTATTCACAGACGGTTACGCTATCCGGTAATGGAATATCCCTTGCAGATGTACTGCGGGCTGTAAGGCAGCAAACGCGATATGCGGTATTTGTAAACATGGATTACTTGGACAAGACGAAACCCGTTACGGTGAATGCACAGGATATGCCGCTTGCTGATTTTTTGGACATGGTGCTCAAAGATCAGCCTTTATCTTACAGTATGGATGACAAGACTATATTTATTTCGAGGAAATCCACAGATGTGTCTTCACAAATGGAAATTACTCGTCATCCTGAACTTGATTCAGGAACTCAACAACCCCTCACCGGCCGTATTGTTGATAGTACTGGTACGGGTATTCGCGGGGTAACCATTCGGGTAGTGGATGCGAAAAGAGGAACTTTTACAGATGCCGAAGGTCGTTTTTCGCTTGCCGTTAACGAGGACGATGTTGTCTCTGTTTCTGCTGTCGGATATTTTGGCTTAAAATTTAAAGTTGATACTGATTTAAAAGCTGTTTTCGTTTCTTCCGATCTGCCTGCGTCAGCGGGTGTTAATACAGGGTCTCGCTATATACCAAATGAAAGAGATAAAAAATCATTTGTACAAAACACAGATAAAGGACTCCTCATCACGTTAGTCCCTAGCATTTCTTTTCTAGATGATGTGGAAGTTACAGTCAATACTGGATATGAATTTATTCCAAAAGAGCGAGCTACCGGTTCTTTTGTTTTAATTGATAGCGCATTATTAAACAGAACAGTTTCAACAAATATCATTGATAAGATAAAATATGTGAGTAGTGGAATGCTTGCAATTCCAGCAGCAAATAGAGTTGCTAACGATCCAGAAATAAGCATCAGAGGCAGAAGTACAATTTTTGCCAATACGAACCCATTAATAGTCGTCGATGGATTTCCTTATGACGGCAATATTAACAATATAAATCCTTTTGATGTGGAATCAGTAACAGAACTCAAAGATGCTGCAGCGGCTTCTATATGGGGTGTTCGCGCCGGTAATGGAGTAATAGTCATTACAACAAAAAAAGGCAAATTTAATTCTAAGTTAAAATCCACTGTATCGAGTAGTATTACAATTGGGAAAAAACCTAATCTGTTTTATCAAAAACAACTTTCAAGTAGTGATTATATCGATATTGAAGAATATTTATACAAGCAAGGTGCTTACAGCTATCCTTTATCTACTAGTTATCTTGTTATTTCTCCAGTTGTTCAAATCCTACAAGATCGAACTGAAGGCAAAATTTCTGATGTGGAAGCAAATTCAAAAATTAATATTTTACGGTCCACTGATGTAAGAAATGACATTAAAAAATATTTACTACAACCATCCATCAATCAACAGTACTCCTTTAATATTTCAGGGGGTGGAGAATTTAATCAGTTTTATTTATCAGCCGGATATGATAATAACGTTGGTACTTCTATTTCAGACAAATATAATCGATTCACTCTTAATGCAAATAATACAGCAAATTGGATCAATAACAAGCTTCAATTAAATACAGGTATCTTATTTGTACATAGCAACCAAAGAAGTAATATAAATAACTATTCAGCCATTTATCCTTATGAAAGTATCGTGGATAATAAAGGACAAGCTTTGGCAACTACTAAAGATTACAGACTTGAATATGTCGATACTTTATCTAATACAGGACTACTTGATTGGCATTATAGACCCTATGATGAACGACGCTCTAACTATAATTCTGCGATAGATGACTACAAAATAAACGCTGCACTTAAATATCAATTTATAACTTCCCTATCTTTTTCGATTAGTTATCAATATGAACGTGGACTTGTTAATCAATTAACGAATTATCCTGTGTCATCATATTATACAAGGAATCTAATAAATAGTTTTTCAATCATTGATCCTTCTACCAGTTTAATCGTAAATCAGTTACCCAATGGGGACATTAGATATAATTCGCAGCAAGAATTTTCTGCAAATTATGGACGCGCTCAATTTAATTATGAAAAAAATATTTCTGACAGGCATTATATAAATGCAATAGGTGGGTTTGAGATCAGAAACTTACTAAGTAATTCGAATGGTCGAAGTATTTACGGATTTAATTTTAATAATTATTCAAGTGCAGATGTGAATTATTTAGAAGATTATCAACAGTTTGTAACCGGTGGCAGTGCTAGAATACCTAATTATAATGGACAAACCTATTCCATTGATAGATTTTATTCTTATTATATTAATGCATCATACTCCTATTTAGCTCGATATACTTTTAGCTTAAGTGGTAGAAAGGATGAATCCAATTTATTTGGTGTCAAATCTAATCAAAAGGGAGTTCCGTTATGGTCAGCAGGTATTAAATGGGATCTGTCTGATGAGAAGTTCTATAAATCAAAATTATTTTCTCCTTTAAAACTAAAATTTACTCATGGTTATAATGGCAATATTGATAGATCAGTGTCGGCATTCGTAACAGCGACAACTGGAACTTCAAGCGACAATGGAATAAATAGATTTGGAAATTATTATACTCAAATTGTAAACCCTCCTAATCCGTCCCTTGAATGGGAAAAAGTCAATATGTCAAATATCGGAGTTGAGACAGGAATAGGTAAGAATATTTTTACATCGTTAGAATATTACATAAAAAAGGGGGAAAATCTGATCGCTTTTACACCAAATGCTGCTCAGACAGGTGTTGTATTAATTAAAGGAAATGCAGCGAACCTAACAACAAAAGGAATTGATATTACTTTAAATACGAATAACATAAATAGAAAAATAAAGTGGACTACAAATTTTCTATTTTCCTATGTTACAGATAAAGTTACTAAATATAAAATAGCTAGCCCTTCTAATGGATATACAGCTGGTCAAAATTATAATAATCCTATCGTCGGAAGACCTTATTCGTCAATCTTTAGTTATAAATATGCAGGTTTAGATTCTGCAGGTAATCCGCAAGGTTATCTAAATGGAAAAATCTCTACGGATTATATTAGTATTTCACAGTCAAATAATATTAATGATTTGGCTTTTAATGGTCAAGCAACGCCTCAAATGTATGGCGGAGTGAGAAATACCTTACAGTATAAAGGGATAGAATTTTCGATAAATGTAATCTTTAAATTTAAGTACTTTTTTAGAAGGTCATCATTGCAAAGTTCAGGGATATATAATGGTGATTTTAGAGAGGACGATTACAAAAATAGATGGATGAAGCCAGGTGATGAATTGAAGACTTACGTTCCATCTCTCGTTTATCCTCCTAATCCATCTAGAGATGGTTTCTATCAATACTCTAGTGTATTAATCGAAAAGGGAGATAATATCAGGATTCAGGATTTAAAATTAGGATACAATATTGTGTCAAAAAATCGTGATAAATTCAGCACAATTCAAATTTTTGTGTTTGCTAATAATCTGGGAATAATTTGGAAGGCAACAAAGACGAGCCTCGATCCTGATTACATAAATGTATATCCGAATCCGGTATCTTTTTCTGTTGGAATAAATGCTAACTTTTAAGTTAAGTTATAAAATATGAAATTCTTAAATATTTTCAGCATACTATTAATTGTTATCCTAACTAATTCTTGTTCGAAGGAATTTTTAGATGCAAAGCCAAGTTCAAATATTGTTGTCCCTCAAACTTTGGATGATATACAAAATTTGCTGGATAATGAATTTGTTTTAAATCAAACACCAGCTTTAGAACATGTTGCTAGTGATGAATATTATTCACGTGATTATACAACATATCAAACTCTACGAGTAGTTGAGAGAAACGCCTATGTTTGGGCTAATGATGTTTATCAAGGAGCATCTGTTGTTCCTGACTGGGATATCATGTTTACTCAAATTTATTATGCGAATGTTGCTTTGGAACAATTAGATAAAATAACCCGCAATAGTGGAAATAATAATAAGTTTCAAGCATTGGAAGGAGCTGCGTACTTTATTAGAGCCTATGCTTACTTTCATTTAGCTCAGACATTTTGTTTACCTTATGATAGCTTAGAATCAAAATCTGATTTAGGGTTGCCTTTAAGAGTTCAATCTGGTGTAGATAACGTACAACAACGTGCTACAGTAGAGCAAACATACAATCAGATAATAGCTGATTTATCACTAGCTTCCAGATATTTAGAGGTAAACACAATTCCAGGTTATAACAAAAATCGCCCTTCACAGTGCGCTGCTTTTGCACTTTTATCGAAGGTATATTTGAATATGCATAATTATCCTAGTTCACTATTGTATTCAGATAGCGCATTGATGCGTTGTCATGATTTGATTGATTATAATGATTTAGATACGACAGATATTTCACCATTTTCAGTCTATGGAACTCAAAATCCGGAAATAGTTTATAGGACTGTTTTTATTCTCGGTTACCGATCTACATCATACAATAGTTCAACTACAATTTTGGATAGTACATTATACTCAATGTATTTAGAGCACGATTTAAGGAGATCTATTTTTTTCAAAAGAAGCCCCCAAAACCTTCCTATATTAAAATGTTTGTATCAAGCTGATGGATTTCCAATGTTTACAGGTTTGGCGGTTGATGAAATAATGCTTGATAATGCTGAATGCTTGTCTCGATTAGGGAAATTATCGAAAGCAAAAGATGTTCTTAACACCTTGCTTATAAAACGTTTTGTTACATCCTATTATACGACATATTCATCTACTAATCAGCAGGAAGTCTTAAATACTATTCTTGCAGAAAGGAGAAAAGAATTGACTTCGCGAGGCATACGATGGATGGATATAAGGCGATTAAATAGGGAAGGCTCTAATATTGTTCTGCAAAGGAATGTTAACGGTGAGATGATTTCATTATTACCTAATAGTAAAAAATACGCATTCCCAATTCCAGATTATGAAATTTCAATTTCGAAGATTGCTCAGAATCCTTGATAGATCAGAATAAATGAAGAATAAAATGGTACAAATAAAGATTGATTTCTCCAAATACAGTAAGCTGTTTTTATATTTTTCGATGTTGTTATTATGTTTACTCGCTCAAAAAATATTCGGATTTAATAATATATTTAAAGCAACATATAATACAAAAGTTTCAGCATATTCGGTACTGAGCGATAATCATTGTTTTTCTTTTAAGGTTTATTATGACTACTATACCAATAATCCGGATCTCGATTCGAAAGTCTCTATTAGTAAGGTTGGTTCAAATAGTTCCAAATATTTTTTAAATCTGTTAAGACCTGCATATATAAGAATTTTTAAACCCACTTTAGCCTCTGGGAGAAGCTTTGTTTTTCTTATCGAACCTGGAGATGATTTAACTTTTAGATTTGAGAAAGCAAAGGTTACATGTTATGGAAAAGGTGCTGAGAAAATAAATCTTCAACTAAAATTATCGACATTAAATAGTGATATTGAAGATCACGGAAGTAATATTTATGAAAGCTTAGTTGCCTTTAAACTTTCCTATGATTCAATCTTTAAATTAAAAGAAAACATAGTAAATAATTTTAATTTTAAAAACAATATTGTTCGTGAATTATTAAATGCAGATTTGATAGCCGACCATCAAATGCTTATTATTAATAAATTTTTGTTATATAGTCATTTCAATACATCAGAGACAGACAGGAATTTACTTCGCAAATTCTATTTTGATCATTTAAAAGGATACGATGCTATTGTAGACGAGAAACTGGCAATTTTTTCTAAAAACTTTTCAGAATATCTCTTTCAAAAGTTATTTATTGAATTATATGTAAAAGAGAACTTTAAAACTCATACCTTCAGTGAATTATATTTCCTTATCGATTCAAGTTATTCTGGAGAAATTAAAGAGAAACTCCTCACTACTCTCTTTATTAATAAATTTGACACAGATTCTAAGGCTTGGTTATTAATAGATCCGGCATTAAGTCTAATAAAGAATTACAATTACCAGTTTCCTATTTCACAAATTAAAATGTCAAGACAGCCAGGTGCAGATGTCTATAATTTTTCTTTGAAAGATTCGATAGGCATTATACATCGACTTAAAGATTATCAAGGGAAAGTGGTTATGCTAGAATTTTGGTTTACTGGATGTTATGCTTGTTCGCAATTAAACAAAATTTTAGTGCCATTTCGAAATAGATATAATTCGTTGTCAAGTGATATTGCTTTTATTTCAATATCAACAGATAAGAACCGAGAAGTTTGGATCAAGTCTCTTAAAAAAGGTGAGTATACCTCAGATGATGAAATAAATCTTTATACCGGTGGTTTAGGAAACGATGACGAACTAATAAGATTTTATAATTTTAATAGTTATCCTAGATTGATCTTAGTTAATAAGCAAGGCAAGCTTGTAACTTCTGATGTAATATATCCAGTCGATTCTTTGTCTAAATCTAACCTTTATAATTTAATAGACTCCTTAATAGCGAATTAATAAATGAAAAGTGGTTGTCTCAAAAGTAAAATGAGACAGCCATTTTGACTTTTAGGTCTTTTTTTCAGATTATTTTCTGGTTTTATTCACAACATGTTAAATAATTGTGCATAAGTTTTGTATTTTATTTATATGTTTAGTACTGTTTTTGTGGTGTTTTTGATATGGCAAGAGGTAAAACATTATCAGTCGTATTTAAGAGTAATATGCAGAACCAGGGCATGCTGCTGCCACCTGACTTGAGTGAACTGATCGCAAAGGACCACCCTGTCCGGGTAGTCAATGAGGTGCTGGAGAAAGTGGACATTACCAAACTGCTGAGGCAGTACAAGCCTGGAGGTACCAGTAGTTATCATCCTCGAATGTTAAGATAGAAGAGGCTGTTACGCAAAACATCCATTACATGTGGCTAAGTGGTATGAGCCGCCCGGACCACAACACGATCAACCGTTTTCGTGGGAAAAGATTGCAAGGATGTCTTCAGCCTATTTTTACTCAGGTTGTACTACTATTAAGTGAAGAGGGTTTGTTAAGCGTAAAGGACCTTTTTACGGAAGGAACCAAGATCGAAGCCAATGCAAACCGTTACACCTTCGTCTGGGGCAATTCCATCAAACATAACAAGGAAAAGATAAAACAGCAATTAAACGAGCTTTGGGAGTATGCAAAGCGTGTTGCGGCCTCTGAAATGAATGATCCGGATCTTTCGGATTTTGAGTTATAGCCAGCCTATAATGTACAGATCAGTAACAATAATCATTTTATAGCTACTTACAGTATCCATCAAAGCCCCGGCGATACCACTACATTGATACCACATGTGGAGCAGTTTGTAAAGAATTTTGGCTGCAAACCGGCCAACATCACAGCGGATGCCGGATATGGGAGTGAGCAAAACTACCAATGGCTGAAAATTGATTTGGCTATTGATTTTGAATAGCTCTTACACGAAGAGTGAATTTCTTTTCGAATTCCATTTTCTAGGGTATTTTACGCTCAGATTATTTCCAAGAATCGCAAATTTGATTCAGGTCTATTACATGAATGACTTGAGGGCTTTATTTCATTTGCCAATATCCCGCCGTTTTACCCGGATTGTGCAATAAAAGAAGCTAGGATGTAAAGCATATTAAACCATTATAGGCATTTTTACAAAAGATTCTTAATCATACCCATGCCCTTCATCTCCCTAAACGGTGGTCGTGAACCCCAAGTCCAAAAAATCATTTGGGCTGCCATCCCCCTATTTAAAAAATATGGCTATTCCGGGTTCCAGATGGTTGAGCTGGGCCATAAAGTCGGCATCAGCCGTATGCATTTATATGGCTTGGTAGGCCCAAAGGATGAATTATTGCTTATGTGTGTAAAGAAGTTGGACTTCTTGCTTAGGGATAAACCATTGCCTGTGACGGTTGATTTGGTATTGTTAGGCTATGAAATCCAATGCCGCAAGCACCCCATATTGATAGACCTGCAACGGCTGCACGTGAACAAACCGAATGCGCTGACCCGGGAGATAGAGCGGCAGCGGGAAAAAGTGATGAAAGATGTAGCCATTAAGTTTGCCTTGGAAGAACAGGATCCGGATGAACTATATCAGCTGATTTGGCAAGGCTATGCCGAGGTCAATTACCGGTTGATGGTTACTTGTTTCATACCTAACAAACAGCCAACTGTGTAAGCGATAGATTACGTATAATATGGGATAATCGTTTAGTAATAAACTAAATAAATATATACATTCTCCGAGATCTATCCACAATACCCCCCTTCTCCATCCCAACCAACCTC
The DNA here is from genome assembly GCA_900109895.1 of bacterium A37T11. GTDB lineage: Bacteria > Bacteroidota > Bacteroidia > Sphingobacteriales > Sphingobacteriaceae > A37T11. The sequence continues at coordinate 225,685 of FOBR01000003.1, forward strand.
ACATTAAACAGTATTTTATTTTCCTACTTTAGGCCAAATGGATTTAAATTATGGAAAAATTTTACTTGTATTGGGCCAAATACTGCGACCTGGGTGACCGGGACAGGGGGTGGCTACAAGGCCACGCGGAAGTGTTGCCCTTGGTGAAACGCGGTACACTGCTGTTTGAAGAAGGCAATGACGGGCGGTATGTCTTTTTTGTGAACAGTGGATTCCTGGCCGGTGTTACCTGGGATGAAGAAGGTAACCGGCGCATCCACCACCTGGCCCCGCAGGAACATAACCTGATGACCAATGTAAACCTCTATACCCATAAAAAGATAGCCATGAATATTGTGGCATTGCGGCACAGTGAAGTATTGCGCCTACCGGTACAAGCCTTGCACGACTTTAAGGAATCTTGCCGGGAAGGGGAGACCCTGGCAGACGTATTACGCGATAAGATCCAGAAGCAAGACCGTAAGCACATACAGCTGCTGCAGATCAAAGATGAAAAGCAACGATATATCAGCTTTTTTCACGAATGCCCTGAACTGCGACGGATCACAAGGTTACAAGAACAAGCAGACTATTTGAATATATCCATGTCAACGGCCAGGAGAGCCATCAGGATATGCTAACCACCTGAGTAGACACAATAAATTGCGTTCCCCAGAACACTTTTACCCATAATCCCCTCCCTACATTTGTATTGTTGGATGTACAACATGATAAACAGAAAAGGAGGTAAAAAATGGGACCTTGAAATAGAACAAAGCAACCCTTTAAGTTGGGTGCTATTCAATAAAAAAACCAATAATTAATAGATTTTTGAAACTTACCTTTTTTTGGGATGCTTTTTTTCCAAATGCGAAATAAAAGTTCATTCAATGAATAAAAAGATAGTTAACAAACTGATCAGTGCATTGGGCGTGATGGCCCTGGTAGGTATGGTGTATTTGGGAGTCAATGCGTTTAAAAGCGCGGATGACACCAAGGTTTCGCACAATGTTGAAGCGGTGGCGAAGGTAGAACACACAAACACAGTGTTTGTGCCACAGTGGTACCAATTGAAGTCTGGGCTGGACTCGACAAGTGTGACTGTGGCCAGGGATCCAAACAACTATATTCTTTCTTCTGGGGGTGAACCTTGTAGCACTGGAAACAAATTTTGCGGTGTGAAAGCCGAACCGAACGGTTCGGTACCTAACTTGAACACTGGAACCGACGCCCGGGCAGCCATTGAACTGTATTTTGGTACAACGCATGAACAAAATGAGCTTGTGAGTGCCAAAAACTAATGCCTTTGCCTCATAAAGCGTAAGTTTTATGGGGCATCTGTTAATGAAAAGAAGTCCATATAACCGGACTTCTTTTCTAGTTTAAGACCATTTGCAAACAAATAGGCAGCTAACCGTTCAATGGTGAAAAGGTAAGAATCATCAGGAGCCATCCGCCAATTTGGGTCTATGTTTTGACCAAGGCAGATAATCGGCAGATTTTCCTGGTATTTAAGACCATCTAAAAAATCGCTAAGGGTCATCCATTTCGCAGAAAAGGCTCCAACTAGGGATTTTCGACGGGAAGGTTCCGTATCTACAATCTCAAAATAGTCCGCACTTTCATTTTTTATTTTACTGTGGTAGCCAAGCAGCAGATCCAGATCAGACCGAATTCTATCGAATACCATGGCACTATCCCGGGCCCGGGATAGTGGAATGACGCATTCATAACAGCGGGTGTTTTCTAAATTCCAGTCATTACGGTTTCCATTGGCAGGATCATAGCGAAGTTTAGAAGGATCTTTTACATGGATTTTCAGGCGATTTTCAGGAAGATTGTTAAATAAGAATTTAAATGCCGTGGTATATAATCCAAGAACATTGGCATTGATGCATGTGATTTTTAACTGTTGTGTAAGTGTATCCCTAATTATATGGTAACTGGTTCTCATTTCTGGCCTGTAAGGCATAAGCACGCTATAGAATCCTCCAAATGTTTTATTTTTTACCGTATCATAGTCAAATAGTGGTTTATGATAATCCGGATGACGTGTTAGGCCAGCATTAACCCAATGCTGGCTTTGACCGTTAAGAAGCCTCTGAATATCTGCCAGGGTTTCATATTCGCTATTGGTGGTATGCAGTATTTTACCTTGAGGGTCTATCCATACCAGATGTGGTACCCCAGAATGTGGAAAAAACGAATGCAACAGGGTGTCTTCGATAATCGTGGGGATTTTGATACCAACTAAGTATTTATTGTGGCTCCAAAATCTTGAGACTACATCTGATTTTTCCCGTGTAACGGCGATGACGTATAATTTATCCTTAACTATTTTTTGCAGGCTGTCAAATTTATGAAGTCCGGAAATGCAGCCGCTGCAATAGGTGTTCCAAAAGTCAAATACGACGAATTTGCCTTTCAGATCAGCAAGGCTGAGTGGTTTGTTTTCATGATTATAGATCTTGTCAAAGATCAATGGAGGCATTTGTGCACCAATGGGAAGCGGCTGTGCCAACATGGGTCTATAATATACACAACCAAGCAGTAAAGACAAGCAGATTTTAATTAAAAGAATAGATTTCATGTCGATTTTTGTATTAGGGGTTTTGGGATATATGGCCGAATCCAACGATGTAAGCAGGTATTTTGAGCGTATAACCTTCAGATTCCGGTGTCAGCTGGTAGCGTTTTCCGTCAATGAGCCTTTCTGGTGTCACGGAAAGAGCAGGGTCATTGCGCAATCGTCGCAGGTCAAGCCACCGAGTTCCTCTAAATATCAGTTCTTTGCGACGTTCCCCAATGATCAATGACAGGAACTCCTGCGCATCCTGGGTGGCATAAGGATGAAACGTATCTTTTCGCCATCGGCTAAGCAACAATCTATTCAGGTCTTGCAGGGCCTGCGCAATGTTCCCGGTCCTGGCTCCCGCTTCTGCACGGATGAGATACATTTCATCCAGCGTAATGCCGCCGAAGGTATAACCGGTTTGCGTACCCTTGCCATCATAATCCCCTTTATACTGATAGGTGCCATTGTTGTTGCTTTTAAAGTAAGCCTGTTTGCGAAGGTCATCGTCTGAATAGCTTGCATAGAGGTTACTGTCGATTTTAGCCATCGAATTGGCAATGATGGAGGCCGTAGGGCCCACACAATGGAAAATAACTTCGTTGTTAAAGCGGACAAATGGTGCAGAAGCTGAAAGTGCGAGACTATTAAAATCAATTAGGTGATCGCCACCGTACAGTTTTATACAGCGATCTGCATAAAAATACGCTGAGTCAGCTTGGTCCAGGGTAAGATATACTCGGGCCAATGCTCCATATGCAGATGCTTTATCAGGCCTTGTTTTCAGGGCTTGCCTTTCAGGAAGGAGTTGGCTTGCTGTCTGAAGATCTAGCAGGATTTGCGCGTAGGTCTCTTTGACAGAAGAACGATAGAGGGGTTCATTGATGTCGTTGGTTAACTTCAACGGTAGACCTAGTCCGGACTGCTCTTTACTTTTGTCATATGGAGGCGTAAATAACTGCGAGATGGAAAAATAATAGAATCCGCGTAAAAAATGGGCCCGTCCTTTGACATCATTTAGGGCGTTGGCCTCTGTTGCCCCAGCATCTAGCCGGGAGGCATAATCCAATACAGTGTTGCATACAACCGCAACAGAAGTATAAACACCAGTCCAGTCTGCTAAGTCGTCCGGATCGGACAACCACGCATACAGGTTGCGGAAGGTGCTGTTCGTTACCGAACGGTAGTTTGCGCTGGACACGTAATAGCTGTCTTCCATAATGCTGAATGAGGAAGCATATTTTTTCGTTAAGGTATAGGAATCCAATAGTGCCTGAAGATCACTTAAGGTGGTCGGGACGGCTAATTTGGCATTGGGCAGTTTGTCCAGGTATTTCTTGCAGGATACAAGTGCCACACAGGATGCTGCAAGGAGACAAAAATAAAGGTGTGATTTCATGCTCAGAAAAATTTAATTAAAAGGATACATTCATGCCAAAGGCATAGGAAGTTGGTGCTATCATTCCATCCGGATAATCTGGATCAATGCCTTGCTTGTTTGCCTTCCAAAGCAGTAAGTGAAGGTTGTCTGCATACGCGTAAAAATGGACCTTTTTATAACGATAGCCCAGTTTGACGTTTTGTAAACGGATATGGTCTCCCTTCAGGGCGTTGATATCCGCAAAATGATAGAAGTTATCCCGTTCCATGCCTGGGTTAGGGTAGATAAGAGACGGAACATTTGTCAACTGCTCATCCCCGGGTTTCATCCAACGATCTTTTAGGCTGGCATGGGCTAATCCAGTATTAAACAAATTATTATAATTCAATGTTTTTGCCCTGAAATAATATCCTAATTTATACATGATATTAATGCTTAGGTCAAAATTACTATAGGTGAACGTGTTTAGTAAATTGCCAAACACCACTGGCAAGGCCGGGCCTTGATTAACCAGGTCCATGAGGGACGTATAGTTTGTAATACTGTCCAGGTTGCCGCTTACTTTTCCATTTAAGTAGCCGCGCGGATTGCCATTGGCTGGATCCAAACCAGCCCAACGATAACTCAATATGGCATATGGATTATAACCGGACATTGGGGTGATGACGTCACCGTCGCTGACAAATGTACTCCTGTTATCATCATACAGGTATTTGGAAACTTCATAGTGATTATAGTTTAAAAGCAGGTTTGTTCTCCAACTAATGTTCCCTTGCTGAATGTTCAAACTAGTTAATTGGATTTCCAGCCCTCTTCCTGTTATTTGTGCAGAGTTGCGGTACAGCAAGCTAAAACCGCCCGTGGGATCGGCATTTTCGTAAGATAAGACATCCGAAGATCTTTTAAAGTATAAATCAATGGAGCCACTGAGGCGGTGGTGGGGAAAGCCGAAGTCCAGCGCGGCGTTGACTTGCCTGACTGTTTCCCATCGTAAAGTTGGATTTTCACCTGAGCTGACGATTGCATAAGGGACATTGATAGGGGTATTGTCGGATGCGGGTAAATAGCTGATGCGGGTGCTGGCTGAAATACCGTTATTAACATTGCCCTGATAGCCATAGGTTAAACGGAGCTTCAAATAAGGAAGCAAGTTGCTGCGATAAAAGGTTTCATGGGCAATGTCCCAACTTATCCCTGCCGAATAGAGGGGCTTCCAGCGATCGCGTGTTTTAACACCAAATAAATTGGCCGCATCGTTGCGGCCGCTGACGGATAGCGTAAACCGATTTTGGTAATTAAATGCGGCATTTCCATAAAAGGACAAATAGCGGTTAGTAGCGGCCGAATAACCTTCAAGCATAGGAATATAGTTTCCGTAACCTACTATTTGGGGATAAATATGAATATAATCAACACTGGCTACATTTGAGCGGTCGGTGTATCCATAAGTTCGATGATTACTTCCGTCTGCTTGTAGCTGCCTGATCTCGGAGCCAGCAAGCACGGATAGGTGGTTAGGGCCCAATTCTTCCTCGACGTGAAGTTGTGTTCGGAAGCTGTGGATGGCCTGCGATTCTTGCTGAATATCCAGAATGCCGCCTATGGGAATAGGGTGCATGGTGTTGGCATCAGCGGAATTCAGATTGGTGTAACGGTTAATCATATCTCGCGACATATACGAATCAGCATCGTTTTCATGGTGCTCATCACTCCGGTGGCGCTGGTACTGATAGCTGGTTTCAATGCTTAGGAAAGACATGGGCTTAATATTAAAACCCAAATCTACTAGTATGCTTTTTCCGCTATTCAAATAGTTACGATGATTGATTTCGTCCAGTGGCTTGAATGACCAATCCAGCAGTCTACCTCCCCCTACGCTATCCAGCCATTCTTTGCGGTATTTGTCGATAGGTAAGGCGTTCCCATTATTATCGGCCAATTGGGCGTAGATGGGCAATTGAAAACTAGAAGAAAAATCATTGCCCAAACTATATACGCTTGAACCAAAACCCCCTAAGCTGTTCTGATAGGATCGGCTTTCGCTGTATTGAATTTGGGTATTTATTTCAAGTAGGCGAAATGGTTTGTATTGGTTGCTGAGATTTAAGGTATAACGGTTGAGGTCGTTTCCGACCAATTCTTCAAGATTCCGGTCATATCCAATGGATAAGCGATAGTTCATGTTTTCCGAGCCTCCGTCAAGAGAGGCCTGATGGCTTTGAAGGAAAGATGGACGGTAGATATATCGTTCAAAATCACGCCTAACGTCATTCTTGCGCAGGGCATCGATTTGGTTGGCGCTGTCAGCAGCTGAAATAAGCCCATTTTTACGCTCATTCAGCAGCTGGATTACTGGAGTAAGTGGGTGCATGGAATAGGTATCATTAATTTCGTCATCGTAGGCCCCAAGCTTGAATAGGGATATTTCCAGGTCGATGAAATCGCTGGAAGGCAAAAGTTGGAGCTTAGAAAGATTCGGTCGGGAGGTGGTTTGCAGGGTGCTGGCTAGCGAGACATGTGTTTTTTTGTTGTAGGAACCCTTTTTGGTACGGATGACGATGACGCCATTGCCTGCCCGGGCACCCCAAATACTTGCAGCGGCCGCATCTTTCAGGATGGTGACATCAAAAATATCCGCTGGATTAATGGATTGCAAGTCGCCTTCATACGAAAAATTGTCAAGGATGACCAGCGGCTGGGAGATACCTTCATCCAGTGTATACAATCCACGAATTTGTAATTTTGGGCCGTTTGCACCCCGGTGGTCAAACAAAATACTGCTTGTGCCTTCCAGTCGGTCAATAATGCTGATTCCAGGTGTAAGATTAATCGCCTCATTGCTAATGTGCTCAAAGCTGCCCGTTGCCCGCTCTTTGGGAAGGGTTTGATAACCAGTGCTGACTTGTACTTCTTCTAATTGGAATACAGAATCTTGCAGGCTTTTTCTAAGGCTGTCGGTTTTCTGTGCCCGTGCCGTCAAAAATGGCAGACAACCTATTCCGAAAATGGCTATCTTTAGCCAGAAATTGGGGCAATAGTGTCCTGTTGAATAAAAATTATTCATTTATTGGTGTATTAATATTAAAAATCAGTTAATTAAAAAAAGCTTTGGGCGCTAAGCTACTCTGGTGCACAAATAATACGGATGATCGGATTCTGCAGGATGCAGATCCGGTAGCCCACGCGCGAGGGGTGGGAGAAGGATTGGTTTTTGGATCGTGTAAACAATTGTTCCATACGCGTCTAAAATTTGTTAGTGTATAGAACAGGTTTCCCGGACCGGGAAAATGGGAAGGAGGCTTAGTCTTTGGTATTTGCATAACCAAAGGGCGGACCGCCGTTATGTACCATGGTACCACCAAGAACCAATGCTTCGATAAATCAAAGCTGACAACATAACAAGACACGGAACCGCCCTTGTGGAAATGCACCGGCCAAGATACAAAATATCCAGCCAAGGGACGAATTCACGGTCTCCTCGTTGTCGAAATTGGTGGTTTCTGGTCCGAGAGACCTGTTTTTTGCCCCGGCATGCCGGGACGAATATGCGTGGTAAACAAGTGGCTTTAAACTTTGATGGTTGGCCATTTGTAAACCGATGATACAAAGGTATAAATTAAAAATATTAATGGCAAGAAAAAGTTTAATATTTTGAATAAAAAAGATAGCAGTATTAAAGTTCAATTTGGAGAAAGATTGAAGCTTTATAGGGAAAGTATTGAGTTAACCCAGAATGAGTATGCAAAAATGATAAGTTCTGAGCAATCTACTATTACAGATATTGAATTGGGGAAGCATAACACAGGAATAGAAATGATCGAAAGAATTGCCAAATCTTTTGGTGTAACTTACTACGAATTTGGTAATCCCAATTTCCGAATTCCTCCTTTAAAGAAAATGCCAAAGGCGTTGCAGGATTACCTTATTCAAGTAAAACAAGACCGAAAAATCCGGAAAAAACAACCGCGTATTAAACTAGCACCATACTTGGACAATTTGCTTGGCACAAAATTTTTGAAGACACCTCATACAGCTGCCGAAATCGCTATCGCTATTAAAAAAGCTGAAGGCGTAATCGCTGAGCCGGGAAAAATAACTGCACTACTCACCAAGCATCCACGTAATAAGATCGTCCGGACTATACCAGGTGAAGAATGGGGCGGTGGGATGAATAAGTATGTCTTGGTTTAGTTTTTAAGATTAAGTCGTGCTCATACCAAAAACAAAAACCACCCGATGAATCAACGGATGGTTATGTATTATGTATAAGGTATACCGGCCTTAATTTTTTGCTTTCTTTGCTAAAGAAGCTCTGATTTTACGAACGAATTCAACGGAGACAGTGGCTACATCTGCAGCTTGATCGTCTGATAGACCAAGTTTCTGAATAAGATTTGTAACAAACTCTTTTTTTTCTTCATTTCGGGTTTTTGCTTCTGTTTTTTCCCGTTCCAACATTCTTACGGTTTCTATTACGCCCATAACTTTTTTCCTTCCTAATAGCTGATCCATTGTTGAGTCAAATTTACTGTTTAATTCTGAATTATCAATATACATCAATGTTTTTATTATGTAAAGTAGTGTGTCTATTCGTTCCGGGTCGATTTTTCGGCTTTCTATTAGCGCTTCACTGGCTTTTTTGTTAATCCAGGCGCTTTGCAAGGTGGCCATAATAGTGGCAAATGGGTTATCCATGGCCAGCAGCTGCTCAATACTATGGTCAAATACATGATATGTTTTATACCGATAGGAAATGCTGGTTATAAGTAAATCTTTTTGGTATATGGAAGCACGGCTTTGGTCTTTTCTGTCCGGGCTGGGGAGTGGCGATTAGGGTCTGGAGCGAAGTGAAGACCCGGGCCACGACCAGCCCGGACAGAATAAAGAGCCTTTTATGCCGGAGTACCAGGTTTCATTTTATAGGCTTCCTTTACGAGTTCATCAGGCTTTCCGACCACTGGTTCGTTCTGTTGCAATGTCCACAACGCATCCATTTGTTTCTTGGATTCCTGCTCTGACTGTAAGGGTACTACATTTCGGTAAAAAGTATTGGCACCAATGGCTACTTCAACAATCCTTTCCACCACTACAGCAGGATCAAATTGTGCATGAGGAAACGCTATTTTGTTATAATCAAATACATTTTGATCAGTAGGTTTCTCCCAATCTTTCCACGTCTCAAACATGCGATCATTAAAACCAGTGAGGAAAGGCCCTGGATTTACTACTGCGACCTGAATGCCAAATTCTTTCACTTCTTTATTTAAAGCCATTGCAAAGGCTTCAATAGCATGTTTAGAAGCCGAATAGGCTCCGGTAAAGGGATCGGTCGTCAAGCCTGCAACGGAGGATATAAATACCACTTTCCCTTTTTTATTTTTAATCATTTTCTTGACAAAGCCTTGTGTAAGGCCTATAGGGCCTATGACGTTTACCTCAAACTGCTTTCGGATATGGTCAGCAGGGATATCCACAACAGCCCCACCTTCAGAAATTCCGGCATTGTTGATCAGTACATCAATATCCCAATCCCACGCTTTTACATGGTCAGCAGGCTTAGATACATCCAATTTTTCAATACGTAATTTGAGGCCTTTGCTCTCCGCCAGTTTTCCAAGCGAACTAACCTGTGACGGAATTTCCACCGCAGCAATGACGTCATGACCTTCCTTCACCAATGCTAACGCAACATCACATCCAAACCCGGTGCCTGCACCAGTGATCAGAATTTTCAACCGTTTACTCATTCACATTTTTTGTTTATACTTGTTCAACTTTGATGATTTAAACAGCATGAGCCAAAAAAAGTTTCTATGTGCATGAAAAAAGCGGGTTATATATGGATGTTGATGCTCTGGAGTGTCGCTGCCTTTGCGCAACCAGGAACAGCGCAGCTCAAAAGATGGCAGGACGAACGTTTCAACATGTTCATACATTGGGGAGGCATTTACTCGGTATTGGGAAGTGTATGGGATGGCAAGCCCGTGACAAGGGGATTGGGAGAACAGATCCAGGCACATGCCGGGATCTATAGTGACAGCTATGCCAATGTAGCCCATCAGTTCAATCCGGTAAAGTGGAATGCAGACTCTGTAGTAATGCTGGCAAAGCATGCAGGCATGCGGGCTATCGTGTTTACATCAAAGCACCACGATGGTTTTTGTATGTGGGACACCAAGACCACCGACTTTAATGTAGTAAAGGCTACACCTTATAAGAAGGATGTGGTGAAAGAGCTTTCAGAAGCCTGCAGGCGGCACGGCATTAAGTTTGGGCTTTATTTTTCAAATATCGATTGGCATTTGCCGGAGGGCTCACCGATCTCCAGCCATAACTCTGACTCTATTCCGCCGCGCCATCATCAATACAATTTGGCGCAGGTGCGTGAACTGCTCAGTAACTATGGCGAAATATCTGAACTTTGGTTTGACATGGGCTCTAATACCCTTGAGCAGAGCAGGGAGATGCGGGCATTGGTGCATGAGTTGCAGCCTGATTGTATGGTCGGTAGCCGCCTGGGAAATGATATGGGCGATTTTACGGTCACTTCAGATAATCATCAGCCAGATTATGAAATAGGGGTTCCCTGGCAGTCGCCAGCTTCTTTTTTTGATGAGACCTGGGGTTACCGTTCCTGGCAGAAGCGCGTGCCAGCGGATGAAAAATACAGGGAGAAGCTCACGAGCCTGATCCATGTAGCAGGCAGGGGCGGCAAATATTTACTCAACATCGGCCCAAAAGGGGATGGAGAAGTGGTGCCGTATGAGAAAGATATCTTATTGCGCATGGGAAAGTGGCTGGAGGTGAACCGGGAGGCTATTTACGGTACGGCACCAGATCCATTTCGGGAGACCTTTGCATGGGGTACGGTGACCAGCACACCCAATAAAATCTATTTAATACTACTGCAACAGCCAGAAAATAATGTGATACGGTTGCCCCGGATTCAAGGGCAGGCTATAGCGGCTGCTGTGCTGGGTGAGCCAGGAGCAAAGCCTAAAGTAGAAAAAGGGAAGGAGCAATGGACGGTTAGGTTGCCTAAAGGTTTTTCTGCGGCAGAAGAGTTTAAAGTAGTCGCACTTACTTTTGCCAAGGGATATACCATCACACCTGCGCACCTGATCCAAGTGGCCGATCAGCCCTTAAGGCTCAATCATAAAAACTCATTTAAGGCTTTCAGTAATTCGGGGATCGATTATAATAGTCGTTTTAACAGTACGATAAAAGAAACTTGGAATTTAGTGGCCGAAAAGCGTAAAGTGCTCAAACCGGTATTGTGGTATTCCGACCAGGAAGCAGGCCGCCAATTATCCTTGGTAGTGGCCGGAAAAGAAACAGTGATAGATTTGAAGGATGGCAAAGAGGAACCTATTGGGCAGAAGGATGCCAATATCCAATGGGGTAGTCTGTATGTGGCAGGTCCTTTTGAAGAGGGAATAGAAGAAGTAGGTGGCTATAAAGGTTTGGTGGATGTGACCAAGCTTTGGAGAGGTAAGCCTTGGACGGAAAACCAACATAAAAGTAAGATTGTCCTTGAAGCTGACCGTAGGAATTGTTATTATTTTGAACAGCAAGTAACGGCCGATAAAGAGACGGATGTGCTGGTGAAAGTTACCTCTGGAGATGGGATCGCCCTTGCCCTAAACGGCGACAATATCTTGCTGCATAACAATGAAAAACGTGGAGGTGAAAAGTCTGATATTGTGCTTTTGCATTTAGCCAAAGGCATCAACCAGCTCATCATCAAATCAAATAATATGTTCCAGCAGCAGGTGATATTTCAACTGGATAAGGATATACCTCAGCGGTTGTACCAAAAGGAACTGTCTTCATGGGATGTACACAAAGGGGGGATTTATGAAATAAGCTGGTCTCTGTACCATCCAACAACGATACACGAAACGATGAATATGCCCAATATCTCTTTGCACGTACCATTATGATAATGTAAGAATAGCATAGGCTTAAGGATTTTCTGCCTACAGGTTGGCGAGATCACTCAGGCCTGTACGATTTTGAAAGTATTTTGAACAAGCTGTACCCGGCCTATAGCAATATTAGTAGAATGATAGAACAGCACTACCCAGTCTTCAGCAGCAGCCAGCTCACCATACTGTTGCCGTAGTTCCATACTTTTACGCCCATCATAATCATACTTAGCAGCAAACTTATGCTGTAACTCCTCGGGCTCAGGAAGCACATCAGCCCCGAAAAAATAATGATCCCCGTCAGCATTGACATGAAAAGCCTGGTGATAGGGCGTATGGCCTCCCGTCAGCTCGTAGGTAACCTCATCATTCAGCCGGCCGCTGCCCTCCACGAAATGCAAGTTGCCACTGCGCTGCAAAACATCCATTACGTCGGTTTTGTATGACCCGCTACCCGAATAACCATATTCCCACTCACCACGTTGCACAACATATTCAGCATCCGGGAAAGCAAGGTTGAGGCGTCCGTTTTTTTTGGTCACCATACCACCCACGTGGTCCTGGTGCAAGTGCGATAACAGCACCAAGCTTACCTGGGAAGGCTCATAACCCGATTTACGGATATTTTGATGAAGCACCAGTTCCTCGTCGGCATCAGCATAACCCAGGCCACTATCTAATAAGATGAGGTCACGAGCAGTCTGAATTAGGAAAGGATGGACGTGGATAAACATGGAACCCTTACGATCCGCTTTCTTATCAGTCTTTTCATTAAAAGGAACAAATTTTTTAGAACTGTCAACGGAATAGGAACCTTCATCTAAGGAATATGCTGTCATTGTTTTTTATGTATATTTACGGCCGTAACATACAAAATTAGCTAAACTTGCAGGGATATGCAAATGCAAAAACGATGGATACAACAGCCGGAAGCAGACGTAGGCAAGGTTACAGCGCTTAGCGAAGCGTTGGGCGTGAATGCCATAATAGCACGCTTGCTGGTAAACCGGGGTATCGAAAGTTTTGATGACGCACACCGGTTTTTCAGGCCACAACTGGCGGCATTGCACGACCCATTTGAGATGAAAGATATGCAAGCCGCCGTTAACCGTATAGGGGAAGCTATTGCCGCAAAAGAAAAAATACTGATCTACGGCGATTACGATGTAGATGGTACAACGGCCGTAGCGGTGGTTTATGGCTTTTTGTCCAGATACTGTAATGGCATAGGATATTACATTCCCGACCGGTATAAAGAAGGTTATGGTATATCCATAAGTGGCATTGACTATGCCAGCAGCAAGGGATATAGCCTAATTATTGCGCTGGATTGCGGCATTAAGTCGGTACGGGAGGTAGCCTATGCCAAAGAGCTGGGTATAGATTTTATTATCGGCGACCACCACTTGCCAGAAAGCGAATGGCCGGCAGCCTGTGCAGTACTGGACCCCAAAAGGCCCGATTGCTCCTACCCGTTTAAAGAACTATCCGGATGTGGCATTGGCTTTAAACTCATCCAGGCGTTTGCCAAAGAGCATCGGATGGATGAATTATCCGTCATGGCCTATTTAGACTTGGTAGCAGTCAGTATTGCGGCTGACATGGTGCCCTTAACCGGTGAAAACCGGATATTGGCACATTATGGCATGAAAAAATTGAATAGCGAACCATGTGCGGGCTTGCGGGCGCTAATGAAGCAGTGTAGTGAAAAAAGCTTTTTTACGTTGGCAGATGTGGTATTCCAGATAGCTCCACGCATTAATGCTGCCGGACGGATTAAGCATGGCGAAGAGGCGGTGCAGCTTTTGACCACAGCCAACCAGCTAAACGCGGAACAGTTTGGCGCGCCCCTGAATGACCATAATTTGCGCCGAAAGGAGGTGGACACTCAAATTACAGCCGAGGCATTGGCCATTATTGCAGCAGATAGCAGTAGGCAAAAAAACACCACCACGGTGGTTTTTAAGCAAGATTGGCACAAAGGCGTGATCGGCATTGTGGCATCCCGGCTTACGGAAAGTTATTACCGGCCCACGGTAGTGCTGACAGCTGCAAATGGGGCCGTGACGGGATCTGCACGATCGGTAGAAGGATTTGATCTTTACGATGCATTGCACGCCTGCGGAAGCTTGTTGGAGCAGTTCGGGGGGCACCGTTATGCAGCCGGGCTAACCATGAAACCCGAAAATGTGGAGGCTTTTAGCCAGCTATTTGAAGAAGTGGTTGCCAGCAGGATCCATCCAGATCAGCTGGTGAAAGGTTTAACGATCCATGACTGTGTTCCCCTGAAGGCGATCGATGCCCGATTTCTACGCATTTTGAAGCAATTTGAACCCTTTGGTACTGATAACCCACAACCATTATTTATGAGCTGCGGGGTATATGCTGTAGGCCATGCTACGCTGATAAATCAAAAGCATCTTAAAATGGTGCTTAGGCAGGAGGGATCGCCTCCTTTTGAGGCGATCGGTTTTCAAATGAGCGAATACGACGCATTGGTGAACAGCGGTGCGGCCATTGATATTTGTTATACAGTGGAAGAAAATAATTGGCGGAATAAAACAAACATTCAATTAAATTTGAAAGGGATTCGGCTAGCCGGATCCATAAAAAATTAGTATGATTTTAAGAGCGGAACACCTTATTAAGAAATATAAACAACGTACAGTGGTAAACGATGTTTCCTTTGAGGTTTCACAGGGTGAAATTGTGGGGTTGCTTGGACCTAACGGTGCTGGTAAAACTACTTCTTTTTATATGATTGTGGGCCTGATTAAGCCCAATGAAGGCCATGTATACCTGGATGAGGTAGAGATAACCACTGACCCGATGTACCGCAGGGCGCAAAAGGGGATAGGATATTTGGCCCAGGAAGCTTCCGTATTCCGTAAGCTTTCGGTAGAAGACAACATTATGGCCGTATTGGAGATCCATTATAAAAATAGGGAAGAGCGCAAAGAGAAACTGGAAGAACTGATCAATGAATTTAGCTTGGGCCGTGTGCAAAAAAATAGGGGCGACCTCCTTTCCGGAGGAGAACGCCGACGTACTGAAATTGCCCGGGCACTGGCAGCAAAACCCCATTTTATTCTATTGGATGAACCCTTTGCCGGTGTGGACCCCATTGCCGTGGAAGAAATTCAAAGCATTGTATCTAAATTAAAGAAACGGAATATTGGGGTGCTGATCACCGATCACAATGTGCAGGAAACCCTTTCAATTACAGACCGGGCCTACCTACTGACGGAAGGAAAGATTTTTCTGACGGGTACGCCCGAGGAAATAGCCGTTAATGAGCGGGCACGTAAATTTTACCTGGGACAAAATTTTGAGCTTAGACGAAAGAAGCTTTAATAAACTTACTAACCAATTATTAGAAATACATGGCCATCGTTAACTCCATCTTTACCTGGATTATGAAAAAGCGCATCCACCAGATAGAGCTTTTTATGAAATATCCGCACGAAGTGCAGGAAGAATGGTTTAATAGCCTTATTATGGCTGCCCAGGGCACAGAATGGGGAAGAATGTATGATTATGAATCGGTACTTACGCCAGCGATTTATAAGGAACGGGTGCCCATCCAAAATTATAATACCTTGAAACCCTACATTGACCGCATGGTGCTGGGTGAGCAAAATGTGCTTTGGCCATCAGACATTAAATGGTTTGCCAAGTCGTCGGGCACGACGGCCAATCGCAGCAAGTTTATCCCGGTTAGTGAAGAGGCTTTGGAAGATTGCCATTTTCAGGGAGGAAAAGACCTTTTGACGATCTACTGCCATAACCGGCCGGATGCAAAGATCTTTACGGGCAAAGGGTTGGTATTGGGTGGCAGCAGCCAGATTAGCCAACTGAATGCCGAGTCAATGTATGGCGACCTGTCGGCCATACTGATCCGCAACCTGCCTTTCTGGGCAGAAATGTACCGCACACCGGACATTGCGGTTACGCTGAATCCGAATTTTGAAGAAAAAATAGAGGATATTGCACGCATTACCATTAATGAAAATGTAACCAACCTTTCGGGCGTGCCTACCTGGAATGTGGTTTTGGCTAAACGCATCCTGGAGATGACAGGTAAAGATAACTTGCTGGAAGTTTGGCCAAACCTTGAATTTTACTTTCATGGCGGGGTAAGCTTTAAGCCCTATAAAGAACAGTTTAAAAAACTGATCCCGTCAGAGGCGATGTACTACCTGGAAAATTACAATGCTTCAGAGGGTTTCTTTGCCATGCAGGATCAATCAGATTCTGACGACTTGCTGCTCATGCTCGATTACGGTATTTTCTATGAATTTTTACCCATGGATCATTTTGGAGAGGAAAACCCGCAAACAGTGGGCCTGGACGAAGTGGAGCTGGGCAAGAATTACGCCATCATTATTTCTACCAATGCGGGTTTATGGCGCTATCTTATAGGTGATACGGTTAAATTTACGAACTTATCCCCTTACCGTATCTTAATAACAGGTCGCACCAAACATTACATCAACACGTTTGGAGAGGAACTGATTGTGGACAATGCTGATGATGGCCTGAAGGCAGCTTGTGCCTCAACAGGCGCTATTATTAGCGATTATACGGCAGGCCCGATTTATTTTAGCGATCAGGATGCAGGGGCCCATGAATGGATCATTGAATTTGAACAGCAACCGAACAACTTTGAGCACTTTTGTGAGGTTTTTGACCAAACGCTCCGGGAGGTAAATTCCGATTATGATGCAAAACGCTTTAACGACTTGGCGTTAAAGAAACCACTGATACATAATGCGCCTGCTGGCACTTTTTACAAGTGGCTTAAAAAACAGAATAAGCTGGGCGGGCAGCACAAAGTGCCACGACTTTCAAATGATCGGAATTACCTGGAAGAAATATTGAGCCTGCTTTAACGCGTTACAATATTTTTGTAGAGATCATTCCTTTTACCAGAAATAGGCGAATAATTGCCGTTATCGGTATAACAGCCTCATCGTAGTCCTGCAGGTTTTTCGGGATGAGTCGCAAGCTTTTCGGATCATTTTCAACCGTGCGGATGGTTTTGATGGTGCTATAGTTCTTGGTAACCACAAAATAAGTTTCCCCAGGCAGAATAAGCTCCTTTGATATTTCTTTAAGGGTGACGATGGAGCCGGCCGGAATTTCGGGTTGCATAGAGTTGCCTACACATATAATGGCAAATTCGGCATCCATAATGAGGGGTACTTCAATAAAGTAAGAAGGCTCTGGCAGTTTTCCATCTGTTTCATTTAAATCTGAAAAGCCGGATTCATAGTAAGGTATCTTTTTGCCTGAAGGTTTATCCTGGTCAGTAAGCATGTGGCCGTCGCCAGTTAAAAGCCAAGATCTGCTAATGGTGGTATATTTTTTTGTAATTTTTGCTGCCAGCGACTGGCTGATCGCATTATTGCCTTTTTTAATCTGGTAAAGGTTTTCAGCACGTTTAAGGCCAATGGATAACGCAAAGGCGTTAGTTGATAGTCCACTCCAATGTATTACTTGTTCTAATCGTTTCCAGTTTGTCATTTCTGTAATTTTACTATATACTTTATGGTTAATGCTGCAATCAGACCTTGTTAAATTTAAAATATATACTTTTCTGTTCGGCGCCTTATCGTTAGCTATCAAAGTTATTAACTAAGCTTATAACTTATATTAAACAGATTTGTTTGTTTAGCCTCAAGGAATGCTTTCCTAAAGTTCAAATTTAAGAAATCCTTTACAAATTATTTCGTAAGAAATATTAATTTATTGTGAGGTATGTACAATATTTACCCATCAAATTAATTTATACAAAGATCGGGCCGAGAGGCTATAAGTTGAACTAAGTTTGTAATTATGGTTTTATATCATTAACTATGCAACATTAATTTATAGACCATGATAAGAATCTTTTTCCTTGGTGGGCTTATGGCCCTGATGTCCTGTGGTAACCCGCAACGGCAAGATACAGCACATGCACAAAAAGGGGATACTACTGCCACCAATACGAACACTCTATTAGCAGATACCAATGTTTTTAAGGATACGATAGACGGTAAAGCGGTTAGGTTATATACCATCAGGAATGCTTCGGGTATTACGGCGTCCATCACCAATTATGGCGGCAGGCTGGTAAGCCTCTTGGTTCCGGACAGTGCCGGAAAACTGACCGATGTGATTGTGGGTCCTGGATCATTGAAAGACTATGAGGCGTCTACAGAACCTTATTTTGGTGCCAGCATTGGGCGTGTGGGTAACCGCATTGCCAAAGGGACATTTACACTGGACGGGAAAACCTACCATATTTTTACCAACAATGGTATAAATACATTGCACGGTGGTAAAAAGGGTTTTCAATATGTTGTTTGGGATGCAGCCCAACCGAATGATTCTACGCTGCAGCTTAGCTATAACTCTCCGGATGGCGAAGAGAATTTTCCGGGGAACCTGGCTGTCAAGATTACTTTTACCTTAAAAGGCGACCGGTCTTTAAACTTGGAATATGAGGCCAAAACCGATAAAAGGACACCGGTGAACCTGACGAATCATGGATTTTTCAATTTGAATGGTGCAGGAAGTGGCACAATTGATAGGCATATCCTGCAGATTGATGCTGACCGGTATACTCCTATTGACAGCTCATTAATACCTTTTGGGCGTCTTGACAAGGTAGCAGGAACCCCGTTTGATTTCAGAACGCCCACAACTATTGGCAGCCGTATCAATGAAAAAAATGAACAGCTGGCATTTGGTAAAGGTTATGATCATAATTATGTACTGAACAAGCCTGCTCCAGGGGCTTATAGCCATGCTGCGAAGGTAGTGGGCGACAAAAGTGGGATTGTGATGGATATTTATACCACGGAGCCTGGGCTGCAGTTTTACAGTGGTAATTTTATGCTGGGCGCAAATTTGCTTAAACATGGGCTTAAAGATGATCACCGCACGGCAATTGCCTTAGAGACCCAACATTTTCCGGATGCAGTAAATCAACCGGCATTCCCATCCATTATTTTAGAGCCTGGAAAAGTGTATCAAACACATTCGGCTTATGTGTTTTCGGTTAAAAAATAATACTGAGTTCTGTTATGAAATAGTACTGCGGTCAAAATTTCTTTGCAGAAATTGCCCGGCAGGGGTATTAACCTTAATTCTGTACTGCAATGATGAGCTTACCAATATTAGCTCACTACAATAATGGTAAGCCATCATTGCAGTACACTAAAGTTGGACACCAAAGTATCGCACCAAATCTTCCACCGCGATCAGACTTATCAACCATAAGAAAAAAAATAATTACCCGATATCTCAAAAATCAATTTAAAGAGCCTTAAATATTAAAAAATAGGGATACCCTTCGCATCTGAAGTGTGCTTCACCTCCATATCCACATTGTTTCCCTCGTCTAAAAACGGTTTACCAGATGTCTCTACATAAGAGTCGGTCAGCGATACAGCCGAGCAGTTGGAAAAGATTAGCCCGGTGTTGCCCGTACTTATCTTACTGATGACGGCAATCCTGGTAATTCGTACTTGCTTACATGCTGAGTAAACCTGTACCTTCCCAGCGGCCCCCCAGAAGTTTACAGAATCTACTTGAATACCCTTACACTGCCTAAAATCTAATAGCCCGGGGATGGTGGGGCTTTCCTTTGTCAGAAACCCTTTTTCCTGCTGGTCATGTATGGCATCCAGGAGGTAGCGGCCATTGCCTTCTATAACACCTAGCCCCGATATGCCAATGTTTTCTTGGCCCTCGGCATGAATGAGTGCTTGTGGCTGGCCATTGGCCATGTAATCATAGACAGAGGTGGCGCCAACCAGCACGGCGCCCTCATGTAGTTTGAGGGTGACATTGGACTTGAGTTGGATACTGCCGGTGAGGTAGCGACCTACATAAAATACCAGGCGGCCACCACCCTGGTCATGAATATAGTCGATGGCTTTTTGGATGGCTTTGGTGTTTAGTGTGCTGCCATTTGATTTGATGCCAAACAATGAAGCTTGGTAATCTTTACTGATAGCCAGGAAAGGCGAGCAGAAGCCCAACAGGAGGCCAAATGTCGTGAAGAAGCGTTTCATTATTTTTTTATATATTTAGATTGATGGATAAAAAGCTGTTTCTTTTTTTTGCTGTCAGGCTCATTAAAGCTTAGGCCTTTCACCATGGCATTAGTCACATAGTCTAGTACGACGGCAGGGCGGTAGTCTCTTTGTTTGGCGGTGAGGCGGACGTTCTCAAAATGAATGCCCTGTGCATAGCGTACATATACTCCCCAGGCAGGAAGTTCCTTGAACTGGGAGAATTCAGGGTATTTGTCAGCCATAAGTGGTACGCTGTCCAGTTCTGCATCGGTAGTGCCACGTTTGGCATAATAAGGGTTGCCACCGCCGGGATATACCATCTCAATGTTTGTGAGGTATACATCCTGGATAAGGTATTGAGGCATGCCCACAATGCTGGCTGGTGAGATATTACGGGGCAGATCTTCAACAGGTCCCTCGTAGTTGTAACCCGAGTCTGGCTTGCTGGCCGGCACTTCAGCATAGACATTAGAGATTCGGATGTTTTTCATGATTGGTTTTTTTCCTCCACTCCACCGATCCCCAATCCGCAGGTAAATGACATTACCTGTATGAATGGCTTTAAGGCCATCTACTTCGATATTTTCGATCTCAGCTCCATCCACCGCCGCAAAGGTGATGGCTGAACGGTAGGTATCAAACACGTGCAGGTTGGTGACCTTGAAATTTTTAAAGCCACCCCGTGATACCGTTCCAAATTTCAGTCCATTAGCACTTGAGCGGATTGTACAATTGTCAACCACCACGTTCTGGCAAATCTTTGTAAAGTCATGAGATTTAAAGCAGATACCGTCATCTGCCGCGTCAAAATATGAATTCCGAATAACCACGCTATCGCAGTCAACCACGTCTATGCCGTCGTTGTTCCAATATGACTTGCTGTCTACGCGGATGTTTTCAACCAGGAGGTTCTTACACTGATCATATGTTTCATTCCAGCTGCCGGGGTCCTTGAGGGTGATGCCCTGTATGTGCACCTGCGTGCATTCCCTGAAGTAGAGATTCTGCGGGCGCATGGTCTCATTGGGGCGGTCATTTTTGAGTTGATCGCTTATCAGTCCGCTGTGGATGTAGTCAATGACCCGGTTGGCAATTTCAAAACCACGACCATCGATCATACCTTCGCCGCTGATGCCAATGTCGTGCTGGCGGTAAGCAAAAAGAAGGGAAGTCCATCCGATAAGTGAGTCCCTGACGTAGTCAAATGGCTGGATGGATCCGGCCAGCACCGCTCCTTTTTCCAAATGGAGCGTAACACCCGATTTGAGGTACAGGCTCCCGGTCACATAGATCCCCGAATCAAAGACCAACCTGCCCCCTCCCTGTTGGCTAACGTAGTCAATGGCATGTTGGAGAATAGCCGTATTGACATAAATGCCATCGGCACGTGCGCCAAAGCTCTTGACCCGATAATCAGCCGCTTTAACAGCATCAAAGGTTGATACAACTAAAAAGAGTAAAAAAAAGAGGATTTTCTTCATGTGATGGTTCGCTTTAATAGATTGTTACAGGGCCAATAAGCCCCATGGAAATGTTAGGTTGTGGCACCCGCTTACCATTCGTCCAGTATTGAGCTATGGGGTTGTCTGCCAAAGATTTCATATAGTTTCCCATGGTGGTGATGACGTGTATCTCTATCAGGTTCTCACCTAGCACTAGATAAGGGCTAATATCAAAACTATAACGGCCGAACCAACGGGTCCCTGCGTCTTTACCATTTATAAATACCTGTGCAATACCATACACCTTGCCAAGATCTGCATAAGTTGCCTCACTTGCAGTAGCCGAAAAATTGTTCTTATAGATTACTGTCCCGGCAAAAGGCACGGCGCCGGGCAAATCTTTTAGATCTATGGGGTCAGGCAATGTGAGTTCCTGGATGGCACCGCTGATGTGCTTAAACGTTAGCTTCCATGGGCTGGCGAACCGAATGACACCAGCAACAACTGGTGGCTGTTCTTTATATATAGGAACACTCTTTTCCTCCTTTGCAGCATTTTTATCAAATACGATTACGCGCAGATCTGCAGGAGCAAGAGACAGCTCGATACGCCGGTCGTTTTCCAAACGGTACCGCTGGCCAGTGTAAGGATCCCAATACCAGCCCGTCCGTCCGTGGTATAAGTCCTTGTGTGGCAGAATTGACACCGGATAGCTGTTTTCGTAGCTGGAGTTAAAAATGAGAAGGATCTCCTGATCTTTTGCCTGATAGCGTACCTGGGTGATGAATGGGTTTCCTCCCACGATGTGTACATAAGGCGTGAGCTGATAACCGGCCTGCAGCTGCAGGTACCAGTCACCAAAATTGGCTTCCGGCTTTTTTATAAATACGTAGCGGTCGCTATAGGTCCGGATCTCGTTCATGATATGCTGTACCTCAGCCGTATGGACTACAGCCTGCTGCAGTCCCAACGATTGGTGAGGCTCGGTTTCCACACAAAAAAGCTTGCCTCCTGCTTTGACAAAGTTGAGTACCTGCCGGGCTGTCTGTGGAGACAGGCTATCCACCTGTACCAAGAACAAGCTGCTGTAGCGGCGCTGTCCGTAAATAATATAGCCGTCTTTAATGCGTGCCTGGTCCAGCAAATGATCTGAGATGTAGTCGCAGGCATTGCCATGCTGGTTCATAGCCTCCCAGATGAGAGATAAATAGGTAGGATAGGTAAGCGAAGGAAACGGTTCGTTCTGTGCTCCATATTGTGTCCACATATCATATACGGGTGGAAGTATGGCGATGTCGGCGTACATTTCTCCCTGTTGCAACAACGCAGACATACGCCCTTTATAGGCGTTCAGTAGCGAAAACCAAGGCCAGTAAGTATTGCGCTCGTTCATAAAGTTGCCATAGCGAATCCAGCCAGGGAACGGCGCATTAGGTGGTGAATAATTAAAACCATGGTAAATTGAGTGGGTGATGCCACTGATGAGGCTTTGGTCAGAGCAAAGTTTGATCATCTGCAGGGTTTCATTAAACACCATATCAGTATTAGTACACTCTTCGCAACTGATCAGGCGCTTGCCCTGCAAGTGTGCAGCCGAACTGACAAATTTATTGGTCATTGTATATGCGCGGCCTATCCGGTAGTCGGCCTCACCCATTTCTTCCCCGACACCATATTTTATCCAGGATTCACCCTCAGGGATATCCATGTTAAGGCTACCCTCAAGCGGATGATAGCCACGACCATAAGATTGTACGCGAGACTTCATGCCATTCCGGGTGCACCAGCTCTGGAAGGTTTCGATGAAGCGTTCGCGCATGAGTTCGGTTTTGGTCAGGTCAAAATCAAAACGAACGCGATTTATCGTGTCTAGAAAATTCTTCTCAAATTCAACCCCATAAGCATAATCATATACATTACCCATACCACCTATTTTGAATAGGATAAGCGGGAGGTAAGGCATTAGGTCATAACCACGCCGTTTCTGAAATTCATCCATCATATCCGCACACCAGTTAGCACCCTCCAACTCCATGCTGTCTGTAAACAACGCCCTGACCCTACCTTTTAACGGGCCAATTCGCTGTTGGATAGCATCAGTCATATGGTTCAGGTACTTCTCTACCGCAGCCTTATTAAAATGGTTAAGAACTTGGCCATTAGCACCTGGTGCTCCGTTTATCACTTGCAAAAATCCATGGGTTTTGATCAAGGCATAGATAGCATATCTTCCCTTAGGCAGGCTTTTTTTTATAAAACCACTGGGAATCTGGTCAGAAAGGTCCATAACCTCGTCCAATGACCGCATGGGGTTTGGCACTGCAAATACGCGAACTACTTCCAGTTCACGGTGTGGAAAAGGACTAGTTGTTGCAGGGTCGGCCTCTTTGTAGAAATCGAGAAGCGGTGCTTCAAAATCGACAGCGCCCTCCACTTTTTTAACAGCAATAGTCATGATCTGGGCTTTTTCTTCCCCTTCCAGATATTCGGCGCCAAAAGGCCAGCCCGATCCAACGATGAGATCACAGACCAAATCCAGCTTGTTTGCCTCGGTCAGGGTAAAATCAAGTATGTCGATCCACTCATTGCTCAGCCATTGCAAGGAAGGAATGTCCAGGTCGTCAGTGCGCTGAGGGAATTTGATCGGGTTGATCTCTACCCCGCCTATTCCGGCTTCCTTTAATAACATGAGTTCCCGTGCCAACTCATCTTTTTGCACCTTATCACCATTCCACCACCACCGGACATAGGGGTGGTATAGGCGCGGAGGATCCTGAAACAGGCTATATAATGTATCTGAGGCAGGTGACTTTGCAGGACCAGCCATTGTAAAATAGGGGCGAATTAATAAGCTGCCGAACGACAGGGCAGTACTCTTTACAAGGAATGATCTTCTATTCATGGAGGTGTGGCTGATATCGGGTTTGCAAAAGATTTTTTATCCAAAGGTTCAGTCGCCATTGCTCCTGCTGCGGATCTATTGGCCGGCCGGCCATTGGTAAATAAGGTGGCGGCCCGAATTCGGGGGTAAAAGTAACAGCGGCATGCCCACTTTTTTCCATCGCGTTTACCCATCGGTCCCACACGGTTAAATGCGCCTGCAATGCTTCCTGGTATTCCGTAAAGGCGGGGTCGACCACTTGTGGCCCTTCCATATGGCCCACCCGTGCATGGACATGCTTGGCGTGCGCAATGGCTGCATCTACCGCTTCAGCCTGGTCCTCCAGGTAGCTCTCAGACACGCAATACCAGTGCGATATATCTAAGGTCAGCGAAAGCTCAGGATGTTTCTGTAAGACCGGCAAAGTGGCGTGGGCGGCATACGTCCATTTATTGCGATGCGTTTCCAGGTATATAGGAATGCCTGTTCGTAGCTCTGCTTCCCGGCAAATGCCGATGCAAGCTTCCTTTTGCCCGGCCGTGAAATACTCCCGGCCCGGCTGCACACTTAGGAACAATGGTGGCAGAGTGCCTGCTCCAATCCCAAGCAGACGTTGGAGGTCCTCGTCCAGGTAATTTAGGTATTCATCCACATCGCACCATTGCCGGTTCACTGTCATAACAATAATATGCGCCAACCCCTGCTGCCGCAAGAGGGTAGGTACCTCATCACTCTCAGCCGTGCTGACCTGTGGAAACCACTCGATCCCGGCATAACCGGCCTGTTTGACCCGCGGTAAAAAATCTTCCCATGCAACGTTTTCAAAGCCCCAGCGGGGGCAAAAGAACTTAACTTCCAATTTTCCTCCGTTTATTTATGGTAAATTAGCGGATTCTGGGCATCGTTATCAAGCACGTCACCTATGGTTAAGGTATCCAAATACGCTTGCGGAAGGATGTTGGCCTTCCCGTTAAACACATTGCCTTCTGGCATATACGCACAAGTCATGGCCCGGCGGTAGCCCGGCGTCATGTTTGGCCCAGCGCCGTGAATGGTAAGCCCGTTATGGAAAGAGCATCCGCCAGCTTTCAATTTTGAAACAACCGGGCGCGTTTTTTTAAACTGAGGGTAAATTTCAAAGATGCTGTCCATATTCTTGCCAATAGGTTTATTGTCAAAGGAGGTTTCTTTAAAACTTTCAGGAAGGAAATACAGGCAGCCATTTTCGAGGGTTGCATCATCAAGCGCAACCCAGATAGACAATGCCTTTCGATCAGAAAAGGACCAAAAAGGTGTGTCCAGGTGCCAAGAAGTTGGGTTAGCCCACGGTTTTTTAAACAAGGCCTGATCATGCCAAATGCGGATACCGTCAACACCGGCAAGTTGGGCGGCCATTTTTCCAATGCGCTCATCAAACATGATCTTTTTTACCTGCTCATTGGTTTGCCATAGATTAAGCAGCTGGTCAAACACTTTTGAGAAGTACTCAGCATCTTCGTTTATGCCGTCATCCATACCTACCTGAATGTTTTGCCCTGGAATTTTTATGCCGTTCCGTTCGGCAATGGCTACGGTGACGGCCACCCGCCATTCTTCAAGTTCTTCAGCATTCAAAAAGTCTTCAATAACAAGGAACCCGTTCTGTTGATATGATTCGATCTGTTGTTTTGATAATTCGGTATTCATATGAATGATTTGTATAGCTTTATTTTTAGTTAACCCAGGTCTAATAACCCGGGTTCTGGGTGAGCAATTTGTTCAGGTCCCGCTCGTGTTTTGGGATGGGATACAGCAAGCGATCCTGGGTTACATTATAGGTTTGCGGCAATAAATACGGATGCCTTGCCTTGGCAGCTGCCCCAAAAGCCGTCATTACGGAAATAGCTTGCCCGGTACGTATCAGGTCTGGCCAGCGTTTGTTTTCAAAGGCCAATTCCTTTCGGCGTTCGTTTGCGATAATAGTACGTAACTGAGTCTGATCAGTCGTTGTTATTTGACCTTTACCAGCACCAAAGGCACGTGTACGCACGCGATTAAGCGGTACCAGAGCATCCGATGACTTGCCGATCTCGTTAAGGCATTCAGCGAGGGAGAGCAAGGCCTCACCAAAACGATATATCGGCCAGTTCTGGTCCGTATTCTGGTTTATATTGGGATACGGAGGATAGTAGTATTTTTTGCAGAACCAGCGGATCTCGGTATTCGTGGGAGGGGTATATCCCACTACACTTGTCACTACTTTTGCCGGCAGAAAATCAGCGCTTATGTCAAGCGTGCCCTCAATTACGCCAATGGAGGCATCCAACCGACTGTCGTCCGTTTCAAAAAGCTGGTAAAGATCGGGGGTAGGCACGTCCCATCCGCCAATGGTGTTATTAAAGTCGACTCCCAGAATAACCAGGGTATGCGGGGTGAGTGGCGTAAACCGGTATGGGAAATTGCTGGATTGACCCGTATTTCCCGATTGATATTGAATGTCTAAAATCATCTCCCTGTTGCTGTTTTTATTAGCCGGGTTAAATATATCGTGAAAGTTGGGCAATAGGTTGTAACCCATAGTATAGATATTTTGCAGAAGAGGCAACGCCTTATCATACGCTTTTTGCTGCATATATACCGTCGCGAGCTCCATAGTCGCTGTACCTTTGGTCACCCGGCCCGTCTGGCCTGCAGAAAAGTCTGGTTTGGATAATAGGTTGATGGCATCTGTCAGGTCGGCAATGATTTGTGTGTAGACACTATCGGCCGATGACCTTGGCAGATAAGCTTCAGTACCTCCTGTAGTGACCTCATGCAGATATAGGGGCACGCCGCCATAGTTTTTGACCAAGTCAAAATAGTAGTGGCCACGAAGTGCCTTTGCCTCGCCTGTCAACTGGTTTTTTACCGTATCACTCAGACTGAAGGTAATCTTGCCCAGGCGGTCTAATATGACGTTGGTGCGGGAAATGCCATTGTAGTCGGCCTGGTATCTATTCACATTGATCACGTTGTCAGGTGCATCTAAAAAATTAGTGAGATTTTCGGCAATCTGGTTGCCACGATCCTTTGCATAATAAAAATACTCCGCATTGTCTGAGCGCATCTCGTCCATAAAGTACGCATTATTGGCCACGTCCCTTAGCGGTACATAAGCGCCTACTACGGCCTGTTGGAAATCGGCAGCAGAAGCATAGAAATTACCCTCGTTCAAATTTCCCTGAGGGTATAAAGTTAGGAAATCCTTGCTACAGGAACCAATGAATAGCATGCCGACCAGGCAGATATAAGGTATATTTTTTATCTTTTTCATGATGTTCATCCTGTCAGTTAAAAATTGATGTTTGCGCCTATCATAAACGTGCGGGGTACCGGATAGGTACTTAGATCCTGTCCCACGGTACTAATGGCATCGTCCTGTGATACGCTGGCTTCCGGGTTTTGTCCCTTATATTTCGTAAAGACAAACGCTTGTTGAACGCTTAAGTATATCCGTGCAGATTGCAGGTATTTAAGGACGTTTGATTTAAAGGTATAACCCAATGCAATATTTTTAATTGTAAAGAAATTGCCGCTGGAAAGCCAGGTCGTGTTGGCCAGTCGGTACAACTCCGTACTCCCACTTCGCGTACTGGGCACCAGTCCATTCCCTGGATTGTCTTCGGAGCGCCAAGTGTTCAGCATATCTTTACTAAGGTTCATGATGCCGTCCAGGTTCGTGAGGTCTGCCCGCGCAACATTCATGATTTGGTTGCCGCCCTGCCCGGCGCAGATGATGTTAAAATCAAAATTCTTATAGCGGAAGGTATTGGTGATTCCGTAAATGTATTTTGGGTTTGGGTTGCCAATGAGGGTACGGTCGTCGGCATCCACGTCGTTATCATTATCAGTATCTTTCATCCGCACAGACCCCACAACGGAAGTGGCCGCCTTGGGCTGGCTGTCAAATTCCTGTTGATTCATGTAGACCCCGTCAAACACATATCCGTAGAATTCGCCGATACGGTGACCAACAACCGAACGGTTATAGCCAGAATAGGTGGGCCCGCCTCCAATAAAGAGCGTATTTGGTGGCAGTTCAAGCACCTTATTATCATTGAAAGAGATATTCAGTCCTGTTTCCCACTCAAACGCGCCGGTTAAATTACGTGAATTCAGCTGGAACTCATGACCCCATATTCGAAACTTTCCCACGTTTAGGGTCACGCTGCCATAGCCAGAACCATAGGGCAATGACGTAGGGTATAGCATACCATTGGTATTCTTGTTATAGTAATCGTAGTTAAGTGTGATCCGGTCGTTCCAGAAGTTGACGTCTAATCCCACATCGGCTTGGGTAGAAATTTCCCAGGTCAGGTTTTTGTTGCCCAGGGAAGTGGTAGAAAAACCGGGTGTAAGACTTCCTCCAAACACATAATTGGTAGATGTAATGTTAGATACCTGCACATAATTGCCGATATTAAAATTCCCCGTCTTTCCGTAGCTACCTCTAAATTTCAAGAAGCTAATGGCGTTGTTTTTCGGGAAAAATGATTCGTCACTGGCCACCCAGCCTGCCGATACCGAAGGAAATGTACCATATTTGTTGTTCACCCCAAAGCGGGAAGACCCATCTTGCCGGATTGTTGCGTTCAGGATGTAGCGGTCTTTAAAATTGTAGTTGACGCTACCGAAGAATGAGGCCAGGCTCCATTCCTCGCGATTTGTATTTCCCGTTGTCACGGCAGCCCCTGAAATCCACGGGATGCCATCACCAGCAAAGTTGCTTCCATTAATTGTACGGTAGTTTCTGCCCCATTTCTGCGCGCTGTATCCAGCTAGAATATCCAAGCTGTGATCATCTAATTTTAGGCTATAATTTAGGGTGTTTTCATTCAGCCATGACACGTAGTTGTATGAACTGTGAGATGCGGCAGAAGAGGTGGTAGGTCGCGGAATAGCAGCAGCACCAAGCCCAATGCCATACATCGTTCCCTGAAATGCGTTGAACTCACTACTCCCTAGATCAGTATTGATGGTAGTTTTGAAGCGCAAATTTTTGATCGGCTCTACCTCCGCGTATAGGTTGCCCAGGAGACGGAAGGTTGTTTGTTTAGCATTTAGGTTCTCGAGCTGTTGCACCGGGTTGTTCAGGCCCAGCATGCCAGTAGAACTTACCCGGCTATTAAATCTGCCATCAGCAGCGTATATAGGAATAATAGGAGATGCAGCTGTCGCATTGGCTATCAGTTGACGGTTGCCATCGGTTACGCCGGTGGTATTAAAGTCTTGCTGGTAAGACGGAGCCAGGTTCATGCCTGCTTTAAACCAATTAACAGGCCGGTATTCATTGTTGGTGCGGAAAGAATATCGTTTTACATTTGTGTTAAGCAAGACCCCGTCTTGGTTAAAATAGGTGAGGGTGGTGCTTGACGATACCTTTTCAGTTCCGGCCGACAGATTGACTGAATAATTTTGCATAGTGGCCGTACGCAGGATGGCATCATACCAGTTCGTCCCGGCACCATATTGATCAGGGATGGCATATACGTCCGGCACCGGATTTGTCGCTCCCTCGTATTTGATCTTATCTTCGTAAAACCCTTTCATATAGGTGGCAAATTCCTTGGCATTCATAATGTCTGGCCGTCCCCGTTGTGGCACAGTTTGCCAGCCAGTATAAACATCAGCCGATACTTGGGTGCTGCCTAATTTAGCATGCTTTGTAGTGATCAGTACCACGCCATTAGCTGCCCTTGAACCATAAAGAGCAGCTGCAGAGGCATCTTTTAATACGCTAATTGACTCTATATCAGACGGGTTTATTAGATTCATGCCTCCGCTTCTTGAGTCCGCTCCTACCAATGGCTGTCCATCAACAACCACGAGCGGCTGAAAACCGGATGATAATGAAGCGGCCCCCCTTACTCTGAAATTCATTGGCTGTCCGGGGCGGCCATTAGTCTGTGATACTTGTAAGCCAGGAATTTTACCCTGTAATTTCTGCCCGAGTTGCGACCCAGGCACATCCCTGGTTTCCGAAAGGTTAAGGTTGGCGACAGCATTGGTCAGGTCTCGGGCTTTGCGCGTACCATAGCTAACCACGACTACCTCATCCAAATTTCCGCTTCCTGAAGAAAGGGTGATGTTTAGCGGAGTCGTATTGCGCACATTTATTTCTTTGGTGTTATATCCCACCCGAGAAATAATCAAGGTAGCCGGAAGTTTAATTGACAAGCTGAATTGTCCTTTGGCATCCGTTGTTGTGCCTTGCAGGAGTCCTTTAACGTTGATGGAGGTGCCGGCCGCATCATCTGTAGCGTTGCTCAATGCTACACGGCCGCTAACAGTGCTGGGCTGCGTTTGACTATAGGTCAATTGTGGCACACGTGCCATAATTATAGCCAGTAGCATAAAAGCACGGTTGGTTATGCATGGATTAAACAGACTACGGAGTTTCATATATTTGGGTTTTTAAGTGGAATAATCAATAATCAAAGGTAAGGCATGACATTTGGTTGACATTTATACATTTTATCTTTTCATTTGTACTTTCTGATATTTTTTAAATAACATAACTGGTTACAAATCTCGGTTAGAACTGATCCTTATTTGGTTTAACTGGTATATTTTTTGCTTATTGTATACAAAACCACTACATTTCGACATTGACCTTTTATAAATATGAGAAGTTTTCATAAATATCTTTCTATAAGCTGTGTTGAAGAACAATGGGGGCTATACGTCACTACGGCAGGCTATTCTAAAGTGGCTGCAGGAGATCAATATCCTGTGGATGAAGACCATCCTGCCTCTCATCGATTCACTTGGAACACAGGACGGATTCTCAACGACTACTATTTGGTATTTATATCAAAAGGCAAGGGACTGTTTGAAAGCGATCATGTGGCCCCTACAGTGATCGGTGAAGGACAATGTTTTTTGCTTTTTCCAGGTAGTTGGCACCGATACAAACCGCAAATGAATTGCGGGTGGGAAGAATACTGGGTAGGCTTTAACGGTTATTACCCCCAAAGTCTTATGAATTCAGGTTTTTTTGATGGAGCCAAGCCTTGTGTGCAAGCAGGGCTGGATGAACGGATCCTACGGGAATTTATGCACCTCATCGAAATCATCCAAAACAGTGAGCCCGGCTACCATCAGCTCGTATCAGGATGTACACTCCAGTTACTCTCGCTGGTATATCTAGCGTCCACTTATAAAAATAATACCAATGACGATCACTTACATTATATTTCAAAAGCCAGATTTCTATTGCAGGAGTCTATTGATAGGGATATAAAAATGACCTTTATTGCAGATAAGCTGGCCGTAAGCTACTCCAAATTCAGGAAAGACTTTAAACAGGTCACCGGTATAACACCCCATCAATACCATCTGGAGGTCCGACTTGCACACGCCAGGGAGCTATTAGTTTCCACTGCTCTTCATATTAATGAAATTAGCTTACAGACAGGTTTTGAAACCGTTTTTTATTTCTCAAAATTGTTTAAGAAAAAGTACAAACTTTCCCCCCGACAATTCCGGAACAGTAATATAAGGCTTTAAAACCCTATAGGTACCCACAATCCGTATTAATATCCAAATTCAAGTAGTAGGTCCACATCTTATTTAATTCAGAAATTTCATTTTTATTTTCCATAAATTCAGAAATCCAACAATTTATTTTCTAGATTTGTCATGAAGATAACCCACTAAATGGCAGATTGTAGTAAATACACCGAACCAGAGTTGCTGCTTTTATTAAAAGAGGGCAATGAGCGTGCTTTTACGGAAATCTATAAGCGGTATTGGGATAAACTCTATTATTTAGCGCATCGCACGCTTCGTTCAGCCGCCGAAGCTGAAGAAGTGGTGCAGGATGTGTTTGTAAAACTTTGGAATAAGCACACCAGCCTGGATATTCAGGTACTGCCCGTATACCTGGCAGCTATGACCAGGTATGCTGTTTATCATCACCTTGCCGGTCAAAAATTGCAGCAGGAACGTATTGCAGCCCTAAAGCTGGAGCTGCCCACCTCCACCAGCATGGAAAACAGCATTGAGCATAAACTGATGCTGGAGATCATTACTGAACTTTCTAACCAGCTGCCGGAAAAATGCCGCCTGGTATTTCAATACAATAAACTTCAGGACAAAGCCCTCATCGACGTCGCCAAAGAACTGAATATCTCCGAAAAAACCGCGGAGTCACACCTCACCAAAGCCCTAAAAATCATCCGGAAAAAATTTGGCGAAGGCCTTTACAGTATTTTTTTATAAAAATTTCATTTTCCACTAAGGGTAAATTTACCTTTCTACACTCTATATATTCAACCAAGAGAAAGAAAAGTGAATGAACTAGATCATATACGTGAATTAGCCACCCGCTACATCAGCGGTCAGGCCACCGCAGCCGAGAAAACCGAGCTTCACCAGTGGTATGACCAGCATGCAGGAGATGACAAAGACGAGATCGTAAACGGTCAAGGCAGCGCCGCAGATGTCAGCAAGCGTATTTATAAGCGCATCCATTCATACATCCATACCGATAAGAAGAAACAATTCCATTGGTATTACACCACTGCAGCCGCAATATTTATCGTAACACTAGCAACAGCATTATATTTCTATCGAAGCACATCAATCGTCAATCGTCCATCAAAAGTCGTAAATGAAGTCGGGCCCGGAAAAAACAGAGCCAT
Organism: bacterium A37T11; assembly: GCA_900109895.1. Taxonomy (GTDB): domain Bacteria; phylum Bacteroidota; class Bacteroidia; order Sphingobacteriales; family Sphingobacteriaceae; genus A37T11. The sequence continues at coordinate 258,597 of FOBR01000003.1, forward strand.
CCTGACCTTAGCAGATGGCACAAAAGTAAACCTCGACAGTGCCAAATCCGGCATACAGATCAACGACGAGAACATTAATTATAATGACGGAACAAAAATCATTGCGCCTATTCATCATTCATCCGCCGGTAGTCGGACACAGTCATTCATAACTTATAATTCATTGACCACTCCTAAAGGCGGCCAGTACCAAATAATACTCGAAGACGGCACCAAAGTATGGCTCAACGCAGCATCTACGTTGACCTATCCAGCCCGGTTTTCTGGAGATAGGAGAGAAGTGTCTTTGGAAGGGGAGGCCTATTTTATGGTAGCCAAAAGCCAAAAAACCGGAAATCCATTTATCGTAAAAAGCCGAAATCAAGAGACCATGGTCATGGGCACGGAATTTAACCTCAGTGCCTATGCAGATGAATCGTCTATCAAGACCACTTTAATTAACGGTTCAGTACGGGTTAGTCATAAAAGCCCTGTCGGTAGTCCAACCGCTGCTGCCTATGTGAGCTTGCAGCTCGTACCCAATGAACAATCAACCTTAACTGGTATCCAACTTACCAAAGCCAAAGCCGATGTCAGCAAAGCCATCGCATGGAAAAAAGGTCAATTCCGGTTCACCGGCGAAACCCTCGGCGAAGCCATGCAGCAGATCGGTCGGTGGTATGACGTCGACGTGGTATTTGCGGATGGAGGACTTCGACAGGCTCCGGTTTCAGGTATTATTAACCGAAGTGAAAGACTATCCGTCTTGTTAAACCTGTTTGAACGGGTAGGAGATGTCCATTTTGAGTTTCGAGACAGAACATTAATTATCAAAAAATAAAGATCAATCCATTGAAGGTTTCACTTAAAACAATAAATATGGCAAAATAGGACAAGCAATAAATGAGGCAGTATCAGCAAAAAAAATCAGGAGCGTTCGTTCCGCCCCTGATATATACGCTGGTCAAGCCCAAGGTCATTTTGAGAAAATTCATTAGATTATTAACCAGCCATGCAAACATAGTATTTTTATGTTTAAAAAACGATATAACACCCGTTTTTGCCTTCCTGTGGGCCATTTTATCAAAACAGGACTTATGTGGTTAAACACAACCCTAGCATTCCTCCTCATTGGGCTCCTTCAGATCCGCGCCGAAGTTCATGCCCAGCAGGTCACCATTCACCAGCATCAGATCACACTGGATGATGCCTTTGCAGAAATCAACCGGCAAACCGGCTATCAGTTTCTTTGGATGCCGACGCATCTGAAAAGTGATCGGAAGGTCGATGTACAATTAAACGAGGCCGACTTAAACGAGGCCCTTGATCAACTATTGAAAAAACTTCCGCTGGACTATGTGGTGGATGGAAAAATCATCCTGATTAAGGAACGGATCAAGGCTACGCCCAGAAAATCCCTACCCGCAGATAACGATGTTTCCAGGCCACTGGTCATTACCTATTCTGAAATCCAAGGCAAGGTGGTAGACACGCTTGGCCAGCCCCTGGCAGGAGCCTCTGTTCGTGTAAAAGGCTATAAGCTCAGTACCATGACGGCCAGTAACGGCACGTTCAAATTGGAGAATGTACCCCAGAATGCCGTGCTTGAATGTTCATACATGGGCTACATCAGTCGGGAAGTGCCCGTCCAAGCCCAGGTATATGTTGTCTTGAAACCTAGCGAAAGCCCGCTGGATGTCGTGCAGGTCATTGCTTACGGCACTACCTCCAAACGGTATACCACTTCGAGTGTGACCACGGTAACAGCAGAGGAGATTGAGAAGCAACCCATATCCAATGTGCTTCAGGCGCTAGCGGGCAAGGTGCCCGGCTTGAAATCAATTCAGCAGGATGGACTGCCAGGTGGGTGGTTTGATTTGAATATACGTGGAACAAATTCCCTCAGTTCGGGAACCCGACCATTGATCCTTATAGACGGTATCCCTTTTTCCAACGAAAGTACTACTAACCGATTTCCGGGGACTAACAGTTACGATAGTCCCTTGAATGTGTTGAATACCTTTGATATACAAAGTGTAGATGTTCTCAAAGATGCCGATGCAACAGCCATATATGGATCCCGAGGTTCAAATGGTGTTATTTTAATCACGACCAAAAAAGGCCGTGCCGGCAAACCTCAGTTAAAGGCCGAGGCATATGCCGGGGTGACTACTGCGACAAGGTTTATGCAGCTTTTAAATACGCAACAATATCTGGAGATGCGTAGGGAAGCTTACAAAAACGATGGGGTCGAGCCAACAGTAACTGATGCTCCAGACCTGTTGCTTTGGGATACCACCAAATATACGGATTGGAATAAAGAATACCGAACAGGCAATGGAACTTCAAAAAATTTGCAACTAGACTATTCGGGAGGAAGTGAAAAGTATCAATTCAGGGTTGCTTATGGCTATCATCGTGAAACACCTCTTTATGGAGATGTGCGCGAACGCATTACTGGCAAGAATACAGCTTATGATAAACATTCCGTGCAGTTGAGCTTTTCGAACCAATCCTTGCAAGACAAGTTACGAGTTAATGTAAATGTAGGCTATAATTTTGATTTTAGCAATTTTGCCAGCTCAGGTGGTATGATTATTCTTCCGCCAAATGCGCCCGACCCGATCGACAAGAATGGCGAATTATACTGGCTTGGGCAAGGAATTGGGCAGACCAATCCAATCGCTCCACTTTATGAATCTTACGATGCCCAAAATAAGCTTTTGAATGCCACGACGACCATTAGCTATGAAATCCTTAAAGGCCTGCAAGTAAAAGTAAATGGTGGATACAATACCCTTGATCACGACGATATCCGGTCAGTCCCAGCAAAGGCAAAAATGAGCAGTGAAGCTACGGGCAATTCAAATTTTACCTACAACACCGTTAGCTCATGGCAAGTTGAACCCATCGTTGAGTACAAAAAACAGATTGATCAAGGAGAATTGGATGTATTAGCAGGTGGAAGTTGGCATCGTTCGTTTTCAGAGCCAAAAACAATTACTGCTTCTGACTATCAGGACGAAGATTACGTGGGTACCCTCTTTGGTGCAAATTCTGTGACCGTTGGTGGTAGCAAAATTGATTATACTTACCAAGGCATATATGGAAGATTAGCCTATAATTGGCAGAAAAAATGGCTGTTAAATTTAACAGCCAGGCGGGATGGCAGTTCTCGTTTTGGACCGGATAGTCGATATTCCAATTTTGGTGCCTTGGGTATGGCCTATATTTTCTCTGAAGAGAAATGGCTCAAACGGACGATACCTGCTTTAAGTTTTGGTAAATTCAGATCAAACTATGGCATAACTGGCAATGATAACATAGGGAATTTCATGTTTGAGGATTTATGGACCAATTATGGTTCAGGCTATAGTTATGATGGTTCTGCTATTGTATATCCAATCATCTTGTACAATCCGGAACTTCGGTGGGAGAAAAACAAAAAACTGGAGCTTGCAACGGATTTAGGTTTTTTCAATGATCGGTTGTTGCTTACGGCCAACTATTACAGAAGTCTGGCAACCGATCAGTTAATAGGCTATACCTTACCTAGTCAAACTGGATTTGATCAAATTGCAAAAAATTTTGAAGCAACCGTTTTGAATTATGGATGGGAATTCGAATTAGGAGGAAACCCCATAAGAACCCGCTCCGTTAATTGGCGTATCGATGCTAATATGTCGATAGCGCGTAATAAGTTGAAATCGTTCCCGGGCATGGAATCTACCTACTATGCCAGCCAATACATCATTGGAAAACCTATTACCGGAACCTATTTTTATCCCTATTTGGGTGTCGATCCGAATACTGGGCTGTATAGTTACCCAGGAACATCCCTAGCTGACCGTAACTTGTTCTTAGATTATTATGGCACCCCTACGCTATATGGAGGAATTACCAATACGTTAACTGTCAAAGGTATTACGCTCGAAGTCTTTTGCCAGTATTCAAAACAAAATAGGCAAAGTTATCTCTCAAGCCTTACCTACTATCCCGGATACATGGTTAACCAGCCTGCTGTAGTCATGGACCGATGGAGGCAGCCAGGTGATGTCTCAGAGATTCAAAAATTTACGGCAGGTTTTAACCCGGATGCTACGCAGGCTTTTAATTTGCGAAAAAGTTCTGTTGGTGATCTGGAAGACGCCAGTTTTTTACGCATCAAAAACGTATCGTTATCTTATGAACTGCCAAAGAGTTGGTTAAAGAAGTCAGGGATTTCATCGGCAAGGATATATTTTGAAGGCCAGAATATTGGAGTGATCACTGGATATAAAGGTATGGATCCGGAAAGCGCCGGCTTGGGCAATCCACTTAACCGTGTTTTTACCGGAGGCTTATCACTCACTTTATAGAAAATAGTTATGAAATTTTATAGCAAACAACTGATTGTATTTTTAATAGGGTTCACGATAAATTATTCTCTGGTGGGATGTAATGGTTTTTTAGATTTACAGCCGCCCGCTACCCAGCCCTCTACCGCCGAAGTTTTTTCTTCTGATGAAAAAGCGGAGACCGCAGTGGCAGATTTATATGGCGGTGAGTTCCCTCGGTCTTTTGCCGAAGCCAGTTCATATACGGCCGGTTTATATGCCGATGAATTGGATTATACACTGACATCTACTGCTCTCCTCGAATTTAAAGTTAGCTCGTTATTGCCAGACAATACGTATATCACTAATCAATTTTGGGCAAACATTTACAAGCAGATCTATAATTGCAATATCATCATGGAAAATTTGCAAACTTCTCCGGGAATTAGTGAGGTTGCCAAGAATCAATATCGAGGTGAGGCCCTGTTTTTTCGCGCCTTAAGCCATTTTACATTAACAAATGCATTTGGAGCAATTCCGCTAATCACTGTAACTGACTACAGAACCAATTCGACAATACCCAGAACTGATACTGCGACCGTACTTAATCAGGTGATAGCCGATTTAGAGGAAGCTAAAAGCCTGTTGGGCGAAGAATATCCACATGGAACACACATTCGTGCAAATAAATGGGCTGTAAAAGCGCTTTCTGCAAGGGTTTACCAGTCACGACAAGAATGGCAGAAAGCATATGATGCATCCTCAGAAGTTATTCAGTCCGGATTATATGGTCCATTGCCGGCGCCCGAATCAGCTTTTTTGGATCCTTCGCCTGAATCTATTTTACAAATTGGCCCTAATAAAACTACGGCTACCAGTAATCCAGAGGCGGTATACTTTATTCCAACAACCAGTACCCGTGTTCCCTCGTACTCCGTGCGCACCGGATTACTTGAGGCTTTTGAACCGGGAGATCTGCGTTATAATGCCTGGATGAACAACCAGACGATTGATGGAATTACTTATTATTATCCGGCCAAATATAAATCCAGGACAGCTGCATTACCGAAAGAAGATGTCATTCTATTGCGCCTGGCTGAAATGTATTTAATTCGCGCTGAAGCTGCGGTACATCTTGGCAACGTAAATGAGGCTATTTCAGATGTGGACATTATCCGCAGCCGGGCAGGGCTGCCTCACATTGCCGATACTGAACCTAACATCGGAAGCAATGAAATGCTGGAAAAAATCTATCAAGAACGCCGTATAGAACTTTGCTTTGAGCACGGTTTCCGCTGGTACGACCTAAAACGGACGGGGAAGGCAGACGATATTCTTTCTGAACTAAAGCCGACCACGTGGAAATCGACAGGGATTCTTTATCCTATTCCAGAGAGCCAACTACTTGCCAATCCATTCCTCGAACCTAATCCGGGGTATTATAAATAACGAGAACCATAGTTCTATAAAATTAAAACAAATGAGTACGACTATTATTTCCGTTGAACACCTTTCCCACCGGTATGCCAGCACCTGGGCCATCCATGATATCAATTTCCAAATAGAAAAAACTGGTATCCTGGGGCTGTTAGGCTCTAACGGAGCCGGTAAATCGACCACCATGAACATTATGTGCGGCGTGCTGAACCAGACCGAAGGGCGTGTAATCATTAACGGCATCGACCTGCGCCAGCATCCGGAGCAAGCAAAAAGGGAAATCGGTTTTTTGCCACAACAGGCACCGCTCTATATGGACCTGACCGTTGACGAGTACCTCACTCATTGCGCCTACCTGCGGCAAATGGGAGCCAAAACCATCCCGCAAGCGGTGGAGGAGGCCAAGGAGCGCTGCGGACTAGGGCATTTCAGCAGCCGTCTCATCAAAAACCTATCCGGTGGCTATCGCCAGCGGGTAGGTATTGCTCAAGCGATTATCCATAAACCTAAACTGGTGGTGCTGGATGAACCCACTAACGGGCTAGACCCCAATCAGATCATTGAAGTGCGGGCGCTTATCCGTGAGATCGCTCTGGAGCGGGCCGTTATTTTCTCTACTCACATCCTCTCGGAGGTTCAATTGTTGTGTAAAGAAATCCGCATGATCGAACAGGGAAAACTGGTCTTCGCAGACAGCATGGAAGCCTTTAATAATTACATCTCTCCGCAAAGTGTACGCGTGGAAATGTATTATCCTCCCACCGACGAGGTGCTGCAACAGCTAGAGGGAGTTACCAAGATAGACCGGCTGACTGAGCACAGCCTGCGCATCTATTTTGACGGAGACCCGAATATTACCGACCGGATCATCCGGGCAAGCGTCCAAAAGGACTGGTTCCTAAGGGAGATTTATTTGGATAAGGGTTCCTTGGATGATGTGTTTGCGCAGTTATCTAATAGGAATAATTAACCCCATAATCATACATTTATTAAATACCCAAAATATCACAATGAGAACCATCTTTCGCATTGCCCGCGTAGAACTAAGCACGCTATTTTATTCTCCCATTGCCTGGTTTTTGCTCATCTTGTTCTATGTTCAGGTGGCGATGGCTTATGTAAATAAGGTAGAATCCTATGTCACCACCCAAGAACTCGGACAAGCCCTGCAGGGCCTCACCTTTAATTTTTTTGCCAATCCTATGGCAGGAGGTATTTTTATCTCGGAGGTATTAAGCAATCTTTATCTTTATATTCCGCTTATTACGATGGGGCTGATCAGCCGCGAGGTGAGTAACGGAACCATTAAATTGTTATATTCCTCCCCATTGAAGTTGTCCCACATTGTCCTTGGGAAATACCTGGCCATGCTGGTGTTTAACTTGTGTATGATCGCAGCACTGGCCATTATCGCCATTTTTGCCGCCTTTCACATTGATGCGCTGGATTGGGGAATCGTTGGTGCGGGGTTGTTTGGTATTTTTTTGCTGCTGAGTGCCTATGCCGCCATCGGTTTGTTTATGTCGTGCCTTAGCAGCTATCAGGTAGTCGCCGCCATCGCGACATTTGCCGTATTCGCGCTACTTAAATTTGTAGGCAGCTTGTGGCAAGATTATGATTTTTTGCGTGACCTGACCAATTATCTGTCTATTTCCGGGCGAACTGAAACGATTATCATGGGTTTGATCAACACCCGGGATATTTTATATTACCTGCTTATCACTGGCCTTTTCTTATGCTTGGCCTGGTTTAAACTGCAAGGAGAACGGGCGCTAGCCAGCTGGCCATTGGCTTTTGCCAAATACACCTTGGTTATTGGCGTAGTTTTGATGATCGGCTATGTGACCTCCACCCCTGGGTATATTGGATATTGGGACGTTACCCGTACCCACATGAATACGCTCAGCGTAAAAACTCAGGAGGCCCTGAAAGCAATTGGCGATGAAACCCTGGAAGTGACCAACTATATTAATTTACTGGATCGAACGTATTATAATGGCAGCCCTAAAAACCGTAATGCCGATAAGAGAAGGTGGGAACGTTATCAGCGCTTCAAACCCAATATTAAACTCAAATACGTTTATTATTATGACAGCGCTTTCAATGATTACCTATATAATTCAAACAAAGGGCTTTCACTGGACGGCCTAGCCGAAAAATATGCCAAATCGTATAAGATCGATCTGGGACGTTTTAAAAAGCCAGCAGAAATACAGCAGGAAATCAATCTTTACCCTGAGAAGAACCGCTTGGTGATGCTGCTGAAGTTCAAGGGAAAAAGCACGTTCCTCCGTACCTTCGATGACATGATGTTCTGGCCTTCAGAGACAGAAGTAACAGCCGCGTTGCGACGGCTCACCGTACCTTTACCGGTTATTGCGTTCCTGCAGGGTGAAGAAGAACGTCGTATTGATCGAAAGGGAGATAAACATTATAAGCTGGCAACTAGCGAAATAAACGTGCGTGCTTCATTGATGAACCAAGGGTTTGACGTGAAGGGACTATCTTTAAAGGACGACGAAATACCCAAGGGATTAACCGCACTGGTTATCGCTGACCCCCGTGCAGACTTTGCACCGCAGGTACTGGAGAAAATAAATCGGTATATCGACGAGGGTGGCAACTTGCTGCTCGCGGGTGAGCCCGGAAAACAGTCAGTGCTCAACCCCATCCTGTATAAATTGGGCATGCACCTGATGGATGGCACGATCGTGCAAGGTAATACCGAGTATGCACCCGAGGAGGTCAAATCCTTGGTAACGTCGCTGGGTGCACAGTTTGGCCGGAAAGTAACCAATCTGTACCAGATGAAACTGCCGGTAAGTACACGTAGTGCTGCAGGATTGACCTATCAGCATAACATGGGCTTCACAGTACGCGAACTGCTGCGCACGGATGCAGCACTTACTTGGAACAAGACTGGTAAAATCGTGTTGGATTCAGCTGATATTGTCTATAACCCTAAAAGTGGTGACGTAAAAGCCGCCATTCCAACGGCACTTGCGCTCACTCGAAAAGTAAAAGGTAAAGAACAACATATTCTGGTCACCGGCGATGCCGATTTTCTAAGTAATGCCGAACTGGCAAATGGCTATTCGCGCGCCGGCAATGCCGATTTCTATCAAGGTTTTTTGGGGTGGTTCACGTATGGACAATTCCCCATTGAACCGACCTGGCCAGACCCGGTCGATAATACAATGACGATTAAAGGTACGAGCGTGACCCCACTACGGTGGACCATGCTGGGATTGCTTCCGGCTTTGGGACTTATTGCAGGAACTGTATTGCTTATTAGGCGTAAACGGAAATAAATAACATAACTTTTAACGTAATAATAGCTATTATAACATGATAAAGCTTTTCAACATCACATTGCTGGCAGCACTTTGCTTTGCAATCCCAAAAATCATATCCGCCCAAGCTATACACCGAATGAACATCGGCGACGACATGAAAAATGTATCTCTCACCGGTCTTGACCATTATCCGCAAAAAGATGTGCGCATTGGTGAATTGAAAGGAAAATTCATCCTGCTTGATTTCTGGTCAACCGGATGCACTAGCTGTGTTTCCTCGTTTCCCAAGATGGAAGGCTTACAAACACAGTTTAAAAAAGACCTGCAGATCATCCTGGTCAATCCATTCCAGGACAGTACAAAGATGGCAACCAGCATAGCAACTTCAAAGCAGTGGATTTTTAAGGGCTTTAAAATGCCCAATTTACCTTCCACCGTAGGCGATAGCAGCTGGTTGGTGCGATTCCCCACCCGTACAGTGCCCCATCATATCTGGATTGACCGCAACGGCAAAGTGATGGCCATCACTAATATGCATAATGCCAATGCCGAGAACATACAGGCCCTTATTGCAGGGGCACCTGTTAAAATGACCTATAAATCGCCTTTCGTTTACGATTTAAGGAAGATCAAGTTGGCAAATGCCTGCCCAGGGCATGCTCAGAAAATCAGTTTATATACTCATATTGGCCCTTATTATGATGGTGAAGGCGGCCATGTATATGGAAACATGTTGGATCCGTTTGTTGACTCCACTGTCCATACGATACGTATAGGCATGATCAACGTCGATATCCCGGGCATCATTCAGGAGATCTTTGCTATTAAACAAGGGCGCCCGCCCTATGACCGGGTGAGCGATGCATTTATCTATTGGAACCTTTGTACACCCCAGTGGTTCCAAGAACCGGAATATGGTGCCCGATATGATGACTGGTCGCGCCGGACAAAACTATGTTTCGAAATAGAAGTGCCGCTTTCTAAAAAAGATCAGCTGGCAGATTTGGCCTTGAAGGATTTGAATATATACCTAAAAAAGCAGTTCGGTGTGGAAGCGTCATTCCCAAAACGGCGTATTCATTGCAAAGCGCTGAAAGTGGCTGATAAGAGCAAAATACCCTTCAGTTCCGGGAAAAAAGCATATGGAACTAATGACAAGGGGGCCATCACCACCTATTTATATAAAAATTTTGAATTTCCTTTTATCAGCAACGACATCATCAATTCATTTGGCGCTAATGGTCGCTCCGAGCTTGAGTCCAACCCGCACCGGCCCATTGCCGTGGTGGATGAAACTGGGCTCAAAGATATCGTGGATATGACGCTGCCCTATGCTTATGGCAAGCCCGATCCACAGTACGAGGAGCACCTCACGCAGGCGCTGGCCGGCTATGGCCTATCGTTGGTGGATGCCGTGCAGGACGTGCAGGTCATCCAGATTTCGGAAACGACGGATTAACTTCTGTAAAATCTCATGAGCCGATTAAAGAAAATAATCGGCTCATGCTTTATCATTGGCAACATCCGGGATGGCCGGAATTCACGTATGCGGTTGACGAAATACAGCCACTGATCCTTGTTTTCGCGCAAGAAACAGGGGTGATGAACGGCAATTAAAAGTTATTAACAAGATGCTGGAAAAAGGTGCGGGGCGAGCCGTACACTACCAGTTAAACTTACCCTAACATGTAGCAACACCCTTAACCAAAAATTAATTTCAAAATTTCGTATTAATCACCTACATTTATCCCATTAACAGAAAATAATGGGCTTAACAGACGTAGAAATCCTGGGCTTGGCCAAAAAAGACCCTCACAAGGCCTTTCATGCGGCATTTAATCAATATTGGGAGGAGCTTTACCGGCATGCGCTGGGCAAGGTGGCCTCTGATGATAATGCTAAGGACCTTGTGCAGGAAGTGTTTATTGCCTGCTGGGACCATTTTGATACCCTGACAACCCAAGATAAATTATTGCCTTATTTATATGCCATCCTGCGCAATAAGATCATTAAGCAGTTTGACAAGGATGCCGTGCGGTTACGGTATGCCGTGCAGTATGCCGCGGCCGAGATACCCACCGAGCCCTCCCCGCAGCAGGTGCTGCTTAGCAAGGAGCTGGAGCAGATCATCACCGATGAAATAAAACGAATGCCCGGCCGCATGCGCGAAATCTTTCAGCTCCGCAGGGAAGAGGGCCTTTCCATCCGGGAGATCGCAAACCAACTGGGGCTATCCGAGCAGACCATCAAAAACCAGCTGCACACCGCCACTGATAAACTTAAAAAAAGGCTCAGTGATTATGGCCTCACCATCCTGCTGATAGGCGGCTCTATATTTTTTATTCCTGCGCATAGTACTTTTGGCGGACTTAGCGGATATACTAATAAAGGCCCCCAAAAAAAGCCTTTGATACCAGCGCATGAGCAACCAGGAAGAGATACAACAACTAATCATCCTCTACACGGATGGTACCGCCAGTCCGGCTGAGCGGCAGCGCCTGGAAAACTGGTATGAAACCATCCAGGCCCCACAGGCCCCCTTTAGCAGCGAAGCCGCCAAAACCCTACTACAGCAACAACTCCTGCAAGGCATCTATCGCCAACGGCCAGCCCTCAAACCCCGCCATCAAGTCCGGTACATCCGCCTATATTATTCATCCGCCGCCATTTTACTCATAGCACTAGCAACAGCATTATATTTCTATCGAAGCACATCAATCGTCAATCGTCCATCAAAAGTCGTAAATGAAGTCGGGCCCGGAAAAAACAGAGCCATCCTGACCTTAGCAGATGGCACAAAAGTAAACCTCGACAGTGCCAAATCCGGCATACAGATCAACGACGAGAACATTAATTATAATGACGGAACAAAAATCATTGCGCCTATTCATCATTCATCCGCCGGTAGTCGGACACAGTCATTCATAACTTATAATTCATTGACCACTCCTAAAGGCGGCCAGTACCAAATAATACTCGAAGACGGCACCAAAGTATGGCTCAACGCCGCATCGACCCTAAAGTACCCCAGCCGCTTCAGCGGAGAAAAAAGAGAAGTCTTTTTAGAAGGCGAAGCCTACTTCGAAGTAAACAACAATCCTTCAATCGGCGCCGTGCAGGAAAATCGTAAATCGTACCTCGTACCTCGTAAATCAAATGAGCCATTCATCGTTAAAAGCAAAAACCAAGAAATTACCGTCTTAGGTACCAGTTTTAATGTCAAGGCCTTCGCAGATGAAAAAGTAACAAAAACCACTTTAGTAACAGGAAAAGTCCAAGTTAGGTCGAAAAACTTAAAACTTAAAACGTATAATCCCGATATATCGGGACAGGCTATAAAACTTCTAAAGCCAGCGCAGCAAGCCGTACTAAAGGGCGACAGCCTAACGGTAAACTCAGTAGATGTTAATAAAGAAACAGCTTGGCGCAGCAATAAATTTTCATTCACCGGGAAGACTTTTAAACAAGTTATTGACGAGCTGGCACGCTGGTATGACTTGGAGGTAGTTTATACCAACGGCATCCCCGATGAAACCTTTGTGGGCAGCGCTTACCGCAATGAAAAACTGTCGGCTGTGCTCAAGATACTTAAAAGCTACAAGGTTAATTACCACATAGCTGAAGGAAGAAAACTAATTATTGAAAACTTAACCCAGGAAAGGATCAGCCCATGACATAAAAATACCGATAGTATTTGGTTCACCCGCGTGGAACCAAAACGAAAACAGGAAGGTGTGTCACCACCTCCCTGCCAGTAGTTCCGGATAGCCATCGCTTATCCCTTTTGCAAAAAATAAAAACGTGTTTTACTATCCAAAAACTGTGTAAAGTTAATGAATAAAACTTACTATTTACGGGTTATGCGCATTGTCATATTCCTACTTACATTCGGCTTCCTTCATTTGAGCGCCGCCAGCTATTCACAAAAAGTCAGCCTTTCAGTCCGGGAGACCACACTAAAGAAAGTACTGCAGGCCATCGAAGAACAAACGGGATACGAAATATCCGTTTCTTCCTCTGTATTGTCTACAGCTAGAACCGTTAGCATTGATGCACGGCAAATGCCACTTGCCGATTTTCTGGCTGCCATATTCAAAGACCAACCCATTGACTATGAAATGGGAAAGAAAAGCATTATGCTTTCGAAGAAAGAGAAAACCATCCTGGATCACATTCGTGACGCCATAGGTAGGAATGGAGAAGGCGACGTGCAGACATCCCAATCCACCGGGAAGGCTCTCCAGCAACTCCTCGCCGGCCGCGTCACTGACTCACTAGGCACCCCCTTAGAAAACGCCACCATCCGCATCAAAGGAACGAATCGCGCCACCTTCACCAACACAAATGGTGAATTTACCTTAAGAGATGTAGAAAACGGCAGCATTCTCCAAATTTCTTTTCTCGGATACTCCACCCGCGAAATAACTGTTTCAGGCCCAATTGGCACCGTCATCCTGTCCCGAACCAATGCTGAACTGGAAGAAGCGGAAGTAATCCTTAACACAGGCTATCAAACTTTACCAAAAGAAAGAGCAACCGGATCCTTTAGTTTTGTAGACAATAAAACCTTGAACCGTATTGTCGGGCCAAACATTCTAAGCCGATTAGAAGACGTAACCAGTGGGCTATTATTTGAACCGCACATCGGCATTAGTTATGGCACTACCAGTGCAACCAATATCAGTATACGGGGTCGCAGTACTATCCATTCAAATACAGACCCCTTAATTGTTCTGGATAATTTTCCTTATGATGGGGATATTAATAATATTAATCCAAATACAATTCTTAGTGTAACAGTATTGAAAGATGCGGCTGCTGCCTCAATTTGGGGAGCTAAAGCGGCTAACGGTGTGATCGTGATCACCTCAAAAAAGGGGCAGTATAACCAGCCCTTGAATGTTGCATTTAACACCAACATAAAAATTGGAAATAAGCCAAATCTATTTTATTCGCCTATTTTAAGTAGCAGTGATTATATCGATATTGAAAAGTATTTGTTTGATAATGGAAATTACGATTATCAAATTGGAGATATGTATAATATATATCCATTTACCCCGGCCGTAAATGCCATGATAGATAACAGAAATGGACTAATAACAACAGAACAATTACAGGAAAAGTTAAATGTGTTAAAGACGCAAGATGTAAGAAATGATATTTCAAAATATGTATACCAACAATCCGTTGCCCAACAATATAGTTTAAATATTTCCGGTGGAAATAATACAGATAATTATTTCCTTTCAGGAGGATATGATAAAGGTTTTTCCAATGTTAAGGGATTAAGCAATGACCGTATAACATTAAATTTCAATAATACTTACTCTATCATCAAAGGTAAACTAGAGTTTCAAGCTGGTTTTAATTTCACAAAGACCAAACTTAAAAATAATATTGGGGATGGCACGAGTCCGGCTTTTAGTAATATGGGCACAATTTATCCTTACGCACAGTTAGCGGACGCAAATGGTAATGCGCTGGCTATACCAAGATATATCAGTCCGTTAATAGATACGATTGGCCATGGGCAGCTTTTGGATTGGAGTTATAAGTTTTTAGATGAGCAGAAATATGCTAATAATGTAACTCGAAATACTGATTACAAGCTGAATTTTAGTTTAAATTGTAACATTACAAGGCATATAAAAACCAATTTAAACTACCAATATAGTAAGGGAGATATGGTAAATGACAATTTGCACAGCCTGGATAGCTATTATACCCGTGACTATATTAATCAATTCAGTATAATAGATAATTCTTCTAATACCGTAACTAGGCCAGTTCCATTAGGCGCTATTTTGGATAAAAGTTCAAGTTTATATACGGGTCAACATGGCCGCTTCCAAATCAACTATGATCAGGAATTTGGAGAACATCAGGTAACGGCGATCGCTGGTGCGGAGATAAATGATGTTTCAACAAATGGACAAACTGGCAGGTTTTATGGTTATGATGAGAAACACTCAGCAATTACACCGGTAGATTATATTTCAAATTTTACAAATATTCTTTCAGGATATGGAATGCAAATTCAAAACAATGACAACCTAACAATTTATAGTGATCGTTTTGTTTCCTATTTTGGAAATTTGGCGTATACTTATTTAGGGCGTTATACGCTTTCGTTAAGCGGCAGAAAGGACGGTGCTAATATTTTTGGTGTAAACGCCAATCAGAAAATTAAACCATTTTGGTCTATGGGTTTAGCTTGGAATGTTAGTCAGGAACCTCATTATAGCTTGAGTTGGTTGCCATTGCTTAAACTAAGAACAACTTATGGGTATAATGGCAATGTTAACCGAGGTATTTCTGCATTACTAACTACTGCTTTAAATGGGGTTAATCTTTATAATCAATTAGAAAGCTATATAGCCAATGCCCCTAATCCGGACTTACGCTGGGAAACTTCTAAGCAGCTAAATATCGGTATTGATTTTTCTATTTTGAAAAGTAATCGGATTTTTGGAAGTATAGATTATTATCACAAAAATGGGATTAACTTAATAGGCGATGCCATTTTGCCGCCTACTTCTGGCTTTACCTCTTTTAGAGGAAATACGGCTGATATGCGGGGCGAGGGAATTGACCTAATTTTAAATGGGAAAATTTTGGATAAGCAATTTAAATGGTTAACGACGCTGCAATATAGTACAGCAACAAATATAGTGACCAACTATAAAGTTTCACCACCTACAAATGGCTATATAATTCAAGGAAATTTGCCGGTCGTAGGATATCCTGTCGGTGCAGTATTTGCCTATAAATGGGCGGGTCTTGACCCTGAAAATGGCGACCCACAAGGATATGTAGATGGAAAGATTTCAAAAGATTATGCTTTGATGCAAGCATCAACAAATAAGGAAGATTTGGTTTACAAGGGCTCCCAACTACCAACTGCATTTGGAAATTTTATGAACACTTTTACGTTTAAACAGCTTTCTTTATCTGTAAACATCTCGTACAAATTTGGGTATTATTTCGGCAGGCCTTCGATTTCATATGGAGGAGTATTTAGTGGTAGTACCTTAGGCAGTGCCGATTACGAAAAACGCTGGCAAAAGCCGGGAGATGAAAAGTTCACAAATGTTCCCTCGATGATTTACCCATATGATTCAAGCAGGGATCATATTTATAGTCATTCGGAGGTGTTAATAGATAAGGGTGATCAGATCCGGTTGAAGGATATCCGCCTGAGTTACGATTTGACAAAAATACAGATGCACCGGTTTCCATTTTCACATGTTCAATTTTATGCTGTTGCTGAAAATATTGGCTTAATATGGAGGGCCAATCATGATCATTTTGATCCGGATAATATTAATACATTTCCTATTCCGCTAGCGATTAGCGCAGGATTAAATCTAAATTTTTAATTTCAGAATAGTTTACATGAAACAGAAAAAAATTATTAGGCATATATTGCTTTTAACCTTGATCTTTGGAGTGTCTTCCTGTCAAAAATTTTTGGATAGTGTGCCTGACAAACGTTTAGCGATTCCGACTTCGATAGCAGAATTACAATACATTTTAAATAATACATACGACATGAACGTCGGCGCACCATGTTTAACCGATCTGGCGACCGATGATGCCTATTTCACAGAGACTCAATTAGGAACTATGCTTAAACAAGCACGAAATAGTTATAGTTGGGAAAAAGATATCTTTAACGGAGAACCAGCTCAAGACTGGAGTCCATGTTATAAAACCGTTTATAATTCAAATGTAGTATTAGAGGGCTTAAGTAAGCTCAGTTCTAAAGGCCAGGAACAAGCCTATAACACCACTATAGCAAATGCGTTATTTTATAGGGCTTTTGCATTTTTTAATCTCCAAGAGGAGTTTGGTCAACCTTATGATCTAAACACAGCAGAGAGTGATTTAGGAATAGTTTTAAAGCTAAATACAAATTTAAATGAATCTGTTCATCGAAGTTCGGTAAAGGAAACCTATGATCAAATAATCAAAGATTTAAATGAAGCTTTGGATTTGTTTCCCAACAATTTTAATCTGGATGTCATTACAAGCCCCATAAAACCGGCTGCATATGCGCTACTGGCTAGGGTGAACCTTTCTATGCAACAGTATGAAGAAGCCGGTAGGAATGCAAAACACTGTCTCCAGCTATATAATCTACTAACAGACTATAATGATATAAATGCGTCAGTTAGTTTTCCTTTATATCGACAGAAAAACGTGGAAACGTTATTCGAACACACCCAAGCAAATAATTTTGTATCTACTCAAACTGGCATTGACCAAGAACTTTATAGCCAGTATGATAATAATGATTTAAGAAAAAATCTATTTTTCCGATCGGGTACTAACGGATCAGTTCAGTTTCAGGGATTTTATACCTATAGATTAAATGTGCAATGGAGTAATGGTCTTTGTGTCGATGAAGTGTATTTGATAAGTGCTGAAGCCGCAGCAAGGGTTGGTGAATTAACTTCTGCATTAAATGATTTAAATACACTACTTATAAATAGGTATAAAACAGGTACATATATGGAATATTTCTCGGACAATCCAGATACTGTTTTAGACAAAGTGTTGCTAGAAAGAAGAAAGGAGTTATTATTTAGAGGATTGCGATGGTCAGATCTTCGGCGATTAAATAAAGAACCAAAATTCGCAAAAACAATTAGTCGGTCTTTAAATGATCAGACTATTTCTCTAGCGCCGAACGACCCTAAATATGCTTTCCCTATTCCCGTAGAAGAAATAAAATTAAGCGGATTAATTCAAAATAATAGATAAAACAATAATGAGGCATATATATATATGGATTGTCCTAACAATTCTTAGTGTAAAATTACACGCGCAGGACACGCAATCAGTAGCAAAGGCTGCAAATGTGGTTTCATTTAAAATTAAAATAGTGAACGATTTTGGAGGGGATTCATTAAACTTAGATATTGATACTTTGGCTTTATTTTATTTTGATAATGGATTATCCGATTATACAGATGAAAGGCTCCCGCATAAAGAAATTCTTTCCGTTAAATCTTTGGATGGATATTTTTATTTTCATATTCCTAAAATCAACAAACCACAATATTTTAGTTTAGGAAGCTACAAGAGAATAGGTATGGGCTATCCGCCTAACGGAAAAACCATTTACTATATGGCCAATGACTTTTTCAATCCCGTGTTATCAATGTACTTAATGGAACCGGGAGATGATGTGACGATGACCCTTGCCGGATACATTGACCCTAGTGAAAAATGGAAGGTTGTTTACAATCTAACCTTTCAAGGAACGGGTTCCGCTAAATACATTTGTAGATTTAATACCGATAATTTTCAAAGCCGGATCGATTTTGGTAACATGGAAAACCCCATGTTGTTTGAAGGTCATTATATGGTAAATAATGGTTTTGACAAAAGAACATCACTATCTTTAAATGTAATTGATGGTTACAAATCCCTAATATCAGATATTGCCTATAATGTTTTGCGTGCTGACATATTCTCGGAATTTGAGCTTCAGAAGTATCGGATTTATGATTATAGAATTGTGCCTAACTTGGAAAAAACTAAAATTTCAGAAATTGTCTTGTTTGGGAGGGAAATGCTTGCGCAAAAAGAACCTTCATTTTCAAATGAAGCAAAGTTGATTTCAAAACGTTATGCCGACATGCAGGTACAAAAAATGTTACTAGGGACAACTCTATTTTCAAAAAAGGATTATAATGCAGTTTTTAACAAAATTTTGCTTTGGCCAGATATAAATCTTAAAGAAAAATTGATTGCACAATATCTGAATAATTACAACAAAGCTGTCCCAGAACTGACCAATACCATAGATAGATCCTTAACAATTGTTAAAGACCCATACCTAAGAGGTGTCATTGAGAACCTAAACCATTTAAAGATTGGCAATCCTGCGTTTAACTTTTCTTTGAGAGATACCACCGGGAAAACTGTCCAATTAGCTGACTTTAAGAATAAAGTGGTTTTCATGGATTTTTGGTATGTTGGATGTACCGCTTGCGCAAAATATTTTAAAGGCGAATTGTTGGAGGTTGAACATCAGTTTAAAGAAAATCCAAATGTATTTTTTATTACCGTTGCTTTAGATGGAGATCTATCACAATGGAAAAGGGGTCTTGCAAGTGGCAATTACACTTCAGAAGAGGCAATCAATGTATACACCAATGGCCAAGGCTGGAAACATGAAATCGTCAATTATTATAATATTACTGGCGCTCCTTTTCCAATAGTGATAGATGGCAAAGGAAATCTTTTTGCTGTGGGTAATATTTTGAGGACCAAAGAGAAACTAACAGCATTCATCAATCAAGCTATAGCCAAATTAACAAAAAATTAAATGATAGTAGGTATGTTGGTATTAAATTATTAGCTGGAAAAATTGTACATTTTATGCGCACAGCTATCAAAAAACACTCAACAGAAAAAGGCCTAAACAGGCCTTTTTTACCCATAATTCTTTAAATATCTTTGAACTATGTTAAACATATTCATAAATACAATGAAAACAATTCTATTTCTTACAATTCTCGCTATCAGCACAATGCTGTATAGCGCCTGCGGCGAAGGAAAATCCGCAACCGCTACAACCGGTCAACGGACCAGCATCCCCGATTCGGTCAAAGTGCCCTATGAAGTAGCCCTGCAAATGGTGGCCAACTATGCCCCCCGTGCTGGGTACGTGGACCGAGGGGAACAAACGCTGCCCGACAGCCGGGCCGTATGGTTCAGTATTGAACGGCTCAATGCCCTGCTGGCGCAGCTCAATGCCGAAAAGGCGGATGGCATCCGCTTTTACTTCTCCACGTACAACGACACCTACAAGCCTGGAGAGAAGGGGGCGCACGTACCTCCGCCGGATTATTGGGGATACAACACCCTGCTGATGGTCTCTACCAAAGACAGCCTGGTAAAAGGGGTGAGCCTGCATCGCGACTACTTTACCGATACGCAGACGGCGGGCAAACAGTCCCGGGGATTTGTCGTAACGGCCGAAGCCGAAAACTTTGGCGGCCTGTGCCCGCCGCCGCCCTGTTGCTACAACCAAGGGGCACTCTTGTTAAAGCACGCAAAAAAATAACCCTTCAGAAGGCTATGACCATGTGGATCTCTTATCTATTCTGGGAAATAGTGGCTTTAGTGGCCGCTTGGTATTTCCTGCGGGGCGATACGGGTGCCTGGAGATGGCAGCGGTGGTTCCTGGCAGTGGTACTGGTGGTTGAGCTGGCAGGTACTGCTATCAGCCAGTACGGGCACCGGTCCAACCACTGGCTGTACAACGCATTTATACCCGTGCATTTCTCCTTTATCAGTTGGTTCTTGTACACGCGCATCAACGTGCTGAAACCCCACCCGGTGTATGTGCTGTATAGTTGGCTGGTGCTGTTTGGTATATACTATAGTGGGGAAAGCTGGCAGCACGGTTTCCGGGAGTTCAGCCGAAAATCCATGATCATTGTCGAAGTAGCACTTTGCCTGGCCTGCTCGTATTACTACATCCTGATTAGTCCTAAACGGCAGGTAAACTTTTTTAAACTCCAGGCTGACCTTTTCTGGGTGCATGGCGTGTTAATCTTCTATAGTTTACGGCTAGCTTTTGATTTTTTCCTGCCTGGTTTATTGATGCATGCCTATCGTATGGCAGGTGTCTACGTTTCGGTATGGATCAATATTTTTCTCAACCTATTAAATTATGCTTTATGGAGTTACTCATTTTATTGCTATTACCAGAAGAGCAGGATGTAGGGGCTATTATCCTGCAACTGACTGGCTTGTTTGGACTGGGCGCAGTGACGTTCATTGTGTTAACTACGCAGCACCTATTTTGCCGGCAAAAGGACCAGCAGATGGATGTTGATTTGCAGCGGCAGCATGCCGTTGATTTACAGGTGGAAGGGCAGGAGGTGCGCCATTTTATCCATATCCAGGTTGCCGCAGATCTGCACGATGACATCGGCCAGGTATGTTGCATGCTGTTAGGGCAAATTAAAAATTATCAGGTGCAATCTGCTTCCATCCGGAATGATACAATGAAAACCATTGTGCAGCTGGCGCATAAGCTTTACCATTCGCTCCGTCAATTCAGCCACGCGCTTACCTGCGATGTTCCGGCCCGGTTACCGTGCGGCTTGCTGAAAGCCATGCGCCAGCACGCTAAAGCGATGAGTGAGCAGGTGGGTTTTCGCATTGAGCTGACCATCGCCCCTGGCTTTGCGCCTGTGCTGAATCCGGACCACGAAGTACTGCTGTTCCGTATTTTTCAGGAGTCGATCACCAACTGCTATAAGCACGCGCAGGCAACTTGTTTATGGGTACAATTGCAACCCGAAGGGGATAGGCTGTGTCTTCAAATAAGCGACAATGGGCGCGGCTTTGACCCCCGGATGCTGGTTAAAGGCATCTCTTCGGGTCTGGACAACATCAGGAAACGGGCTTGCTTACTGGGCGGCAGCGTGGATATCTGCTCGAAGCCTGGCGAAGGTACAATGATCACCCTTAAAATACCACTATCATGAATCGGAAAGCATTGGATATTGCCATTGTTGATGACCACCGGTCATGGGCCAGCTTGTTGGCTAAGGATCTTATCCAGACATCTGAAAACCACATCTGCGTTTTGTTTACGGCCACGCACGGCAAAGAAATGCAGGAGCGGATCCTGCTGCACGGCGCACCGAAGGTAATGTTCATGGACTTGCAGATGGATGGGATGGACGGTTATCACAACACGTTATGGTTGAGGAATCATCATCCGGATGTCCGGGTTTTGGCCATGTCGGCTTTTGATAACCATGCGGCGGTGCTGGAGATGCTGGCTTGTGGTGCCCGGGGGTTTGTTTCTAAAAATGGGGATGCTGCCAGCATTTATGCGGCGCTGGTTGATCTGCGTGAAAACGGCGTGCATCTGAACGAGTTTGTTACGGAGGATGTGTGGCAGCGTGTTCACCTGCGCTCCCAAAATGGGTATACGGCGCTTACGCCTTGGCTGAATGAGCACAGGATGGCTTTTTTACAGCTTTATTGCCAGGATATCAAATTATCGGTCATTGCTGATAAGTTGTGCCGCTCGGAGCATACCATCAAGCACATGGGTGACGAGATGCAGGCGCATTTTAGGGTGCATTCCCGCCATGCGGTCATCCACAAGGCGCATGAGATGGGCTTAGTTAATTTATTAAATGAATTTTATTGATTTTAAATTTTTACGTTATGACAATGAAAAACAACGCAATTCCTGAGCTGATCCTGGTCAGGGTTACTGAAATCCTGGAGATCCTGATTGAAACGAAGGAGCTTCAAACCGGCCGCATTCCGGCCCGCACCTTGGTCCCCCAGCATGTGGACAATTACTGGATTATGGACTACCTGGGCATTAAGCGCACCACGTTCTACACGCAGGTTCGCAACAAACTCCTATTTCCTGTCTTTAAAATTGGCAAACGGGAGTATTTTGACCGGGAGGATGTATACGCTTTAATGAGACACCGGGACGGTGGTGATCAGTCCCATCCTAAGGCTGCCTGAAACTTCCGGATGGTTTTTAAAAGCCCGTTTCCTGTATAGGTACGGGCTTTTGGCGGAATAAACTGACTTACGTACTTTTTAAAGCGGTTAAAAGATTAAAAAGAATTAATTTTTATATTCAAAATCAGCTAAATAGGAGCAAGATTCTAACGCTTCTTTATAAAATTTTGTTTCGTGGTATTTTAGTTTTAGCTCTTTAAAATATTTATTTTGCAGGCTATACAACCAAAAGGGGTCTGGCTTATTATCTTGGTTGAGCCACTGATCATAATAAGCGGCTATGGTTGGGTAAGTATAAAGTTTCTGTTCACATTTGGCAAGCATAAATGTACATGTGGCTTTAAACTCTTTGTTTGAACTTAATTTTCTAGCCATTTCATACCATTTGGATGCTTGGCGTGCTTCATGAAAATCAGCCGCATAATAATAGTTACCTTTGATATAGTTGTCAGAACTTGTCCAACTGTAACTGATCAATGACCAGGCATTTCCATAGGCCCCGGTTTGGTAAACACCGTTTGCCATTTGAAAGTAATATTTCGAGGCATGAGCAGGATCTTTTTTAATGTGCTGCTCCAGGTCAACCATCTTTTTGGCAAAGCTTATTTTATTTTCCGGTACATTTCCCCACTCTTTTGGATAATCGTTAATGGATGCAATAAATGGCTTTACATACAGTGTATCTTCTTGGGGGTTGCTATACCAATCAACTATATAAGAAGTCGGGTATTTTTTAGAAAGCTTATTAAATGCCCTTAAGGCAGCTGAATAATCATGTATACGAAGGTATGCTGTTCCTAATAAATCATAATACTTATCGGTTTTGAGGCTATCCAATTCTTTCTTAAGGAGGCCTGACCACGGATTATTTATTCCCTTATCCGCCCATTTGCCTAATTTTTCCAAAGCCTTAGGTTGCAATTGTTCTTCCCAGAATTCTTCAGAAGATAGCGAAAAACCCAATCTGGGAATATCGCCTTTTTTCATCATCAATGCGGCCATAACTGTATCTTTAAGTTTTAAGAAATGGGGGGTTAAAACCGACTGGTATATATTGGTGGCTACCCGGCTAAATCGCATGTCTTTTTCAGCAACGTCAACTTCCGCTAATCTTTTTTTGTCCAGCCATTCCAGGGTTGGTAACAGGTATTGACTAGCTATTTGGTCTGCTGTTTGGATGGTTTGTATCTGTAATAATAAATCAACGATATGGTACTGGTCGCATAGCCGTTGGTTGAGTTTTTCCGGATCAAGGGTTGAAAGAATTTTGCGCGAGCCCTCTTCATCGTGCAACAGCCACTTTAAATAGGCTTCTGCAATAACTCCTAATGCTGGTTGACTGTATTTTTTGTCGGCTGAAAGTTGATGAGAAAATCGGGCGACGTTTTCAGCGTGTTTTCTGGCTAGTGTTAGTGCAGAATCAGGTCTGCCATAGTTAGTCCACCAACCTTGGTCATAATAGGGGGATGCCTCTGTCAGATAGTTTTCCAATTTATTGATTTCACGGGTTAGTAATACACCTGTGAGTATACTTTTTGGGGCTAATGAATAGACTTCTGCTAAGGTGTTATAGTCAAAGTTTTCGTTGTTAAATCCTTCAATAGCTTTTATGGCGGCCTTTTCTTCATTGTTCTTGGCCAGTGCAAGTACATCTTTTTCGGGAATATTAATGTAGTGATAGTTCTTATAGGCTTGTACGCGACGCTCTGGATTGGCCGCAAAAACCTGTGAAAAATGGTACGCTGCTGCTGCATTGTTACCCATGCGACGCTCAGCTCCTGCTTTTAGCGCCAATGCCCAACCTCTGAGGGCAGTTTTGTTGTGCAAGTTATTAAAAAACTCGTCGTATACTGCCAGGCATTTGAGGTATGCTCCTGCGTAATGGTACATACGCAGTGCTTGGTAAGCAAGTCTTAAGCGCAGGAAATTATCCTGGTTTTTATTATTCGCAGCAGTTATAGCGCGGTTTGCCAAGTTGATCATACTAGCTGTATCTCTGGATTCCGGATCCCAATAGTCAGTAGTCGATGATAATGACACGACTGCATATAATTCAGCCTGTTTTGAAAACAGATAATACTGTTTTGCTTGTTCTTTTTCTTGTAAAGACTTTAAATAGGTGTTTCCAAGTAAACTATCCGGCAATGCTGGTTTTTTTTGAGTTAAATAATCGTCGATAAAACCATCTGTTGCTGAATCTGTTGCATACATTACGGCATATACATCTGAAGGGGTTACTTTTTTTCCCAAGTATTGAGCCCACTCTTCACTGTTAATTTTTGACTCACTTTGTGGTTCCTCTTCATCGTATAAAAAGCTTAATTCTGTGAATGAAAATGGCTCATATCCATTTCCGGCAGTATTATTTTGAAAATAGGATACGTAATAATCATAGGGGTCTGGTTCTGGCCCACAGGCCACATTAAGGGCTATTTCGCAAAAATAAGCGAGGATAAATGTGCTAAAAACAATGGATAATTTTTTTAAGCTGTTCATTCGAATAATGTTTGAATAGTTCGGGATCCAGGTGAAAAAATAACAATGTAAAATCTTCTTTACGTTTATGGGAAGATAGGAATTTTGCGGCTTCCAGTAAATCATTGACACGCGATTGTTCATATCGGACCTCATCTCCAACCCGGATACCAGTATTTGGTAAAAATTTTTTCGCGCGATATATTATTGATCCGGATGCGTTATGAAATAGGCTGGTGTCAGCCAGCAAATCCGTGTTAAGTTGTTTGCTAATGCCCATGTAATTACCTTTTCGGAAAACGACTGGCCAACTAAAAAGTGGCAGGGCTATATCTACGGGTAATGGATAGTCTAACAGAAAATCTTTGAGGTAGGTATTTATTTCTTTTATTGATATAATGGAATTATGTTCGCCATATTGGCGAAGATTACCCATATTATAACACATCAGCATGGCACGGTCTACCGGTGGAATTCCGCTACCCTTCATATTACGCACTTGGTGTAGTCTCAATGTTGCACTTAAGCGTATCGTAGATGCCATTCGTTTGCGAAGCGCTTTTAAAAATTTAAAATAGGCTTCCCGGGTAGTTGCCGTCCAATCACAGTCTATTTGAAGTTCGCTAAAATTTGCTGCACCTGATTGTTTAACCTTGCCTTTTACAAACCGGTCAATATGATTGGCTAGGGTTTCCAGGTTTACGTCGTCAATTGCCTTAAACACTTGGTTGACGATGAATACTACCGGAACTACACCCGTATGTGCAGGCAACTGTTCTTTAAAATTTATGCTGGCTACTGGTATGGCTGCTCCTCTTGGACCTTGATTGTCTACGTCCATTATACGTATGAAGAGTCTTTTAATATGGAAATCTTTTAATTGTTGATTTTGTATGCTATCAAGTTGAAAACCGGTTTTCCAAAAATAAAAGGATGTTTCCACTACAGTGGGATTTCTGCTACAAGATAGGTGTAGTAAGCAAATGGCTATTATTCCTGTCCAGTATTTATATTTATTTACTCCCACTGTTCAAAAATACGCAAGATCTCGTTATTACCAAAGTTTTGTAGGTCCATACCTTGAAACGGGATCACGGTAAGAGGATGGCTTATTTTTATGCAGTGATCCGTTATTTCCATACGGTGATTGACTATTTTGCTATGGTTAGACGCTGTCACGGTATGGGAACGTAAAATATGCATAGGGTGAAATCCCCTCACCATATGTTGATAGACCAGCCTAATATCGGGATTACTTATGACGTTGCGATGATTATCTATGGCTATCAAGTGACGTTAAATTTCCATACAGTGATGGCTAGTCACGGTATGGTGGTGCGGCATGACTTTACGTGGATGGAAGATTATTGCATCGTGATAATGGATTTCCATAGCGAGATGTAAAATTACCACTGGGTGATGATGGATTTTTATAGCGTGGTGTTAAATTATCATACGGGAATTCTCCGGGAGGGTACGGAAAAATAGGTCTTTTAGACCGGTCTATTGTTCTTCTTAGTTCGTAAAACAGTGTTGTTGTTCGTTGTTGTTCGTTGATTTTTAATGATTTAAAAATCTATTTATCATTGCATTATTATTTAGCAATGAATAGAAATGAAAGAACAACTAACAACAAAATATACGCAGCGGGAGGGAGTCCTGCTGCGTAAAGTAAGCGATGCAGGGGACTATGTGGATTTCCTGCATGACCGGGTAAGCAGTGGCTGGCGGGAGTGGCCAGATCGATTGGCGTGGTGGCTATGGCCACTTTTATTGCCTGGCATCTTATGGCTGTTCCTGAACGCAGGGCCGCTGTTGCGCCGCTGGGATGAAACAGCCGCCGTTGCTGACATCGGTCTGCTGAGCCACGTCATGCTGGCCCTGCTGTCTGGGCTGCTATTCTGGCTGCTAGCCATATGGCTGGTTATCAAATTCTTTCCGATCATCTTTCAATCATTAAACACATGGCAACAATGCAGTATCTATCTGGCTGCCTTCTTATCCTTATTTTGGGGATGGGTGGTGGTGTTGGTAGGGATGGTATAAGTAGAAGGAGTAAGGTGGAAGCCGGAAAGGCAGGCATGCGGGTTAAGCTACAGCAAATCTATAGCAAAGAAATCGGGGTGCACGAAGCCACCGGCCACAACGACGGCAAAAGTGTAGAAGAATACCTGCGATACTGCGGGGTAGGCAAAGGAAACAATTGGTGCAGTGCCTTCATCTGTTGGTGTTTGGGCCAGGCAGGGATAGCTAACCCGAAGAACCCTTGGGCCCCAGCCATGTTTCCTGCAAAAAGGTTGGTCACAACTCCCCTGAAAGGTACCATCTTTGGCCTGTATTTCCCCGAATTAAAACGCATCGGGCATTGCGGGTTCGTGGACACCTGCGACGGCAAATGGATCACGACAGTAGAAGGCAACAGCGGCAATGCGGTGGTGAGGAAACGGAGGTTGGTATCGACGATTGATAGGGTGGCGGATTGGGTGGATTAATTAATTAACAAAATATTTCATTTAAAACAATTAACAAAATGAACAAACGAATAGCCAGAGGTGGCTTAAAACACATTAAAGACACGGATTTGCTGAATATTGGCAATACGGTAGAGGCGGCGATGACCGGCAACACTAATTTTACGACGCCTAGCCCGGCACTAACGGTGCTTACGGCGGCTAATGATGATTTCAGGGCCAAAATGGAAGTGGCCAGCCGTAAGGGCAGCCCGCTGGATAAGAGCCTGAAGAACGACAGCCGCGAGGTACTGGAACAGGTATTGAAGGAATTGGCATTTTATGTAAATAAAGTAGCTAACGGACAGCTGTCTGTAGTGCTGAGCTCGGGTTTCCCGGTAACTGGGCAACCGGTGAAGTCTACCCTGCCGGGCATCCCGGAACGGGTAAAACTGGCCGACTGGCTGCAAAGCGGGCAGATGATGCTCAGTTTTGACCCGCTGCCTGATGCCTGGATCTATGAATACTGCTACACAGACCAAAAAGATGCCGAAGGAAATATCGGCTGGACAGAACCGTTTACCACCACGCGCAGCCGGAATAACTTACTGGCACCGGTAACGCCTGGCGTGACCTATTACGCCCGGGTAAGGGCCAGGAATGGTAATGGGGTTAGTGATTGGTCGTTAACCGTTTCATTGATTGCCAGGTAAACGAATTGGGACACCTGGCAGGGAAATAAAAAAAGCCTGTCAGGTGTTTTCAAATAATTAAAAAATAGAGGACATGAAAAATCTTTACATGGCAATATCCATAATTATGGCCTGCTGTTCCTGCAAAACCCAAAAAGTCACACAGACCAGGCTAAACGAACAGCAACATCTGGAAACCCACCAAACAGAAAGCGCTGACAGTTTGGTGCAAAACACCCAAACCAAACATTTGTTGATCAGCAACCAGCAGGAACATGCCGAGGCGGAGATCATTCCGGTAGGCCCCTTTACCTACAGCCCGGACAGCGGCTTTCGCGGATCGGCTGCAAAAGTTACCATTAAGAGGAAACGGAATCAGCAGCAGCTTGAAAAGGACACTACGGCACAGCACACGAAAGCCGTAAAGAAGCAGAAAATACAGCAACAAGTAACAGACTTACATAAACAACAAGATACCCAATCAAATAGCAAAAGCCAAACCGGCTTTTCCACGTTTCCGTTAACCCTATTAGTACTCGTTTTAGCAGGCGTCACTTACGCTGCCATCAGAATCCGAAAATAGGCCTATTCGGGCCTACTCCAGTATTTGGGTATGGAATACCTTTGTGATATGAAAATGAGACAACATACTGTCGTTATCTATGTGCTATTGATCATCGCATTACTGGGGGTTTTCGCTTACTTCTGTGCGATGAAATTACGGCACCATGCAGCTTTTGAGGAAGGACTTGCCCTGGCACCGCAATTACCAAAAGCGGCAGCACCTTATCTGGCCTGGATCATACCTTTATTGTGCTTCGCGGTCTCTGCCCTGATCATTTATGGGTGTGTGCAGCCCAAGTTGTTAACGCTGGGTCTGTGGATCTACCTGGCCTTGATGCTGCTCTTTACAGGATTTATTGGTTACATCCTTCTTCATCCAAAAGAGGCCCCCTGTGAATGCTTAGGTTTGGATGAAAACTGGAGCTGGAAAAAACACTTATGGGTAAACACCGGCATTCTATTCATAACGGGTCTAGCCATTTGGCTTCATTATAAACGCATTGTTGCAACAATAGGGAATGAGGACTCTGAAAACCCTTGATAAAAGTAAGAGATATGGTTTCACCGATTAAACAGGAGGCCGTCATGAAAAGGACCCTTTTAAGTTTGATCGCCCTTGGCGCATTTGTCACTTCTTTTGCAGGAACAATTGTAAAAGAGGTGATGGATCCCCCGAAGATCTGGGTTTACCAGAATGGAGATCGTACCAGCAACCCAAGTTGCCTCGGTACTGGGGATCCTTGTGCCACAGAATACTATTTGAATGCAAATGGTAGTCTGGGGGCACCAATTTGTGATGTACGCTATGGCGTACGTACCAACTAGGAGAGAGCGGGCTCTTTCTTAAAGTCTTAACACCGGCCGTTCAAGGAACCGCCGGTGTTAAGACTTTTTAGGGGGCGTCTTCCAAAACGAGCATATCAATTATACGCTCCTCCGGTATTAAATCCAGTCCATACCGTTGCAGGTCTTTTCGCAGTGATTCCAAGCTAGCCGGATAATTGTTTAACTGAATGTCTAAATTATCCGAATAGGATGTTTCGTTCAATATGGGACGGGCACTGTCGCCGAAGTGGTAGGTCATCTCTTCCAGCAAGTTTATGAGTTTTCCCATAGGTAGGTTATGGATCTCGGCTTGCGCACCTTTCCCCAATTCGTAATTTGGCCGGTATCGCCATTCACCGCCAATAGATCGTATCCGGTCTGTGCTGTCGATTTTTTTAAGTACCCAGCAGGCCACATGTTGCTTTTCAAGCCGGCTGCTGATGCCAAACAGCTGGTCCAGATCTTTCTTCATCAGCGGAACAGGCGGTCGGCAAAGGCAGGTTTAACGCTGATCTCGTAGGCATACGTGTTGTTTACTTTCCAAGTATCCTCTTGCGTCCGGTCTTTGGGCCATTGCAGGCGTGACGGATCTTTTATTTGAAGAACAACCCGATTATCATATTTGTACACACTGGTCGCTGACTCACCGTAAGCCAACTGATAAAGTTGTAATATGGACGTATTGATGGCCTTTACACATGTTCTTGTACCATCTGGTTCTTTTAATACGCCAGCTTGGCTGAAATCTGTTGGCATGCGTGTAGTAAGGATGCTATAATAAAGCATGCGCTTAAGCTGGCGACCTCCCCCTTCTAGTAAAAGCGGGGCATCAAAATCGTAGTCTTTCTGTTCCCGTTTTACCGGTAATTTGGGATCCATGCCTTGTAAGTATGTCCCAATACTCTCTTTGGTGGTATTCTGCCCATTAGTCATGTACCGGATGATGCCTTCTGGCCCCACCCACACATGGGCGGGCACCGAGGCAAAGGGAAAATGCCTGAAAAGGCTGGTATCACTAACTAACATGGGTAAATGTACTTGTTGAACAATTTTAGATCGTTCTTTGAGTTTGTCCACCTTTTCCTGGGAGTCAGTGGTGACCAGCAGGATCTGGATACGGTCACCGAAGGTATCTTGCAGTTCTTGCATTTTGGGAAAAGCGGCTATGCACGGCAAACAGCTCACATCCCAAAAATCCAGGATCAATAATTTGCCGCGATACGCTTCCATACCCGGAATGGGCATGCCGATGTCCAGTTGGCTATCGGCAGATTTGGTTTGTGCCTGCAAAAAGGATAATTGTAAAGTCATTAGCAGCGTACATAAACAAGCATTATAATAGTTCATGATCAGGTTAATTCGTTTATCGTTCGTTTTGGGTGATGCCTGTCAATTGGATAATGTATGGAGGAATAGGAAAAGTATACCTAGGATCGTTTGGTGGTAAGGTATAGGTTTGGCCTTTTACCTGCCGGGAAAGCGTTACGGCATGTGCCGGTTCCTGGTTTAGGCGCCGCAGATCATTCCATCGCCGGCCGCGGAATGCAAGTTCCTTTCGCCTTTCTACAAGGATAAGGCTTAAAACATCCGGCGTATTTTCAATGTTATACGGTACAAATCCTTCCGAAGTATAACGATATTTAAGCAAATGATTTAGGGTGACCAATGCTTCTTCATTCAATCCCTGCCGCGCTTCGCCTTCTGCTTTTATGAGGTAAACCTCATCGCTGGCCAGGCCGCTAAATGGTAAAGCATTGCCTGTATAGCTTCCGCGGAAACCGCCGGTATATCTGAAAAATAAAGAGCGTCGCTTATCACTTTCTGTATACAGATTTAACAGTTCTGGAACAACGGAGTTTAGGGAGTTGGCATCAAAAATAGAAAGAGGGGTTAGTACCGAAAAAAGAATCGTCTCGGCATTCATTTCTGCGAATGGATAGATGTTGTCTGCAGCAGCCGTTACCTCCCGGTAATCCATCAGTGTAGGAAATAATTGAAGGGCTGAGTCTGCATAAAGTCCAGCCTTTTCGTATTCGCGCATGCTGAGGTAACAACGCGCCAGCAGCGCATAAGCGGCCGGACGTGAAGCATCGGTTTTCAGTGCGGGCTGTACACGCAGCAGGGGAACGGCTTTTTTTAAATCACCCAGTACCTGCTCGTAACTTTCTGAAAGAGATGCCCGGGTAGTGGGTATCCCGGGATCTGGCCCCAAGCGAAGCGGAATACCTAGTTTACCCGAAGCCGTTTCTGCCTGGTACGGTGCGGCAAAAACCTGAAGAAGATTATAAAAAGCCTTCGCCCTAAAAAATAAAGCGCCACCTTTTACATCGTCCCATTCTGTTGCATTGTCGGGTATACGATTTATTTTCGCAACTCCTTCAAGTATCACATTAGCATTTAGTACCTGACGATATGAATCGTCCCATTCTGAAACGGGCTTGGAGTTGTCGTCATAAATGTTTGAATTCCAAATGTAATTATTTCTTTCGGATGGGGCACCAAAATTAAACACGGCATCGGTGACTTGCTGTTCACCAGCGGCACTCTGCTGCATCCCGGCATAATCGTCTGCCATGGATGGACTGGTGGCATTATTTAAAACTGCACGCATATCGGCTAGGGAGGTAGGCACGATGGCATTGAGGTCGCGCTTGGCGTTGAGCCAGTCTTTTTCGCAGCCATTGAACACTATGGCCAGTACTAATAAAAGACAAGCGTGATAAAGATACGTTATGTTCATTGTTTTTGATTTAAAAAGTTAACGAAATGATGCTCGTAAACCCAGGGAAAGCGTCTTGGGTTTGGGCAACGTAGTGTTACCCAATACTGGGTTGCTGTTATAGTCAGGATCTACGTGGTGGGTGTTGGCGCGCCACAGGATGCCCAGGTTGCTGGCGTAGGCGTAAATTTGCAAGGCTGACAGTGGGCTATGTGCCAAAACTGGCGAAGGTAAGTCATAACTCAGCTGGATATCCTGCAGGCGCACGTGGTCACCTTTGTCCACTAAAACTGATGACCGCTGATAAAAAGTATTGCGGCTGGTATTTTGCGGATAAGCCACTAAAGGAATTTGAGTATTTTGTTCGTCACCGGGCTGTTGCCAGCGTTTGGCATAATCGCTGGTGTACAGCTGTACATCAGGCACAATATTCAGACTGGTGCCCTGACGCCTGAAGTAGTAGTCTAGTTTCCAAGTTACATTGACGGAAAGCGACCAATGGCCCCACTGAAGCGTATTACGGAAACTACCCAATGAAGCCGGTGTGGCCCGCCCGCTGTACAGCAGGCTATCCATGGCAGGTACACGAAGCAGGGATGCATAGTCTCTGCTCACCTGCCCGTGGAGGTATCCTTGCGGGTCACCGGTTTGCGGATCCAAGCCAGCCCACGGATAGCTGTAAACTCCAAAAAGTGGCCGGCCGTTGAGTGGGTTAATCTCAAAGGCATAGCCGCTCAGGCTGCCATCGCTGAAATAGTAATTTGCGTTGGTGGCTGCCTTATAATCAAGCACCTTATCGTTTGTATAACTCCAGAACAGGCTGCTGCGCCAACTGAAACGACCAGCTTGAACATTCAACGTATTTAGCTCGGCATCCCAGCCATGTCCCTGCATCCCGGCCACATTGCCGCGGAACGTGTTTTTTCCGGTGGTAGCATCAAAAGGTGTCTGACCGATCAAATCTTTTCCCCGTTTAAAATACAAATCAAAGCGACCGCTGATGCGATTATTAGAACTGGCGAAATCCACCCCCAAATTGTTTACGGCCGTTCTTTCGCCTTTAAGTAGCGGGTTAGGGAGGCTTTTGACCCTCGCCTCGCGACTACCAAACCGGGTTGTTCCAAACTCGGCAGTAACAAAAGCTGCGGCAGTTTCATCAAAGTTTCCGTTAAAACCGTAGGACCACCTCAGGTTTAGCTGTGGTAACCAAGTAAGGTGATAAAAATTTTCTTTGTCCAGGTCCCATTTTAACCCCGCAGACCAAAGCGGAATGCTGCGCTGATTGGCCCTGACGCCAAAGAGGTTTGTCTGATCGATGCGGGCGCTTGCCGACACCGTATACTTGGAAAGGTACGAATAGGAGCCATTGGCATAATACGAGCGGAAACGGTTTAACGTGCCACTAATAGACTGCACATCCGGAATATTGGCTGTCCACCCGTCCGGATATTGCGTATAGAGGTTGGCCAGATCGACCGGTACAGCTGTGCCCGTGTTTTCATCATAACCGTAGTAGCGGTTACCAAAGCTTTTACTTTTGCTTTCACGCACTTCAAACCCTGCCAGCAGGGCCACTTCATGTTGGTCTGACCAACGATGCTGATAGTTAAGTTGGGCGCGCCCGTTATACGCATCCAACGAACCGGTAGTACGGTCCAGAATGGTTCCTTGAGGCACGGGATAGCGGATGCCGTCATCGCTGATGGCCGTGAACCGGTTGATCAGGTCGCGGGTAAAGTATGAATTAGCGTTAAACAAATAATTTTGATCGGTACTTTGGTGCTCATACTGATAAAAAATAGCGGCCTTCAAACCTTGCAATAGGGTATACGTCGCGCTGGCACTGGCACGATAATGCAGTAAATTTGTTTGGTCAGATTGGTTGTTGGGTTCTTCCAGGGGATAATACTGCCAGTTGAGCCGACCGTTTTCTTCAGCTGCCGCGGCGAAGGAAGCCCTGAAATCTCGAACAATAGGCAGTGGATTGCCCGCATCATCAGCCAAACGCTGGTAAGGGTAGGTATTCTGCAGCCAATATAGGGTGTAGTCTGTAGTTGTCCGGCTATTGGTCACCTCAAGAGAGGTATTGACCTGTAGTTTCTGAAAGAAGGTAAATTGGTCCCTTGCGGTAAGGTTGATCCGGCGATAGGTATCTGAGGCAACAGACTGTTGATTACGGTCCATATCAGCTGCATAGTAATAGCTGTGTTGCTCACCTCCACCGTGCAGGTTGAGTGCATATTGCTGATTAACGGCCTTGCGATAAAAATACCGCCCGATATCAGCGCGAATATCCTGTCCGCGTAACACATCCAGCTTTGCTTGTTTTTGCGCTTCTGACAAGGAGGCATCCGCCATAATCTCCACGGCCGGGCTAATGGCCGGATAGGAATAGGTATCGCCCAGGGAATAATCATAATATTGTTGCCCATACAGGTATTGTTCTACCCCGATAAAGTCGTCAGGTGCGATGGCTGGTTTATAAAATAAGTCGGGCTTTTCAGAAACGGAGATGTTGCTATTGAAACCGACTTGCGTTCGCTGGTTCAATTTCCCCCGTTTGGTCGTAATGACAAGGACCCCATTCCCTGCCCGAATCCCCCAAATGCTAGCAGCAGCGGCATCGCGCAGGATGGAAACATCGGCGATATCATTCGGGTTGAGGTTGGATAGGTCGCCTTCATAGGGGAAGTTATCAACAACGATTAGCGGCTTTGCATTGCCGTAAATGGTGCTGATACCCCGGATGCTGAGTTTAGGAGTGCCACCTGCCCGTTCATCAAAAAGCAGGGAAGGGGTAATGCCTTTCAGTCGGCTAATAACATCGGTAGAAACCGCCCGGTTAAACAGCGCGCTGTCAATGTGTACAAAAGAACCCGTAGCCCGCTCTTTAGGGATTGTCTGGTAGCCTGTAGATACCGTAACTTCATCCAGCTGGATGGTGTCTTTAAGGGCTGCCCGGACCGTATCCTTGTTTTGGCCATAAATGCATCCAAAAAAGCATAAGTATCCAAGCATGAATAGTATAAATTTTTTATTCATTTGATTTTTATCTAGTTAATAATTTAAGAATGGATGCAGATTGATGCAACCGTTACAACTTGAAGCGTTCAGCTCACTCCGGATTCTTTATAATATTTTTATACCGGTTTTGGTATTGCACATAAACAGCAATCAGGATCTGACGGAGCAGGCCACCGAACTGGTGGAGTTCTTTTATTTGGGGGTCAGGATAGCCTGGATGATTTTCGGCAGCAGTGGTGAGGTCGCCCAGGAGTTCAAGGGCTTTATAGAGCCCGGTATGTTCGAAAAGTAACCGGCCGGGTTCTACTTTCAGCATCGCTCCCTCATCAACATCACCCAGGACCAGTTCATCACCAAGTTTTTCGGCTTTGAGCCGATGGTCAAATTGTTCGGGTGTGAGGGGTTCCACCAGGGAATGTATCTGTTGAAAAAGTGCATTGGTTGCCTGCAGGTATTCCAGCAAGGATTGCCGGCGGGTATAGGAGAGACCTGCAAGCTCATCCAAGTAGCAAATGCGAAACACGTCTGCCGACATGTCGAGGTGCTGCATGTACGGATAGCTCTGGAAAAATTCCTGGATGAGCTGCTGAATGCCGTTAAGGGATGGTTTCGTATCGGGTTTATGCATGGCTGTCAGTATCCAAATGTCTGGATAATTTTTTTATGTGTTAAAATTTAATCTATATGTCGTTGTTTTTGTTTGTCGGATAAAGGTACAGCATTGTTTTGGAATCTCCAAATAAATCTACTCTTAAAAGAGAGTAATATACTGTTTTCATTATAGGGATTTTTAGACCCTTATATAAATACGCTATAATGAGCAAAAAAGTCAGAGAAAATTATCCGAAGGACATCAGGAAAATTGGTTTGAGGCTGAAACAGATCCGAAAGGACCTCGGCTTCACCAACTCCGACGATTTTGCCTATAAATATGAATTAAACCGTTCGCAATATGGTAAGTATGAGGCTGGATCTGAGGATCTGCGCATCAGTTCTTTAGTCAATATCCTTGACCGTCTCCATATTTCATTGCCAGAATTTTTCAACGACGAATACGACAACATCGAAGTACCGGAGCCCTGATTTTAGGAATTTCCATAATTTTTCCCATCTTTACTGTTTGTTTATGTAATTGCATGACTTTTTTGCACAGCCAGGCCGGCAAGCTACGGCTGGGCAAATTGTTTACGGATGATACCGCTGTTCCTTTAAATGACTAATTTAAATGGCTAAAAAATCAGTTTCATCCATCCCTTTCCTTGAAATGGATAGGCAAAGATAGTAATTAAATAAACATTAGCAAATTAATAAGAGTTTATTTTAATAAATTATTTTGAAAAACAACACACACGACGAGCCTGCCAGAATCCAATTTGGAAAGCGCTTGCGGCAATACCGGCAGATCTATCAATTATCACAGGAGAAATTCGCAGCAGCGATGGGTACCAAAGGAGCATACATATCCCAGGTGGAAGATGGCGAGATCAATATCGGCATTGATAACATCGAGAAGTATGCCAGTTTCTTTGGCGTCAAATACTATGAGATGGTCAACCCGTACCATGCGCTTCCCACCGGCACAAGCGAACCGTCAAACATCCGCGACCTCAAGGATGAATTAAAAAAGTACAAAGCTAACCTCCCCAAAAACCCACGCATTAAACTGGCTCCGTTTCTGGATGAGCTGCTTGCTACCAATTTCCTGAAGAAACCACGCTCCATTGCCGAAATAGCCGCTGCGCTAAAAGATAAGGTGGTAGTACCACATAATAAAATAACCGTACTGCTTACCAAACACCCCCGCAATAAATTTATCCGGGTCATTGCCGCGGAAGAGTGGGGTGGGAAAGTGAATAAATACGTCTTGATTTAGTTTATAAGATTAATGTGGAGCATTTTCCTTCGAATGATTTTTTCTCAATGAGAATTTATGAATGATGGGTTATGGACATGATATTGGTGAATTGTTTAATGAGATGACGGTTGAGTTATTATAAAACAATAAAACCATCCGATGAATCAGTGGATGGTTTTAATATATATAAGGTATACCGGCCTTATTTTTTATGTTGCTTAGCTAAAGAAGTCCGTACCTCTCGTACAAATTCGGCAGAGACCTCAGCAATATCGGCAGCCTGCTCATTTGAAAAGCCTAGCTTTACAATGAGATTTTTGACTACTTCAGTTTTTCCTTCAATTTTTCCTTCAATCTTGCCTTCTTCTTTATTTATGCCTTTCACTGTCTCTATAATTCCCATGGTTATTTTACCTCCCGTAGTTTCTTTGATCGTGCTATCAAAAATACGATTTAAATCTGGATTATCAATATCGTTATGCCCCGGCTGAAATCAAAAATATCGTCCGCATCAGGATACATAAATCGCAGAAACCAGCTAAAAAATTCCTCCATGGCAGATTTAATTAATTTGTCATCCTGTTTCCGTGGCGGTTTGTTAGGTCTTTTAATTTTTTTTCGAAGTACTTGTTTTAATTTCATAAATGTCTAATTTGATTATTAAATAAATTCAATTTAACAAGTATATAAAATATCAAATAATTATCAAATAAATAAAAATATTCAAATTAAAATTGATTTAATTTGAATATTTTTATTTATTTGATATAATTTTTTCAATTATCTTTGGCTTCTTCGTTTCGATTTTAAATTCAATTTTAATCTCACACAAAATTAACTCAGCCGGTCAATCGAACGGCATGGGGATAATAGCGTAGCGGTTTTCCCCGCCGTGAGATGAACGGCTGAGTTATGTATCATTACTGGTTGAGTTATTAGATCATGACCGGTTGAGTTATTAGATCATTGGTTAAATAATATGGAGTACCGAATATTTGAACTGGCATTAACTTAAACTTCATATAAAACAAAAAATCACCCGGTGTTTTACAACGGATGATTTGTATAATGTATATAATTATAAATATACTTAAAGTTTCTCCACAACACCAAGTGGTAAGTTTAAACTAGATGATATAACATTTAATTCAACACCTGATTTCTTTAACGTTCTGGCACCTTCCAGTTTTTCAGCTTCTGCTCTGGCCTGTAGTTTGGCTATTTCCTGATCAGCCTTAGCACGCTCTTCACGACGACCCTGTTCCAAGCCTTGTTTTAGCTTAAAATCCAGGGCATTTTGATTATCCCATCGCTTTTTTAATTCCATATCGTACAACATCCTTTCTTCGTCCGTTAAGTTATTATATTCAGCAATATTAAACAGTCGCTTAAAAACAGGTTTGTTAAGCACCCTTGGTAATTTTTTGAGCTTACTCAGGTGCCGTAAAGAATAGAGCCAGTCGTCAAGATCTGTTTACGACAGATGATTTGTATTATGTATATAAATACACTTAAAGTTTCTCCACAACTTCCAGCGGAAGGTGAAACTTCTCGGCTATTTGGTGATTACTTAGCACACATAGTTCTTTAATGGAACGAGCGGTTTCCAGTTTATCAGCTTCTGCTTTTAGTTTGTCAGCTTCCGCTTTATCCGCTCTGGCCTTCAGTTTGGTTATTTCCTGATCAGCCTTAGCACGTTCTTCACGACGACCCTGTTCCAAGCCTTGTTTTAGCTTAAAATCCATGGCATTTTGATTATCCCATCGCTTTTGTAATTCCGTATCGTACAACATCCTTTCTTCGTCCGTTAAGTTATTATATTCAGCAATATTAAACAGTCGCTTAAAAACAGGTTTGTTAAGCACCCTTGGTAATTTTTTGAGCTTACTCAGGTGCCGTAAAGAATAGAGCCAGTCGTCAAGATCTGTTTCCAA
>FOBR01000053.1 GCA_900109895.1 bacterium A37T11
AAAAAACCACCCGCTAAATCAACGGATGGCTTTGTGTTATATACGGTATACTTATAATAATTGCTGTGCTGCTTTGTTAATTATAGTTTTTCAACAATATCAAGTGGTAAGCTTGTAAAATCAGAAATCTGAGCCAAGGATAAGCCAGCCTTTTTCATCTTACGTGCAGATTCCAACTTATCTGCATAAGCATTCTGTTCAGCTTTTGCCTGAAACGTGGCTATTTCCTTTTCAGCGATTTCTCGTTCTAACCGGCGGCCTTTTTCAAGGCCTTTTTCCAGCCCTCTTTTCTCTGCATAGCTTAAAGTAGCATTATAGTCACGTAATGAGTTGATGCTTGATTGGTATGCCATCTGTTCCTCCTTTGTTAATTTACTATATTCGGCCAGTCCAAATGCTTCCTGAAAAATGGGCTTTTCGTAGCCGGCTGGTGGTTCTGTCATATTTTCTAAGTTAACCAGCAAATTTAGCCATTTTTCTAAATCAGAATCAAGAGGCCCTTTGTTTACAAACTTAGGCAATTCTATGTATTTAAACCAAATTTTATCAAAAAAAGGTTCTTTAAGCAAGTTGTGATGAAGGGTTACATCATGCAGATAAAGATTGGGGTGCTTCGGGTAGAGGATGAAATTCATAAAAGAGATGATATAAAACTCCTTCATTTCATAGGTATCACCAGCTTCACCTTTGGGCACAGAGCCTGAGATGACTTCGGAAGCATACAGAATAGTCCGGTCTTTATAAAACTCCTGTGCTGCCAGTTGCATTTCAACGATAAACGTTTCATCATTATCACCAACGCAGTTGATGTCAACTACAGATTTCCGGGATTCTTCGTTTTTGGGGATAATTTCCGTAGGTCTAAGACTGACACTTTTGATAACCTTAACGCCTTTAAATATGGAATTCAATAAGTCTAGTAAGATACCTAGATGCTGTGGATTTGAAAAAAGACGTTTAAAACCGTAATCAGATTTGAGGTTTATAAATACCTTAGCGCCTTGATCAATCGATGGAATTGATGTACTGTATGACATATAAAAAATTGTTCAATGTTTGATTAATGTGATTCCAAGGCAAATATATTTATTGCCAGCTGGGAATTTTCTGTTCATTTTAATCATTTTAATGCTGTCAATCCCTGGGATTTCAGATAGGGGAAGCCGTTGTTTATTCCGCATCGCTGCGAAATGTGCGTTTAAAAATGTGTTGGGGAGTTCCTACGTTCCACTGGCACCGCGATATGTATTATTACGCTGTTATTTTTGTTTCGTTGTTTTGGTTTTTGTTATTCGTTTATGATGGTGCGAAGATACACATTGTCATTAGGCTGTATTGCCTGACAAGCAAGTATGACTAGTGCTGCCGGGCTTCCCGTTTCCAGTAACTCTTCTTCTGTGTGATCACTATCAAATATTCTGTCCGGGCTGGGGAGTGGCGATTAGGGTCTGGAGCGAAGTGAAGACCCGGGCCACGACCAGCCCGGACAGAAACAAAAAACCACCCGCTAAATCAACGGATGGCTTTGTGTTATATACGGTATACTTATAATAATTGCTGTGCTGCTTTGTTAATTATAGTTTTTCAACAATATCAAGTGGTAAGCTTGTAAAATCAGAAATCTGAGCCAAGGATAAGCC
>FOBR01000010.1 GCA_900109895.1 bacterium A37T11
CTGGACTTCCACTTCAATATGGCTCTATCTGCAGTAAATATTGCTAAGGCTGCCAATTGGCTATCCATACCAAAAGAAGAAAGGGAAGCATTCTCAATGGCTGATATTAAGACAATGAATCACAATGCATTACTATTAGAAACAATTTTTAGCAAGTTTGGTATAAACCCAGACTTACCTAAACCTGCGCAAGCAAGCTTCATCGCCATTAAAAATCAAATGATAATGATGAAAAATCAAAAACATGTCAAAGAACTTATTTTATATGGCACTAAGGCCGCTTAACTATGTGGGTTTTTTAACTAACTATTGAAATAAATATTACACTTATTTATTTTAATCAGAATACCAGCGCCACACCGTATGAGCCATCTACGGCAGACAGCAAGTTTACTCCACGCGCCGGGCTGAGCTACTCGTTCACTGCCGATTTTAGTGGATATTTCCTGTATGACCGGTTTTTTCTGCAGAACCCGGGTACTGGTGCTGACGGAAAGGGTTTTGATCCGCTTAATGGAGACAATATAGAGTTTGGGCTTAAGAAAGAATGGTTTGGAGGACGGTGGAATTCGGTGCTGGCTGCATACCGCATTAAAAAGAACAATGTGCTGGTGACCTCTGATGTGCCTATGGAGGGCGGTGGTTTCTACAGCCGCCAGAGTGGCCAGGCAAATGTAAAGGGCATTGAATTGGATATTCAAGGTGAAATAGCCCCTGGCCTTGGCATCGTGCTTAACTATGCGTATACTGATGCTAAAATAAGTAAGGACAGTGACCCTACAGTGGTCGGCAACCGCCTTCCAGGCACGGCCCGCCATATACAGAATACCTGGCTTAATTACCGTATTCCAACAGGCAAACTGGCCGGCTTAAAAATTTCTGCTGGATACCAATACCAAGTTAAAAGGGTAGCCGGATTGGTGTATGATAAGCAAGAGTACCCATTGGCCGATTATTTCCGGCTGGATGCAGCGCTGGGCTATAGCATAAATCGATTTGACATCAACCTGAATGTGAATAACCTGCTTGATAAATACTTGTATGTTGGAGGTAAGTCTGGCAGTTACTATTGGTGGCAGACAGAGCCTGGCCGCAATTTCAGGCTGGGCTTAGGCTACAGGTTTTAAGCTACTGGATTTAAAATAACCCATGAACCTTAAAAAAGTGATCGGCTGGTTGCATCGGTGGCTCGGACTTTTGTCCGGGCTACCTGTGTTTATCGTAGCGGTGA
Source organism: bacterium A37T11 (assembly GCA_900109895.1). GTDB lineage: Bacteria > Bacteroidota > Bacteroidia > Sphingobacteriales > Sphingobacteriaceae > A37T11. The sequence continues at coordinate 1,232 of FOBR01000010.1, forward strand.
CCGGTTGTTGCTATGCTTTTCAGGCTGAGATCCAGGAATGGTTGCAGCCCTACCGAAAGGTAGTGCCCGGGGCTAGTGCTCCCTTGCTGCCCTCACAGATAGGCCGTATAGCTGATAGTCACATGCCTGGCAAGCACATACATGGCATTATTTATGGCAAACCGGATCGGGCGGTACAGGCGATGTATTGGAAAGACCAGGCGTATTATGACCTGGTTTTTTTAAACCCGTATACAGGCCGGGTTTTGCAAGTTAAAGACATGAAGCACAGTTTTTTCCCCTGGATACTGGAAGGGCATGAGTTTCTGTGGCTGCCGCCGGCCATTGGCAGACTTGTGGTGGCCTCGGCAACGCTTATTTTCTTTGTATTGCTGCTTAGTGGACTGTACTTGTGGTGGCCTCGCAACAAAGCGGGCAAGAAGCAACGTTTTCGTATTAAGAAGGGTGTGCGGTGGAAGCGCCGGAATTATGACCTGCACAACGTGTTGGGATTTTATGTCTTTTCTATTGCGGCCATTCTTGCCTTAAGTGGCTTGTTGTTTGGCTTTGATTGGTTTGTTAATGGTGCTTATTATGCCTTGTCTGGAGGTCATAAAATGCAGCCCTACTTTGACCCGGGGTCAGATACAACGGCAATGCCTACGGATGATTTGCCCCCGGTAGATAGGGTATATCTGCAAATGGGTAAGGAATATCCAAAGGCAGAAGTGGTGCAGTTGTATTTTCCCCAAAACAAACGTTCTGCTGTGGATGCGAGTGCAAACCCGGATGCCTCCACCTATTGGAAGGTGGACTACCGATATTGGGACCAGCACAGTGGAAAAGAAATACCGTCGCAGCACTTATGGAAACGCCTTAGCCAGGCCAATGGAGGAGATTTGCTGATCCGGATGGCTTACGATATCCACGTGGGAGGCATCGCTGGTTTGCCTGGCAAATGCCTGGCTTTTTTTGCCAGCTTGTTAATTGCTTCGCTTCCCATTACCGGAGCTTTTATCTGGTGGGGTAGGGGAAAGAAACGGTAGGGGTGAATTGTTATCGTCTCCCGATTTCTTCCAAATTTAAACCCGTATAGGAAGCCACCTTGTCAATTTGCTCGCCGGATTTCAGCAAGGAATCTATTCTGGTAACGGTGTATGCCGGGGACTATATGTTTTTTATGACCGATAATGAGAAAGTATATCTACAAAGATATTCACCACTTCACCGCGATTTTACCAGGTACCAGCCCTAATTTTAAGGCATGATGGGCATCGGCTAATTGTGATATAGGGAATACTTGACCATCAAGCGGCCTGAGCTCACCTTCGTTAAATAATTGAATAGATTGCGCCATGCAGGTATGAACTACGTGGGGTTTGTGGTCTGCCAACCGTAGCATATTGACACCAATGAGCCCATATCCCTCCAGCAGGAAAGGTGCTGGGTGGTAAAGTCCAAACGAAAGCCCGAAGGCTATGAGCTTAAAAATATTAGTGGCATTGGTTCCTTGAGAGCCTCCGTAACCGACTACCCGCCCGCCCGGAGCCAGGTTATTCATGCCTTTTCGAATATATGATCCGCCGGCCGAATCAAATAGGATATCAATACCCCGATAGCCTTCGTATTGCTGGTATTGGTCAAATACGTCACCTTTACTGCGGTTTAGTACCCCATCGGCACCCAGATTCAGGATAATATGTTCTTTGGTTTCGCTACTGACGATGCCATAAACTATAGCCTTGCGGCGTTTGGCTAACTGCAGGACTAATGACCCGACACCTCCGGCTGCAGCTGTAATGATGACCCGCTCTCCTTCATAGATGCTGGATACTTCTTCAGCACAGTACCAGGCTGTGGCAGCTTGCGTTGCCAGGGCAAGGGCTATACTGGGCTTTGTGTTCTCTGGGATGCCGGCGGCAGCCTGTTGACCGGTTACGGCATATTCGGCATATCCTCCAAAACGGGTCATGGCGGTTACATAGTCGCCTACTTGGTGCTGGTTTACATCTTTGCCAACAGCCACCACGTGGCCACAAACGTCATAACCCAATACGGATGGGAGGGGAGGAGCATCGCGATATTTTCCTTGAATGGCCATAATATCGGCATAATTTAGCCCAAAAGCCGTTACTTGAATCAATATTTCGTCATCGCCCGGTTCGGGTCGGGGCAGTTCCCTGATTTCAAAAGCTCTATCTGCCGGACCTGTACGTACCAACACGGCGGCTTGCATGTTGGCTAGAATTGAGACAGCTCATCAGTGATGAGTTGGCGGGTTTGGGCACTGACAGGAACTAAAGGCAGTCGGATGTGATCTTCGCAGATTCCTTTTTGCCGAAGGATTTCTTTAACACCGGCCGGATTGCCTTCTACAAAGCAAAGTTCTGTAATGCGAAGCAATTGTTGATGCACGGCGCGTGCCTGCAGGTAGTCATTCCCGGTACATAGGTTTGCAAGTCTGCTCACCAAATCTGGAAAGGCATTGCCCACTACAGATATAATACCCGCAGCCCCCAGGGCCATCATGGGGAGTGTGACAGGGTCATCACCCGATATGAGCAGGAAATCTTGGGGTTTGTCGCGCATGATCTTGCTAAACTGATCAAAATTTCCGCAGGCATCTTTGATGGCTACCACATTTTCAAAATCGTTTGCCAACCTGATAGTGGTGTCTGCGCTGATGTTACTACCTGTGCGTCCTGGTACATTATATAAAATAACCGGAAGTGGGGATGCTTTAGCTACCTGTGCGTAATGCTGATAGATGCCTTGCTGGGTAGGTTTATTATAGTAAGGGCTTACAGACAATACGGCAATATAACCGCTTAGGTCATAGTTTTGCAATTCATGAACCACTTCAGTTGTGTTATTGCCGCCAATGCCGGCAACCAATGGGATACGACCGGCTACTTTTGCTGCGGTGTATTTCCAGATGGCCTCTTTTTCCTTTGATGAGAGTGTGGCGCTTTCGCCAGTGGTGCCTAAAGAAACGAGGTAATGCATACCTCCGCTGATTTGGTGCTCTATGAGCCTGCCCAAGGCATCGAAGTCTACTTCGCCATCAGCGGTAAAAGGGGTGATCAGGGCAACCCCTGCCCCGTACAGTTGATTCATGTGTTTGAAAGTTTAGAGGGCTTTGACTTTTTTAAGGGCGCTTTCAGCGCGTTTATTAGCCTGTTCAATCTTATAATGATACCATTTGTCTTTAAATATTTTGCGCATGGTATTGTCAAAATGCCGTGTTATAACCAGGTTGCGGAATCCACGCCACTTATCCATAGGACTCGATGGCAATGCGCGTACACTGATAGAATAACCTTCGGTGACATATTGGATATAATGCCACCAACCTGATGGCATATATAAGGTGTCACCGGGATGAATTTCTGCTTCATAGCCGTCCAACAATTTTAACGCCGGAAATTTTTCGTAATCGGGGTTTTTAATATTGGCGATACTGTGAAAGTTGAAGGGCAGCTTATATAATAGCACAGATTGTTCTAAGGGAAATAACCACACGCGCTTGATACCTTTATATTGGGTTATAAATACGTGCGACATATCAATGTCGTAATGATTGCGGGTGCTTGACCCTTCTCCTCCCCAGAAGATAAATGGCAGCCACTGAAGGACCCGTCCTCCCGTTACATCGTTATAGATAAGATCATGGTTTAGCTCTGGTTTGATCTTCATAAGATTGAACAGGAAGATACGCAGGTCTGTAGGGCCTTTTTCAATCAGGTCCAAATATTCACCAAATTTCATCTTGGTAACGGGGGCGCTGGAAGCCCTGTCATTGGATGAATCTTCTTTCCCATGTAGGGATATCACGGTGTCTCCGGCTATTTCCTTGAAATAATCATAGCTCCATTTTGTAAAAGCTGGACTGTCTTTACTAACAAAATCTTCTAATATAACAGGAACTCCCTTGTTTAAATAGTTTGCCGTAAAGTCAGCAACGCTGATTCCGGAGACTCTTTCAGTTTTTTTTAATTGCACGACTTAAAAAATTTAGATCAAATAAGCCAATTTACAAACATAGGCAATCTTTGTAAAAAAAACACATTTGTTATTTTCATATCGGGGTAAAGATACATATTGTAGCTTATATCTTTTTTTTAATAGGTTTGTTTTGTTTAAATGTATATGCTAAATTTGCTATGCAAGCATAATAAAAAGTGATATGAGCGATAATACTGTCGATTACTATTTAAAGACGACTTGGCAGTCAATAGCAAATAAGTATAATCAAATAGCTGCCGAGTACCAAATAACACAGGCTAATGGATTTGTGCTGATCAATATACATAGCGATGGTACGCCCGTTTCAAAAATTGCTTCATTACTTGGGGTAAAAACTACAAGTTTGTCCAGAATGCTTAGCAACATGGAAGTGCAGGGTTGGATTTACCGACAAATAGATCCGGATGATAAGCGGTCTGTAAGGGTTTTCCTGACTGATGAAGGTTTAAAAAAACGCGCTTTGGTAAAAGATGTGGTTCGGCAATTTAGTAATTATTTGGATGAGCATATTAGCAAAACGGAGCGCGTACGCCTCATTAAGTTATTAAAGCGCCTCAATCAGCTAGCGCTTAACTATAAGCCCGAAGCATAGTGTATTATTTATAAGCATTCTAAATACTTAGATCTTACATGGCTTTTACATGGTTTTGACAGTGCCCTCATTGCTTAAATTGTACTTTTGCTCAGTTAATATTTAACGAGGATCGATAGCGTCTTGGAAAACCTTAAAGTAATTGCTTTTACTCACCAGCATGTGCAGCTGAAGGATTTGGGAAATCTGGTTATTTGTAATGAATCGCTGGAAGAACGCTTGTTAAGAGTGAAGAATAATTTCGATATTCCTGAGATATTTTATATTGGCACGTGTAATCGTGTAGAATTTGTCTTTTATGGTGCGCATAAACTAACTGCTGATTTTATTAGGGAGTTTATGCATGAGCTAAATTTTTGTGTTCCTGCTGAAAGGTTGGATAGTTATCTTGGACAGGTAAATACCTATGAGGGCATGGATGCGCTTAATCACTTATTTCGAATGTCATGCTCACTTGAAAGCTTGGTAGTTGGCGAAAAGGAGATATTGGCGCAGGTAAGAAAAGCTTATGAACGGTGCCGGGCAAGTGGCTTTACCGGTGACTTTATGCGGATGATGATGACGCAGCTGGTAAAAACGGCTAAAGAGGTTTATACGCATACGAAAATTGCGCGCAATCCGGTATCTGTTGTTTCCTTGGCTTACCGCAAATTGAAGGAATTTAAATTGGAAGAAAATCCGCGTATCCTTATCATTGGTGCCGGCGAAACTAATCAACATATTGCTAAATATCTGCAAAAACATCAATTTAACAATTTTGTTGTATTTAATCGCACGCTTTCAAAAGCACAAGCATTGGCTTCCGAATTAAAAGGTAGGGCTTTTGGTTTGGATGAGCTGGCCTCCTACAGAGGTGGTTTTGATATTATCATTACCTGTACTGGCGCTACATATCCTGTAATTACCAGTGATGTGTATCAATCTTTGCTTAATGGCGAAACGAACAAGAAAGTGATTCTTGACTTGGCGGTACCAAACGATACTGCTGCAAGTGTGCTGGAATCAAATCCGGTATATTATATTCAAGTAGCCGACCTGCAAGCGGTTGCTTCTAAGAATTTGCAGGATAGGTACGCTGAGCTTGAAAACGCTAACCTCATTATCCGGGAAAATATCACTGAGTTTTTACCCTTGTTAAAACAACGCCGGGTAGAAGTAGCCATGCGCTGCGTGCCCGAAAAGGTTAAAGAGATCAAATCTATGGCCCTCAATACGGTTTTTGCTAATGAAGTAAGCTGCTTGGATGCTAACTCACGGGAAGTCCTGGAGAAAGTGATCAACTATATGGAGAAAAAATACATCAGTGTTCCTATGATCATGGCAAAAGACATCTTAATAAAAAACATCGAATCAGAATAAATTTGCTTAGGTTTGCAACTGGTAGGATGTCGCCATGTTGTTTAGAAGCTTAATTTCCATATTTTTTCTTCATTTTGCCTTATCTGCCTCTTCGCAAACTATTCCTGCCCATTTATTGATGCCGTCAAAAACCGATTCTATTAGGCAGGCAAGGAAACTAACAGAAAAAAGGATACAGGATTCCATTAGCAGAATACAAGATTCTCTGCAGTTTTTGTGGGTTAAGGCTCCGGACCCAAACAGAACCAATCTTTTCCTGGATAGTTTGCGCGATACGTTGCAGATTAAAGAAGTCAAAGTCTTAAAATGGGCTCTTAACACCAAAAATGGAATGGTTAGCGATGTAAAAGAGCAAATAAAACCAAAACGTGAGCGGTGGATTCTTTTGGTGATAGGCGGCTTGCTGTTATTTTTTGCTATTCTTAAACATACGTTTTCTAATGAAGTAATGGCAATTGCGGAAGCATTTTTTAGTAATCGAACGCTCGGCCAGATTAATAAAGAAGACAACTTGTTTACATCCTGGGCATTTGTATTTCTTTATATATTGTTTGGGTTTACCATTGGCATGTTTATGTTTTTGGCAGGTGCATATTATAAGCCAGGAGTTGGTGGTCATAGAATAAACGAGTATCTTAGCTATACATTTTTTGTTTTATTGCTTTTTACGCTCAAAATTATCATTACCAGGCTTATCGGCTTTATTTTTGGAATACAGCGCCTGGTTCGCGAGTATGTTTCTATTTTATATTTGAGTTATTTTAATGCGGCTTTATTGTTTCTTCCGCTGGTCATGGTATTAAGTTTGGTACCACAGAGGCAGATGTATACTTGCCTGTTATTGGCAATGGCCCTTTTTGTTATAATGCTCGTTTTTCAGCTATTCAGGGCCACCAGAAGCATTTTAAATACCTACCGGTTTTCAAAGTTTTATTTATTTATTTATCTTTGCACCCTCGAAATAGGTCCAGTACTGGTTTTAATCAAGGTACTTGGGGTATAACCTAAAAATTAAAACATGGAAGTCTCAGACGACAGAGCAAGGAAAGTAAAGAGTATTTTGGTCACATTGCCTAAACCCGAGAATGACAAATCTCCCTATTTTGAACTGGCAAAAAAGTATAGTTTGAAACTCGATTTTAGGGCTTTTATTCATGTAGATGGAGTGCCCGCACGCGAAGTGCGAAAAGAACGCATTAATCTGGCCGATTTTACAGCTGTTATTTTTACCAGCCGAAATGCCGCCGATCATTTTTTTCGAATTTGTGAGGAAATGCGTTATGAGGTTTCTGCTGACATGAAATATTTTTGCCTGTCAGAAACCATTGCTTTATATCTTCAGAAATACATTCAATACCGGAAAAGAAAAATATTTTTCGGAAAGCAAACCGCAAAAGATCTCGAAGATGTGCTTAAAAAGCATGCCAATGAAAAATTTTTATATCCCTGCTCAGATGTAGCCAATGAAGAGACGCACAATTGGCTGCAAGAAAATGGTTATAACTTTACTCCGGCTGTTCTTTTTCGCACGGTAGTAAGCGATCTTTCCGACCTTGCAGATGTATTTTATGATATAATTGTATTTTTCAGTCCGTCCAGTGTACAATCTTTATTTGAAAACTTTCCGGATTTTAAGCAGAACTATACCCGCCTGGCGGCTTTTGGACCAACTACCCACCAGGCAATACTGGATAGAGGACTTATACTAGATATTGCAGCCCCTACGCCTGAATCACCCAGTATGACCATGGCGGTGGAGCAATATATCAAAAACGTAAATAAATAAGATTTTTTCTGAAAAAATATATTTATGTTTACGCCTGAATTGGATTAACTGCATTTTTTATGGTTAAGATTTGCTTGTTATGGTCTGAAATTTGCTTAATGTATCAAGGTTATTACGACTGGTTGACGGTTTGGTCATAAAAAATACATTTACTAAATGAGAAATATATATTTTTTTAGCTTCATTTCCTTGCTTTTGTTGGTGGTTGCCACCAGTGCTGCATTGAATAAATGGAGTTTGCAGGCAAGCAGGATTCCTTCGGCACCGGCTGGTATGCATTACATTCCGGGCGGGTCCTTCGTTTTCGGCCAATCAGACCAAGATATTACCTTTTCACAAATTGCGCAAAACAGACAAGTGACCGTCTCTCCTTTTTTTATGGATGAAACGGAAGTTAGTAACGAGCAATACCGGGAGTTTGTAAACTGGGTGCGCGACTCCATCGCCGTAACCAGTTATTTGCAGGATGCTAAATATTTCTTGCCTAAGACGGATAGCGGAAGCAATGAAAAGCTGATCAATTGGAAGAATGTAAAGCGTATTTGGGGTGATAAGAAAAATAATAATGCGGGTAAGCTGCAGCAAATGTATTATCAGGGTGATGACCGTATCTTCGGCCGCAATGAAATAGATGTTCGTTTGTTGCGGTATCATTTTGAATCCTTCAATTATAGGGCTGCGGCTAATTATAAAAACGATCCCACTAAATCAAGAGCCGATTTTATTTTTAGGGATACCATTAACATTTATCCGGATACATTGGTTTGGTTAGCTGATTTTGCTTACGCTCAAAACGAACCGATGGTTGAAGGTTATTTTTCACATCCTTCTTTTGATGAATATCCGGTAGTTGGGATAACCTGGCGGCAAGCAAGGGCCTTTGCGGAGTGGCGCAGCAGACAAAAATCCAGAAAAGGAAATAAAAACGATTATTACTACCAACTGCCTTCTGAAGCGCAATGGGAATATGCTGCGCGCGGCGGTAAGAATGGTACCATGTATCCGTGGGGAGGGCCCTATACCCGCAATGCCGATGGTTGTTTTATGGCCAATTTTAAACCAAGCCGTGGCAGTTATATTGCCAATAGTACGGTTGACGACAAAAAGGGTAAAGGTGGTAAACCCTATACGTTAAAAGTTCGGTCATATTATCCCAATGATTTTGGGTTGTATAATATGGCGGGCAACGTGGCTGAATGGACATCATCTGCGTTTAATGAATCGGCTACGGCGTTTATGCACGACCTAAACCCCACCTATAGTTATGAGGCTAAACCTGGAGATCCACCAACGCTAAAACGCAAGGTGATAAGGGGTGGATCATGGAAAGACATTGGTTATTTTCTCCAAAATTCTGCAAGGACATATGAATATCAGGATACGGCCAAGTCCTATATCGGCTTTCGATGTGTGGCATCAGTTGGGGGGGAGTAAGCGGTAATTGATGGTTAGAATAAATTTTTACAAAATAGAAGTTAAAAATAAAGAATAGTTAAACTGTATGGCTGAGAATAAAAGAAAAAGATTCGGGGTAAATACTTTTATATCCTGGGGAGCTAGTGTGGTTATTGTGGGCTTAATGGCTAAATTGGAACATTGGGTTTGGGGTGATTGGATGATTATTGTAGGACTTTGTACAGAGGCAGTGTTATTTTTTGTATTAGGTTTTCAGGCTGAGGACAGCAGCGAGCCAGAAGTGCTCACGGTGGCTTCAGCACCCGTTTCAACCGGACATACCGCTGCCTTAGATAAAATGTTACAAGATGCACGTATCAGCCCGGACCTTATAGGTAATTTGGGTGATGGCCTTCGGAGTTTTGGCGATAAAGTGGCTGCTATTTCCAATGTGTCTGACGCTTCTATTGCTACAAGTCAATTTACAGACAAATTAAAATCTGCTACGAGCGGCTTTGATAAACTGAACAGTGCTTTTGAAAAGGCATCATCTGACCTGGCTAATATTGGCAATAGTAGTACGGATGCAAAAACTTATCAGGAACAGGTTGGTAAATTAGCCCAAAACCTGCAACAATTAAATGCAGTTTATGAAACTGAATTGCAACAATCGGATCAGAAATTAAAAGCGATTACGCAGCATTATGACGGCATTGCCACTACGTTAAAGAATTTTAATGAATCGGCTACCGATACCCAGCAATTAAAAGAACAACTCAATCATTTAAATAAAAATTTGGCCTCGTTGAATGCTATTTATGGCAATATGTTGGCTGCTATGAACCAACCACGTGTATAATGACATTTGTTAAATAGTCTATACCGTATTAATTTAGTTTCACACGATGGCTGGAAAGAAAGAGACCCCTAGGCAGAAAATGATCAGCATCCTGTACTTGGTGCTGTTGGGATTGGTTGCATTAAATGTGAGTGATTCTGTTTTAGATGCATTTAAAAATTTGTCGGTGAGCTTAAATGCTTCAACACAAAATACCCAAACGGGCATTGATAATATGTTTGCTGCCTTTAGGGCTACAAAATTGAAGGATGAACCTGAAAGGGCTAGACCTATCCTGAATAAGGCGGAAGAAGCCAGCGCGCTATCCAAACAATTGACAGCATATATTGATTCCCTGCAAACTTTATTGACTAACGAAGGTGGAGGCATTAAAGAAAGTACTGGCGACCTTGCGAATCGGGATAATTTAAGTGCGAGTATCCGTATCATGCTGAAAGGTGATAAACGGGCAAGTAAATTACGTAAGCTAATCAATGAGACCAGGGAAAAATTGGTAACGCTTTCCGGCAATAAAGCAAGTTTTTCGCTGGACGCTCAGGATCCACCGAAAAGGGGAGGGATAAAAAAGTCGTGGGAGGAAGCCAATTTTGGAGATGGTATACCGCTAACTGCTGCCATCACAGCGTTGGATAAGATCAAAGCCGACGCTAAAAATGCTGAATCAGCCGTGGTAAAGCAAATACTGGGACAAATGGATGTGGCTGTGGTGAATCTGGATCGATTTTCTGCTGTAGCAGTAGCTCCCTCATCCTATGTGGTGCAAGGCCAGCCCTATACTGCGGAGGTATTTTTAACTGCCTACGATTCAAAAACAAATCCTGAGATCGTAGTGGGGGGGACCCCGCTAACTGTCAATGAAGGAAAAGGAGTTTATACTGTGAATACATCCAAGGAAGGGGTTTTTAACTGGGTAGGTACCATTCGGGTTAAAGGTACGGATGGTAGCGTAAAAGAGTACCAAACGGCTCCGCAAACTTACCAGGTGGCGAGGCCTTCGGCAGTAGTTTCTCCGGATGCGATGAATGTTTTATACATTGGTGTGAACAATCCCTTGTCGGTTTCTGCACCAGGCATACCCAAAGAAAGTTTGGTTGTAAGTGGGCAGGGGGTGACTTTGAGTGGCAGCGGTGGTAAATATATGGCCAGGGTGAGCCAAGCTGGCAATGTAAGTGTAAATGTTTCTGCGAAAATTGGCGACAAAGTACAGTCTTTAAGTTCTACTCAGTTTCGGGTAAAACGTATTCCGGACCCTAAGGCAAAATTTGCCGGTAAATCCGGCGGATCGGTGGCCTCTGTGAACATAAAATCACAGAATCGTATCTTTGCTGACCTGGAAGGTTTTGAGTTTGATGCCAAGTTTAACATAACCCGTTTCAGGATGCTTGTTTATAAGCCCAGGGTAGACCCTATTGGACCTTACCAAACAACTGGAAATACATTTTCACCCCAGATGCTCGCGGCTATTAAGCAGGTAAGCCCGGGGACAACTGTGGTTTTTAGTAATATTATTGCTGTGGGGCCAGACGGGGTACAGCGTGAACTGGACCCGATGGTATTTTCGGCTAATTAATTTAGAAAAATGAAAAGGCTCATTGGTTTATTGCTCATTTATCCGCTGTTTTCTTCGCTGTATGCTCAGCAGGAAAATTTGGCTAATAGTACAACTCCTATTAGTGCTGAAAAACCACCAGTGGATGGTTATTATGATCAGTCAGATATAGAGAACCGTGAAGTGGTGCCTTATGCAAATATTCGTCCTGGCGATGTGATTTATAGTAAGCGGATTTGGCGTGAGTTTGATACACGGGAAAAAATGAACACGATCTATGCTTCTCCAAAGTCCAGCCTAATAAATATCCTGATGAATGCGGTGATGGCCGGTGAATTGACGGCTTACGACCCAACTCCAACCAAAGAAGACCCAAATGGTGATAGTTTTAAAACGAGGCTTGATCCAAGCCAGATTATGGGTAGGATGGGTGTAGATAGTGCTTTGGTTGAAGAATACGATAATGAAGGGAATGTTAAAGGCTCACATATGGAATCCCGTGAGTTTGATCCGCAGAAGGTTATTCGTTTCCGAATTAAAGAAGATTGGATTCTGGATAAACAGCGCTCTGTTTTTGAACCACGTATCATTGGGATTGCTCCACTAATCACTCCTGATGCTACGGTTAATGCTGGCGGCGTGCAAGTTGATTCGACCGGAATGGTGAACGAATCTCCATCATCTGCTGTGTCTTCAGATTCTTATCCTGCATTTTGGATTTATTTCCCAGAAGCCAGGCATATTCTGGTAAATAAGGAGGTCTCAACCCGTAATAATGATGCTACGGGCCTTAGTTTTGATGATGTCTTTATCAAACGTCTGTTTTCAAGCTACATTGTGAAGGAATCAAACCCTGAGGACCTGCGGGTGCGCGATTATGCGAGCGGTATTGATCGTTTATATGAATCAGAACGTATTAAACAGTCCCTGCTTGATTATGAACAGGATCTTTGGTCGTATTGAAATAGTCTAAAAGGGCTACTGTTTGTTTTTGGTTCAGTACCTTCTTAAGTTCATCGGTACTGGCATCCTGTATCTTTTTTACTGATTTAAACTCCTTAAGTAGTTTTTGTGCCGTAGTTTTCCCGATGCCTGGAATGTTTTCCAGTTCGGTTTGAAAGGTTTTGCGGCTACGCTGGTTGCGGTGGAAGGTAATGCCAAACCGGTGTGCTTCGTCTCGCAGTTGCTGGATTATCTTTAGTGTTTCTGATTTTTTATCCAGGTATAATGGGTATGGATCATCCGGATAATAGAGTTCTTCCAGCCGCTTGGCAATCCCAATAACAACCAGCTGCTTATCAATACCTAACTTTTGCAGGCTGCTCATGGCTGAAGACAATTGCCCTTTACCGCCATCAATGATGATGAGTTGAGGAAGCGCCTGCCCTTCGTCAATCATACGGCGGTAACGGCGGAAAACGGCTTCTTCCATCGTGGCAAAGTCATTGGGTCCAACCACAGTCTTTACGTTGAAATGCCGGTAATCTTTTTTGGAGGGTTTGGCGTCTTTAAATACTACAATGGCCGAAACCGGGTAATTTCCCTGAATATTGGAGTTGTCAAAACACTCAATATGCCGGGGAAGCTCCTGCATACGGAGGTCTTTTTGCATACGCGCTAGGATGCGCTCTGTTTTAACTTCGGGGTTAAGTTTTTCATGCTGATCAAGTCGCTCCCGCTTAAAAAAAATTACATTCTTTTGTGAAAGCTCCAATAGTTTTTTCTTTTCGCCCATCTTGGGGACCGTAAATTTAATCTGCTCATCGTCTACGTCCATGTCAAATGGTACGATGATCTCTTTGGAGGTACTGTTAAATCGGTCTCGCAGATCGGAAATTGCTAAGGATAAAAGTTCCTCATCCTGTTCGTCCAGGCGCTTTTTGAGCTCAATGGTCTGTGTCTGGATAATGGTGCCGTTAACGACCTTCAGGTAATTGACAAAGGCGTAATTAGCTTCGGAGGCAATACTAAATACGTCTACATTGCTGATAGATGAATTGACCACTGTTGATTTGTTCTGGTAACGGTCCAGCAGCTCAAGCTTGTTTTTAAGTTGGTGTGCGTATTCAAAATTAAGGGCTGCTGCCGCTGCTTCCAGTTGGTCCTTCAGCTTACGGATAACTACCCCGGTCTTGCCATTGAGAATGTCTTTAATGTCCTCGATGTTGTTCAAATAGTCTGCTTCTGATTGATAGCCCTCACAGGGCCCTTTGCAGTTACCGATTTGGTACTCCAGGCAAACTCTAAATTTTCCCTTGGCTATGTTGTCATGGCTTAATGGCAGATTGCAGGTTCGTAAGGGATAAATTTCACGGATGACTTCCAATATCGCATGCATCATGCCTACTGAAGCATACGGTCCAAAGTACTTGGAGCCATCCTTAACCATTCTCCGGGTCCAATAGATACGTGGGAAAGTTTCATTTTTTAACACAATCCATGGGTAGGTCTTATCATCCTTAAGCATGACATTGTACCGCGGCTGGTGTTTTTTAATCAGGCTATTTTCCAATAGCCAAGCGTCAATCTCAGTGTCAACCAGCGTAAAGGTGATATTGGCTATTTTGCGTACTAATACCTGCGTTTTACTGTTAAGCTGGTTGCTATTAACAAAGTATGACCCTACCCGATTCCTGAGATCCTTGGCTTTGCCGATATAAATGAGGGTGCCTTCTGCATCCCAATATTGGTAAACTCCCGGCTTATGCGGTATTTTGGTAAGTGCCTGTTGATAATTGAACGGTTCCATGCCTGTTATTAAAAACCAAGCCGGTCATCGAGGGGTTTTTCAACCTCATCATTTTGGGGTGAATGATATTTACTGCAGTCCAATTCTACTTTCAAACCGGCTTTTGGAAGTTCAAAATCACCTTGGGAATAATTCAAAGACTTATCCTTGTAGATTTTTTGCATGTAATATGCGAAAACTGGGAGTGCTGCATGCGCGCCTTGCCCCTGGGCCGTCGACGCAAAACTAATGGAGCGGTCTTCTGCTCCAGTCCAGACTCCAGTAACCAACTGTGGGGTAATACCCATAAACCAAGCATCGGCATTACCCTGGGAGGTGCCGGTTTTGCCGCCAATGGGATTGGTGAGTTTGTAACTCCAACGGAGCCGACCTCCTGAACCGCCATCGACAACGCCTTTTAACATGTCTACCATGACATAAGCCGTTTGCTCACTTAGTACGACCTTTACTTTGGGCTTTTGCTCGTATAATACCACCCCATTTTTATCTTCAATTCGCAGTAAATATTGGGGCTGTGTCCACACCCCGTGATTTACAAAAGTGGCGTAAGCACCTACCATGTCATATACTGTCGCGTCAAAAACACCCAGACAAATAGAAGGATAGGGTGGTACTTCTGTGGTAATACCCATGCGCTTGGTAAGTGCTGCTACAGCTTCAGGTCCTACGCGATTGATAAGATCTGCTGTTGCCCAGTTTTGTGAATTTGCTAATGCTTTTTTTAACGTTATGGGTCCTGGGATTGTGCCATCAGATCCTGGTTTCCATCCATCGACATCAATAGGCTCATTAGGGACCATAAAACATGGTGAGTAACCATTATCCACCGCCATGGCGTAAGTAAAAGGTTTGGCCGTGGAGCCAGGTTGGCGGGCACCCATTTTTACCTGGTCGTATTTATAGTGCTGGAAGTCGATGCCACCTACCCATGCCCTTACATAGCCCGTTTGAGGATCCATTGACATCAGCGCATTCCGAAGAATGAGTTTATTATATTTTATAGAATCAAGTGGGGTCATGGTGGTATCGATTTGCCCATGCCAACTAAACACATTCATTTTGGTGGGTACATTGAAATTTTTTCGGATATCTTCGTCTGACATTCCTTCCTGTTTAAGTATCCGGTAGCGGTCAGAACGTTTCATGCCGGATTCCAAAATTCCTTCCTTTCCTTTAAATGGATCGCGTTGACCCCATTGTTTTATAAATTCCTGTTGTAATAATTTCATCCAATCACGCTGAGCGTCTTCCGCATATTGCTGCATTTTTGAATTAATGGTTACATAAATTTTAAGCCCGTCACGGTCCAAGTCATAGGGCGAGTCATCTGCTTTCCTAATGGAAAGGTCTGTAAACGTCTTCCGAATCTCGTTTTTCATGACTGCACGCAAATATGGTGCTAGTCCTTCGCCATAATTATTGCGGGTAAAACTTAAAACCAGAGGCTTTTTCTGTAATTCAATGGCCTTGTCCTTATTAAGAAACCCGGCGTTTGCCATTAAGCCGATTACGGTGTTTCGGCGTGCCAATGACCGCTCAGGATAGCTAACAGGTGAGTACATACCCGGTCCTTTTAGCATGCCGACTAATACGGCCGCTTGCTCAACAGTAAGTTTTGCGGGGGTCGTTTTAAAATAGGTTCTGGCAGCAGAGTTAATGCCATAGGTATTATAAGCACCAAAATCAACGGTGTTAAGATACATGGTGATGATTTCATTTTTGGTATAATTACGCTCCAAACGAACGGCCGTGATAAGTTCCTGAAATTTTTGGATGATCCGTTTGCCAGGGCTGCGGGCCCTCCCTTCTGAAAATAGGTTTAATGCCAATTGTTGGGTAATGGTGCTGGCACCTTGCTTCCTGCCTATCAGATTGTAAAAAATAATGGTAAACATGCGTTTAAAATCAATACCTGAATGTTGGAAGAAACGCACATCTTCTGTTGCTATCAGTGCATTGACTAAGTTAGGCGAAAGCTCATCAAACCGTACGTTTGAACGGTTTTGTACGTAATAAGTACCCAGCACTACGCCATCGTCCGAAATAATCTCTGATGAAAGGTTGCTTTTTGGGTTCTCCAGATCACGAAAGGAGGGAAGTTTGCCAAACAACCCCAATCCAATGCTGGTAATAAAGAGGGCTATTAGTAGCGTTAAACCGATAAGTGTTTTCCAGAAACCTTTGGTATAACGGCTAATGTCGTCTTTTGTTAGGGTGTTTTTTAAATTTTTGCTATTCCGCTGCGCCATTTGTGAAATACTTATTGTTCTTTTATTGTTTGCAGATAATCCAGAATCTGATCTTCATCTGTCAGTGTTTCCAGATTGTCTTTTGTGATAATAAACGTTTGGTAAATATCGGCAGGTATCTTCATGATATTTTGTAACAAAGGTATGATACGGCTTTCATAAAATTTAACCTCCTGATAATTACCAAAAATTCCGATATATAGGAGTTGCGCGTCCTTATCTATCCGATAGAGTTGGTGCGTTAGCTTTTTGCCGGCAAACTGTGTACGATTAAACTGTCCAATGCCATATCTTGAAGGCGCCATGTTAACCCGAGGGTTCTCAACATGTATGGCGAAATAGTAGGCGGCTGAATCGGGCAACAACTCTTTATTCCGATAGCTATTTTCGTGCCTATTTTGGGCAATTGCTCCCGTTTTTAAGTTTTGAGGGCTGAGTGCGCTCTCATTTAAGGATATATTGTTTTGCTTCAGAGTGGATTGTTTAGCACTAATGGTTAATAATTGCCTTGGTCTGGATGGCTTAGGGCCACGGTTAATAACCAATTCAGGCCATTTTGTCATAGACGGCTCGTCTACGAATTGTTCCCGCGCCGTATCTGATCCATAGAGTACGGGCTGTCTTTGCCGTAGGCTATCACGATGCGCCTCAATGTAAGCCAAATGTTGTTTTACAAGTGGAACAATGAGCGAATCGGACGGGTAGTGTTCTGCTATTTGCTTTAGCGATTGCTCAAACGAGGTCAAACTGTCTATACGTCCAGTAGCTAATGCTTGCAAGTAGGCCAATTGGCTAGCAATTCCAGTTCCTTCAGCTGGAATATGCTGCAAAGCTGAATCCACGCCGCTAATTACAGCTGTATATTTATTTTCGGTATATAGTTCAAAGAGGCGGTTATATGCGGTGCGTAAACCCAATACTTTTTTATTTTCCTTTTCAAAATATTGCGGATCCATGAGGATTTGGCTATACCTCGAATCGGGAAATGTACCTAACAACTTTTCTTTGTAGTGCGTTGCTGCTTTCAGATTGCCTGCTTTTGCATATAATAGGTATAGGTTGTAATATAATTCGGCCTGGTATTTATTATTTGGATAACGCTTTAAAAGTTTTTGATAGGTTTCAATAGCCTTTTCTTGGTCATCCAAGTCATCGCGGTAAATATTCCCGGCATTGAATAACGCATCCATAATCCGTTTATCCGAAGCGTCAAATAATTCGGGATTGTTGGGCAAGTGTCCTGTATAGTAATGCTTTTGTAACAGCGCCTTCCCGGCTGAGTCAGTTGCTAACTCTTCCTGAGATTCAGCATTGGCTGACAATTGTTTTTCTTCTATACGCTGTTGGGAGGTTTTGTCGCCTGTGCGCCAGTTATCGGCCAAAGGTCGGTTGCCCCAACGCCTTTTGAAGGCAGAAAGTCCTTTGCTGATGGCATCTGGATTATTGAAATAAAACCGGTTGTCTGTTGCATTGTTTCGCTGCAGCAAAACCTCGTTATTTCTTTCAAGTACATTGTTGTTTTCATTAGTTGGGCCAGCCTGCTGCTTTTTTTGAAGGTTCAGATAAACTATGTATTCACCAACCAGGCTGTCTATAACCAAATCAGATTGGTTTTTCGGCATACGGCCTAACCATTGAAGGGTATCTTCTCTTCCTACGATGCGCAATTGGGAGATCAACGTATCAAGGTGTATTACTTTTCTATTTACCATGTCATAGTCCGGATAGTCCTTTTGTATAACAGCCGCCGTACTGTCATAATATAACTTGGCCTTCTCATAGGTGCCCTCATCAAAGTAAAGATTGGCCAGCTTTAGGTATGAAAGGGTCTTTTGGTAATTATTAATGCTTTCCTGTTGCAAGGCCATTTTAAAATAATCTATTCCTGAACTCGGATCGCCGGCCTTGTCATAAACTTCCCCTATTTGATAGTAAATCTGATCCTTAAACTCCTTGTTTTTATCATCACGGAGCATGTGTTTGAGTAATGCAACTTTGTTTTCAACCGATGGATTTAATGAATCAATCAGAAATATGCTATTTAGATTGGCGTGGAAGGCCATTTCATAGGAAACATTGCTACGAGCCACTTTTTTAAAATGTTCGTAAGCTTCGCTAAGTTTGCCTTCATGAACTAGTAATTGCCCTAATAAATAATGCCAACGCAGTTTATCTGATTTATGATGGCTATTTTCAATGGCTTGAATTAACATGTCTACACCACTGTTGGTATCACCGGTGCGCAGATAATAGTCTGCTTGTGTGGCAAAGATCAAACTTTTAGATTTTTTTTCGGACTGTAAGCCCATAAAAGCGGTATCAAGAACTAAGGAAGCTTCTGAAAGGCTTCCGATCTGGATAAGCGAACGGGCTTTCCACCCTAGTGCAGCCTGCCTGATGATTGGCTTGTTGGCATAGACGCGGGTGACGTATGTAAAAAATTCAGCTGCGTTATAATAGTTGCCTTTTTCATAATTTGCCCTGCCCGTCAAAAAATAAGCTTGATCGATATATTTGCTTTTTGTTTTTTCAAGAATGATTCGGTTTGCTTTGCCGATCAATGAATCCATAAGGTGTTCTGAGGACTGAATGCTTTCAGTAGTGGGTTCTTTAAATACGGTTAACTGTTTTTGGTAATTATCATGGTAGCTGTTTTCCCTGTTATTAACAGCCTGATCAAGAATTAGATTTCCATTATAAAGAATATTATATCTGGTACTCAGATTTTGCATAAAATCTGTATTCGTACTTTTCTTTTTGGAAAAGCAGCCGCTTAATAATGCGGCCGCGAAAAGGCCTGAATAGCGTACAGAGGTGGGTATAAATTTGATAAGGTTTTTCAATAGTATAAGTATAGTTTAATAAAGAAATATGGCTGTCATCTTCAGATTTCTTCAGTATATTAAATATCTTTGTTGAAACTGAAAATACCGCGGTGTAAATATACAATACTTTATCTAATTAAAATGAGGCATCCTTATTGTCGGCTAAAGAATGGATCAGGGAGATAAAAAAAAGGATAATACCAAGCAGAAATCACCAAAAATGCTGAATGCATACGTCTACTATTCTGGTTTAGGTTTTCAGATGATTGCAGTCATCGGATTGTTTACTTATGCAGGTTATCGGTTGGATAAAGGGGCTGGTGGAAATGCCATATTATGGACAGCAATTTTTAGTTTGTTAGGTGTATTCTTCAGTTTATATATGGTTATCAAATCAGTTTTGAAACGAAAATAGATGGGGATGGGTAAATTTACGCTCCAATATGGGTTCTTTGCTTTAGTATTAGCCTTGCTTGCGCTAGGTTTGCAAATATTCTTTAGTGAGGCACTGATTATACATGGGTATTTTTGGCTGTTATTTCTTGTAATCGCTGTAGTTACATACCTAGCTTACTTTTTTACCCGTATGGGGGTGTTGAATGGGGGCAACGGATCTATTCTTAGCATTATGCTGGGCATTGTATTTAAGTTTTTTTTCTGTTTGATCGTGGTATTGATCATTCTATTGAAATTAACTGAAAATCAGCTCGTTTTTGTATGGAATTTTTTTTCGTTGTATTTCTGTTTTTCCCTCTTTGAACTTATTTTTTTGTTACGTATCTTGCGCCACCAAAACAAAACGTAAAAAACTGGGAATAGATGGATTTTAGGCACTTTTTCGATTTAAAAAAAACCTTAATACTTGCGATTTTCGCCGTTTTTGTTAATTTTTCTGAGATTAGGGCCCAAGATTCTGTTGTTACTAAAAATGAAAAATTTGATCCGACCAAGGCTATCATGGAACATATTGGTGATTCACATGTGTGGCATTTGTGGGGTCATACATCCCTTCCGCTTCCAGTAATTTTATTCACAGATAAAGGAATCGAATTATTTTCTTCGGGCGAGTTTCATCACGGTGAGCATGACTACCAAGGCAAAAACTATACGTATAGGTTGGTAGAAAATCATATAAAAGTAGTTGGAACCGATGGAAACGTGGATGAAAGTGCTTCTGCGCATATCTACGATTTTTCGCTGACCAAAAATGTCATTGCGATGTTCCTTTCTGTGATTATACTTGTATTGGTATTTTCATCGGTGGCGGCGGCCTATAAAAAGCGGGAAGGAAAGGCTCCTAAAGGGTTTCAGTCGCTCATTGAGCCGGTTATTATTTTTGTTCGGGATGATATTGCGCGCCCGAATATTGGCCATAAATATGCACGGTTTATGCCATTCCTGCTCACTGTATTCTTTTTTATTTGGATCAACAATATCATGGGGCTTATCCCGTTTTTTCCGGGTGGAGCCAATGTAACCGGAAATATTGCTACAACTTTTGTGCTGGCATCTCTTACGCTAATTGTGGTAAATGTGAATGGTAATAAGGCCTATTGGAAGCATATGCTGGCTCCTGATGTTCCTTGGTGGTTGTACCCTATCATGATTCCAGTTGAATTAATTGGAATTATATCAAAGCCATTTGCGTTAATGATCCGTCTTTTTGCGAATATTACGGCAGGTCACATCATTGTTTTGAGCCTTATTTCACTCATATTTATTTTTAAGACGTTAGCAATTGCTCCGGTTTCGGTAGCATTTGTTATCTTTATGGACGTTTTGGAGTTATTGGTTGCTTTTCTTCAAGCGTTTATTTTTACGTTATTAACTGCCCTTTTTATTGGTATGGCTGTTGAAGAACATCATTAAATTGCGAACTATTAATTTTATATAAACTCAAGTAAATTTGTTATGGTAGGTTCAATTGCGGCAATTGGTGCCGGTTTAGCAGTAATCGGTGCAGGTATCGGTATCGGTCAGGTAGGTGGTAAAGCAATGGAAGGCATTGCCCGCCAACCAGAAGCTGCATCAAAAATTCAGACAGCTATGATCATTGCTGCTGCCCTTATTGAAGGTGCAGCGCTGTTCGGTGTAGTTGTTGCCCTGTTGGGGAATAATCCTCAATAGAGTGAAAGTAAAAGGTCCGGATATAACGGTTGGTTTTTTCCGGACCTTTTTGTCTTTCGGTATTGTATTTTTAGTTATTATATAAAATTAGATTAACCCATGGATTTAGTAACTCCGGATATTGGATTAGTTTTTTGGACCACGGTAGCGATACTATTGTTGTTCTTATTATTGCGTAAACTAGCATGGAAGCCAATTCTTTCTTCAATACATGAACGTGAACGTTCAATTGAAGATGCCCTTGACTCGGCTGAAAAGGCTAAACAGGAAATGTCTCGCCTGACAAGCGAAAATGAGCAACTGCTGAAGGAGGCACGTGCAGAGCGCGACCTAATTCTTAAGGAAGCCAAAGAACTAAAGGATCACATTATACATGATGCAAAAATATTGGCGCAAACTGAAGGGGCTAAATTGATTGAAAAAGCTCGTATAGAAATTAACAATCAAAAGGCCATTGCCATGGCGGAGGTTAGGGATCAGGTTTCTTCCCTTTCCCTTGAAATTGCCCGCAAGGTATTGGTACGTGAATTTGAAGATCCAATGAAACAGGAAGCTTTGGTTGGACAATTGGTAAAGGACGTAAAACTCAATTAGCTGACTGGCTAATTGGCTAATTAATGATATGTCAGAATTCAAAGTAGCTTCCAGATATGCCAAATCGTTGATCGATCTGGCTCTTGAACAAAACGCCCTGGAGGATGTAAAGCGGGATATTGAACAGTTTGTTGCAGTTGCTAAGGCGAACACGGAGTTACAGGCAGTTTTAAAAAACCCGATCATTAAACAGGATAAGAAGCGCAATATCTTACAAGCACTGTTTGGAGCAACAATTCATCCTGCAATCTCTGCATTCTTTACAATCATGGTACGAAAAGGTCGGGCAGGTATTTTGTATGCCACTGCGCAAGAATTTATCCGTGAATATAATGAGGTTAAAAACATTGTTAAGGCACATGTTACTTCGGCGGAAACTCTTTCAGATGTCAGCAAGAAGGCAATTGCAGCCTTGGTTAAGCAATACACCGGTGGTGAAGTGATCATTGAAAGCAGCGTTAAACCCGACCTCATTGGTGGGTTTGTGCTTACAGTGGGAGACCGGCAGGTAGATGCCAGTATTTCCGGCCGCTTAAATAAATTGGAAAAAGCATTAAAAGTATCGTAAAGATACGCACAGGCTTGATAGTAGTTATAAATTAAGGGATCGAATTTTATATAAAATATTATAAATAGAAAAGATGGTAGAGGTAAGACCAGATGAAGTTTCGGCAATTCTAAGGGAGCAATTGTCCGGCTTTAAATCAGCATCCGAACTCGAGGAAGTCGGTACAGTATTGCAGATAGGTGACGGGATAGCACGCATTTATGGCCTGACCCAAGTTCAGTCAGGTGAATTGGTTGAATTTGATAATGGTTTGCAGGGCATTGTATTGAATCTGGAAGAAGACAATGTGGGGGTAGTTTTACTTGGAGCTTCTGATGAGATCAAAGAAGGTGATACCATTAAACGTACTGGTAAGATTGCTTCCATCAATGTGGGAGATGGGATGCTGGGTCGTGTAGTGAATACACTTGGCCAGCCCATTGACGGCAGAGGACCAATTATAGGCACTACTTATGAAATGCCCATTGAACGCAAGGCGCCAGGTGTAATATTCCGCCAGCCGGTTACCGAACCGCTGCAAACGGGTATCAAAGCAATTGACGCAATGATTCCTATTGGGCGTGGGCAACGTGAATTGGTGATTGGTGACCGTCAAACAGGGAAAACAGCCGTTTGTATTGACGCTATTATCAACCAGAAAGAATTTTACGAAGCAGGAAAACCTGTTTATTGTATTTATGTTGCCATCGGTCAGAAAAATTCTACGGTGGCAAACATTGTGCGTACATTGGAAGAAAATGGCGCAATGGCTTATACTGTTGTCGTAACGGCCTCTGCAGCAGACCCGGCTCCAATGCAATTTTATGCACCAATGGCTGGGGCGGCAATTGGCGAATATTTTCGCGATTCAGGCCGTCCGGCATTGATTGTATACGATGATCTTTCAAAACAAGCTGTTGCTTACCGTGAGGTATCGTTATTACTGCGCCGTCCACCGGGACGTGAAGCATACCCGGGCGACGTATTTTATCTGCACAGTCGCTTGCTGGAGCGGGCAGCGAAGATCAACAGTTCTGATGTGATTGCCCGTAATATGAACGACCTTCCTGAATCCATTAAGGGAATTGTAAAAGGAGGGGGCTCTTTAACTGCACTGCCCATTATTGAAACACAAGCAGGCGACGTTTCTGCTTACATTCCAACAAATGTGATCTCCATTACCGATGGGCAGATATTTTTGGAATCAAACCTTTTTAATGCCGGTATCCGCCCCGCAATCAACGTAGGAATCTCCGTATCGCGCGTAGGTGGTAATGCTCAGATCAAATCTATGAAAAAGGTGGCTGGTACTTTAAAGCTTGATCAGGCCCAGTTCCGCGAGTTGGAAGCTTTCTCTAAATTCGGTTCAGATTTGGATGCAGCCACCAAGGCTGTTATTGACAAAGGTGTACGCAACGTAGAGATCTTAAAACAAGGGCAATTTTCACCGGTTGCCGTTGAAAAGCAGGTAGCTATTATATACGCTGGTGTGCGAGGATTGTTCCGTTCCGTACCTGTAAATAAGGTAAAGGAGTTTGAAACTGAATATTTGGAGCAATTAGAAGTGCGCCACCCAGAAGTACTTGCAGATTTGAAAGCTGGAAAATTTACGGATGAGATTACCGCAATTCTAGATAAGGTAGCCAAAGAGCTGGCTGGGAAATATTAATCGGTATGGCTAATTTAAAAGAAGTAAGAAATCGCATCACGTCTGTCAGTTCTACGCAACAGATCACTAAAGCCATGAAAATGGTTTCTGCGGCTAAGTTGAAAAGGGCTACTAATGCCATTGTACAACTACGTCCGTATGCGAATAAGTTAAAGGATATACTGGTCAATCTTTCTTCTAGCGAAATAGCATCCTCTTCGCCATTCCTTGCTGAGCGTAAACCGCATAAGGTATTATTGGTGGTTGTTACTTCTAATAGAGGTTTGGCCGGCGCTTTTAATACAAATGTTATTAAGGCTACAAACCAACTGGTAGCTGAAAAGTATGCAGAACAGCATGCTAAAGGCAATGTGAACATTTTGGCGATCGGTAAAAAAGGTCAGGACTATTATCAACGTCGTAATTATCCGATGGTTGGACAGCACAACGAGTTGTTTACTAATTTAAACTTTGAAAATACTTCAGCCATTACCCAATCTATTATGGACGGTTTTTTGGCTGGCGACTACGATTGTGTAGAATTGGTATATAACCAATTTAAAAATGCGGTATTGCAGATACTGACTACGGAACGGTTACTTCCTGTGAAGGCAGCAGAACCAGGAGAGGTTGCCTCAAAGGGCGATATTGATTATATCTTTGAACCATCCAAAGAAGAAATCGTAGAGCAACTGATACCAAAATCCATCAAATTACAACTTTATAAGGCCGTTCTTGATTCCCATGCCTCTGAACACGGCGCGCGAATGACTGCGATGGATAAAGCTACGGACAATGCAGGGGAGCTATTAAAATCATTAAAGCTTTCATATAACCAGGCTAGGCAGGCTGCTATTACTACTGAACTCACTGAAATTGTAAGTGGGGCAGCTGCATTATCAAATGGATAGTTTTTTTTGTATATTAGCCGCAAATTATTCATAAACATGGCAACGACAGTACAACAACGCGCACCAAAAAAGACAGATAATAATGCCAACCAGACACATTATTATGTCACGCTTATTATCGCGGTAGTTATTGGTTTAGCAGGCGTATTTTTCCGGTTCCTGCAAGATTCTTTCTTGTTCACTTCTATTTCTAACATTCTTTTGATTATAGGAAGTATAATTGGAATTTCTACCGTTTTTAAGATCATGAAATAGGGGGTAACACTCTCGTTTATTAAAAACGTTTAAAGACCTTGGTTTTTTCAAAGGACTTTAAACGTTTTTTCGTATATATAAATTCGATTAAACCATGTAACAAATTTCGCGTCTAATGGTTATACAAAAAGATTATTGTCACGATTGATAACAATGAAAAAAATAACTGGATGGATGGTGGTTTGCCTTTTGGTTGCTACATCAGTAATGGCGCAAAATGCAGATACGCTTAAACACATAGAAAAATTAGAAATTGCTAAAAAGAAAACCAAGTCATTTTCTGGTGGCCGGGACTCAACCTTGTCCTTAACCATTGATACGCTTATTATGAACGACCGTGCACAACTGCAGTTTTTTGGACTGAAGAAGGTAACGCTAAGTGTAGGTTACGCGCAAATTGGTGATCGGGTATATATTTCAGGAACGGATGGCAAAAATAATGGCAGTCATTTAAAAATCGATATTAATTTTATAAAATTAGGATCTTTATATGTTTTGGTGGGCGGTTATGATGCGAATAACGGCACCAAGACCTTTCCAAATGGGAATGGGGGCAACGTTCAGTTGATATATGCAGCCAATGGTATTAAACCTCAAACAGTCGATAAAAAGGCTAAAAACTATTTATTGATCGACACCAGAGCCGGTGGCTATCGGGTCAATCCTCAGAGCGACCTTCGGAATATATATAGTCAGATGCGCATGGGAAGTGTTGGACGTCCGTTAGGGGCACTCCCTCAAGGCCAAATATACTCAGGCTCTCCAGGAATAGACGGTAAAAGTAGTATTGTAAGTAAATAAACTTGGTTTAATAGCCCGATTCAGTTAATATCCGTTGAGCATTGTGTTCTGAAAGCAGTTTGGGAAGCGTTATTTCAGAGTGTCGGCTCATGAATTTTCGTATGATTTGCCACCCAAGATATATGGCTAGTTTAGGAGATGAATTTTTTCCAAACTCAGGTGTAAAGGGCTCTTCTTCCAAATATCGCTGAATGCGTTTATTGTCAGTATCGTAAACCAGCTTTTCCTCGATAAACCAATTCCACAAAGCATCTTCATGCGCATTTGCCCAGGCTATCTGCTGTGAAGTATAACCAATCTTTAAGCCATCATCAGTATCTGCAGGCAACACAAGATCCATTATGTATAGAATTTTTCCACTGTAAATCATTTTTTCAAGCATTGTGCGATCTGCGTCTTGCCGCAGGTAAAGATCCTCCGTTAAAAATGTTTCTATAACGCGCGGAACAATGTGCTCAGGAGTAAAGCGTTTTGATAAATAAAAAGGGATGCTCTCACGCAAGGCAGGGTAAAATTCAGATTTGGCACCTAGAAACATGTCCAGGCCAATGCCAATATAATCTTCACCAACGGGTACTTGAACACTGAATCCTGAAAAAAAGCTGATTAGTCGGGGGGGGCTAACTTCAGGAAAGTAATAATGAAGCAGCTTAAAACTTTGTGTCAACTGTTCTTCATAATACGAAAGATCGGGGAATGTCTTTTTTACGGCAGTACTTAAGGCTCTAAAATCGGCAGTTTTACTAATGATTCTTAAATTACTAGCTGCAGTTAACGTATCTGCCGGATCCCCTGCTTTCACCATGTAGTTCATAAAATCTTTATAAAATAAGCCAAATTGTTTTTGCCATTGCCGGTTTTTGGTTTCTACATTTAAAGGTACAAGGCTGTCAAGGGCCTGGTCAAACCGATCAATCTTTACCAATAGATTTATATGGCTGATATCTGGTCGCTTTTGGCCATTACAAGCAGCTAACAGCAATATAAAAAAAAAGAGGTAAGTTTGCAAATTGTTAAAATAAGACATTTTTATGGCACGTTATCTGCCACGAAAATACTAAAATTACGGCTAATCAGGGTGGTCCTGAAAATACCCATACCAATAAATGTTATGTCCATAAAAATTAGAATCTGCTTAATTATTATTACAGGCTTTTTCATGTTAACTGCCCACGGCCAGAACTATTATCAATCGTCCTATGACTACAAACCAGTATCCTTTGGAATTACTTTAGCACCTCATATGGATTGGCTGGGATACGGGGATACTGAAGGATATGAAAGTAGTGCCAAATTTGGGTACTCTTATGGTTTAATTGCTGACTTTGCATTTTCAGAGAACTATTATTTTTCAACGGGGTTAACAATTAATACCATGAACCACGAAGCTGAACATGATGGGGTAAAATCTGAGTATAGGTTACAGTATGCAGAAATACCCATTGCCCTAAAACTTAAAAGTACCCAACGTTATTTTCGAAGCTATTACGGGCAATTTGGATTTTCGCTTGGCACAAAGGTAAGTGGTAAAGAAAAGTTATCGGGCGATGATGAACGTCGTTCTCTAGACGCAGACATTTTTCGGTTGGCCCTACAGATAGGTGGAGGTATTGAATGGCAGCTTGACCATAACTTGCATTTTTTGACCGGCCTCACGTATAACAACGGATTTACAAAGGCTATAAAATCGGGGAGCCCCAAAAACTCTTATTTTGCATTGAACTTTGCAATCATGTTTTAAATAGATTAATTTTTGTGATTATGCCTCATCCATTATTTATCATTCATAATTCATAATTATGATAATAGCGCTCGCACAATTAAACTACCACATAGGAAATTTTGAAGGTAATACCGGCAAAATTATAGAAACGATAAATCAGGCTAAGGCGGTTGGGGCTGACCTGGTCGTTTTTGCCGAATTAGCCATTGGCGGATACCCGGCTAAAGATCTATGGCGTTCTGATGCTTTTATTAAAGATTGTGAAAATGCAATTGTACAAATCGCCGCAGTTTGTAAAGGAATATGCTGCATAATAGGAGCACCCGTAAGAAGCGGCAAGCAACAAACAAAGCCTTTATATAATGCCGCGCTAATGATGGGTGGTGGAACCGTACAACAAGTGGTACATAAAGCGCTCCTTCCGGATTACGACGTGTTTGACGAGGCCCGGTATTTTGAATACGGCAAAGAATTCCATTGCGTGAATGTGGCAGGTACAAAAATTGCGCTAACCATCTGCGAAGACCTTTGGAGTGTTGCCGAGCCTAGGCTTTATGCATTGAACCCAATGGAAGAATTGGCACGCGAACAGCCGGATGCCATGATTAATATTGCAGCCTCTCCCTTTTCATATCAAAGTTTTGATAATAGAAGGGCAGTGTTGGAGCAGCACATATGCATCCAATCGATACCCGCCTTTTATTTGAACCAGATAGGAGGTCATGCCGATATTATCTTTGATGGTCGATCCATGGTCTACAGCAAAGAAGGAGAGTTGTTGGATGTACTCCCAGAATTCCAGGAAAGCCTGCGCTACTATGAATTGACAGATCGGTCAGTCAGGGCTCTGCATAAACCAACTTCCTTAAAGCCGCAAGTCCCCCCCATTGCCCTAATTCATGGTGCCCTTTTACTGGGTATTCGCGATTATTTTAAAAAATCAGGATTTACGAAAGCTCTTATTGGATTATCTGGAGGTATTGATTCAGCAGTGGTCGGGGCCCTGGCCTGCGAAGCTCTGGGACCAGAAAATGTTATGATGGTGTTAATGCCATCGCGTTATTCCAGCCAGCATTCCATTGATGATGCGCTTACGTTGGTAAATAACACCGGTTGTCTTCATGAAATAGTGCCAATTAACGAGGCTGTGGAAGCCTTTGATCGCTTATTGGAAGGCCCTTTTCAACAGAAAAAACCAGACCTTACCGAAGAAAACATACAAGCACGGATACGGGCCGTTATCTTAATGGCCATATCAAATAAACACGGCTATTTTCTTTTAAACACCTCCAATAAAAGCGAGGCAGCAGTTGGTTACGGTACCCTATACGGAGATATGGCAGGCGCGCTGAGCGTGATTGGTGACGTGTATAAAACTAAGGTTTATGAGCTAGCCAGATATATTAATCGCGACCGGGAGATCATTCCGGAAAATACGATCATTAAGCCCCCCTCCGCCGAGCTGCGCCCGGATCAAAAAGATAGTGACTCATTACCTGAATATAACATATTGGATGAGATACTGCAGCTACACATAGAAAAAGAACAAAGTGCAGAGCAAATTATTACCGCCGGTTTTAGCCCTGACCTGGTAATCCGGATATTAAAGCTTGTAAACCGTGCAGAATTTAAACGCTTTCAGGCTCCTCCTGTATTGCGGATATCGCCAAAAGGCTTTGGCGCAGGAAGGGTGATGCCGCTTGTAGCTAAATATCCCTTATAAAATAAGCCTTGATGGTAGTTGTTCCTAAAAACGACTACCATCAAGGCTATATTTTTCAAATCAACTCCTTCTTTTTTATTTACGGGCTGCGATGGGATAGGCCTTCATGATGTTTGATACAACACTCGGTAGATCATTGACTGCCTTTTCTGGATTGTCAACTTCACCTGAACCACGTCCCTGCCATACAATCTTTCTAGAATTTGCATCAATGGCTTCCAGGATAATGTGCCCGGCACGGTATCTTTCACGCCCAACAGCACCTCCCCAACCAAATCCACCTCCCCAACCCCATGGGCTGTATCCCCACCATGGGCTGTATCCCCAACCATAACCTCCCCATCCATAATAAGCGGGTTCATAAAACCGCCTGCTGGTATTGTTAACAATCGCTTTATAGCGAAATAGGAGTGCTGGATTGTCTTTCGTATAGGTTAGTCCCCTTGCAGCAAGTTCTTTATTGGTGGTTTCAATAATATTGTCTTCTGCAATGGCATTATCATAATAAGACTTTGATAATGAGTCAAGCCCCGGCAACCATCCGTAGGTCTTATAATGTGAAAAGTCAGCATTTTGACTTTTTGACGTGTAATAATTATACGGTGAACAGGCAATCATTGCCAATAACACCACTAAACCTGATATTCGTTTCATCAGTTTTTCCTCCATTTAAATAAATGTATAAAGTTAAAAACTATTTAGATTATTAACAAGCTGATCTCAAATTTGTTACGTTAAAATTATTTAACATTTATGCTTGGGACCAGTTTCCTCCGGAATAGGATGAGCAGCATGCTAAACAAAGTTCCAAAACAGCCAAAATAAGCTATATAATCGCCTGTACGGACATAAAAGGTAAGTTCCTCGTTTAAATTAATATCGGCTTTGATGGCAATTGGCTGCCACCAATTGGTTTTTTGCACTACATCTCCGCGTTGGTTGATGAAGGCTGAAATACCAGTATTGGCAGCGCGAACTATCCAGCGACGAGTCTCAATGGCGCGCAATTTGGCATAATCGAGGTGCTGGTCTTTACCACTGGTGTTTCCCCACCAACCATCGTTGGTGATCACGGCAATAAATTGTGCTCCTTTTTTAATATATAGGCCAACATAAGCGCCCCAGATTGATTCATAACAGATAACAGGGGCAGTACCGATGCCGCTCTGAGAATAAAAAACATTCGGTTCTTTTTGTGAGCCATAACCTCCAGTTGTGCCACCAAATGCCGCAAAAAGCGGTTTCATAAATGCAAGGGCTTTCATAAATGGCATACGCTCTACTGCGGGTACCAGTTTTGATTTGTGGTAAAACTGTACTTTGCTCGAATTGTCAATTAGTACTGCAGCATTGAAGCTGTCGTAGAACATGCCTGGCCTCGCTTCACGTGCTGTAGTAGTCTCCGCTTTGGAATAAAGGCGGTAGCTTTCAATTCCAGAGAGAAGGTTGCTGTTTTTATAAGGTGCCAGGAATTGAAGGATCTGTTTGTAGGCAGGTGTATTGCGTATTAGGGCTTCATCCACCTGTTCTGAAATGGCTGTTTCAGGCCATATGAAAAATTCGGTGTTTTTTTGAGCGGCCTTTTTAGATAACCCGATTAGGATTTCTAACTGTCTTTCAGGCGTTATATAGGGATGTAGGCCCGTTGGATCATCATATTTTCCATAGGGATCAATGTTTGGTTGTACTACAACTACATTGGCTGGATCTTCCTTTTCCTGATAAGTAAAATAACGGATCAGTGATAGGCCGATGGGGACTATGATAATAGACAAAGATGCCAGGGTAAGTTTTAATTTTTTTTGATTGGTTTGTTTCGCGATGAATAGTGAAAATAATAGCCCGTTGCTCAGCCATATCCAAAGGGAACCACCATATACACCGGTATACTCATACCACTGCACTAACGGGGTGGAGGCAGCAAAACCATTGCCTAGAGTCATCCAAGGGAAAGAAAGGTCCCAGCTTTGGTGCAAATATTCATAGCTTATCCAAAAACTGATCAGGCCGGCAAAACTGATTGCAAACGAATAGCGCCTGCGCAGCTGGTAATAAAGCCAAAAAGCCATGGTCATTAACAGTGCGCCGAGGCTGTATGGTATTAATGTTACCAGTGCTGCTGCATAAACAGGCATGACAGAACTGATCGCGTTGAAGACCCAGTATATGCTGCATGTGTTCCATAACAAACACGTAAGGCCGGCTACTAAAAATACTTTTTTACCTTTTTTAGCATAGGTGCTTTGAATGATCTGTTCGAGGGCATATAGTAATGGAACAAAGGCGGCTAGTAATAGCGGCGAGGTATAAGGGATGGGAGGCCAGGCGAGCACTAGGATAATGGCACTTAATAGTGCCCATTTGAGCGATAGTTTCACGTTTAAAACTGAGATAGCAATTCGTTTTTCTTGGCCTCATACTCACCTTGGGAGATCAACTCTTGTTCAAATAAGGATTTTAGTTTTTTGAGCTTTTGGGTTAGTTCATCTTCTGGGGTTTTTTCTGGGAGTTCTGGGGTCTTCAGCTGAGGCTCTTCTTCTGGGGATAATGGGCGATCTGCTTTAAAGGACGGCTCTGCGGGCTCATGTGGTACCTGTATGGGTGTAATACTGACTTTTTTTAGCTCTATTTCTTGTTGACGTTCCAGCTCCCGCTGTTTTTCTAAGGCTTCTGTAGCTAGTTGATACAGTTTACGGACTTGGATTTTTGGCAGGTAGTCTATGGTTAAGTTTTCTCCGTTGGCAGGTACGACCGTAAATTTTGAACCAATTAACTCTTCTTTAAAAGCCACTTCTTTCACCTGCGCCCAGGTAAAAATATCAAAATTAGTGGTTAGACCCAGTTTAGCTGCTTCGCATAAAAATATGCGTTTATTGCTGAGCACTATGCAATCAGGAAGCAAGGTGACGCCCAATTTTTTTTGGACTGCAATGTACGTGATGATTTCGCCGGAAGCCAGCATGTCCTGCAGTTTAGTGAGGGTTTTTTCTACTGTTTTTGGATCCTGCTCCTCGATGATATATTGATCAATATTCATATAACTCCACTATTTTCTGGCGTATTTTAGGGTGCTAAATTACGAAATTCCTTGTATACAAATGACGAATTCTCCCTTCACAATGTTGTTTTCAAAATATTCTTTTACTACTCCCAAGCTTCCTCGTATGGTTTCTTCATAAATTTTGCTAATCTCCCTTGAGACTGATGCTAGCCTTTCCTCGCCAAAAACACCGATAAATTCTTCCAATGTTTTTAAAATGCGGTAAGGAGATTCATAAAAAATCATAGTGCGGTCTTCGTTTACCAATGATTTTAGCCGGGTTTGCCGACCCTTTTTTACCGGCAAGAATCCTTCGAAGCAAAATCGATCAGTTGGCAAACCTGATGCAGCCAGTGCAGGTACAAATGCGGTAGGGCCTGGTAGGCAACTTACAGGTAGCCCATTTTTAATAGTTTCCCTAACCAATAAAAAGCCGGGGTCAGATATAGCGGGTGTACCTGCATCAGAAATGAGAGCTATTGTTTTTCCCTCTTTAAGGAAACGGACGATTTCATTGACAGCTTTGTGTTCATTGTGTTGATGATGGGCAAACAATTTTTTATCAATACCAAAATGCTTCAATAAAGGGGCGCTCGTTCGCGTGTCTTCCGCCAAAATAAAATCAACCTCCTTCAGGATACGAAGGGCCCTGAGGGTAATGTCTTCAAGATTGCCGATCGGGGTTGGAACTAAATATAACATTACGATTTACGATTTACGATTTACGATTTACGATTTTGTGTGGTGTGTACTTCTTCATTCAAATTACAGGCTTCACGCTTATTGCTTCACGCTTTTTTTAGCTTTCTGTTTTCTGCTTTCCGCTTTCCGCTTATCTTTGTCCCAAATTTAAAAATATGTTGCAAGTTAGTTATATCCGCGAAAACAGAGAGAAAGTTTTGGAACGTTTAGGTGTCCGCAACTTCAGCCAGCTTGGACTGGTCGATGAGATTATTGTTTTGGATGAGGCTAAAAGGTCACTTCAGGTTCGTTCTGAGACGCTTTCGATGGCGGCTAATGCTGCAGCGAAACAAATTGGCGAGTTAATGCGACAGGGGGATAAACAGGAAGCTGAACGTGTAAAAGCTGAAAGTTTGCATTTTAAGGAGCAAATAAAAAGCTTAACCGAAGATTTGGCCAGGGTAGAGGAGGAGTTGCTACAAAAAGTGGTGTTGTTGCCTAATTTACCCCATGCGTCAGTTCCTGCTGGTACTAGCGCTGATGATAATGTGGTTGTTTTAGAAAATGGTCAGGTTCCTGAACTTTCGGCTAATGCGCTTCCGCACTGGGAATTGGTAGCAAAATATGACATTATCGACTTTGAACTGGGCACAAAGATTACCGGTGCGGGTTTTCCAGTATATAAAGGAAAAGGTGCTCGGCTGCAACGGGCATTGATCAACTTTTTCTTGGACGAAGCTTTTAAAGCGGGTTATCAGGAGGTACAGCCTCCCATATTGATCAATGAAGCGTCTGGATTTGGAACGGGCCAATTGCCGGATAAAGAGGGACAGATGTATTATATTGGGGAAGATAAATTATACCTGATCCCAACCGCTGAGGTTCCTGTAACTAACCTTTACAGAGATGTGATTGTCAAAGAAGAGCAGTTACCCATCATGCATACAGCCTATACACCTTGTTTTCGCCGGGAAGCGGGATCATACGGCGCGCACGTTCGGGGCTTAAACCGTCTTCACCAGTTTGACAAAGTAGAGCTCGTCCAGATCGTGCATCCTGAAGGGTCTTATCAGGTATTAGAAGAAATGAGTAGTTATGTACAGACATTACTGCAAAAGCTTGGCTTGCCCTATCGTGTGTTGCGCCTATGTGGTGGCGATATGGGTTTCACTTCAGCAATGACCTATGATATGGAAACATGGAGTGCTGCCCAGCAACGTTGGTTAGAAGTTTCTTCTGTATCAAATTTTGAAACCTTCCAAAGCAACCGCCTCAAAGTACGTTTTAAAGGATCCGATGGAAAAATGCAGCTAGCGCACACCCTTAACGGAAGTGCATTGGCGTTGCCTAGAATCGTTGCTACATTATTAGAAAATAATCAGACGGATCGGGGTATTAAAATTCCAGAGGTATTGGTGGCATATACGGGTTTCGAATGGATTGATTAATTATTTTAAAAAACTGCTAGCCCAGCCGCAGCAGCAGCGTTGGGTTAGCAGTTTTTTTATGGAGACTACTATTCAGTAATTTCCTTAATATCATATTTATTCAACACCTCAGCCGATACCCCCACAGATGAATAACCACCGTCGTGGTAAAGATTCTGCATTGTCACCATGCGTGTAAGGTCAGAAAATAAAGTGATGCAATAATCCGCACATTGTTCAGCCGAGGCATTTCCCAGTGGTGACATGGCATCGGCATAATCAAAAAAGTCACCAAACCCCTTAATGCCCGATCCAGCGGTTGTTTTTGTTGGTGATTGGGAAACGGTATTGATGCGTACCTTTTTATCAACCCCATAATGATAGCCGAAACTGCGTGCAATGGATTCAAGCATCGCCTTGATATCGGCCATATCATTATAAAAAGAATAGGTACGCTGTGCAGCAGCATACGTCAGGGCTACTACACTGCCCCATTCACTAATAGCATCCAATTTTTTAGCCACGCTAAGCATCTTATGAAAAGACAGGGCTGATACATCTATGCCCTTCTGAAAGAAATCATAATTGGTTTCCGTATAAGGGATGTTTTTACGTACATTTACACTCATACCAATAGAGTGCAAAACAAAATCAATTTTACCACCCAAAATTTCTTGCGATTGAATATATAGATTGGTAAGATCTTCTACGCTGGTTGCGTCAGCAGCAATGATTTGTGAACCGGTTTGTTCTGCCAAACCATTCAATTCACCCATCCGCATGGCGATGGGTGCATTTGTCAAAACAAAAGTAGCACCTTCTTCGTGAGCCTTTTCTGCTACTTTCCACGCAATGGAACTTGAATTCAATGCTCCTGATATAATTCCTCTTTTCCCTTTTAACAGGTTGTATGCCATAATGGGTTATTTATTTGTTTAAATGTTAAAATTGGGTAAAAGTACAGGTTCTTTGATAAAGTAGCAATTTTATTAAACTTTCAATAATTCACGTGCATGCTGAACTGCTGCTTCCCCTGGGTTGCTGCCGCTTAGCATCTGTGCGATCTCAGAAACCCGCTCTTCTTTATTCAGCAAATGGATATTCGTTGTCGTTTTACCATTGCTTTCCAGTTTAAACACACGATAGTGAGCATTGCCCTTGGATGCGATTTGAGGAAGATGGGTAATAGCTAAGACTTGCATATTTCCGGCTAGCCGCTCCATGATCTCGCCAACTTTTAATGCAATTTCACCTGAAATACCGGTATCAATTTCGTCAAAAATAATTGTAGGTAATGCCATGGATTTGGCGATCAAAGATTTTACAGCCAGCATTAGCCGGGAGAGTTCACCTCCAGAAGCCACTTTGCCGACTGGTTGAGGCGCTACGCCTTTGTTTGCACTAAAAAGAAATGAGATTTCATCTGCACCAGCAGCTGTTAGTTCTCCTTGAGGCAGTGCCTGTAAATTTATTTTTAATAAACTACCGGGCATTCCTACTTCTGCCAGCAAAGCAGCAACTTCTTTCTCAATAAAAGGCACAGCTTTCAGCCGCGATTTCCTAAGCGCAAGTGCTAATTTAATACTTTCCGATTTTAGTTTTTCAACTACAGCTTCCAATTTAGTAATGTTTCCCTCATCTAATGACAATCCACTTAATTTGTCATCCAAACTATATTGTATAGCCAGCAACTCATCTACAGAACTTACACGGTGTTTCTGTTGAAGATTATATAATAAGTTAAGCCGATTATTTATTTTTTCCAAATGATCTTCATTTAGCAGAACCGACTGTTCAGTATGTGACAATTCATCATTCAAATCACGCAGCTCTATGAGGCAGCTTTGCAACCGGACAGACAATTCAGTGGTCTGCGGTAAATACCTTTCTGCAAGCTGTACTTGTTGCAAGGCCTCTTTAAGCAAGGTAAGTGCACTTGGCTCTTGTCCATCCAGCGCATAGATCGCTACCTGCAAAGCCCTCTTTATCTCTTCGGCATGGATTAGTTGATTTTGTTCGTCCTCAAGTCCTTGCTGTTCATGCGCAATCAGGCTGGCGGCTAGCAATTCATCCAGCAAAAATTGCTGATAATCTGCTTCGGCCCGGGCTTGCTGCACCTGCTTTATCAAGGCATTTAGTTTTGCTATAGAATCCTTCCATTGCCTAAAATTTTGTTGATACTCATCAAAGAGTTTTTGATTTGCCGCTATGGAATCAAGCGTTAGCAATTGGAAAGCCTGGGTGGCAATTGCAAGTGTTGCTTGTTGTGAATGGATATCGATCAGTTGTTCACCCAGTTGCTTAAGTATCTGCAGATTGACGGGTGTGTCGTTGATAAACGCTCTTGATTTACCATCTGCGGTCACTTCCCGACGCAATATCGTTTCGTCGGCATAGTCCAGGTCATTGTCCTTAAAAAAATCGGTTAACCGATAGTTATTTATGGTAAAATACCCTTCAATAATGCACTTCTTGCCTTGGTTAAAAAAGTATTTGCTTTCTGCTCTTTGTCCCAATATGAGGCCTAGCGCACCTAAAATAATAGATTTTCCAGCACCAGTTTCACCGGTTAGCATATTCAAGCCTTCGGCAAAGCTGATGTCAAGATTGTCAATAAGGGTATAGTTTTTAATAACAAGCCGGCTTAGCATCTTCTAAAAATTTCCAGGGTAGTTATTGGTTTCTAATTGTTTCATATTTATTGGCGTTAGCCGGGTCAGCCTGCGACAAAATGTTTAGCGCTTTCATACGGTCGGGAGGAGCCATGCCTCCGGTAAGGCCAATAAACTCATCAGCCTTCGCGGTAAAAAAAACTTGGTTAAACATAGCCCCTTGCCCAAACCGATCAACATTTTGCAAACTGGGCAAAAGGTCTAGAATGCTTCTTCGGGCGCTGTTAGGGCTATCAACCATTTTATCCAAACAGTTGGCGTAAAAGCTATACATAAAATCACGTAAAGGCTTATATTTCTGATCCAGGAGATTGCTTACCAGCCAAAATCTATTTCGCATACTCTCGATAGATTTCCACCCGGTGTTGTTACTGTTTTGTGCATTGTTAACCACAGTTTGTGCCCGGTTGTAATAAAAGGTGCCACCCTCCGGACTAAATGTGTCGGAATCCATACCTACTATAATGTATGCATAATAAGCCAGTAATGAGGTAAGATTATTGGTATATTGCTGATCAGAATAGTCCATTGGACTGCCTTCTGTGTATTCGAAATCAAATTCCTTGTCAGCCATATTTAATACAGGGCTGTTGTACGAAGTATTATAAACGGGGCGGGTAGAAACAATCTGGGCTTCAGCTTTAAAATTGGTCGAACCATCCCACGACGTAATATTGATCACAAAACTGCAATCTATGCTTTCCTGAGGTTTCAGTTTTTTATCGCTCCATTGCCGGTTGTTTAAAAAATCGCTAATCGCTTTTTGAAGAACTTCGAGAGCACGTTTATTCGTGTTCTGTACTAGGGGTGACAATACCTGAACACGTGCATTCAAATCTTGGGCCATGGCAGTTATCACAAACCATGAGCACATTAAAACGGCTAATGTCACTTTTTTCACCATAGAAATTCAATAAATTGTAATTATTACTTACAGTATTCAAAGATATGGATATTTTGAATTAGTATTGCATGTAATTAGCAATAGTTGCCAAACCACTCTTTTCGTTATCGGTTATGCAAATTCAGGAATATACGCAAATTTTGGAGAAATATATGCCGCTACAGGCCGCTCCCTTGATTGCGCGTTGGATACTTGACACCCATTGCTTATTTACCATCAGCAAGCGCCGCAGCTCTAAATTTGGTGACTATCGTCCTCCGCACAGGGGCGCAGGTCATCGTATTTCCGTAAACCATAACCTTAACCCCTATACCTTTTTGGTAACAGCAGTTCATGAGTTTGCCCATCTTAAAACTTGGCAGGAATTCCGAAATCTGGAACGACCTCATGGAGCACCATGGAAAAAGAACTTTAGGCAATTGATGCTTCCATTTTTTGAACGGCAGGTCTTTCCTGCCGACGTCCAGACTGCAATTACACAATACCTGAATAACCCGACAGCTTCCAGCTGCACAGATTTGGATCTATTTAGGGCTTTGCAGCAATATGATAAACCAAAATCCAATGTGCTCTTGGTTGAACAGCTACCTCCGGATACTGTCTTTGTCCTGAAAGATGGTCGTACATTTCGTAAAGGCCCTAAATTGCGTAAACGCTATAAATGTATGGAAGTAGCCACCAAGCGGGTTTATTTGTTCAGCCCAGTGGCCGAAGTGTATGTCATGACCCCTAAACTTATTTAAATAATTTTAAGAAAATAAATAGTAAGTTTGAACACCAAAAAACGTAAAACGTAAATGAAGTTTTGTTATATTTTCATTGCCTGTTTATTGATGACTGCCACCACTGTTTATTCTCAGGATTGTTCACTGCTGGCTAAAAATTATAAACTTAAAGAAGGAGACACAATCAGCTATCAACTTTATTCAGGAAAAGGCTTAAAGTTAGAAGAATTGCATGTTGGACATGCCGATTCTATTCGAAATGTGGTCTGTATAAATGGAGGTAAAAAAGTAGATTCTATTGGCAGTGCACGTTTTTCTTCGATACAATTTACTGCAGAAAAACATGGGCAGAACTTTCTCGCCTTTGAATTTACCGGCGAATCGTTAGAAGTGCCCAGCGATGAAATAGGTGCTTTGGTCAAGACAAAGAAAACTGCCGCAATAGATTCAGCTACTACGGAAGAAGCGGAAGAAACGGATGAATTTGCGATGGGCACGGAATACATTGCTGCGCCTCATTTTTCGGTGAAGGCACTTACGTGTACCGAAGGTAATAGTGGAAAATTTTATGAGGCAAAGCTAAATCAGCAATTGGAGATTGTGCTTTCACAAAGCCCCTACAAATTGCAATATGGGGATGATTTGACTGGTGCCGTATTGTTTCTGGGTAAACCTATTGCCGGTATTGCCGTAAAGGTGTTCGTGAAAAGTATGGGCGATAATGTTTACCAAAATGAATATCACACCGATGATGAAGGCCGATTCTTTTTTAAATTGAACCGTTCGGGTAATTGGCTAATTCAAACGGCCTATGCCCGAGCTTCCAAAGCGGAAAAAAGTGATTCAGATTATGATTATTGGCAAAGTTCTTTTTCCTTTGGCTTTTAATAATTAGCGGTAGATTTAGATTACACCAAAAAAAAATTATACTTTCTTTCTGTATTGTTTACTAAATGATTTTTTTGCTACGTGTGGAAGTTTTCGGTGAGTTCCCCAATGTTTTTTAAAGAACGCACCTATTAACCAATTTTTCATTTTTCCGCCCATTAAATCCATCCATAACCGCTTGCTAACCATTTTTGAAAAAATCTTCCAAAACCATTGTTCAGTTTTTGAGCTTAAGTTTTGCTGCACTGCATCCCGACGGTTCATTAACAACATATGCTGAATGTCAATTTTAACAGGACAAACTTCCGTGCATTTTCCGCAGAGGCTGGAAGCTTGGCTCAAGTGTATAAATTCCTCCATTCCCTGTTGATGGGGGGTGATCAGCGAGCCTATTGGCCCACCATATGTGGTGCCAAAGGCATTACTTCCAATATGTTTATATACGGGGCAGGCATTTAAACAGGCACCACAGCGTATGCAGTACAGTCCCTGCCGTTGATCTTTCTGTGCCAGTAAGTCTGTACGGCCATTGTCAAGTAGAATCACATACATTTCTTCCGGACCGTCCGTTTCGTCCTGTTTACGGGGGCCACTCAAAATACTATTATAAACGGTAAGCTGCTGTCCTGATCCATGTGTGGCAAGCAAAGGCCAAAAAATAGCTAGATCTGCAAGCGAAGCGATTAACTTTTCAATACCTGCGATGGCAATGTGTATTCGGGGAAATGTAGTACAAAACCTTACATTACCTTCATTTTCTGTCAAAGCAATACTCCCAGTATCTGCTATTAAAAAATTAGCGCCAGTAATGCCTGCATCAGCCTGTAGGTATTTTTCACGAAGAATATCAGACGCTAAAACCTCAATCCTTTGTTCTTGTAAAAATTTATCCACGCCAATTTCTTCCGTAACCATTGATTTTGATTTAACCACAGTACGGGCATTGGCCTTTTTTAAAATTTTGTTTATTTCATCCCTTGCTTCAGCGGCATCGTTTGCCCAAATTACTTTACCGCCGTTTTTTAAGAAATTTGCTTCAAAATCTGGAAGTAACTTATCCAGGTTTTCTATGACCTTCCATTTGAGTAAGTGGGCTTTCCGCTTCAGTTGTTCCAGATTAGCAAATCCAGGAAGTGCGGCCGCTACCGCCTTATTGTATTGGGCTATATTGTAGTCCATGATTTGCCGATGTTCCGGGACAAAAGCCTTTTGGGCACTCGCCGATAAAAACTCTTCTGAATGTGCTGAACTCATAACGGCAAAGATACGATATCACATTAAATAAGCGGTCGTGAATCAGCGGATGGTACGGGCATACGCTGCCACATCACCTAGCTCAGCCCGGTAGGGCATAAATGTTATATTAAGCCGCAAAGAATCTTTTTTAAGCTGGTAAGATGGTAAAACAATGGGCCCGCAACTTCCGTTACCAATGCCTCTTTGGGCCGCATCTAGGCTTACAACAGTTCCATTCTTTGGAATGAGTTCATAAGGGTGCTTAGCTTTGCCCAAATCCTGCTCAGTATATCGCAATGCAGTAAAGGCAAAAGTACTGTCTGCTTTTATCAATAGCCCTTCGTTAGAAGAATTGGTGAATTTAACCCAGCTTACCTCGCCACGGTTACCCGTACTTTGTGGGCGTAAGTAATTTTCACCCATTTCATCTACTGATCGCCGATACCGACCTACCGCAGCTGATTCTTGTCTGTCTGCATAATTCTCTTGCGGACCACGTCCAAGCCATTCCACTTGGTTATTACCCGCTTTTAACATCATCTGTAAACCAAGCCTGGCAAGTGGGAGCCCATCTTTTCCAGGAATGAAAAGCGTTTCCATGCGTATAATGCCATTTCCATATACTTTATACTTAATATTGGCCTTAACCTCATACCCTGAACGAGTAGACGCGGTGATAGCTGCATTCAATTCAACAGTCTTCTTGTCAAGCGTTGATACAGTAAAACTTTGTAAACTATAACGCAGGCTATCATAACCTTCCATTTTCCAGGGAATGGGATCTCCCCATTCTTTTATCCGATCATTATCAAGATTTGCCCGATATATTTGAAGCATCGGCCCCTGGCCTAAACTATCAATTAGTTGGTTATTATCATAAGCCAGCGAGGAAATGGTGCCTTTATATTTATCAAAAGCAATATGAAAATCTTTCCCTATAAAAGTAACCTCGTGCTCATTTTGTAACATATACACGTCAGGAATGTCTGAAAAAGCGTCACTTTTTTGGTTAGGCCGGTCGGGGGGAACAGTTAAGGGCCACTGGTCCCAAGCCATGACCATACCTAAAGGAGCCCATTTATTATCAGTTGCCCATGAAAATTCAATTCTAACATCATAACGGGCTCCAGGTAACAACGGCACATCCTGAATTGGAATCTGAATATTGGTGCTATCGCCAGGAGGGAGATTGATCCGATTGAGGGTGCCACGTAATTTTTCAGACCCATCTTCCATCAAAATCCAATTCATAGTAAATTGATCCAGATTTATGAAGGCATATTCGTTTTTTATCCGGATGGAACCTTCCCTTAAATTTAAGGGCAGTGCCTGAATATACTGATATACTTTTTTAACCTCAGCAATTTTGGCAGTTAAGCTTCGGTCAGGTCTTAGCAGTCCGTCCAGACAAAAATTGCCATCATTAGGCACGTCGCCAAAATCACCACCATATGCAAAATAATATTGTCCCTGAGGCGCTCCCGGAATTTGCCGGCTGATGCCGTGGTCTGCCCATTCCCATATACAACCACCTATCAGCCGCTTATGGTTTTTTATTACATTCCAATAAGCTTGTAAGTTTCCAACGGCGTTTCCCATTGAATGGCCATATTCACACATTAAATATGGCTTAGGCGACACTTTCTCACCCTCTTTGCGCAGCGCATCCACTGAAGGATACATCACCGATTCAATATCAGCTACCTCATTAAGTGTTTCAAAATGGATTGGCCGTGTAGTATCAATCGCCAGGATCTCCTCCCTGCAGGCTACAAAATTGTCACGACCCCATGATTCATTTCCCATCGACCAGATGATCACCGAGGGATGGTTTTTGTCGCGTTGAACCATTCGTCGTTCCCTATTCACATAAGCTGCCTGCCAGCTAGGATTGTTACCTAAATCTTTACTTGCGCCATGTGTTTCTAAGTTTGCCTCATCTATTACATAAAGGCCATATTCATCGCAAAGTTGATACCAGTAAGGATCATCCGGATAATGCGAAGTGCGCACTGTATTTATATTGTGCTGCTTCATTAGGGTAATATCCTGAAGCATACTTTCCGGCGTTACGGCTTTTCCATTTACGGGATCCATCTCATGCCTGTTAACACCTTTCAACAATATTGGCCGACCATTCACAAGAAGCTGACTATTTTTAATTTCTACCTTTCTAAAGCCAAATTTATTGCTTAACACTTCTGTAATTTCTTTTTGCTCATTATATAAGGTGATCAGTACAGTATATAAATTTGGCGTTTCCGCAGACCATAATTGCGGGTTTGTCACTTTCAAACTAAATAACTCCGATTGATCGGGCGAATCTTTGCTAGTACCCTTAATGCGCTTCATTAAATTCCTGATACCCCGGCCAAGTGCGGCAGCGTGCAAAGTTTTCGATTCAGACACACCCACCTCTTTTCCTTGTGGGTCAATAAGGGTAATATCCATATTGGCTGCCAATCCGCTTTTTTCTTCGTAGTTATGAATAAAAGTATTCGCCATTAGCGTAGCCGATTTATAATCCGGATCAAGCTGAGATGTTAGAAAAAAATCACGCACATGAATATTTGGTGTCGCATATAAGAATACACCTCTTTGTATGCCGCCAAATCGGAACATATCCTGATCCTCTAAATAACTGCCATCACTCCATTTGTAAACCTCTAAAGCAATGAGGTTTTTTCCTGAATTTAAAAATTTGGTAATATTAAACTCTGCGCCGCTCATGCTATCCTCACTGTATCCCACTTTTTCTCCGTTCACCCAAAGAAAAAAGGCACTTTGTACACCCTCAAAATGGATAAATACTTGGTGGTCTTGCCAATTAAGTGGTATCTCTATTAGTTTACGGTAAGATCCCACCGGATTTGGCTCTTTGGCCTTGGTCCAGTTTTGATCTACAGGCTTCA
This sequence comes from bacterium A37T11, assembly GCA_900109895.1. GTDB lineage: Bacteria > Bacteroidota > Bacteroidia > Sphingobacteriales > Sphingobacteriaceae > A37T11. Next base: position 45,414 of record FOBR01000010.1, read on the forward strand.
TAATAGCGGGAGGATTGTTTTTAAATGGATAAGTGATGTTAGTATATATAGGTGTGCCAAAGCCGTGCATTTCCCAGTTGGCAGGTACAGGAAAGTCCAACCATCTGCTGTCGCTGAAGCTCTGCTTATAAAATTCTTTAGGGCGTTTAGCTGGATCATTTACCCAATTAAACTTCCAGTTTCCGTTCAAACTTTTGTAATAAGGAGAGTTGAGAGGAAGTTGTTTTATGGCATCGGTTTTAGTAGAATAAGGAATTGAGGAAACTCTTGCAGGTTCCTTATTTTGTTCAAATATTAGTTCATTTTCCCAGTTTCGCTGCTGGGCATGCACGTTTAAAATATTAACTAAATTAAAAAGAAAAAAGCTTAAAATATGGGTTGTCTTGGTCATGTATATAGTTGACACTAGTTAAAAATTGGTAACATTTTGCACGAAGTGCGGTAAAATACTATGTTAAGGCCTAATAAATCCAAAGCCAAAGGCAGCACCCGCGCCTAAAATTGCACCAGCTCCAACATCCGTTGGGTGATGCACACCTAAGTATAAGCGAGAATAGCCAATTGAGCTTGCCCATAATAATGAAGGCGCTATAACGTACCATTTTGGATAAGCCCTGGATAAAGCGGTCATGGTGCTAAATGTAGATGAAGTATGACCAGAGGGAAAAGAGTAACCTCCCGATTCATATACTGGTACAAAATTTACATGCGCTTTAAAAGGACGTTTTCGTTTAAATAAGTGTTTTATAACACTATTTAATATGGCAGTTGTTGCAGTACTAGTTGCTATATATAGGGCGTTCTGACGCATTGCCTTATTATTATCTATTGTTCCCGCCAACAGAAGAGCAGCTGGTACTCCTACATTGACATAATTATTAACATCAGAAATCGTACGGAAAATTTTCGTCTGGGTAGGTGTGCGGCCTTCAGCTAAATGATTCAGGATTGCCATATCAAATTGGTCAATGCTGCGCTGTGCCATGGAAACAGGGAGCAACAAGGTCGTTATTCCTGTATAAAGCAGAAAGATTTTACCGATTATATTGGCCATACAAAAACTTTCAGGCTAATATTCGTCCATCCTGGGCGGATAACCTTGAGGCAGCTTACCAAAGACATGAGTGTACGCTTGTATGGTGTCATCAGGTTCCTTGCTTAGCTCTTCTAGAAACGTACTCTCAAAGCTTTTCTCATCCAATTGACTTAAAAAATCATCTTCTTCCGCATCATAACCACCAGACATTATAAATTTCCGCTTATCTTCATCATTTTCATCCTCGTGAAATCCATCATCATCTCCTGCATTGCCGTCCTCAATTTGTTTCAATAATGAAAGCCAGTTAGATCGATAATGCCAATCTAAACCTAATTCCTTTAATTTGCTAAAGATGAAAATATGAATGGGAAGCAAATCCAGCTCTTTATCTAATATAAGCTGCATGTTTTCCATAACTATATTTTCGTCATCAGGAGTTTCAGGTGAATGTAACCGCGTTTTTACAAGCCTTATTAACCATTTAGAAAATTCTGGGGCTTGTCCGGTCTGGTGGTAGTGTCCATCTGCACTTACTAAAATACATGGCTCCGGAAAAATAATTTCCATGCACACCAACAACGCCGTCAGCGTTGCTGCATAAAGATCTGCAGGTTCAGGGCGGCAATAAGCTTTAATAAACTCTTCTTTTTTTAACGGTGGAAGACCTTCCATTAAGTCAAAATGGCGGCCGCAAGTTGCATTTACCACACGCCTTTTGTATCGATACCAACGATACAATTGATTGTGTGATTGATTTTTAATAATATAGTAATAAGTTTCCGGAGCAATTTTCCCCTTAAGTTGCTGTACAAGCTGCGGTATCTTGCGAAGCAAGTCAACCAGAAATTGCTCTGTGACTTCTTTGGAAAACGGTATAAGCGATTTATCCATAGCTACTAGCTGTTTTGTACTTAACCATGGCTCAAAGTAGCGAATATTGTTGCATTAATCCAAGTTTTTAAACAAAAAGTTTAAAAAAATTAAAATAAATGGGTTATTTTTGACTTTTAAAATACTTACTCCGATAGTATATCCTTATGCGTGCAGAGATTGATCATTATTTTGCCAATGCACTTTCACTACGTAGTGAACTGAAAAAGCTTGACCGTGCAAGAGATTCAAATACAGTTAAGTTCAGGAGTTCCTATCGGCGGATGTCCATGTCTTATTATGATCATGAAAAAGTACTGTTGGAAGAAAAACTCCAAGCAGCAGACATGACGGCAAATGATATTGCGAAAGGTTTTGTAACATTGCTTGACCAGGTTATCCGCCAACTATCTAATAAAAAACAATTCGTTCAAGTAACGAAGGAGGAAAGCAAAATCGAAGCTAAGTATTTTTTGAAAAGTTTGTATGCTGCCGCCTTAAGTTGTCTCACCACAGACGGCCGAGAAATTTTTCCTGTTAACTGCGAAAAATTGAGGCCTTATCGCCGCAGAATTATCCGCGAATTGAAAAGAATAAGGAAAAATGCCCGAAAGGTTTACTTTCATAATAAATTACAAGCCCTTCGCTTTTTTGAAAGTTATACCGGCTATGAAGCAAGTAAAGAGTGGGAAACTATATTTAAATAACCTAGCCTAACTTTCATAACCAAAATTTTTAAGGTAATTCTTTTTACTCCGCCAATCGGCAATTACTTTAACAAAAATTTCTAAAAACACTTTTTGTTGAAGAAACTCCTCAATATCCTGGCGTGCATACGTTCCTGCTTTTTTAATCATTTCTCCGCCCTTACCAATAATGATATTTTTTTGGGAATCTCTTTCAACTACGATCTCAGCACTTATCCGTATAATCTTAGGCTCTTCCTTAAACCCAGTGATAATAACTTCCGTGCTGTAAGGAATTTCTTTATCATAAAGTTTAAAAATTTTTTCCCGGATGATTTCGGAAACAAAAAAACGCTCCGGTCGATCAGTTAGCGCATCTTTATCATAGAATGGAGGATGCTCAGGTAATTCATCTATTATAAATTGCATAACGGCAGAAGTATTGTGACCATGCAGGGCAGAAGTGGCAAATATCGCTTTCGGATGTAGGATTTCTTCCCAGTAGGTAATCTTAGCTTTTACATCTTCTTCTGATGATTTGTCAATTTTATTAATAACCACCGCAACAGGCGAGGTAGTAACGGCTAGCTTACTAATTACATCTTGATCATCATATCGTTCATTAATGTCTGTCACCAGGATTATTATATCCGCATCTATTAAGGATCCCTGAACAAATTTCATCATTGACTCCTGCAACTCATAGGTGGGTTTGATGACACCTGGAGTGTCCGAAAACACAATTTGATAGTCTGGTTCGTTCACAATCCCAATAATCCGGTGCCGGGTAGTTTGGGCTTTTGAAGTTACAATAGATATTTTTTCACCAGTTAAGATGTTCATTAGGGTAGATTTACCCGCATTAGGCTTTCCAATGATACTGACAAACCCAGCTTTGTGTGACATTTTTTTGTTTTTTATTTGCACAGCAAAGAAACAAATTATATCTTTGCAGTCCAATTCAGAAAGAGAATTATCTGCTTTTCTGCGATAGAAAAGCAAAATATAAATAAAAATACATTGCGGGGTGGAGCAGTTGGTAGCTCGTCGGGCTCATAACCCGAAGGTCATTGGTTCGAGTCCAATCCCCGCTACACCAGCCGATCAGGAAACCGATCGGCTTTTTTGTTGGATAATATTATTTTATCCGGGTCGGGCTTATATCCGCCTAGGCCGTACAGTAGTTCGGGTAAAATCTCACAAACAAAAATTAAACTTTAATTTTTTATAATCGTAAAAAAATTCTTTATTTGTATATAATAACTTGACAGTTTCTAGGTTATTTTAATAAAAAATCATAGTTCACAAAGTCAATTACCTGAATTGAGATATGTCTGCACAGTGGAGTCCTGCAACGGAAGAAAATTTTAGCCATAAGCGGAAAAGAATACCGCCTAAACCACAAGCACAAGATCCATTTGCCGACAGCAGGCAGGCACTCATTCATGATTTGGAACAACGTTGTGCCATCCTTGAAGAAAGGTATAACAAACAGACTGAAAAGTTGGAAAATTTCCATTTACAAATGCAAAAAGCCAAAAGTGAACGAATCCAATTACAAAATAAAATAAAAGGCGTTATTCAACATATTTCAGCTACAATGGATCAAAGTGCCATACCGGGCGCTGCTATAAAGAATATACCACTTGAACAAGAAGTGGCGGTCCTGAAATGGAAACTAACGGTTATTGAGAAATATATGAAAGGAATTTTTCCAGAGTTGCTAAATCCGGAAAAATAAGATCGAATAAATAATATTCCAAGAAGCGATTGGTGGGGTGATGATGAAAAGACGAAAGTTAAGAGTAGAGGATATTAGCATATCCTATATAATTAAAGAAAACAAGCAAGCCGAATACACAATAATTTTTATTCACGGCTTCCCTTTTAATAAAAATATGTGGGAAATGCAGTTAACTTCCCTTCCTGATAATATGGCAGCTATTGCTATAGATATTCGAGGTCATGGAAATACCACTACCGGTCACGGTTTTTTCAGTATTGATGTATTTGCAAGAGATCTGCTGGCCTTTATCCAGAAGCTTGAGATTAGAAAATCCATATTATGCGGCATTTCAATGGGCGGTTACATAGCTTTACGTGCATTCGAGATAAATTCTGCCCCATTTGCAGGCCTTATTTTAAGCGATACAAATTCAGTTACCGACGATAACGCTGGTAAACTTAATCGTTTTGATACCATTCAGTCTTTATTAAAACAAGGCAGGCGAACTTTTTCTCTCAATTTTGTTCAAAATATCTTTACAAAGAAAACCTTAACTGAAAAACTGGAGGTGGTTGATTAGTTAAAAGCTCCATTCGAAGAAATTCCGAGCGGGATATCTGTGCTACTTTGCTGGCATTACCTTCTCGAACAGATACCACACCAAGCCTAGCTGATATAAAAGTACCTGTTTTGCTTCTAAGAGGTTCAGAAGATCCAATAACAACTCAGGAACAGGTACAAATTCTTCAAAAAAACCTTCGTAATGCACAATACCTGGAGATTCCCGAAAGCGGTCATCTTCCCAATCTTGAAAACCCGCTGTTATTTAACCAAGCTTTAAATAATTACCTAGCTAAGTTTTAGGATTTTGTTTGCTGTGTGGTTGCTCACTAAATTTCCTTTTTCGTTCAGGGTTTTTGAGATGGTCTGCTAATGGATCCTGATCTATTTCTGCTTGCTTATCGGTAACTGCCTGATCATCCTTAACCGGATCTTGTTCAGAATCCAGCGGCTTATATTTTTGTTTGCTCATAATTAAATAACAAGTATGGCAATTATATGTTTCAAAAAAGCTCAGGGCATTCATTAACTTTGCCGCCTATATTAAACTAACCCCAATGATCCACGTTGCCATAAATGGTTTTGGACGGATAGGCCGTCATACATTAAGGAATTTACTGACCCGTCAACTGGAACATATACAGGTCGTGGCGGTGAATGACCTCACTAATACAGACACGCTAGCCCATTTGTTCAAATACGATTCTGTACATGGACCATTTATGGGCGATATAGAAGTTAACGGTCAAGAGTTAATTATAAATGGCCACAAAATAACCACCTTTGCTGAACAGGATCCGGCAAAATTACCATGGAAAGCATTGGGGGTAGATGTCGTTATTGAATCAACCGGTAAACATACCACAGCAAAAGCGGCCTCAAAGCATTTGGAGGCCGGTGCTAAACAAGTAATTATTTCTGCCCCTTCTCCAGATAAAGAGATCCCTACCATTATATTGGGCGTAAACGATGACTTATTGAGTAAACAACTGCCTTTAATATCAAATGCGTCCTGTACCACCAATAATGTGGCACCGCTTGTCAAGATCCTGGATGAGAAATGGGGTATAGTTGATGGCTATATTACCACTGTGCATTCCATGACTGGAGACCAAAACCTGCACGATGCCCCCCATCGAGACTTACGTAGAGCTAGGGCAGCTTCAGCATCGATCATTCCGACCAGTACTGGTGCTGCCAAGGCAATCACTTCTGTATTTCCGCATTTAGAAGGTAAACTGGGTGGTGCCGGCATCAGGGTTCCCGTATTAAATGGTTCACTCACCGATTTTACCTGTATCTTGAGAGAACGGCCCAGCGTAACGATGATCAATACGGCCTTTAAGTCGGCAGCCGAAAAGGAGCTCAAAGGCATACTTCAATACACCGAAGACCCGATTGTTTCCGTTGACATTATTAACAGCCCTTATTCATGCGTATTTGATTCGCTGCTAACTTCAGTAGTGGGCGATCTGGTTAAAGTGGTTGGTTGGTATGACAATGAATTCGGTTATTCAAATAGGCTGGTTGACCTGCTTGAAAGAAGCTTTCCCCATTAAGCTTTCTGCTTTCCACTTTTTATCCTATGTTTGTCCTTGTTTAGATAACAGAAAAATAGGAATAATTATAATGAAGACAATTGATGATTTGAACTTTGGTGGTAAAAAAGCACTTATCCGGGTAGATTTTAACGTGCCCATGGATGAAAACTTTAATATTACAGACGACAACCGCATCCAGGGGGCAGCCCCAACCATTCAAAAAATATTAAAAGACGGTGGCTCTGTAATCCTGATGTCTCATTTGGGACGGCCAAAAGATGGGCCAACCGATAAATATTCATTAAAACACATTGTCGGCCATTTGTCAGAAGTGTTAGGAGTGGCTGTAGACTTTGCTGATGACTGTATTGGGCAACAAGCCAAAGAAAAATCTGCAACACTAAAACCTGGGCAAGTATTGTTATTGGAAAACCTGCGTTTTTATAAAGAAGAAGAAAAAGGTGATGAAGGATTTGCACAAAAACTGGCCAGTTTAGGCAGCGTCTACGTTAATGACGCATTTGGTACAGCACATCGTGCCCATGCGTCAACCGCAGTAATTGCCAAATTTTTTCCTGATGCCAAGTACTTTGGCTATTTAATGGCTGGGGAATTAAGCAATGCTGAAAAAGTGCTAAACCATGCAGAAAGACCTTTTACAGCAATAATGGGCGGTGCCAAAGTGTCCGATAAATTAGATTTGATCGAAGCCCTATTAACCAAAGTTGACAACCTGATCATTGGTGGCGGGATGGCTTATACTTTTGTCAAAGCAAGAGGAGGGGAGATAGGAAATTCGTTAGTAGAATTGGATAAACTCGATTTAGCCAATGAGCTGGTGAAAAAGGCCGATGAAAAAGGCGTAAACCTAATTTTGCCAACAGATGCACAGATAGCAGATAATTTTGCGGCCGATTCTCCGGCATACGATGGTGCTAACGATACAATCCCAGCGGGAAAAATGGGGCTTGATATCGGTAAAGAATCGGCAGCCCATTTTGCTGATATCATCAGTGCATCAAAAACCATCTTATGGAACGGACCAATGGGTGTGTTTGAATTCGATAAATTTGCCACAGGTACCAAAGAAGTAGCTAATGCCATAGTTGCGGCCACGGAAAGAGGGGCTTTCTCATTGATAGGTGGTGGCGATTCTGCGGCAGCAATCAGTAAATTTGGAATGACCGAACATGTCAGTTATGTGAGCACTGGCGGCGGCGCTTTATTGGAATACATGGAGGGCAAAGAATTGCCGGGTGTTAAAGCTATTAATGAATAGATTTAGCCTGTAAGCTGCAGGCTATAAAATTATCCTGCCTAATAAAGAAACCCACTTGCGATAAGCAGGTGGGTTTCTTCGTTTTGTGTTTTCCACATTCCGAGCGCAGAGAAGATCCCGGCTTTCGGAATCAGCTTTTCGCTTTTCGATATCTGTTTTCCGCTTAAAAAAAATGTTGAAAACTTTTTTGTGGGGGAAAGTGGGAGAAAGTGGAAACTTTAGCTACTTTTACATTCAATTTATTGGGTAGGTACTATAGATGGAATACTTAATCGGAGAATACGAAGCAAAGCTTGATACCAAAGGTAGAATGGTGTTGCCGGCCGGTCTCAAAAGGCAATTGCCTGAGGCTGAAAGGGAGGGCTTTATCGTTAACCGTGGTATAGGTAAGTTTTTAGTGCTGAACACCCGCAAATCATGGGATAAAACCATGCAAAAAATGGCCAAACTAAGCGAATATAACCGAAAGCATGATGAATTTATGCGTCGCTTTATGCGTGGGTCAACTGAGCTTTTTTTGGATGGTGCCAACCGATTGTTGTTGCCCAAAGGATTGATGGACTATGCAGCCATCAAAACCGATATTGTGATAAGCTGCCGCATAAACAAAATAGAGATCTGGGCAAAAGAGGCGTACGAAGCATTATGGGAAAACGAAGAAGATGACCTGGCCCAATTGGCAGAGGAAGTAATGGGAAGCTTAAAAGATGTTGACGATGAATAATCCTTACCACACACCTGTAATGCTTGAAGCCTGTATGCAAGGATTGGCCATTAAATCAGATGGACTGTATGTCGATGTCACGTTTGGAGGAGGCGGGCATTCCCGCAGCATCTTAGCTTTAATGGGTGAAAAGGGCCATTTATATGCATTTGATCAAGACCCTGACGCGCGTAAAAATCTTATTCATGATAACCGATTTACATTTATACAGCAAAACTTTCGCTTTCTTAAAAATAATTTGCGCTTATATGGCCTAAAGCATGTTGACGGTATCCTTGCAGACCTGGGTGTTTCATCACATCAGTTTGACCAAGCCGAGCGGGGGTTTTCTACCAGATTTGACGCGAGGCTTGATATGCGGATGGATCAATCGGGTGAATTGGATGCCGCAAAGATTGTCAATACATATAACGAGGATGAACTACACCGGATATTTGGCATGTATGGAGAAATCCACAATGCCCGGACACTGGCAAAAACATTGGTAAAAGCCCGCATAACGGGAACATTAGAAACTGTAGCGACCCTAAAAGACTCCATAAAAGGACTGATGCCAAGGGGCAAAGAACACAAATACATGGCTCAACTTTTTCAGGCCCTCCGTATTGAAGTGAATGGAGAACTGGATGCATTGCAGACTTTTTTACAACAAAGTGCAGAATTGCTAACGCCAGGAGGTAGGTTGGTAATCCTGTCTTACCATTCGTTGGAGGACAGGTTAGTGAAAAACTTTATTGGCAAAGGTAAGTTCAGGGGCGAAGTAGAGAAAGATTTCTTTGGTAATGAGATTAAACCATTTAAATCTGTAAATCGTAAAGCCATTACCGCATCGGAAGATGAAATTGCAGTTAATAACAGAGCTAGAAGTGCAAAACTCAGAATAGCAGAAAAAATATGAATGAATACAAGGATCCGCTAGAAGAGCGGGAAAATTTGGATGAAATAGAATTAAAAGTTGCAGAATCACGCAACTTCTTTAAGTCTTTGTTCTCCTCCGAAAATTTTTCCGCACAGAAAGCGACCACCTTTATTCCCTTCTTTGTATTCATGGCCACTTTAGGAATTGTATATATAGCAAACAGGCATTTGGCCGAAGATAATGTGCGTAAAATAGACGCCGTTGGCCGGGAAGTTAAAGTGCTTAGTTGGGAATATAAAACATTAAAGGCCGACCTGATGCAACGCAGTACGCAAACAGAGGTGGCAAAAAGAGTAGATACACTAGGTTTAAAAGAATTGGTTGAACCTCCTAAAAAGCTAATTGTTGAAACTGATAAATAACAAGTAAAAGGAGTAAAGTAATAAGGCCAGCAAAGGCCTACAATAGCAAAAAAAGTATGAATATCAGGACGGAAATACTAGTACGGGTGTATTTATCTTTTGGAATTATCGTATTCCTGGCATTTGCTGTGCTTTACAAACTATTTCACTTACAGGTAGCCGAAGGAGCCTCATGGAGAGCCATGGCCGACAGTCTTTCAACACGCTATATGGATGTTGAAGCCGCCAGAGGTAACATTTTCTCAGTGGATGGCAGCTTGTTAGCCACCTCAGTTCCGGAATATGACCTGCGAATGGATCTTCTAGCCTCCGGTATAGAAGACGAAAATATTTTTTACTCAAAGGTTGATAGCCTGGCTGTTAAAATGTCGGCTTATTTCGGAGATAAATCATCTTCTCAGTACTCTCGGTTACTGAGGCAGGCCAGGGCACACAAAAACAGGTATTTCCTGCTAAAACGAAACGTAAGCTACCAGGAACTAAAAATGGTACGGCAGTTTCCAGTATTCAACCTGGGTAAATACAAAGGTGGGCTTATAGCCGAACAAAAAAACAAACGCATACTACCCTTTAAATCTTTAGCAGCCCGCACTATCGGCTATAAAAATGAAAACGTGCAACCAGTTGGCCTTGAAGGCGCCTATGCAAGCTATATTGATGGTGAACATGGCCGTCGTTTGGTACAGCGCATTGCCGGAGGGGTTTGGATGCCCGTGAACCGCGAAATAGAAGTGGCCCCAACAGATGGAGCCGATATTATATCAACCATCAATGTAAATATGCAGGACGTAATGCAGCGAGCATTAGAAAAGCAATTAATCGCCAGTTCTGCAGAAAACGGTTGTGCCATCTTGATGGAGGTTGCTACCGGTGAGATCAGGGCAGTTGCAAACCTAACGCGCGTTTCAGATGGTATATATCATGAAAAATTTAATTATGCCATTGCCCAGGCGGCCGACCCCGGGTCCACCTTTAAACTGGCCTCTTACCTTATTGCCCTTGATGACGGAAAAGTTGATACCAATACCATCGTTGAAACAGGGAATGGTTCTTACCGGCTTTTTGGGCACACCATTCAGGACACGCATGAGAATGGCACCATATCCGTAAAAAAGGCATTTGAGGTATCATCCAACGTAGCTGCAGCAAAAGTAATTTATAGTAATTACAAAGATAATCCATTGGCTTTTACCAAGCGGCTTTATGAAATGAAACTTAACAAGCCATTGGGCCTCCAAATACCTGGAGAGGCTACACCAGTTGTAAAAAATCCGAGTTACAAAAGCTGGAGTGGATTAACATTGCCACAGATGGCCTATGGATATGAAATGAACATTACACCCATGCAAACGCTAACCTTATATAATGCAGTAGCAAATGGCGGCAAGATGCTGGCCCCCCTGTTCGTAAAAGAAATCAGGAGGCTGGGCAATACCATCGAAACGTTTGGGCCGCGGGTCATGAATCCGCAAATTGCAAAACCAGAAACCATTAAGAAACTTCAGGGAATGATGGAGGGCGTAGTCGCTGAGGGCACTGGGAAAATATTAAATAACCCCCTTTATAAAATTGCTGGCAAAACGGGTACCGCACAAATAGCCGATGGCGCATCGGGTTACCGTGTTAACCGGGCTTATCAAGCCTCTTTTGCCGGCTATTTTCCGGCAGATAAGCCAAAGTATTCCATGATCGTGGTTATTCAGCGGCCTCAAAATGGTTATTACGGTGCTTATGTAGCCGGGCCAGTGTTTAGGGAAGTTGCCGACAGAGTAATGGCCAGCGATTTTGAAATGTACAGTAATTTTTCAGGAAATAAGTTTGTAGGTAATACCACCATGCCACCGTCTAAACTAGGTTCAAAAACGGCTACCGATTTTATTTATCAAAAACTCGGAATAAAAGCGTTGTATGCTTCCAATAACGAAATAACACAAAACATTGATACCAACCGAGGGATAACATTTGAGAATACGGGAATTCCTGAAGACAATAAAATACCCGATGTGCGTGGCATGGGATTAAAAGATGCGATGTACTTGTTGGGTAACTCAGGATTAAAGGTCCATGTATCAGGCATGGGCAAGGTTGTCAAACAATCCGTAGAACCCGGAAATAAAATTATACAGGGATATCCAATAACCATTGAACTAGAATGAAAGCGCTAACCGATATATTATGGGATGTCCAAACATTACGGATCATCGGTGACCCTGAAATGGCGATTATGAGCCTATGTTTTGATTCAAGAAAAATAAGGATTGGCGATCTATTTTTTGCCATACGGGGCACAGCCTCAGACGGGCATCAATACATCCAGAATGCAGTTATAGGAGGTGCAGCAGCTATCATCTGCGAGGAACTACCGGAAAATATAGTGGCCGGTATCACTTATGTGCACGTAGCAGATGCCAGCCTTACCCTTGGAGAAGCTGCTGCTAACTTTTATGGCCGCCCCAGTGACCACCTTTCCCTTGTCGGCGTTACCGGCACCAATGGAAAAACGACCGTAGCAACACTCCTGTTTAAACTTTTTAGTGGCTTGGGTAATCGGTGCGGGCTTTTATCCACCGTTCAAAACCAAGTTGTTGATCAAGTCATCCCTGCCACACATACCACGGCCGACCCCATTGCTTTAAACAAGCTGCTCCAAGAAATGGTGGATGCAGGCTGCGATTATTGTTTTATGGAAGTCAGTTCACACGCCATCGTACAGCAGCGGATAGCAGGCCTGCGATTTGTAGGAGGTATATTTACAAACCTTACCCATGACCATCTCGATTTTCATAAAACATTTGGCGAATATCTTAAAGCAAAGAAATTATTTTTTGACCAGTTACCTGATACAGCCTTTGCATTGACTAATCTCGATGATAAAAATGGCATGGTCATGCTTCAGAACACATCCGCCTTTAAAAAGACTTATGCATTAAAAAGCCTGGCCGATTTTAAGGCAAAGATCAAGGAGAGCCATTTTGAAGGCATGCTGATGGAAATTGATGCACAGGAAGTGTGGGTTCGATTAGTTGGAAACTTTAACGCCTATAATATATTGGCAGTATATGGCACAGCTGTGCTTTTAGAACAAGACAGCGCAAAAGTGCTTACCGTACTAAGCCGGCTATCTGGAGCCGAAGGAAGGTTTGAAACACAAATTTCCAGCGAAGGAATTGTAGGAATAGTTGACTACGCCCATACACCTGATGCGGTACTTAACGTGTTAGAAACAATTCATAAACTGCGTAAGGGTACCGAACAGGTCATTACAGTATTGGGTTGCGGAGGAGACCGGGACAAAACAAAGCGACCAGAAATGGCCCAGGTAGCACTTAGCCTCAGTGACAAGGTGATTATAACATCCGACAATCCACGCAGTGAAGATCCGGCACAAATCATTCGCGATATGGAAGCAGGCATCCCTGCTGGCAAAGCAAAAAAAGTTTTCTCCATTACCGATCGTCGGGAAGCAATCAGGGCTGCCTGTCATTTAGCGCAAGCGGGCGATATAATCTTAGTGGCAGGTAAAGGGCACGAAAAATATCAGGAAATAAAAGGTGTAAAATACCCCTTTGATGATAAAGAAGTTTTAGCACAAGCATTTAAAGAATAATAATTCATCGAATATGTTATACTATTTTTTTACATGGCTTGAACATCATATACATATACCCGGTGCAGGATTATTTCAGTATATTTCCTTTCGGACAGGAATGTCCGTAATTATATCACTGCTAATAACCACAGTATATGGAGGGCGTCTCATCCGCATATTACAACGCAAACAAGTAGGCGAATCCATCCGTAACCTGGGGCTCGAAGGGCAGTTACAAAAGCAAGGCACACCCACAATGGGCGGCTTAATTATTCTGGGAGGTATATTGGTTCCCACCTTGCTTTTCGCCCGGCTGGAGAACATTTACGTAGTATTAATGCTCATAACCACCGTATGGATGGGTGCCATAGGCTTTTTGGACGATTATATAAAGGTTTTTCGTAAAAATAAGGAAGGACTTGCCGGACGTTTTAAAGTTGTGGGACAAATTGGACTGGGCATTATTATTGCCTGCACCATGTATTTTCATCCAGCTATTGTGGCCAGGCAGAAGATCTCAGGTCCAGCAGCGGCAACCCCTGACGCTGTAAATGTAATGCTTGTACAACCCGTCAATGGCAAACCTTATTATACACAGGATGTAAAATCGTCCAAAACAAATATCCCGTTCTACAAGAACAATGAATTTGACTATGGCAAAGTACTAAAAATATTTGGGCTGAATGGACCCGTAATAACCTTTATAGTTTTTCTTTCCTTTGTCGTTTTCATCGTAACCGCTGTATCAAACGGTGCAAATATTACAGACGGTATTGACGGGTTGGCCACTGGAATATCGGCCATTGCCGGTATTACCCTCGCAGTACTGGCTTACGTATCGGGTAATACTATTTTTGCCGAATACCTGAATATAATGTACATTCCCAATTCGGCCGAGCTAGTAGTTTTTGCCGGAGCCTTTGTAGGCGCTTGCACCGGATTTTTGTGGTATAATGCCTATCCTGCTCAAGTATTTATGGGTGATACAGGTAGTTTAGCAATTGGTGGCATTATTGCCACATTTGCCATCATGATCCGCAAAGAACTACTTATACCCATATTGTGCGGAGTATTTCTGGTAGAACTTGTTTCCGTTATACTACAGGTATCTTATTTCAAGTACACCAAAAAGAAATATGGTGAAGGCAGGCGCATATTTTTAATGTCGCCACTACACCATCATTACCAGAAAAAAGGATACCATGAATCAAAGATCGTAACCCGCTTTTGGATTTTGGGAATTATGCTGGCTATTATCGCGATTGTAACATTAAAAATAAGGTAAACACTTTTAAAAAGCGTATCACAAATGAATAAAACAACCACTTATATTTATCCACAGCAAGGCAGGCTGGTCGTGTTAGGTGCTGGCGAAAGCGGCGTTGGCGCGGCAGTACTCGCCTTGCAAAAAGGATTTGAAGTGTTTGTTTCAGACAATGGCCCTATCGCAGCTACATATAAAGAGCAACTTACCGAGGCCGGAGTTCCTTTCGAAGAAAACGGGCATCATGAAAACCATATACTTAATGCAAGCTTGGTAATTAAAAGCCCAGGAATACCAGCCTATGCACCACTAGTAATAAAACTAAAGACACAAGGTATTCCGGTGATTGGTGAAATAGAGTTTGCCGCACAATATACCAATGCAAAGCTCATTTGCATCACAGGCTCCAACGGAAAATCCACCACCACCATGCTCACCTGGTACATCCTTAACAGAGCAGGCTTAAACGTAGGATTGGCCGGGAATATCGGCAAAAGCTTTGCCCTGCAGGTAGCCAACAACGATTATAAATACTACGTACTAGAGATCAGCAGTTTTATGCTGGACGACATGTACCACTTCAGGGCGAATATAGCCGTATTGCTTAATATCACACCCGATCATTTAGACAGGTATGATCATAAATTAGATAATTATGCCGCTTCCAAGTTTCGCATTATCCGAAATCAGCTTGAAGAAGATATTTTTATCTACTGTCCGGACGATGAAGAGACGCGTAAACGGCTTGAAGGTCATCCAACCCCTGCAAAAAAACTGCCCTTTACCCAACAAGGCAACGTGAGCGAAGGTGCTTTCTTAAACGAGCAGAAAGAAATTGAAATTATTTTATCCCAAAAAACAACATTTAAAATGTCAATCTATGATTTAGCCTTGCAAGGCAAACACAATGTGTATAACAGTATGGCCTCAGGTTTGGTTGCCAAAGTTTTGGAGCTACGAAATGAATCAATACGCGAAAGTATGGGGCAATACAAAAATATTCCCCACCGTCTTGAACACGTAGCCCGTATCGCCGGTATAGATTATATTAATGATTCCAAAGCCACAAACGTCAATTCAGTATGGTATGCACTTGAAAGCATGCCTGGTCAAGTAGTCCTCATCATGGGCGGGGTAGACAAAGGGAATGATTATAACATGCTCACAGATCTGGTTAGGAGCAAGGTACGAGGAATTGTTTGCCTTGGTAAAGATAATAGCCGCATACATGCCGCTTTTGAAAATGAAACCTCCGTCATGATCAATACCCTTAGTATGGAAGAGGCCGTTCAGATCGCCTCAAATATTGCCCAAAAAGACGATACAGTATTGCTGTCGCCAGCGTGTGCCAGTTTTGACCTGTTTAAAAATTACGAAGATCGCGGAGACCAGTTCAAAGCAGCAGTCAGGGAGCTTTGAACGTCTCTAAAACAAAATACACAACACCAAAAAAATGGAAAGAGCACTCAGCAAATTAAAAGGTGACCGGTGGATTTGGATCATAGTGATCATCCTTTCGGTATGGTCCATGCTAGCCGTATACAGTTCAGTCGGTACCCTGGCATACAAAGAAGGAAAAGGCACCGAAGTGTATCTCATTAAACACACCGCCCTAATCATAGGTGGATTCGCGCTGATGTATTTTTCCCATCTATTGGATTATAGGTATTATGCTGGTATCTCAAAAATACTCATGGCCATTACCATTCCGTTGTTGTTATACACCCTAATCTTTGGGAATACTGTGAATGACGCTAATCGTTGGGTAACAATACCGGTCATAAACCAAACCTTTCAAACCTCCGATCTTGCCAAACTGGCACTGATCACATTTCTGGCGCGGATGCTTACCCGAAAACAAACAGAAATAAAGAATGTAAAAAGAGCCTTTTTACCCATCATGGGATCCGTATGCGGTGTTTTTGCGCTAATTGCACCGGCCAACCTATCAACGGCCCTGATGTTATTTGGCGTCAGTGTCTTACTGTTGATCATTGGTCGTATTAGCATCAAGCAAATTGCCTACGTTTGTGTTGGCGTTGGCTTTTTGCTCACATTGGTTATCTTTTTTGGACCACGTCGTCAAACCTACATATCGCGGGTACAAACCTTTATGGGCAGTGGCGAAAAAGAAATAGATCCTGACAAATCGTTTCAGTCCAATCACGCCAAAATAGCCATTGCAACCGGAGGCCTGTTTGGCAAAGGCCCAGGTAATAGCACACAGCGAAACATGTTGCCCCATCCATACTCAGACTTTATCTTTGCTATTATTATAGAAGAATATGGGGTGGTAGGTGGAGTTACCTTGGTTATAATTTATTTGGTCTTTATGTATCGTTGCATACGCATCGTTACCCAAAGCCCTAAAGCCTTTGGCGCTTTACTAGCTGCAGGTCTTGGCTTCAGTCTTACACTACAAGCATTTGCCAATATGGCCGTTGCCGTGGGCTTAGGGCCAGTAACCGGCATACCCTTACCCTTAGTCAGCATGGGAGGTACTTCCATATTATTTACGAGCATAGCATTTGGCATTATATTAAGTGTCAGCAGAAATGTAGACGAAGTAAAAAGCTCCACGGCAATGACAAAAGATAAAACAAGCAACGGGAAAGTGATAGTGGGAGAAATCCCCGAGATGATTTGAGTATAAAAGTAGTGATAAGATGGCAAAACGGGTGATCATAAGCGGAGGCGGCACAGGCGGACATATTTTTCCTGCCGTGGCCATTGCCAATGCGCTGCAACGAGTGGCTCCAGACACGGAGATCTTGTTTGTGGGCGCAAATGGCCGCATGGAGATGGACAAAGTTCCCGCTGCCGGATATAAAATCATAGGCCTGGACATACAAGGCATAAACCGTAATTCATTATGGAAAAACCTGCTGCTACCCTTTAAACTTATGCAAAGTATCTCCCGGGCCCGGCAAATCATCCGTGATTTTAAGCCCGATGTAGCCGTTGGAGTAGGCGGATACGCCTCCGGCCCGCTTTTAATGGCCGCCGGAAACATGGGAATCCCAACCCTGATACAAGAACAAAATTCTTACGCAGGTATCACAAACAAACGCCTTGGAAAAAAAGCCAAACGTATCTGCGTAGCTTTTGAGGGCATGGAAGCATTTTTCCCTGCCGAAAAGATCATGTTTACCGGCAATCCTATCAGGCAAGAATCAGTCGATATCCGTGGAAAAGACTTTGAAGCAAAAGAATTATTAAGTCTTTCTTCGCAAAAGAAGACCCTATTGGTCACTGGAGGAAGTCTTGGGGCCAGAACTTTAAACAAAAGCATACTGGCCGGCATAGAAAGCTTAAGAGAAGCCAATGTACAGGTCATTTGGCAATGTGGAAGTTACTATTATGATAACCTCAAAAATTATGAAGCATTAGCCGGAGCAGACCACATTAAGCTAACAGCATTTTTGCACCGTATGGATCTGGCCTATGCCGCGGCCGATATCATTATTGCCAGGGCAGGGGCCGGAACCATTGCTGAACTCTGTGCCGTTGGCAAACCAGTTATCCTGGTACCCTCGCCCAATGTAGCAGAAGACCACCAAACCAAAAATGCCCAAGCGCTGGAGGAGAAAGGAGCAGCCATCGTGGTTAAAGATAATGATGCCAGTGACCAGTTAGTTACAACAGCCCTTCAACTTCTTCAGCAAAAAGAAAAAATGAAACAACTTTCACAGCATATCCACCAACTGGCCATCCTCAACGCAGATGAGGTCATTGCCCGTGAAGTTTTAAAATTAGCCGACAAATGAAAATTGACCAAATCAAACAGGTATTTCTTTTAGGCATAGGCGGTATCGGGATGAGCGCCCTGGCAAGGTATTTTGGCCATGCAGGCTGTTTGGTAGCAGGCTATGATAAAACGCGGACTACGCTAACGGATGAACTCGAAAACGAAGGAATTGAGGTATTTTACACCGATGACGTTACACAAATCCCCAACGTGTTCAAACAAGCTAATGAGCATACCCTGATTATTTATACCCCAGCCGTCCCGAAAGACCTTGCCATATTACACTTATTGCAAAAGGCCGGGCATAAACTCTATAAACGATCAGAAGTGCTGGGTATCATTAGCAAAGACCGTTTTACCATCGCCGTTGCAGGCACCCATGGCAAAACCACCACTTCAAGCCTCATTGCCCACATACTAACAGACAGCGGATACCAATGTTCAGCTTTTTTAGGAGGAATTACAGTAAACTATAATACAAACGTATTATTTTCTACTAACAATACCCTAGTGGTCGAAGCCGATGAGTACGACCGGTCCTTCCTCACGTTGCACCCAAATATAGCCATCGTAACCTCCACTGATGCCGATCATCTGGATATCTATGGAGATAAAGAACACATGTTGCAATCCTTTGAACTTTTCCTCCGGCAAGTAGCAAGCAATGGCAAGAAAATTATTCGCAAAGGACTGCAGCTTCCATACGACATCCGCTATGCCGCAGGGGAAATTGCCGACGCCTACGCAGTCAACATCCGCGTAGAAGCCGGAAATTTTTACTTTGACTATGAACATGGCAGCGAACGCTTAGAACAGATTCATTTAGGCATACCCGGCAAGCATAATGTTGAAAACGCCGTAGCCGCCATCACTGCGGCCAGACAAATAGGCATCAATGATGCCGCCATAGTAAAAGCCTTGGCCACTTTTAGAGGAGTAAAGCGGCGTTTTGAATACATCATCAAGAATACCCGGCATATTTATATAGATGACTATGCCCACCATCCCGAAGAACTCCGGGCCAGCATCGGAGCCGTAAAAAGCCTATATCCGGATAAGCCACTCACAGTGATATTTCAACCGCACCTTTATAGCCGCACGCGCGATTTCGCAGCGGGTTTTGCAGAGGTGCTTGCTATGGCCGATAAACTATACCTCATGGATATTTACCCGGCCAGGGAACTACCCATTAAAGGCATCACTTCATCGTGGTTGTTAGCGCAGGTTCAGCTGGCAGACAAACACCTGCTAACTGCAGACAACATAATTCAACAGGTAGCTATTGATCAGCCAGAACTATTACTAACCGTCGGCGCAGGCGATATTGACCGCTTAGTCCAACCATTAAAGGAGGTATTAACACATGATTGAACGGCTTAAGCACACCAATTGGCAGGCCGTCGTTAACGGCATAATTTGGATCATTAGTTTGGCGGGCCTTGTTACCCTGATGAGTTTCATCGGTATAAAAAGTAAGCAATCGGTGTGTACCAATGTGCGCGTAATCATTCCCGGCGAACAATCCTTTGTTGAACGCGCAGACATAGACCAGCTACTCAAAAAACAACACGGGGCGTTGGTAGGAAGAAGCCTGCAGAATATCCCAGTCCATACCATTGAAAGCGAATTAAAAAGCAATCCATTTGTCGAAAAGGTATTGGTCTATATGGATATGGATGGCGTCATCAACATCCAGATCAGTCAGCGTGAAGCCCGTATAAGGATCATAAATCAAGCCGGAGCAGATTTTTATGTGGATCAACATGGATTAAAAATGCCGACCAGCCTAAAATATGCCCCAAAAGTCATCACAGCTAACGGATATATTACTGAACCCTATAATAATCGGTTAGATACCATAAAAACCACA
This sequence comes from bacterium A37T11, assembly GCA_900109895.1. Taxonomy (GTDB): domain Bacteria; phylum Bacteroidota; class Bacteroidia; order Sphingobacteriales; family Sphingobacteriaceae; genus A37T11. The sequence goes on from FOBR01000010.1 coordinate 65,592, forward strand.
TCGGTCAAAGACCTCTATCTGGCGGCAACCTTTATCCAAAAGGATAGCCTTTGGAATGAGCAGGTGGAGCAATTATATGTCGATGAAAATCAGGATATCGAGCTTATATCACGTGTTGGTAACCAGAAAATCATTTTAGGAACTGCTGACAGCCTGGATGTCAAATTCGAAAAACTTATGCTTTTTTATAAGCAAATCATACCCCGTACTGGCTGGGATGCCTATAAAACGGTCAATTTAAAATTTGCCAACCAGATCGTTTGCGAAAAAGCAAACACAAACAACATTGAAAATCGTAGTAATAATAGTATAATAAGTCAATAATCATGGAAAAGAGAACCGCTGTAAGTCAGGATGCGCCTATCGTTGTAGGGCTTGACATTGGCACAACAAAAATCTGTGTTACCGTTGGCCGCAGGAGCGGCAAAAATAAAATTGAGGTATTAGGCGTGGGCAAAGCAGAGTCGTCGGGCGTGAGCCGCGGCGTTGTTGCCAACATCCAGAAAACCGTTACCAGTATTGTCCAAGCCGTCGAAGAAGCGGCAAGTCAATCAAATGTCGACATTAAAGTCGTTAATGTAGGCATCGCAGGCCAGCACATTAAAAGCTTGCAGCACCGGGGTATTTTAACCCGTAAAGATGACAGCGAAATCGGGCGGAAAGATATTGAAAAACTGATCGAGGACATGTATAAGCTGGTACTTCCTCCAGGAGAAGAAATCATTCATGTACTACCGCAGGAATTTACCATTGACAATGAGCCAGGCATCAAAGACCCCATCGGAATGGCAGGCAGGCGTATGGAAGCAAATTTTCATATCATTTCAGGGCATGTCAGCGCCGTTAAGAACATCAAGAAATGCGTGGAACACGCCAGGCTTGAAGCCCAGGAATTAATCCTTGAACCTTTGGCATCATCCGAAGCCGTGCTTGACGAAGCCGAAAAAGATGCAGGCGTCGTGCTGGTCGATATCGGTGGTGGTACCACAGATGTAGCCATCTTTCATGAAGGCATCATCCGTCACACCGCAGTAATTCCACTTGGCGGCAATATTGTCACGGAAGATATCAAGCAAGGCTGTGCAGTATTGCGCAACCAAGCAGAATTGTTAAAGGTACGTTTCGGTTCGGCACTGGCCGACGAAAACAAAGACAACGAGATCATTTGCGTACCTGGCCTTCGCGGCCGTGACCATAAAGAAATTTCAGTAAAAAATCTGGCCTATATTATACAGGCCCGTATGGAAGAGATCATTGAACACGTATATTATGAGATCAAATCATCCGGATATGAACGCAAGCTTATCGGAGGTATTGTCATTACCGGAGGCGGTGCACAGCTAAAACATTTGGTGCAATTGGTAGAATATGTTACGGGCCTGGATTGCCGCGTCGGATTTCCGAACGAACACCTGGCCAAGAATGACCTGTTGCCCAAAAATATTTATGACGAGTTGAAGAGCCCCTTATATGCCACAGGTATTGGCCTGCTAATAAAAGGAATAGAATCTGTAGAATATGAACAGCTTGTCAATGAGTTGCCTGACAAACAACAAGTAAAAGACATTGCAGAAAGCCGTTACAAAGCAAACAGTCTATTAAATTGGTTCAAAAGCATCATCAAAGACGGTAATGAGTTTGAAAATGACGACTATCTGAAATTTAAATAGTTTTCAACAAGTAGGCTTTTTTCAACATTATGAACACATGTGGATAACTATTGTTGAAAAAGTACTATTATTACACTACGAAAATTGATTAGGAAAACAATTTGTATCACGCTCTCTTTGAGATAAATACAGTAATAATATGTCGTTTAAATTTGAAATGTTAAAGGAACAATCTTCAATTATTAAGGTAATTGGAGTCGGTGGAGGCGGAGGAAATGCTGTCAATCATATGTACAAACAAGGAATCAGCGGAGTTGATTTCATTATTTGTAATACAGATGCACAAGCACTTGAACTAAGCCCCATTCCAAATAAGGTACAATTAGGAGCCAGTCTCACAGAAGGTATGGGAGCAGGTTCAGATCCAGACGTGGGCGAAAACTCGGCCATCGAAAGTATCGAAGACATCAAACGAATGATCGGGACCAACACCAAGATGCTGTTTATTACAGCGGGTATGGGCGGCGGTACCGGTACCGGAGCCAGCCCTGTGTTAGCCAAGGCAGCCAAAGAATTAGGGATTCTTACGGTAGCCATCGTAACCACCCCCTTTGGTTTTGAAGGTAAAAGAAGACGAATCCAAGCAGAAGAAGGCTTAAGCGAACTGCGCAAATACGTAGATTCGTATCTGGTAATCTCCAATGACCGGCTGCGCGAAATCTTCGGAAACCTCACCATGAGCGCGGCATTTGCGAAGGCAGACGATATTTTGACCACCGCCGCAAAAGGCATTGCAGAGATCATTACCATTCCGGGCTATGTCAATGTAGATTTTAAAGACGTCCGCACCGTCATGAACGACAGTGGTGTCGCCATCATGGGCAATGATAAGGCCGATGGTGAAGACCGCGCATTAAAGGCAGTCGAAGGAGCCCTTGCGTCGCCATTGTTAAAAGACAATGAAATCGAAGGAGCCCGGTATATCCTCCTGAACATCACGTCAGGATTAAAAGAAGTTACCATGGACGAGGTAGCGGTCATTACCGATTACATACAAGAAAAAGCCGGCTTATCTGCTGATCTAATCTGGGGAAATTGTGTAGACGAAACGCTCGAAGACAAACTTTCAGTAACTATAATTGCAACCGGATTTCAAACGATCGAAGAACGCCGCAAAGAGCGCGAAAATGAGCGGATTGAAATACCCTTGGTACCCGAAAATACACCATTGGTAAAGCCGGTTAACCAGTTCACCGCAGCGCCAGTGACTCAAAAGAACACCTTTCAGGCAGTACAGGAACAAGCCAAAGTTTCATCTCCGAATGTACAGCCAGATTTGTTTGGGTCTTATGCAACAGACCAGGTTATTCGTCACACCCTTTCCGAAGAAGAGCCCGCAGCACCAGAGCCAGAAGCTACGGATTACCAGCTAAAAGTTGCTGAGTCTGAATTCAGTTTTGGTGTCCCTGAAAACATTATTGAGGAAACACAACCCGTCACCTTTCAGGAAGAAAATATCCAAGCCCTGGAAGTCAATCCAGACCTGGGTAAAAACGATGAAGTGGTAGAAGACCAGCTTCAAAAAACAAAAGAGCGTATCCTGCGTCTCAAAGAACTTAGCATTAAGTTACGGTCGGCAAATGGTCTTCAGGAGCTGGAAACTGAACCAGCATATCGCCGTAAACAAATGTCGTTAGATCAAGTACCTCACTCTTCCGAGTCGCAGGTTTCCCGTTTTACCCTTTCAGCTGAAGATGGTATTACGGAAATCAGGCCCAATAATTCCTTCTTGCACGACAACGTAGATTAACAAGAGCCATATTTGTTCTCTATAACGCTGTTTTACCTAAATCAATGGGTAAAACAGCGTTTTTTGTTATAAAAGCCTTTTTAAAATAAAATATTTTAACAAAAACTCAAACTTTTTATAGGAAGGAATTTTACTTTTTTTAAAACAAAATCTAGTTTGCATATTCTCAGTAATTTTCTGAAAATAAATGTGTTGTAAATATAAGGTTATTTTAGATGTGCTAAAAACAAGTAGATTGTGGAAAAAAATTAGCATTTCAAGGCCTTTTTGAATAACTAATAATTTTTTTTTACAAAAAAAGATTCTACTTTTAGCCCACATATACATTATTAACTTATTAAAAAACTAAAAAGTATTAACTATGGCAAGTATTGGAAAGTTCAATGAGTTGAAAAGCTTAATCGAAGGCTTAGACGGCGACGCAGACAAATTCTTTAACAAAGGCAATAGTGCCGCTGGTACAAGGGTAAGAAAAGGTCTGCAGGATGTAAAAAATTTGGCGCAAGAAATCCGCTTGGAAATTCAGGAAGCAAAGAATAGCAAGTAAGCTTTAGGCAAAAGGCCAAATGCCTGGTTTGCCATAATTAAAAAAAAGCCCCAACCAAACGGTTAGGGCTTTTTGCTTTGCAGCTAAAAAGCTACATATGTATAGCACGGTTAGCAGTAGCTGCCATGGCAGCTTCTTTTAGCGCTTCCGTAAAAGTTGGATGGGCATGGCAAGTACGGGCAATATCTTCAGCCGACGCGCGGTATTCCATCGCGATGACAGCTTCGGCTATCATGTCAGCCGCACGCGGCCCAATCATGTGCACGCCCAATACTTCATCCGTATCAGCATCCGCCAAAACTTTAATAAAACCATCCGTGTCACCGCTGGCTTTAGCCCGGCCACTGGCCTTAAAAGGAAAAGAACCCGTTTTATATTTTTTTCCAGACTCCTTTAATTGTTCCTCCGTCTGGCCCACACTAGCCACCTCAGGCCAGGTATAAACCACACCAGGAATCAAATTATAGTTTATATGTGGTTTTTGGCCGGCTATCTGTTCAGCCACCAACACCCCTTCATCCTCTGCTTTGTGGGCCAGCATCGCACCCTTAATCACATCGCCAATAGCATATACACCAGCCACAGAAGTTTCAAGTCGCTCGTTCACCGGAATCTTCCGGCCGCGTTCCTCCAAAGATATCCCAATTTTATCCAGTCCCAGGTTATCCGTATAGGCTACCCGTCCTACAGAAACAATGGAATAGTCCCCTTCAAGAATCACCTTTTCACCCTTCGGGCTATCAGCATACACAACAACCTTTTTGCCTTTTGTCTCAGCACCCGTTACCTTGTGGCTTAAGTAAAACTCAAAACCCAACGTCTTTTTAAGTACCCGCTGTAACTCTTTACCTAAGCCGGCATCCATCGTTGGGATGATGGAGGAAGCAAATTCAACCACAGAAACCTTTGAACCCAGGCGGGCATACACCGATCCAAGTTCCAGCCCAATCACGCCCCCGCCTATTACAATCAGGTGTTTGGGCACCTCTTTTAAATTAAGCGCCTCGGTTGAAGTAATGATCCGTTTTTTGTCAATAGGAAGAAAAGGCAGGTGCACCGGCTTAGAACCCGTGGCAATGATTACATTTTTACCCGAAATGGTTTCTTCCTTGCCATCTGCTTTGGATACCTTAACGGTATTCTTATCAATAAAAGAGCCTACACCAATAAAAGAGGTTATCTTATTCTTTTTAAAGAGAAACTCAATGCCTGACGTATTTTGTTTAACCACATCGTCCTTCCGGGCAATCATTTGTTTCATATCAACCTTCAGGTCCTTAAGTCCAATTCCATGAACGGCAAAGTTATGCGCCGCATTGTGATAATGTTCAGAAGAATCAAGAAGGGCTTTTGAAGGAATACAACCTACATTGAGGCAAGTACCACCAAAAGTGTTGTATTTTTCAATGATAGCTGTATTTAAACCTAATTGGGCGCAGCGGATGGCGGCAACATAACCACCAGGTCCGCTTCCGATAATTATAACATCGTATTGCATAGAGCAGCTACTATTCAGCCACAATATGGCCTTGCATTACCCCATAATGACCAGGAAAACTGCACATAAACTCGTAAGCACCTTTATCCTTCAGCGTAAACTCGATATTATCTGTTTCACCAGGACCTAATAATTTAGTATGAGCTACGATGGAAGAAGCAAAAGTAGCAGGAATATAATCTTCAGCCTTAGCTTTAATGGCTTCACCTGCCACTGCAGCAAGGTCAGTATTCGGAATCAATATTACCACATTATGGCCCATCGCTTCCTTCGGTAAGGATCCGGCATTCTTGAAAGTTAGTTTTACGGATTCACCAGCCTTCACCTTAAATAAGGTTTTGTCATACTTCATTTGATCATTCGCTGTCAGCGAAATAGTATTGCTTACCGCAACTGTATCAAGACCTGGAATATCTGGTGTCTGCTCAGCAGGAGCAGCACTTTGCGTTTCAGTCGTTTGTGTAGAATCTGCTGATGAATTACTGTTTGAATTTCCACCTCCGCATGCAACCAAATACAGGGCTACTGCCAATGCTGGTGCTAAAAATAATTTTTTCATATAGTTTTATATTATTACCACACAAAAGTATCATTCTTTATCTAAAATATCAAATTAGTTCAAATTTGGTTACTTTTGTGACGGCCAAATGAAATGGAAAAATCATTATTGCATCGTACGTCACAATTTTTTTACGATATAATCAAATATTATACCTTTTGGGTCATCCTTTCAATGGTTGACCGGTTTATTCATATCATCTATTTTTACCAAAAAATGAAAGGCATCAATTTGGCAGACTTTTGCCAGTTGCTGTTAAGAGGCGGTCGTATGGACGCTTCCATGGCAGGCTACATCACCTGTTTCCCTTTTTTGCTATTTACAATCGCCTATATATTTCCTGGTCTTCATTTACGCAATGTATTAAAAGCATACACCTGGCTGGTTTTATTCTTTTTTGCCCTGGTATCTGTCATAGATATTAACATCTATCGGGAGTGGGGCGAAAAGATGTCATACAAAGTGATCCGGTTGTTTTTAGATAGCCCACGTGAGGCTATCATCTCCTCATCGTCCAGCCCGCTGTTGCTTTCTGCAGCTATCGGATTGTTCATTTATTCCGTAGGTTTCCTGCTATATACCAGGCTTTCCGAGCAACTATTACATGTGCGAGGCCGGATGCAATGGTTTACCTATATTCCTGCATTTTTTCTTGGAGCTTTTTTATTGTTTTACGTAATTAGGAGCGGGCTCAAAACGTCGCCATTAAATCCAAGCATGGCCTATTTTTCTTCGCGCCCTGTGTACAATCATTTGGCAGTTAACACCCAATGGTACTTGCTTGATGATGTTTTAAGATCTTCAAAAGGGCGTCAGGATAATTTTTACCACGTTATGGATGACACGGTTGCCAGAGCGTTACTGGCACCCCTCTTCAAAAAACAATATCAGCCGGCCTATTCTTTTTTGACCACAGATAGACCAAATGTGGTGTTTATAATTATGGAAAGTTTTACAGCAGATCTCATCGAGCGCCTTGGGGGCGAAAAAGGCATTAGCCCCCATTTTGAAACGCTCATAGACCAAGGGCTGTTCTTTAACCATATCTATGCAGCATCAGACCGATCTGACAAAGGCATCATCGCCATCCTCAGCGCGTTCCCAGCGCAGGGTAAAAAAAGCATCATCCTGAATGTAAATAAACATGAACACTTACCGGGCCTGGGGCAGGAGCTTAAACAGCAGCACTATAGCACCTCATTTTATTATGGGGGTGTGAGTGAATTTTATAATTTTAAAAGCTATATGCTGGCACACGGATATGATCGCGTCACAGATCAGTTTAGTTTCGCACGGGCAGAAGCGCAATCCAATTGGGGCGTATATGACGGCTTGGTTTTCCGCCGCCAGTTACAAGACCTGCGCCATGAAAAACAGCCATTTTTTTCAACCTTATTTACCATTAGCAATCACGAGCCATTTCAACTACCAGGACATCATCAATATGGTAACAAAACTAATTCGGATGCCTTTAAAAGTACAGCATATTATACAGATAGCGTCCTTTATGACTACCTGGAGCAAGCAAAAAAAGAAAGCTGGTATCAAAATACGCTTTTCGTCATGGTGGCCGATCACGGCCATAGGCTTCCATTGGAAAAGTGGGAATCATATCACCCAAACCGGTACCGCATTCCATTGTTACTGTTTGGTGCGGCCATCAAACCCGCTTACCGCGGTACCGTAGTTGAGAAAATAGGCAATCAAACGGACCTGGTCGCTACCCTTCTGGACCAAATGCACCTAAGCAGTGCCCGGTACCCGTGGAGCAGGGATTTGTTGGACACAACGGTGGCACCATTTGCTTTTTTTGACTGGCAAAATGGATTTGGCGTGGTCACCCCACAGCAGCAACTGACGTATGACCAAGAAGGCAAAATGATGGCCTACAAAAAAAATGAAGGCTTGCCAGAAGCTGAAGATCAAACCTTACTTACCAAGGCCAAAGCCTATATGCAGCTCATCTATAATGATTATCTTCATTACTAGTCAAGGCTAACCCGCTTTTTAAGGCTATAACTTTGGCCAATATTATAGCGCAGCATAAACTGCTCCTGGTTATCCATGGCCCCATTCGTAAAATGAAAGCTGGCAATAAATTTCCCTTCCAGGTTTTTAAAGCGTAGTGCGGCCCAGCCAAATTCCAGGCGATTATACGATTTTGTATTATAAAGCCGGTCCCCATTGGCGATATCCTGTTTTTCCCCGGCATAAAAAGTATCAAAGATGGAAAACCGCCGGTATTCCATATACAAATGTGCAAGTACTCCTTTAGGCACATTCCATCCAGGATGGTTACGATGACGATCAAACGACATTAGCAGACCTGCATTCAGATCGAGCGAATCGAGAAACGTATGATGGCTCAGGTTGGCTCCAATATTCACATTGACGGCAGCATTATCGCGCAAAGGGCGCGTAGAGTCTGGAATCATGGCACCCGCATCGTGAAATAAAGTCGCATAATCGCTAAGGTATAGAACCCCAGCATTAAATTTCCCTGAAAGACCTACCAAAAATTGTTCCCGAGCTGTTTCAGTTTGCCTGCTTGTCCAGTCAATCCAAAGCTGCTGCATCACATGCTGGTTTGCATAGCGGAGCAACAACCCTTCAATATTCGGGCGGTAATACATCAGCGTGTCATTTAAAATGGCCCGGGGTACATCTTTTAACAAGTCATAACGGGGAAACATCCCGATGTAAAAGTCAAAACCTTTGTCTTTAAAATTATAATAGATTACCGGATTCACTTTGTCCAATCCCTTAGAAGAGCCAAATTCATGCAGAAAACTCGCACCTACCCGAAGATGGTGTACGCTGTCTATCTGTAAACCTATTTCGGGTGAAAGGCGGATGCCCAGGATTGACTGCGAGTAGCCATTCGAATTATTATATTCCCTATTGTCAGCAAAACCAAAAGTATTCACCTTCCACTCCAGTCGTTGCTGGGCCGAAACCCGTACTTGCAGTGCTGCCAGTACACACAAAAAAAACAAACGTTTCATCATAAAACTTCAATTGTATATTTATCACTATTTCTCGATCCAACAAAAGGGTCCGTACGTACAGAGAAAATCAGTAAGTACTTGCCCGGCAAATCGGGGGCTATAATCCGGGCATCGATAAATTTTGTCTGCCCGGGGGCAATAACCAACCCCTTATAGTCGGCCCCAATTTCTGCATAATGACCACGTTCATAAGCCTGTGTGGCATACCCATATTCTAATATGCAAGGCCATTTTGCGCCAGTATTTGAAAAGTTGATCGTATCACGGTAAGGATTGCTAATATATAGGCGAATGGCCTGTTCGGCACCGGCTGTCGTGCGCTTAATTAAACCTTCAGCCCTGATCGTCAATTTTTGATAAATCCGCACCCTATCCAGCATTTGGCCGTAAAAGGTGCCCTTGCTGGTTTTAATGGTATCCTGGCCTGCCATATCCATTGACCATCCACGCACGTAATAGGCACTTTTGTGCTGCAGGCTGTCTTCAATAGGCCACCTGTCAAATTGCGTCTTCCGGTAATCACGTCCATCATAGGCCATACCTTTGGTCGTATTATTATAAAAATCATATACGGAGGCATCCTGGAAGCCTCCGTCAATAATTGTGTACCCATCTCCAGCTTTTTCGTGAATTGCATGGGCAAATTTCTGGTTGCCGTTAAAGCTTTTCAGAGCAGGGAGCTTCTTCAAGCCAGGCAAAGGTATCAGCAATAACAAACGCACTAATAGTAGCAGGGCAATATCTAAATAAGTAAGCTTAATAAACCAGCGGGGTACTTGCGAAAAGTCTTTAAAATAAATGGCCGAAAGCAAAAAAAAGGCAATAAAAGCCAACAAGGTCCAATGGGGCTGAACATTCCCCTTCAGCGTGCTGACCAGGAAAAAAAGCATGATGCCGAAAAAGTTTACTTTTAGTGCGCGTAAAAATGGATCAGTTGCTTTGAACCGAAACACTTTATAATACAAAAACCAACCAGTCAAAGGGCCTGCCACCAGCAGCTGCCCCAATATAAAATCACTGCTGTAATTAAATTTATAAGGTTTTGCAGATCGATCTATAATATGGAAGTGTATAGACGGATAGCCGTTATGTATTTGCCAAAAAATATGGGGCAAGTACAAGGCGAAGGACCCAACCAGGATGAACCAAAGGGAAGGCCTTTTTAATATCGTCCAGTTAGCCAGCACACAGCAGCCAAGAACAAGTACCGCATGATACTTGCTATAAAGCATTCCTGACACAATCAAAATCATCAACATAGCCAGCCAGTAGCTATCCTGTTTCAGGTAGCGATGGTAGGCATAAAAAAAGAGCACACTAAAAAAAAACAACGGGCTGTCGGGTGTGGTAATAAAGCCATATACATGGAAAAGCACGATGCCGCTAAACAATAAAATAAACAAGCGTACACTAACGCCATACGGCTTCACAATCTGCCAAAGAAAATAAATGGCAAGGGCGTCAGTGAGTACGGTAACCAGGCGCAACGTAAATGGAGCATGAAAAAAAAACATGCCCGCCCGGATAAAAAGTGCCACCATGGGAGGATGGTCAAAATAGCCCCAATCCAGGAATTGCGCATACAACCAATAATATGCTTCATCATCATGCAGCTCGGTAAAAGCTGCTTGCACGAGGTTGAGCAGGAGCCAGATACCTAAAAACGTAAATAATAAAGATTTTCCTGTATGCCTCAACTTGATCATGAACTGTCAGGACGCAAAGGTATACATATAATTGGCCAAAAAATTCCAGATGGAAACCAACGCAACCGCGCCTAACTTCGCCAGGTAAAAATTAATTTTCAAACGGTCGTTCAACACATAAACAATCGCATTGTTCACGGCCAGGCCGATGACAGCAATTATAAAAAATTTTGAAAACTCCATAAGTCGGGCCTCATGGCCGTTAGCCATAAATGTCCAATAACGGTTTAAAAAATAGTTACTAATAGTAGCCAGCACAAACCCCAATGAATTGGCCAGGTATTTATGCAACCCCAGTTTTTCCTTACATACATAGGTAACCCCAAAGTCTACCAGCATCCCTGATAAACCGACAATTCCGAATTTAATGAATTTCAGGAAAAACCCGGGACTAAACATTTTCAGGCCCCTAAACGCCCAGCAGTAGGCGTGAAGGATCTTCAAGCAACTGTTTTACGCGTACAAGGAAACTGACAGATTCACGTCCATCCACAATACGATGATCATATGAAAGGGCAATATACATCATCGGTCTAATCACCACCTGCCCATTAATAGCAACGGGGCGCTCAATAATATTATGCATACCTAAAATAGCCGATTGAGGAGCATTGATGATGGGTGTAGACATCATCGAACCGAAAACACCACCATTGGTGATCGTAAATGTACCGCCAGTCATTTCATCAATAGTTAATTTATTATCCCGTGCCTTTCCCGCAAGGGTGGCCACAGCTTTTTCAATTTCATCCAGAGAAAGAGACTCTGCATTCCGGATAACAGGGACTACAAGACCTTTAGGAGCCGATACAGCGATCGAAATATCTGCAAAATCGCTGTACACAATCTCATTGTCGTCAATACGCGCATTCACTGCAGGCCACTCTTTCAAGGCAACCGTAACCGCCTTCGTAAAGAAAGACATAAAACCAAGGCCTACCCCAAACTTTTCCTTAAACTTATCTTTGTATTTAGCGCGCAGATCCATCACCGGTTTCATATCCACCTCATTAAAAGTGGTCAGCATGGCCGTTTCATTTTTAACAGTTACCAAGCGTTTGGCTACCGTTTTACGCAAGGATGACATCTTTTCCCGGCGTTCATTGCGGCTACCAGGAGCTGCGCTGACAACTGCAGCCGGAGCGGCAGGTTTGTTTTCTGCTGGAGCAGAAACAGCACTTGGCGCTTTAGGCTTGGCGTTTTCCGCAGATAGAGCATCTTCTTTCGTAATACGGCCATCCTTACCAGTACCTTTGATACCAGCGGGATCAATTCCTTTTTCTTTTAAAATTTTAGCAGCAGCAGGAGAGGGAGTACCAGCCGCATAACTGTCTTCACTTTCTGCATCGATAGGAGCAGGGCTACTTGCTGGAGCAGCAACGGCTACAGCTGCCGGAGCAGCGTTTGAAGCTTGCGGAGCACTTTCAGCTTTAGGCTTTTCGCCTTCCGCTTTCGGGCTTTCCGCTTTCGTAGCAGAGCCTTCTTCAATCGTAGCAACCACGGCACCAATTTCAAGGGTGTCACCTTCCTGGGCCACAATTTTTAATATACCCGCTTTTTCGGCAGGAAGTTCAAAAGTAGCTTTGTCCGATTCCAATTCGGCAATGTTTTCATCCATTTCCACAAAGTCACCATCTTTTTTCAGCCATTGAGAAAGGGTTACTTCTGTGATAGACTCACCGACGGTCGGTACTTTTATTTCTAAACTCATAATTATTCAATCCTATTATATTAATCTACTTTAGCAGCTACTTTCGTATTTTTCTTAACCTCCTCAGCAACCCTTTTACCAGCAGTCTTAGTTTTACCAGCAGTTTTAGATTTGACAGCCGCGGGTTTAGCAGCCCCGTTTGATGCAGCTTTTACCTCTACGGCAGCCACACCATTATCAAAAGCACGCGCCACCAGGGCCAATTGTTGCGCAATATGCTGTTTAGCATATCCGGTGGCCGTACTGCTTGCTTCCTTGCGGGAAATTACTTCCAGTGAAATTGACCGGTTACGTAATTTACGGCATATATATGGCCAGCCACCCATATTTTCTGGTTCTTCCTGCACCCAGAAAAGGTCCTTCGCATTTTTATATTTATTTTTAATAGAACGAAGCTTGTCCATAGGAGTCGGGTACAGCTGTTCCACACGAACAATGGCCACATCCTTTCGTTTATCCGCCTGCTGTTTTTCTAACAAATCATAATAAACCTTGCCGGTACAAAATAACAGCCTGGTCACCTTGTCTGTAGTCACAAATGAATCATCAATCACCTCCTGAAATTGTCCTTTGGTAAAATCAGTCAGCGGGCTAACAACCTTTGGATGGCGCAACAAACTTTTTGGTGTAAAAATAATAAGCGGCTTGCGGAAATCCCGGTGTAACTGGCGACGCAGAATGTGAAAGAAATTAGCCGGAGTGGTACAATTAGCAATCTGAATGTTGTTATCAGCGCAAAGTTCCAAAAAGCGCTCTACACGGGCAGAAGAATGTTCAGGTCCCTGGCCTTCCAAGCCATGGGGCAAAAACATCACCAAGCCATTAGAACGGCGCCATTTAGTCTCAGCACTCGATATATATTGGTCAACAATCGTTTGGGCACCGTTATAGAAATCGCCAAACTGAGCCTCCCAAATTGTTAACGATTGCGGGTTTGCCAGGGCATAACCATACTCAAAACCCAATACCCCATACTCAGAAAGAAGCGAGTTAAAAACATGGAAGTTCACATTTCCATCATTTATCTGTTGTAAAGGCACATATTCTTCCTCAGAATCTTCCAGCGTGAGTACAGAATGTCGGTGAGAAAAAGTACCCCGCTTAACATCCTGACCACTAAGCCTAACCCTAAAACCCTCACTCAGCAAAGTACCATAAGCCATAAGTTCACCCATAGCCCAGTCATAAACCTTCGTTTCAGACATCTTAAGGCGCTCTTCAAACAATTTGGATATCTTACGAAAAAATTTCTTATCGGTTGGGAGCGTACTGATTTGTTTGGCGAGTTCTAAAAATTTCTTTTCCGGAAAACCTGTCTTTGCCGGCACAAAAATATCTTCATACTTAGCCTTCCGCAACCCTTTCCAGGCGCCAGAATACATGGGGTTGTCTGGAGGAAGGTTAGCTTCTTCTTTCGATTCGTCCAAGCGCGCCTGTAACAAAGCCCTGAAGTCCTTCTCCATTTCTTTCGCCAGGCCCGCATCCACGCTTCCTTGCTCCAACAACTTCTTATTATAAATCTCGCGGGGATTTGGATGCTGCTCTATGGCCTTATATAATAAAGGTTGCGTAAACTTAGGCTCGTCAGCCTCATTGTGTCCATATCTGCGGTAACACAACAAGTCAATAAACACGTCAGTATGGTATTTTTGACGGTATTCAACCGCCATATCAATAGCAAAAACCAACGCTTCCGGATCATCACCATTCACATGGAACACCGGTGAAAGCGTTACCTTAGCAATATCTGTACAATACGTAGAAGAACGTCCATCCTTAAAGTTTGTCGTAAACCCAACCTGATTGTTCACCACAATATGGATCGTACCACCCGTTTTATAGCCTTCAAGCCTTGACATTTGCAGCACTTCGTAAACAATGCCCTGTGCAGCCACAGCAGCATCCCCGTGTATCAGGATCGGAGCGATGCGCGAAGAATCGCCTTCATATTTCATATCCAGTTTGGAGCGCACAATGCCTTCCACCACCGGGTCAACCGTTTCCAGATGCGAAGGATTGGGCACCAAGCTCAAGTGCACATCCTTACCGGCATAGGTCTTAATGTCTGTAGAATAACCCAAATGGTATTTCACATCACCGCCAAAATCCTGCTCGGCCGAATCCGCATACGTCTTGCCCTCAAATTCAGAAAAAACGGTTTCGTATGATTTATTCAGAATATTAGTAAGCACATTCAGGCGGCCGCGGTGCGCCATACCAATCACAAACTCTTCTATCCCCAAGTCAGCACCTTTATTAATAACCGAATCAAGGGCTGGGATCAAACTTTCGGCACCCTCCAGTGAAAAACGTTTTTGACCCAAAAATTTCGTTCCCAGGAAATTTTCAAAAACAACCGCTTCGTTTAGCTTTTGAAGGATCCGCTTTTTCTCATCCAATGAAAAGTTAGGCTGGTTGCGCGTACTTTCCATATGGGTTTGTAACCATTTAATTTTATCCGGGCTCCGGATAAACGTAAACTCAGCGCCAATACTGCGACAATACGTTTCTTCAATCAGCGCACGGATGTCGCGCAGCTTGGCAGGGCCCAGACCCACTTCCACGCCGGCATTAAATACAGTGTCCATATCCGCCTCACTCAGGCCAAACGTTTCCAGCTCCTTTCCCGGATAATACTTGCGGCGTTGCCGCACCGGATTCGTTTCTGTAAACAAATGACCCCGGTCCCGATAGCCGTTAATCATGTTCAGCACATTGATCTCCTTTAAAAAGTGTGCTGGGATGTCTTCGGAAGAAGCGGCCCCCTGTGGTGGGGTATCTTGGCCAAAATCAAAACCTTCAAAAAATTTTTGCCAGCCAAAATCAACTGATTCAGGATCTTTTTGGTAAGATTGGTAGAGTGAATCTATGTACGCTGAGTCAGCGTTACTTAAATAAGAAAGCGTGTCCATTTAGTTTTAAAAACAATGATGCGCAAAGTTATGAATTATCCTTGGGAATGCGGTGCAAAATGATGACCATTTTTTTCACGCGTATTGAGCCAATATTTTTCGTAGTTACCTTTTGGATCAAATCCCGCGCGCAGTTTTTTAAGGTCAGTCTGTTTGTTATCACGTAAACTACTGCCCACACCCGCCACATGTGCCCAGTTACCGTAATTGCTGGCAGGCGCATAATCAATCAGCATTTCCTCAAAATACGCTGCGCCCCATAGCCAGCTTACCTTCAATTCGAAAATCAGGTATGAAGCACAAATTTCCCGCATTTTTTGTGGCATATAACCTGTTCTGTTCAGCTGCAACATACCCGCATCCACCAAACTATCGCCGGTAGCCCCTTCCTTCCAACGTTCAAAGCTCTCACCGGCATTATCTGCCACCGGCGGCATCTGTGTGGAGAAACCCGTTTCAGTAAAAAATCGGTTACCATGTTTTTTAAACATAAAACGGTAATAATCCCGCCACCACAAACCCATCAACATTTGGTTGGACAGCGGCTTGGCAAGTCCCCTTGCCTCCGCAGCCCTAATGGCAAAATACAAAGTATGTGGCGAAAGGCAGCCCATAGCCAGCCAAGGCGATAATAAGGAACTATCCCCCATTGGGGCCCCATCTGGCAGGCTGGCACCTGTAAAATAGCTGTCCATGCGTTTTAAAGCCTCAGTTTCGCCCCCGATAAAGTCAGATCCTGAAACCGCGATCTCATGTTCGGTATACAGTAGGTCAGCCAAAGAAGGTAATTCAGAATGTTCCAAGTTTTCTGGCACATTTACAGTCGATGGAGTAGGAAAACTAGGCCTAATAATACTTTCGCGCTCTGTTTTTTTCCGAAAACTGGCAAAAGCATCCGGAATATCTTTTATCGGAAAGGGCAAATCCTCCTTATGGTATAACGTATGCCCAATAAAATGCTTCAAATTCAGCTTTTGTTTCCACAAAGCCTCTTCTACCAGCATTGACAACTGTGTTTCTTCAACGGCCACCTCCCGGTGATGATACACCTCATCCACCTCATACTCATCGGCAATTTTAGGAATCAAAATTTCCGGATAACCATATACCGTTAGTAAGTCGCCGCCAAGGGCCTGCAAATTTTCCTTCAGGTTCGTCACACTTTCAAGGATAAATCGGGCCCGGTTCACCCCTGTTTTTTGACCGCCATACGGAGCTTCGGCATAATGCCGGGGGTCAAAGCAATAAACCGGAACCACCTCATCCGCACGTTGCGCGGCCTGATAAAGTATCTCATTGTCCCGCACCCGCAAATCATTTCGAAACCAAACTAAAATGGTCCTCTTGCTCATTATATATTATTAATATAAGCCCTATGGCACACTACAAGAATAAGGCCGTCAGTAAATAAATCGTAAAAATACAAATATAAACGCTGTTTATGCGCATATAAAGAAGCATTTTAGTTACTTTGTAACTGTAACGGCATAAATTTACATTATATTGAACAATTTCAAGCCTTAACTTAAACCCATAAAAACAGAATCAATTGTTAATTGTTTTAACTTAAACAGGCACGTCTCCAGCAAAAAGGAGAAATTTATGAAAATATTAATTTCCGGTATGAACAATTATCTTGGCAAAAAACTAGCGTTACATTTAGCTGGTCAAGATCATGAAGTTGCTTGTCTGGTACGCCACAAGGCATTTTCAAACGCCGAATTTGAAAAATACGACAATCTATCCATATTACAGGCAGATCTTCTTCGGGAAACTTATGGATCAAATATGCCCCTTCGCACAGATGTGGCCTTTTATGTTAATGAAATTAGTTCAGAAAGAGGGGGAATATACCGGGACATGGAGTTGATCTCATTGCAAAACTATATTAAAAAATTGAGACGTATATCCTGTGAACACCTTATATACCTCACACGGCTGCGTTCGCCCATAGCCGAAGATGCACTCCAAATGCTGCACAAGAGTTATATTCCGTTTACTGTAGTACGCACCAGCAACATCATTGGCAAAGAGTCGACCTTAATGAACATTATGGGCAAACTAACCTCCAATAAAGTTATTTTGGCTAGCTCCCTTATTGCTAAGAGCCGAACCCAACCCATTGCCTTAAAAGACGTATTTTCTTATCTCAAATTTATGATCATGAATGCCCAGGTATTTGATCGCAAGTTTGACCTAGGTGGGCCAGACAGCCTCTCCTATGAAGAAATGGTGCAGAAATACCTTGAAATTTGTCAAATTAAGCACCGACACATCATCCAATTACCGATAAAAAACGGATGCCTCCCAGACCTGTTGCTAAGTTTTAGTACAGGACTTAGCCGTCCAAGCGCCCGGGCGTTTCTAAAAACAGCCAGTTACGATCTGCTTTGCGAAGAAGACGGATTACAGGAAATTTTCCCTTATCAAGCCACCCGTTTTGTTGAAGCGGTAAAACTAGCCATTAGTTAACACAAAGCCTCAAATACCTTATTTTTTAATATAAGGTTTAATATCGGTCAGTTCAATGGTAAAATCCATCGGTGAATTTGCAGGAAATACAGAAGAGGATTGGTTTCCATAAGCATAATAAGAAGGCAAAATTATTCTGATCTTTCCTCCCTTTTGAAGACCATTCTCTGTAATTCCATTCAACGGATAATCAGTCAAACCACCTGACTGGTGGATCGTTTTTGGGCCTAGTGCAATCGCCCAACCATAAATCGTAGAATTAAAGTTGAATTTGTAATTTTCTTCTTGACCAAATGTGGTTCCATTCAATAATTTTCCGGTATACTTAGCAATAAGTGTATCAGCTCTAAATCCTACGGTATTATTTAACGTATCCAACTTGTATTCAAAATTACCCGTACCCGGGTTATCCAAAACATAATAAATAACATCGCCAGCTACGTCAGAAAGTTTGTGAGCTTGAGCAATTCCCGTCAGGCCTTGCTGGGCAATATAATCTTCAATAAGTGGCTTCTCGATGCCCAATTGGGTAGCAGCATCATAAGTATTATCATCACCTTTAATACAAGCACCAAAGGAAATAATACCTACCAATGCCGCTAATAAAACATTTAATTTTTTCATTTTTTTTAATGATTTGTAAAGTTATAGAATTATTTAAGTTTTAATATTAAATTACATTATTTAACACTTGTTGACATTTAAAGCCAACATTTCTAATTAAAACGGTACAACTACCAAAAATGCTACAATTTATTGAAAGCTGAAAATTATAAGCCTACAAATAGCACGCCGCCATCCCATTCATAAAAGACATATATTTGTACAGGTAATTAGAACAATGACTACGTTAAATAGTTATAATAGCCAAAGTTTTCGCAGCAGGCTGCTACGCACAGCTTTTTATATATTTAAGCGTTTTATAAAATTAAAGGCGCCCAGCCAGGCATACAGGTTAAAAAAGCGCTCAGACCGGCCGGTGCCTCCGGTCAGTTTGCTCAGGGGCATCAATGCCCATTCTCACAAATTATGCGGAAGAAATGTCTTTTCCCTAAGTCCAGCCCGCACCAAGTCCCAAAAAAAACTAATCTTTTTCCATGGGGGAGGTTATGTCCTTAATTTTAGCTATTTTCATTGGAAGTTAATCACCCGTCTGGTGAAAATGACCGGTTATACCATTATAGCGCCAGACTACCCCTTACTGCCAGCCATCTATAAAGAGCGGCTGAACATGGGGCTTCAGCTATACCGAGATCTGCTTAAAAAGGATGATGCAGCAGATATTGTATTCATGGGAGACTCTTCCGGAGGCAACCTGGCCTTATCGCTGGCGCAACTATTGGCGCACGAAGGCATGCCTCAGCCCGCACAAATCATCCTGCTGTCACCCTGGCTGGATGTGACCATGAGCAACCCTGCAATCCATGCGATAGGCAAGCACGACCCTGTGTTGTCGGCTGGCGACAATACCCTGGGAAAACTTCACGCAGGTGACCGCGATTTAACCGACTACCTGGTAAGCCCTCTCTATGGTTCCTTAAAAGACCTCGGTAAGCTTTCACTGTTTACGGGTACCGACGATATATTGAACCCCGATGCCCGGCTCCTTTATAGCAAGGCTAAAGCAGAAGATACCCCTCTAAATTTTTTTGAGTACGAGCACATGATCCACGACTGGATTCTCTTTCCCATCCCCGAAGCATCGCATGCTTTTAAACAAATTGTACAGTTACTGTCAAATAACAATTTTACCTAGAAAGTTGTAGCTATAATTCATTCATTCAAAAAATCTGGGCATCCCTGGCTAAAAGAAAGAAATAATTTTCATATATATTTTTTTAACCACTTCTCCTATAAAAGCAGCGGGTGGTTTTTGTTATACGGAATTATGAGTTAAAATTATTTAAAACAATCGTTTGTGTAAAAAAATATTTGTTTAAAAGTTTTGAAATTTTTATAATTGAATAAAATTTAAGCGAATTTTTTATTAAGGTAATCTTATTTTATTTTAAAAATGATGCCTAACACTGAAAAAAATACTAAATTTGAAAATAATAATTACGAAAACGCTTTAATTACTGACTTATTAGCCGGAGATAAGCTAGCTTTTGAAAAATTATATCGCATTTATAAGCCAATGCTATATGGTGGAGTAATAAAAATGGTCAAAATTTCAGAAATCGCAGATGAAATTGTGCAAAGTTCATTTATACGCATATGGGAACAACATGCACGCATCGATCCGTTAAAATCCTTTAAATCCTATTTATTTACCATAGCCAAACACCTGGTTTATGACTATTTCCATCAAGAGGCGAGCAAACGCCATATGGAATCCAACCTCCAAGCTACCACAACCGAAATATACCAACATGTGGAGGAAGACATCATCAATAAAGAAGCCACGGCTATTTTAATGAACAATATTGAAAAATTACCTCCGCAACGTAAGCAAGTATACAAATTATGCAAAATTGAAGGAAAAAGTTATCAGGAGGCCGCGCATATGCTGGGTATTTCTTGCTCCACTATTAGTGACCATATTGTCAAAGCCACCAAATTTCTTCAATCAGCAATTCGGTAACTTTAAATAATTATTTTAAAAAAAAATTAAGTAGGAGCAGAGGAATCCCTTACTTTTTCAGTATTAGGAATAAAAGCACTAATACGTGAGCAAAAAACAACATATAGATGCCTTATTTGAAAAATTTGTCGCAGGTAACTGTACAAAGGAAGAAGAAGATATCATGTGGCAATATTTCAACGATCTCTCTCAGCGGAACTATATGGAATCGCTCATCTCACAGGAGTTAGAAAATAATAGTCAGCCAAATCAAGCTACTGTTAAATTAATTAAGAGAGAAAACGTTCAGCCATTCCAGCTCATCAAATGGGCAGTGGCCGTCTTGGTTTTGTTAATTCCAGCAGCACTATTAATCCATGAGTATAATATAAAAAAGGGAAAAAATGCATCCGTTGGCGCTAAGCAGTCATTAGAAATCTTTTCTGGCGGCAATAAGGCTACGTTAACACTGGCAAACGGTACAAAAGTCCTGTTGGATACCTTGAAAAAAAATGACATTGAAGAAGATAGAGGGGTTCAAATCAGTAAAACAGCGGATGGGTCACTAGTATATAATTCCATAAACCAAGGTCTGGCATCGAAAAAAGAAGCGTCCGCAATGAACACGTTAGAAACGCCCAGAGGGGGGCAATGTCATATTATATTGCCAGACGGTACCCAAGTGTGGCTAAATGCTGCCTCTACATTAACCTATCCAACAAATTTCACCGGGAACGAACGAAAGGTTTTTTTGAAGGGAGAAGGATATTTTGAAGTAAATCACACTATAACAAGCAAAGAGCGACCATTTATTGTACAAACACTCCATCAACAAGTGCAAGTTTTAGGTACACGTTTTAATGTGAATGCTTATGAAAATGAGCCTAATCTTAAAACAACACTATTACAAGGAAGTGTGCGTATAGTGGCAGGGAATAGCTCCAGGATACTATTACCGGGCCAACAATCCAGTTATACAAAAGATAAATTGGAGGTTTCACTCGTAGACACTGAAACGGTAATAGATTGGAAAAATGGCGATTTCATTTTCGCAGGTGAAAGCTTGCCAACTATCATGCGAAGAATAGCCCGATGGTATGATGTGAAGGTCGTATTTCAGGATAACATAAAGAGTGATGAGTTTGGGGGGCAAATATCCAGAAAGAAAAATCTTTCGAAAGTCTTGCGAATACTGGAGCTATCAGGAGATGTCACCTTCAAAATCAAAGACAAAACTATACTTGTATCAAAAAGAATAGAATAGTCATGTTGTAACATGTTGTATAAGAGAGTATAATGGTGTAATCAAAAAATTGAAAAACTATGATAAGAGAGAGAAATAATTAATCCAGTGGTGAAAACCAAAAAAAAACCGGATCCCGTTGGCCGCGGAATCCGGAAAATATTTGGGATCGACTTCATCCAACTATTGCGAAATTAAATTTAATATTCACCCAAATTTTTACAAATATATGCATTATCGTTTATTAAATAAACTTAGATATGCCGGGAGCTATAAGCGTTCAGGTATATTAGAACAGATTATCATGCGAATGAAAATTACATCCCTGTTGGTATGTGTGGCATGTATTCAAGTCTATGCAACAGCATTTGGACAGCGAATTACATTAAGTAAAAAACACGCTTCAATGGTAGAAATGTTCAGGGAAATCAGGAAGCAGGGAGAAGTAGATTTTATCTATAAAATCATACAGTTAGCACAAGCAAAACCTGTAGATATCGAAGTTAAGGATATGCCCCTTGATCAAGTACTTCAGTTGGTTTTTAAAGACCAGCCAATCGATTATATGATAGACAATAAAACGATCATTATTCGCGATAAAAAAATAAAAACAACACTTTACAATCAGGAATATATTAAAGTTTTCGGCACGGTGAGCGATTCATCCGGAGTTTTAAAGGGAGTCAATATCACGGTGAAAGGTTTCACCAATACAGGGACCGCTACCGATGGTGATGGAAAATACACCTTAGAAGTCCCTATAGGGTCTGTCATACAATTTCATATTCTCGGCTACAAGGATCAGGAATATACAGTTGCGAAAGAAGGTAAATTAAATGTTCTAATGAAGCCCGAAGAAGCCCAGTTGGATGAAATCGTAGTCGTTGGTTACGGTACGCAGAAGAAAATAAACTTAACAGGCGCCATCGTTTCAGTCAAGACCGACCAGCTAACCAAAATACCGGCTGCTAATTTATCAAATGTGCTGGCTGGGCGAATTCCCGGGGCCACGGTAGTTGGCACATCAGGGTTGGCAGGGGCATCAGCGTCTGTACGTATCAGAGGAAGTTTTGGGGAACCACTGTACGTAATTAATGGGGTTATCAAAACAAAAGCAGATTTTGATGCACTGGATGTTAATGAAGTCGAGAGTATTAACGTGCTGAAAGATGCAGCAAGCGCATCCATTTATGGATCAAGGGCAGGCAATGGCGTCATAGTCATAACCACAAAAAAAGGACTTCTCCAAAAGCCAACGTTTGATTATCAAGGGTCCTATTCGTTTTCTAATCCAACACGTCCTTTACAGGATTATACCGCTACGCAAGAAATTGAATATGATAATCAGGTAGCGGCAACCATGGGGCAACCCAAGCCTTATGGCCAGGACATCTACGATTATTTTAAAGATAAGAATTACCGGATCAATGATTATATATGGCAAACCCCAACCGTACAGCAACATAACCTAGGTGTGCGGGGTGGAACCGAAAAGATTTTATATAATCTCTCTTTGGGGTACCATAGCGAAGATGGGTCTTATAAAAACTTAAATTATGACCGCTATAATTTTCGGTCAAATGTAGTTGCCAATATATCCAAACGCATCAAACTAAGCGCTGACCTGAGTGGAAACCAACGCAGTTATAACCGTTGGTATTGGCCCTACGACGGAGCGGAAAATGCCAATGTCAGCGATTTCTACAGGGCTACTTTTAATTGGAGCCGGTTGTATCCATTTTACGTGGATGAACAAGGAAACCCAACCACAAATACCGATGCTTTTCCCGTAACACCCGGGGCATGGCATCCAGTTGAACTGGTACTTCATGGAGGTACCAGGGATATAGATTATCGGAATTTTGATGGCATCCTTCGTTTTGACGTAGATCTTAGTGATATACTGGACGGTTTAAGCACTAGTTTCCAAGGCCAGTACAACGGTATGGATAAAAGTTCAAAAGCCCTGGTTTTATTTAACAAAGCATATTTATTTCAATCGGCTAGCGCTACCAACAAATTTATCCCCGGGCCCATTGACCCTACCAAAATAAATTTGCACAATCTGAGTGCAAATTACCCAAATATTACCGAAGAAGGTAACTTCTACCATTCGTATCAGTATAACTGGTATTTACAATACGATAAAACTTTTGGAAAGCATGAAATATCGGCGCTGGGGGTATACGAACAGATGAAAGATAATGGACGGTATATGAATGGTCGGGCAGATGACCTTTTGTCATCGCAAATAGACCAAATATACAATACCTCTACGGATGCAACAAAAAGATGGTTTGACGGATATGAGTCAGAAACGGCTCGGGCATCGTGGATTGGCCGCGTGCACTATGGATATGACCAAAAGTACATGGTTGAATTTTCTTTTCGTTATGATGGCAATTATAAATTTGCCCCTGGGCAGCGTTGGGGGTTCTTTCCTTCGGTCTCTGCGGCTTGGAGACTGTCAGAAGAACCATTCCTAAAAGACGTGCATTGGCTTAGCAATTTAAAACTCAGAGGTTCCTATGGAACCACAGGAAATGACAATCCAAGCGGGAATGAAAGCGAGTCGCTTCCTGGCTTTTTATGGAGCCAAATGTATGAAAAAAGTACAGGTTATGTGTTCGGAACGGCTTATAGTGATGGTCTTGCCCCGGGGGCGTTACCTAATCCATACATTACTTGGGCAACATCCAAAATGTATGATGCCGGTTTAGAATACGGTTTTTTCAATAATAAACTTTATGGAGAGGTGGATGTATTTAAACGCACACTTAGCGACATCCTGGGCACTAGGCTCGGTTCAACCCCATCCACACTTGGAGCTACCCTGCCTTCTGTTAATTATGCGAAAGAATCATGGAAAGGTTTTGAAGTGTCATTAAACTATGACACCCAAATAGGCAATGTTAAGCTTTCAAGCTATGGAAGCTTAGGTTATGCCATAGATAAATGGGACACTTATGACGAAGCGGCCGCCTATACTGACGGTACGTACAAAGATAACTGGCGAAGCGTTATCGGCAAGCCCCGCGACCGGGTTTACGGACTCATCTCAAAAGGGATCATCCGCACGCAACAAGAATTGGATAATCTACCAGAAGGATTTACCCAATTCGGCAGAACACCTAAATTGGGTTATCTATTGTTTGAAGACATCAGAGGACAAAACTTCACTGAGGGGCCAGATGGAAAGATTGACGATAACGATTATACCTATCTTTCTAACAACGGATCGCCCCGCATCAACTATGGGGTGGGATTCCGCTTATCCTACAAAGGTTTTTCATTTAATGCCCACTTTCAGGGGGTAGGATCGTATGACCGGATGGTAAGTACAATGAATGGCGGGGGCGTGTTCCAGTCAGACCGCCCCTATTTCTCGCTTTGGTCCAGCAACTATTGGACGCCCGAAAATCCAAACGCAAAGTATCCACGGGTATCAGGAGAATGGATGCAGCCAGATATTGGCGGCGGGGCATCCACTTTTTGGCTTAGGAACGGGGCATACCTTCGGTTAAAAAATGTGGATCTGGGCTATGACCTGCCGGGCCATTGGTTTAAACGCATTGGCATAGAACGAGTACAACTATTTGTGAACGCTACCAACCTGTTCAGTATATCAGGAATGCCTGAATACGATCCCGAACAAAACACCCTAGACAGTTACCCGTTGATGAGGACGTACACCGGTGGCCTAAACATCACATTTTAATAATAAAGCAGTATGATGAAAAAGATGAAATATTACAATCATAAAACAGGCCTTTTTTTAAGTTTTATAATGGCTTTGTTTGTTGTCCTTTCCTGCAGTAAAGTTTTGGATGATGTTAAGAATCTAAGCAGTTATCCGGAGTCAGGCACTTTTGATGATCAAGCCACAGCAAACTCCTATTTAAGCAACCTATATGCCAGTACGCTTACAGGCTGGCCAGTAAATATGGGAAACAATGCCGATGAAAGCGGCGGCATCAACGATGCGAATTGGGTCACTACCGACAATGCCATCATGAAGTTCTGGCCCTATGATGTAGTGCGAAAAATTAATATACTCCTAAAAGAGCTTCCCAATGGAGCGGTGGCTGAAGATGCCAAAACAGCCATGATAGGCCAGGCTAAATTTTTGAGGGCTTTTATATACTTCAAAATGGTGGTATACCACGGCGGAGTGCCCATTATTCAAGTGCCGCAGGAATTGACGGATGACCTGATGGTAAAGAGGAATACAACAGCAGAATGCTTTGACTTTATTATTAAGGACCTGGATGAGGCATTCGCTATGTTGCCGGCTAAATACGATGGAAATAACCGGGGCCGCATTGACCAGGCGTGTGTCAAAGCCTTTAAAGGCCGGGTGTTATTGTACAAAGCATCGCCCCAGTTCAACTCAGCACATCCTTACGACAATACCTACTGGGCTGCAGCTTATACAACCAATGCCGATGCAAAACAATTTTTGGACGAACACGGTTATGGCCTGCTAGACGACTATACATCGGTATTTGAAACAAAAGGGCATAAGGAAAACATCCTTTCAGTAATCTATGTCAATCCCAGCAAGACCAATGGCAGGCAGGAAGACGCTGTGAGGCCCCTGTCAGAATCAAAGAATGCAACCGGTGCCGACCAGCCGATCTGGTCATTGGTTGAGGCCTACCCCATGAAAGATGGAAAAATGCCCGGAGACCCAACTTCCGCGTATAATTACGACGAAAAAACCTTTTGGAAAAACCGCGATCCGCGATTTGATGCGACCATTGTATGGAATGGGGCCGAGTATGAATTAAGTGGCATCACCGGAAGGCGCCAGTATACCATGTCGGGTATTGCCAAATCAATGGACGCCTTTGGGTATGTAGTACAAGGTGAAAATGAATACCGTACCGGCTTGTATTGCAGAAAAGGGATTATGGAACAACTACCATCCACCTCCGTAACGCTCAATGACATTGACTGGCCGGAGATCAGGTATGCAGAAGTCCTGTTTAATTATGCGGAGGCGGCTAACGAAACCGGAAAGCCGGATGAAGCACTGGCTGTCCTGAAAGCGGTCAGGAAAAGAGCAGGAATTGACCCCGGCCCTGACGGGATGTATGGTTTAAAAAATAGCATGAGCCAGGATCAAATGAGGGAAGCCATCCTGGCTGAAAAACAAATTGAGTTTGCATTTGAGGGCACACGTTTCTGGGACCTGCGGAGGCACCGCTTGCTTAACCGGCTCAATGGCATGCACAAATACGGCGTAATGGCCATGAAGGTAAACGGGCATAGCCTGGAACAAATCACTACAGATGACATTGCCAAGGCAAGCACCTTCCAGTTATTGCCTGAGAATTTTGACTACAATATCGTTGAACTAATCACCAACGGGCCAAAAGAAATGGTTATGCCAGCCAGCTACTATTTCTTTCCCATACAACTCAATAACATCAATCAAAACCCCAACCTGGAACAGAACATCGGCTGGGGCGGCACATTTAATCCAGAATTATAAAATGACAGGCCTGCATAAATCACTTACAGTAATCATCGGGTTCTATTTATGGACCAGTAGCTGTTACGCACAAATGGCACAAGGAAAGGATGACTGGTTATTAAAACCAGTCACCCAGGTGCCGGTTTTAGTAAAGAACACCGATGGGCAGCTGGTATTAAAAAACGGGCTTATCTCGCGCACCTTTACCACCAGTCCGGGTGGCGCTACAGTTGGGTTTGATAATCTGACCACCGGAGAATCATTACTGCGATCGGTGTCGCCAGAAGCAACCGTATGGATCAATGGCTATAAACTGAAGGTAGGGGGCCTCACCGGCCAGCCCATCCATAATTACCTCGATCCGGCTTGGCTCAAGTTCATGAAGGCCGATCCGTTGGCCATGGAACTAGTTTCGTGGGACACGGCCGCCATACAAGAACGCTTTCCATGGAAACCGCGCGAAAAGTGGATACCACAACCCACACAACAACCCAAAGGGCTTTCTGTCACCTTTACCTACAAAGCAACCAACGAATTTATCAGTCGTTATGCCAAAGAGCTGAATGAAAACGCACAGCGGGAAAAACTATTTACAGATGAATTTTTAACCTTGTCACCAGGGTGGAAATTGACAGGCACAGGCCTTACCGTCAAAAGTTCGTTTATCAATGAAGGGAAAGCCGGGGAAATGATGGGGCCACAAGAACAACCCGTATACGCAGAACGGAATATCCCGGCAGGTAGCCAGGTCATTATAGCCAAAATTAACGCCGGCACAGACCGCTCCACACAGACCGGTCCGGGTATAACCCTGCTCTATGGCGACGGCAAAACCATAAAATTTAACCTTTCACCCGGTGACAGCAAGTTTCTGGTAACAAGCACCGACGGCCAACAGGCCTTCCCCGGTATGGATCCCGGAAAATCTTATTATTTGCGGATCGGTTTAGAACCCGGGCGAGTAATTTTTTCCACCTCCGAAGATGGAACGCTATACAACCAGTTATCAGTAAAGAAAAATAGCCAACATCCGGTAAAGCTTAGGGTAGGCAAAACCAGTTCCGCCGGAGACGATGCGTTGAAGGGGGTGCCAGGGCCAATGGCGCGCAGCCATATCGAGTATGTAACCATATTGGGTAGCCCGGGCACCGGGGCGAATAACCTTGATTTCCTTAACCATGTAACGGTGCGCATACACTATGAACTATACAAAGGCCTTCCCCTTATCAGCAAATGGGTCACCGTTGAAAATGACTCAGAAAAAGAACTAATTGTAAACAATATACGTACAGAACAATTAGCCGTTGCAGAAGCAGAAAGCGCCGTAGAACAACAAGATCGTTGGGAATTAACCCCTATTTTTGCTCAAAGTGATTTTTCATTTGGTGCCTCCACGCCCGTTAGCGCGTCAGAAAACGGCTGCATTAGCTGGAGGGATGACACTACGTATACCACCCAGGTTAATTATGAGTTAAAGACACCAGCTTTACTGGTTTGCGAACCAAAACATGGAATAGGGCAAGAAATCGCGAAAGGCAAACCATTCGAAAGTATGCGGATGTGGGAAATGCTGTATGATAGCCCAAATCGTGAACGCCGGGGATTAGAAGAGAAAAAAATGTACCGCAGCATCGCACCGTGGGTACAAGAAAATCCCATCATCATGCACGTAAGTAACGCAGATGATGCATCGGTCAAAAAGGCCATTGACCAAAGTGCCGATGTAGGATTTGAAACAGTGATCATGACCTTTGGCAGCGGCTTCAATCCGGAAGATACCAGCCTTGCAAACATTCAGCGCATGAAAAAGCTGGAGCAATATGCCTCAGGCAAAGGTGTTGCATTGGGAGGTTATTCCCTGCTGGCCAGTCGTAGTATTGATCCGGCTAACGATGTGGTTATGCCAGCCGGTATGAAACCTACATTTGGTAATTCTCCATGCTTGTTAAGTGCATGGGGTGATCAGTATTTTCATAACCTTTATAACTTTTATGAAAAAACCGGCCTGGACCTATTGGAACATGACGGTTCCTATCCGGGGGATGTATGTGCATCCACCACCCATCCGGGGCATCGGGGATTGGAAGACTCCCAATGGAAGCAATTTGTGCGCATTCGCGATTATTATCGCTGGTGCCGGTCAAAAGGCATCTATCTGAATATCCCCGACTGGTATTTCTTAAACGGAGGTACCAAAACCAGTATGGGCTACCGGGAAACCAATTGGTCTCTGCCCAGAGCCTATCAGGAAATCATTGAGCGGCAAAACATCTATGACGGCACCTGGGAGAAAACCCCATCCATGGGGTGGATGTTTGTGCCATTAGTACAGTACCATGGCGGCGGCGACGCAGCAACCATTGAACCACTCAAAGAACACCTGCCCCATTATGAGCAAAGGCTGGCCAATCTGTTTGGTGCCGGTGTACAAGCATGCTATCGGGGGCCTGAGCTATACGATAGTCCTGAAACCCGCCTGGTCGTAAAAAAATGGGTTGATTTTTATAAACGTCACCGCCGCATACTGGATGCAGATATTATACACCTGCGTCGCCCCGACGGGCGTGACTACGACGGTATCCTGCATGCCGACCCCCAAGGGCAGGAAAAAGGATTGATCATGCTATACAACCCGCTTGATACGGCTATCCATCGCAAAATTTCCATAGACCTTTATTATACCGGTTTACAGAATCAAGCACAAATCAGTGAACAGGACGGACCCTTCCGGAAAGTTACATTAAACGGAAGCCACCTTGATCTGGAAACCCTTATACCCGCAAAAGGCCAAACGTGGATTGTCGTAAAATAATATAACTAGTAAACCCATTTCAAAACGCAGGGGAAATTCCGGAGTTATTTTAAATGCAGTGAATGGTTTTATTGTTATGCGGAGAATAAATGGTTTATTCGCCGCAAAATTGCGGAGAATAAACCCTATATTTGCCGCATAGGAACAGGAGGTAATGGCAACATACATCTATCAAAACAAAAACTGGACAGATTTTACCTGGCAGGACAAGGTAATTAATATTCTCTTTGGAGAAGTACGGCACCTTCAGGGCAAAATTACCGGTCAAATGAGCTCTTTAGGATTTTTCCTACAAGAGGAAGCTAACCTTACAACGCTTACGCTTGATGTGGTAAAATCTTCAGAAATTGAAGGAGAGCAACTTAATTACGACCAAGTACGGTCTTCCATCGCCAGGCGTTTGGGATTAGAAGTAGCAGGCTTGGTACCAGCTAACAGAAACGTGGAAGGGGTGGTTGAAATGATGTTAGATGCTACCCAAAATTACAAGCAGCCATTAAGTGAAGACAGGCTGTTTGGCTGGCATTCAGCATTGTTTCCTGCCGGTAGGAGCGGGATGTATAAAATAGAAGTAGGGCGCTACCGAACCGGCGAAATGCAGGTGGTTTCGGGAGCCATGGGAAAAGAGAAAATTCATTTTGAAGCAGTACCAGCCCAAATGGTGAAGGAAGAAATGGATAAATTCCTAAATTGGTTAAATGATGATAGGGTTATCGACCCGGTACTAAAATCGGCCATTGCCCACTTTTGGTTTATCATTATTCACCCATTTGATGATGGAAATGGCAGAATAGCCCGCGCAATTTCTGATTTATTACTAGCCCGTGCCGATGGCAGCCCCAAACGTTATTATAGTATGTCGCGGCAGATATTGGAAGAACGAAATCGGTATTATGAAGTGTTACAAAAAGTTCAGCATAGCAACGGAGATATTACCGAATGGTTAGACTGGTTTCTTCATTGCCTAAAAAACGCTTTGGAGGAAACCCTCATCACGCTGCAGAAAGTAGTACATAAAGCAGAATTCTGGAAACGGCACGAACATACATCCCTAAACGAACGGCAGCGGCTAATGCTAAACAAATTGTTAGACGGTTTTGAAGGCAAGCTCAAATCCTCCAAATGGGCTAAAATAGCCAAATGTTCAGCAGACACAGCCTTGCGCGATATAAAAGACCTGATTGATAAAGGTATCTTACAACAGGAACAACAAGGAGGCCGTAGCACAAATTACGAGCTCACTTAAGTTAATTAGTTATTCATAATTTAATCACCGCAACCCCCTTCACCGTCGTAAAGTACCGTTGATCCTTGTCATGCGGGCTGGTGGGGTTGGTCTTTGCTATGGTTTATAGATTACCTATTGATTTTAGATTCATAGCTTATTATTTCAAAATAGGGTTTCGCTTGGCATGAAATATAGAGACAATTGCCACTTTTTCTTTGTCCGGAAAATGGAGTAATGGTACATTTTTAGGTCAATAAGCAGCGTATATTATATTTGTCGTTTATTAATTTCGTTGTCTATGTCATCCATTGTATACCCAACTTCTCCACGATCCAGCCAAGACTTTACCCGGTCGTCAAATTCACGTATTACATCTTTATTTTCCCACCAGTTTATGCCAGCCACCGCTGCTGCGTCCACCGCCTGATAAATCGAGGGCAGATTTTCGTCGCTGGCGTTATTAATTAACTGATGGAGCTTTTCCCTTAATGTCGACGTATTCATATTGATCTCCTTTCTTCGAAGAAACAAATTTACGTAAATCATTTCATAAAAGCAATGCCCCCGAGGCGGGTATGGTCATGATACCTGGGTTGCCAACCGAAATCAGGCCGTGACGCGCGGGCCAGTTTTTAGATTGCGGCCAAAATTTGTTTTTAGAATGGCCATCATAATATCTTTACCGAATATGGCCCGCCAGATAGGTAATACCCTACGGTATAAGATCTGTGAGAAAAAAGCGGCTAATTGATTGACACCTTCAGGTGTCTTAACTAAACGACATTGACCCATAATTCAAAAACATCCCTAATTCATCCTTCATAATTTAATCACCGCAACCCCCTTCACCGTCGTAAAATACCGTTGATCCTTATCATGCGGGCTGGCGGGGTTGGTCATGCTGATCCAGCCAGCGTCCAGGGTCAGTTTGAGCAGTTTGTTAAAATTGACGGTGTATTTAGACAGGCCAAATTTATCGCGCAGGGCGCTTTTGCGCAGCCTGGCGTTGTGGCAGTATGTCAGCATCAGGTAGAGGCGGTTGGTGTCGGCAGGGGAGAGGGCCTGGCTAATGGACTTGCCCAGGGCTTTTTTTACTTGCCCCTTTACTTGTTCTTCCTGTGCAGGCGAGAGCACAAAACCACCCGCCGCAGGCTCGGGTGGGGTACCTGTAATGATGGTGGAGAAGATCTCTTCCTTGGTTTTGTTGAGGCCACGGAAGATTTTTAAGAGAATTTTGAGACTTATATTTAACGAGCCACTTTCGTATTTTCTCATAGTTGCGCTGTCAATATCTATTTTATTTCCAAAGGTTTCAGCACTGCTATATCCAAGAATCTTCCTTTCTCTTCTAATAAATTCACCAATAGATTTTAAAAGCTCTTCAAGTTCTTTATCGAGTGGTTTGCCGTTAATTTTGCTCATGAATAAAATAACTATTGTATTCGTTATTTTATCAGGATAAATAATGATCGTTTTATTTGGATGTTTCACATTTGATATCTATATTTGTCCTGTAACAATTATTTTTATGAATTAAAGAATTATACATAATTAACAAGTAGACAATTAAGATAGTTTAGGTTTTTCCAAACCAACGCTCGTCATCCGAAACCGGCAGTTTCACGTACACGGGCGATAGGAAAAACCCATTGCAGTTATTGCCCAAATATCCGCAGTAATGCGTATATTTGGCAAGCTGTAATCGGGTCCTGTCGTTATACTGCGTGCAAGCTCCTGCCGGTGCTAGGATGGCAGTGACGGGACCCATTATAGCAACTATGACAACAATCCTTACCAACACCGGCAGTTCCCTTAAAAATCGATTCAAAAATATTATTAAATCGCCCGTATGACCGGGGCGTCCCCTCAGGGTTATACCACTATTTTTTTTAATCAAATTATTTAAAATCAAATGAATAAAAAATACATACTATTCGTTCTGGGATATCTATGCCTTTTTGGCGGCCTGTATGCCCAGAAAAAAGATACGCTGCACCTATCCAAGGATACCATTCAATTGGAGGAAGTCATCGTATCCACGGGCTATCAAATCATCCCCAAGGAACGGGCTACCGGCAGTTTTGATTTTGTGGACAGCGCCTTATTTAACAGGCGTGTCAGTACCAATGTGCTGGACCGTATTGAAAACCTGACCCCAGGCGTACTGTTTGATCGCCGTCCCAATGCTAATGATGCGTTGCTCATCCGTGGGCGAAGCACCATCTTTGCAGAGGCGGCACCCTTGATTGTGGTCGATAACTTTCCCTATGAAGGCGACCTTTCAAACATCAACCCGAATGATGTTTCCTCGGTCACCGTGCTCAAAGACGCGGCCGCAGCCAGCATCTGGGGCGCACGCGCTGGCAATGGGGTCATCGTCATCACCACCAAGAAGGGCAGGAGCAGTACTACCAGTATCCAGGTCAATAGCAATGCAACCATTCAGCAGCGCCCGGATCTGTCCCGCCTGCCTATCATGAACAGTGGGGATTACATCGACGTAGAAGAAGAATTGTTCAAACAAGGGTACTATAAGGGTATGCTGGCCAATACCACCACCTATCCCGTACTTAGCCCTGTTGTAGAAATCCTGGCCCGGGTAGGAAAAGACCTGACCGAAGTCCAGGCAAACGCCCTAATCGCACCGCTCAGGCAACAAGACTACCGTCATGACCTTAGCCGGTATTTTTACCAAACCGACCTCAACCAGCAGCACGCCGTTAACCTGAGCGGCCGAACCGATCGTATTAATTACCTCATCAGTACCGGCTATGACGACAATAAGGCCAGCCTGGTGGGCAGCAAGCAGCAGCGTTTTAACCTGCGCAGCCAAACCAGCATCCAGTTCAATGCCCGGCTTCGGGCACAAGTAGGCGTGTTGTTTACTCAAAATACCAGCTCCATGGGCCAGAACGACGGCTACCGCATCAATCGCGGCAGCCCCATCGGGCTTTATCCCTATGCCGACCTGGTAGATGATCAGGGCAATGCCTTGGTCATTCCCTACCTTTACCGCAGCACCTATGTTGACACCGCAGGGCACGGTAAACTGCTGGATTGGAAATACCGTCCCTATGCCGAGATCAACGCACGGGACTACCGCGACCAGACCCGGGATATGGTGATGAACAGCACCATCAGCTACCAGCTATTCCCCTGGCTCAGCGCAGACCTGCGCTATCAGTACGAATATCAGCAAGACCTGGTGACCGATCTGCAAACCCAGGAATCCTTTTATACCCGCAACCTTATTAACAAATTCTACCGCCCAGGAGCCGCCAATGAATTTCCCGTACCTAAAGGAAATATCCTGTATACCGATGATGACCATGTGCGGTCGCACCAGGGCCGGTTGCAGTTAAACGTTCAAAATGATTGGGGCAGCGAACACCAGCTCAGCGGAATTGCCGGCTATGAAATACGGGATACCCGCACCACGGGCAACGGCTACACGCAATATGGTTACCAGCAGGACGGCAGCATCACGCGCAGCAATATGAACTTTGAAGACCGCTTCCCCTTTTACTACAACCCACGCAACTCATCAACCATCCCCAATAGCCAATCTGTGAGCGAAAAATTGGACCGCTTTCTTTCTTACTACGCTAACGCAGCCTATACCTATGCCGGCCGCTACACCGTGTCTGCCAGCGGCCGCAACGATGCCGCCAACTTATTTGGCCTGCAGACCAACCAAAAAGGTACCCCACTATGGTCAGTGGGTGCAGCCTGGCAACTCCATAAAGAAGGCTTCTATTCATGGGATGGGTTGCCTGTACTCAAACTGCGGGCCACCTATGGCCATAATGGCAACATCGCCCGTACCAGCTCGGCACTGGCCACTGTCAAATACCGCAGCCTCGGTATCATTCCTGAAAACTCTGCCGAGCTGGCATCCCTGCCCAATGCGCAATTACGCTGGGAGAAAGTGAAGATGCTCAATGCTGCCATCGACTTTGCTACCAAGGGCAGCTGGCTAAGCGGTACCATTGAATACTACCATAAACATGCCACCGACCTGATGGGAGAGGCTCCATTGGATCCCACCTATGGCGCCGCGGTATTTTATGGCAATGTTGCCGATATGAATGGTCACGGAGTGGACATTAACCTGCAGATCCAACCAACGAAGGGACCGATCCAATGGACCGGAACCATGCTATTCAGCTATGCAAAAACGGAAGTATCCAAGTATCTGATGCCGGAGAGTTCCGGGCTCAATTATTTAAGTGCTAACTTGATTACCCCTGTGGTAGGCCAGCCACTGTTCTCGGTGTATAGCTTCCCTTCACCAGGGCTCAATACCTCTGGTGATCCCATCGGCTATCTGAACGGGGCTGAAAGTACCAATTATAAGACTATCCGTAACACTACACCACTCGATTCCATGAAATACCATGGATCAGCTCAGCCAACTGTTTTCGGGGCTTTTATGAATACTTTCAGGGTCAAGAACTTTAGCGTGTCGGTCAATATCAGCTACAAGCTGAACTATTATTTCCGGCGAAGTTCCATTCAATATGGCAATCTCTTTGCCGGCTGGAGCAACCATGCCGACTTTGCCAAACGCTGGCAGCAGCCCGGCGATGAACAGACTACCACGGTGCCTGCGATGCATTACCCAAACCCTTCCGGTCGGGATGAGTTTTACCGCGACAGCGAAGTGCTCGTGGAGCGGGCCGATAACATCCGGCTGGAAGACATTCAGCTTAGCTATAACGTCCCGCTAAAGACCTCAGCTTTAAAAATGCTCACCGTCTATGCTTATGCCAGTAACCTAGGCACACTATGGGTGCGTAACAACCAACACATTGACCCGCTATATCCCGATATACCCGGGGCAGGTAAGAGCTTATCATTAGGCATCAATGCCACTTTTTAAAACAGAAAAAATGAAACAAATGAAATCGAACGTATATTTCATCATCGTTGTTGGCCTACTTTTAGCCAGTTGCAATAAAGAAAAATACTTGGACGCCAAACCAGACATGGGCCTTATTGTGCCCAATAACCTGGACGACCTTCAAGCCATTTTGGACAATACTTGGTTTATGAATGGCAAAGAAGGTCAAAGTTATCCCGGTTTATCTCCTCAGTTGGGCGAGCTGGCATGCGACGAACATTTTACAGGTCGTTCCAGTTTTTATACTAACATTGCCACCTGGGTAAAGAAATGCTATACCTGGAGCAGCGAAGACCCCTATGAAGGCAATACGATAACAGATTGGAATGACCCCTACCGGTCCATACTATATGCTAATCTGGTTTTGGAGAGCCTCCAAACACAAGAGAATGCTATCAGCCAAAGCGAGCGTGGGCTACAACTCAAAGCCAGCGCACTGTTTTATCGCGCGCATATGTATTATCAGCTGGCCCAGGTTTTTGCCAAACCCTACAATGAAGCCTCGTCCACCACCGATCCCGGAATCGTCTTGCGGCAACAAGCAGATGTCAATGAAAAACTGAAACGGGCCAGTGTCCAGCAAACTTACTCGGAAATCATTCAGGATCTTACTTGGGCAGCGGCGCATTTACCTATACAGCCGCTTTATAAAACACGGCCATCCCGTCAAGCAGCGTTAGGTTTATTAGCCAGAACCCACCTCACCATGGGCAACTATGATCGTGCCTTGGCCTATACAGACAGTTGTCTCACACTGTCCCCGAGTCTAATTGACTACAACACCTTGGATTCAACCAGTTCCCACCCTTTCTCCCCATTTAATGAAGAAGTGATTTTTTCCTGTACCTTAAGTACGGGAAATACTTTATTTCCATTAGTTGACGGTATGATGGCTGTCGACAGCATATTATATTTGACGTATGATAATCATGATTTGCGTCGCGCCATTTATTATATGCCATTTACAGATGCAACAGCAAAAGGAATGGCGTATAAAGGATCTTATGATGGTAGTCCGCTATATTTTTCAGGAGTGGCCAGAGACGAGATGTACCTCATTAGAGCCGAGTGTCGGGCACGTATGGGGCAAACCGGCCCTGCGTTGGATGATCTGAATACCTTATTGGCTACACGTTTCAAAACAGGACATTTTGTCCCGATCACTTTGGACAACGCAGACCAGGTATTGGAGCAGGTACTAGCAGAACGGCGCAAGGAACTCGTATTCCGCGGACTTCGTTGGGTAGATCTGCGGCGCTTAAACACCGATCCGCGATTTACGAAGACGCTTGTCCGTGAGGTGGAGGGCCAACACTATGAGCTGCCTCCAAACGATCCCCGGTATGTCTTTCCTATCCCCAGTGATGTCATCGCGCTAAATCCCGAAATGCCCCAAAATGAACGGTAGCCATGAGAAATTTAAATAATATACATTGGCTGTACACAATCCTGTTGATGCTAGTATATGTTCCGATAGGGGCACAAACCAAGAATGTAGCCATACACATCGGCGATACCATTCCAGATGGACAAGTACAGCTGCTGAATGCTGGCCTATCAACGGCCACCCTGTTCGATTACCGAGGCAAGTGGCTTATCCTGGACTTTTGGTCTACCTACTGTCTGGCGTGCATTGGGTCTTTTCCAAAACTGGAACACTTGCAGCAGCAGTATAGCGATCAACTGAACCTTCTTTTGGTAGTCAGTGACAAGCCGGGGACCGAACAAAAGTACCGTGATTTTTTGACGATGCGCGCTTCGCGTCACATGCCGTTAGGCTTGCCCACCGTCATCAATGACACCCAGCTGGTCGCTTGGTTCCCCCATAAGGGATTACCACACGTAGTTTGGATAGATCCGGAAGGAGTAGTGCGAGCCATAACCGGTGGCCCGCCATTGAATACCGAAAATGTGAAGGCGTTGATCACAGGAAAGGTTTCCACCGTTAACGACATAGCCACCGATCATATCGTGAATGAAGAGATTGAAAAACCGGTGATCTACCGCTCTCAATTGTGGGGTTTTGATCCTTCAAGCCCAGGATCTGACAATACTCTAATTCTGGCTGATTCAATTCGAACTCATATTATAATGGCTAATCGTTTTCTTCCGATGATGTTGCTGGAATTGTTCCGGCGGAAATTCCCTGATCAGTTTACGACTGGTATCGTTGCCGACTATGCCGATAAACAAATCATCGTGAAAACCTCAAAGCCCATTAGGGCTATTTTTGACCGGTTTTATCGACTTAGACGCGGAGAGATCTCTAATGATCTGGTAGACTATTTCAGCTATGAAGTCGTTCTTCCCAAAATATATGATGTGCCAGCTTCATTAGCTATCATGCTAGCCGACCTGGAGCGGGTTTTTCAGGTCCAAATAGCAGTTGAAAAGCGAAAGGTCCCGGTACTGAACCTTGTCCAAACCAGAGAAGTCAAGCTAAAGACTGGCTTTCCCACAACCCGAAGTTTTATAGAAGTTTTGTCTGAAAATGGAAAACAACATTTATCAGGAACCAATATTTCCATCAGCACAGTCGTTAACACGATCAATACCCGGTTTAATTTTCCTTTTATCAAGAACGGGACGATGGCAGAAGACTCTATTGACTTGGATCTGTATCTCTCAGCAGATGCTACCTGGGCTGACCTTAATCTGGAGTTCGGCAAATACGGGCTGACTCTAAAGCCGACAATACAGGAGTTGGAGGTGATTGTGATCAGCGATCGTTAAAAACAATTAGGGCGCCGTTGTGGGCGCCCTTTAAGATTTTTTAAGAAAACCGACACCTCCGATTAGGGATTGTATCGGGCGTACGTACCAGATGAATGGGTTGTATTCAACTCGTAAACTCCTGGCGAGGTCTCGGTACACTCACTTTCCGGAAAACCAACCGCACAATAGTACATGGTGCCGGCATTACACAGCGAGTTTTGGTCCTTTGATCCTGCACTTGTGTCAAAATTTGACAATGCTGAGCTGGTTTGACCAGCGGCGAGCACAGGAAACCAAATGATGTCCTCTGTTTTGGTTTTCGCTTTGACGTTGGTTTTCACCGCTGCCTTTTTCTCAATTTTGGCTTTTTTGCCTTGGTCATTTCCATCTTTGAACGACTCCAATCCAAAGAAGTTGATCAGAACAAGTGTTCCGACCAATAGATAACGATTAAAAAGATACCGTTTCATTGGCGTATCATTTTAAATATTGATGTCTGCCTACTATCGGGCGTCGGCTTTCCCTCTCACCTAACCGGCATGCGGCCGCTTTCTTTTCCGGGTTTCCCAGGTAAACCCTGCCTTCATAAAGAATGGGCGGCGTGGCGGGTGGCGGTGATGTTTTCATACTGCTAAATTACATCAGAAACCACCCGTTATATTTGTTACATAACACTACAAATACATTGATTTTAAGCTTATGATGTCCGTTTTTATCCAATTTTCAAACATCCTTCGCATTCCTCCCAAAAAACAGCTTAAACGCCTTGCTAAAAATCTCAATTTGGCGGTACCCCAGTGCAAAGCCCACTTGTCCCACTTGTTTTTTCTCCACCGCCAGTAAATGCCAAGCCCGCCACATGCGTAAGTGCAGCGCATGCTGATAAATGCTTAGGCCAAATGCTTTCAGGTAATGCCGGTTGGCCGTCCGTAACGTGAGCTTTTTAAAAGTTTTAGCCAGGGAAGCTTCCTGCATCGATTCGTAATCATTGTAATTATCGTGTACATATAGCCAAATTTCCAGGGCCAGCCCATGTTCTTGGCGGATCTGATCCAGATAGGCCCCGTGCAGCTTAAATAGGTAATTTTCAAGTTTAGCTTCCAGCAAGCTGGGCATGGCAGGCCTACAATGGGCAATCCGGTTCAGTAAAAAATCGACATCCGAATCCGGCACTACGCAAGGTAGCGCATCGCAATAGTGCCGTTCAAAAAGTTTCTGTTGCAAATAATAATAGGTATAAAATACAGACTGGGCTTCCTCGTACCATTCAGTTGCCATACAAATTACCTGCAGGCACACTGTTTGGCTTTCCAGCAGCACTTCATATTCCCCTTCATCCAACGCCGCCATAAAAAACAAACCCTCCGTTAGCGTTATCAACGGCAGTTGTTCTTTACAAAACATCAACTCCCCACTTTTAAGGTAAAATATATAGAGGCCAGCTTTCTTAACGCGCACACCCAGCGCCAGCACACCAATCTGCTGGCATGCCAGCAGCCCCACAAAATAATCCCTGCTTTCCAAATGCTGCACAAACAGCGCCGCCGAAGCACTTTTCCGCAACCGCCCACCCCCATAAGGAAGGGGATACTGACAAAAACCAGGCACATGGATGCCGGTACTTTCATCAGAAAGCTCCGGCTCCTTAAAAAAGATCTGTAAATGTTTATTCATCGTTTTTTGGTAATTGGTTACGGTATTCTTTTGTAAGCTGCCTCGCTGGCGCGCGAGTTTCGTTCGCTGGCGCGCGCGTGCCGCGCGTGCCTTACCCTATGGCGGCCTTAACTTTATTACAAAACCTACCACTTTCCTTGGTTGAGGGGAAGCTGCGGCAGCCTTGCAGGGGATTAAAAGATAAGGATTTGGGTACTGCTGTTTTTTCAATGTCTTTTTATCTTAGTCTGATGATGAGTTTGTTAACTCATTACGCATGCCAATATAAAATAACCATATCATATCCGACAAAAAGTTTAGGGTGGGGATTTTCCCACCCTATATTTATATAGCCATTATTTGTTTTTTTATTAAAAATTGTTATGTATATTTGGTAAGCAAACATGAATTATGGCGTACAAAGAACCCTTCCTGCACCAACCCTTTCATGAGCTGGGCTTTAGCCGTGAGTTTTGTGTGGTCAATGAACAGCTGGGTTTCTTCACACTGAACGATCTGCTGCAGCATACCCCCGAGTACTTGCGCAATTTACCTGCCTTCAGTCGTGATATGCTGCTGGAATACGTTAATTTTATGGAAAATAAAGGGGTAGGGGATTATTTGGATGGGCTTTGATAAATTTTGTCCCTTTCTTAAATTTTGACTGCTCTTCGCGGCTAGGAAAACCGCTTCACGAGCCTCGGTCTCGTTACGCTATTTTCCTTAGGCCGCTCATAGCAGCACAAAATTTAATAGGGAAGTCGTAACATAAAGTTTAGGATGTAAAAATTTCAGACATCCATTGCAAATTTGGTTTCTTTATTTCTGCAATTAATAAAGGTATGGCCTTCCGAACTTCTTCATTCGGTATCTGCAGGTCATAGCTGCTTTCTTCTTCGTCAAAGGATTTAATGGTTAAGTAACCCGCCTGGAACATTAACCCAATGCTGTTGAGCTTTTCGATGGTCTGCCCATCTGTAAAAGTGTCAGGCACTCCAATGGCATCTTTCAGCACCGTTTCAAGGTTCGTGCCTGTATTGAGTAGTTTTAATAGGAATGTGGGAGTACCGGTACTATACCAGAATGGTCTGTATAGGCTTTTTTCAAACAAAAGCAACACCGAATAGGGATTGTAGACAAAAGTCTTTCCGTCCCAGCTATATCCGTTGTACCAATATTTAATGTCAGCAAGAATTTCTGCTTTTGATTTATTCTTTTTCTCAGCCAGCCTATCAATATAGCCGGCGAAAAAGTTTTCCAGTTCTTGCTGGTTATAACCACAGATGCCACCAAAAGAGGCATCCAGGCTGATTTCATTGAGGTTGTTAAAACCCGAGAAAATAGAGGTTTGGCTAACTTTGGTAATGCCGGTAACCATCAGGAATTTCAATGAGGCTGCAGACGCCTTCAGCGCCCCATAGAAAGTTTGCAGTACTGCGCGGATCTCATCCGCTTTTTTTTCGTCATGAATGGCGTCCAAAATAGGTTTATCGTACTCATCTACAAGTACGACTACCTGTTTTCCAGTCT
The DNA here is from genome assembly GCA_900109895.1 of bacterium A37T11. Classification (GTDB taxonomy): domain Bacteria; phylum Bacteroidota; class Bacteroidia; order Sphingobacteriales; family Sphingobacteriaceae; genus A37T11. Next base: position 107,551 of record FOBR01000010.1, read on the forward strand.
TTAGATAAAGCCGTTCTATCAACATGCTCAGCATGTCAGATGGAGACTTTTCATAACCTTCAAGCAATACCTCGTTTCTTTCGGCAATGGTTTCCAGCACACGGACCAATCCCAATTTCAACGTATCCGTGCTTTCCGAATTCAAGGTCATGTCCAACTTCAGCACCGGATAGGTTTCCCATTCAATCTTGTCTTCAATATACAACCCTTTAAAAAGTTCCTTTTTTCCTTCGAAAATGGCTTTAATGGTGCTTAAAAGCAAGCTTTTTCCAAAACGGCGCGGGCGGCTCAGGAAGAATGTTTTTCCACCGGACTTTAACATTTTGTAGATATAAGCTGTTTTATCTACGTAAATGCTGTCCAGTGAAGAAAAATCCTCAAAACTATCTAAACCGATGGGCAATCCTTTCATGCCGCTAAGATAAGAATAAATTTTGACTGCTCTTCGCGGCTAGGAAAACCGCTTCACGAGCCTCGGTCTCGTTACGCTATTTTCCTTAGGCCGCTCATAGCAGCACAAAATTTAATAGGGAAGCCGTAACCTATGCAGATCGTCATCTTAAATTAAGAAAATATTTATCAAAACTTGTAACTACTAAGGTTACATCTTATCTTTGGGATATGGCTATGTTTGCACCTGCTCACCCCGGAGAGCTGATCAAAGAAACGATTGAGGGAATAAAGGAAGAAACCAATAGCAAATTGACGTTGGAGGATGTGGCAAAAGGGTTACTTATTAGCCGTAAAACGTTATCTGCACTAATTAACGGAAAGCAGAAGGTCACTCCTGAATCCTGAAATGGCTTTGAAGTTAGCAAAGGCATTTAATACCAGCGCAGACTTCTGGCTGCGTGTGCAGGAAAATTATGATTTGTATGTCGCCAAAAAGAAAGTAGACACCAGTAAAATCCGCATTTTCTGGTCCAGGTCTGTGGCAGCTCTATAATAAGGCAGGGGATTATTTGGATGGGCTTAAATTAATTCATATTCCTCCGCAACCAATCCCCCATATCCCGCAACCATCCCTGAAGCGTGTTCTTGATTAAATTATCCCGTACATTGAATTTTTTCAGGATGCTGTGGGCTTGCAGGTGATTGCGTTCACGGCTGCTGAAATTTTTGGATAACTTAATGGATAAGGTTTCCAGGTTTCGCTCGGTAGTGAGCCCCAGGTCGTATAACATCTTTTCAAATACGGCCAGTTCCGTGACATTCATATTGCGTTTAATGGTCTGGTTGTTGGCCGCAAGGCCGGCTTCATCTTCCCATTCATCCTCGTCCGCTGGCGATCGCGTCCACGCGAGTGCCAACCTGTCTTCCACCCATCCCTTTAATTCGTCCAGCAACTTATTCCCTTCCGGTCGGTAAGAAAGGGACGACACCAAGCCAAACTGGCCGAAATACCGTTCCTGTTCATCCAGCCATTGCAACTGTTCTTCAGGGGTGCCCAGTTGGGCGTAGGTGGCATTCAGCTTATTGGCAATGTAGGTAAACACCCTGCTGCTGTTCATGTCCAGCCGGATCAAGGCTTCAATGAGTGGGGTTTCCGACACCCCAGTTACCTTTTCCAGTTTATCCAAGTATTGTTCCAAATAGCGGTGGTCGTGCTGGCGGTAGCGCACGTGCATGGCAGAAAGCAGGTGCAGGGGTTTTTCGCAGAGATCCAGCAGGGTTATGCTGCAGCCCTGTTCTTCCAGTCCCCGCCTAATAACTGCCCAACGATTCGTTAGCTGGTCAGCCGTCATGATCCTGTAGCTATGGGACAACGGAGCGACCTCATTAGCCGAATGGTTCGTATTGCGCAGCAAGTGTTCGTTTAATCTATGCATCAGGTGGCAATAGGGGAGGACTGCTTGTTTATCTTCCGTGGCGGCAAATAATTCATTGTCCAGATCTACAATCCGTTCTAATTGGATGTGCAGGTATTGGGACGATTGCCAGGGGTATGGGTAGGAGAGGGACGTGGACAAGATGGCGTTTTCGGTATTTAGGGTTTCTGTGATTAGGGCTTCCAGGTCGGCGGATGTTAAAAGATTTTCTGTGGCCTTATGGACTAAGCCTTGGATGAGTTTTGTTAAAGAGGAGATGCTGTTCATGGTTGTTTTTTAATGTTGTAATAATTATGTCGTTTTGATATAACTTTATCGATGCGGCCCTGAGTGCGGGGCTGTGGGAGGCATCTTTTATTATGGCATCCGGTTAATGAGCATCTGGTCTATTACATAAGCTAAAAAGATTACGATCAGTGCAAAGCTGCCCATTTGGATATCTTCTTGCCAGTCCATGTTTGCTTATTTCGTTATGCTAAATTATTTCCATTCTTAAGATATTGCCTGTCAGCGTGTGCCTCCTGTTACCGTAAATTTTCCGGGCCATAATACTTAAATGGGCCGGTCTCCACGCCGATCGCCGTGGTTCCATGAGCCATCCTAACGACCGCCGATTCTAAAACGTCAGCCAGTTTCGTTGCGCGGTCATAACCATATACATGGAAGTACTCCATCATGAGAGCTTCTTCAAACGCAGTGTGCAGCTTGGGCTCTATCACTTTGCCCGTTTTACTATAATCCTTGGATGGTGTAAATTTAAAACTGGTTTTTATCGGGCCACCATCGCCTTGGTTAACGGAATAGATATGCCTGCCTTCATCGATGGTTGCCTTGAAAAAAAGCACTGCTTCAGTGGCAGAAGTTCTCTTTGCAACGTAGCTCATTTTAACGGGGGCTTCGATCTGCGCAAAACAGCTTGTTTTGATAAATAAGCCCAATAAAAAGGCTATTGTTATTTTAAGTGTAGCTAATAAAAGTTGGGACTCATGATTGGCCATAATATAACCCTGTGGTACTTTAAAGCAGGCAATTATTGATTCTTGTTCTTTATATTCGAAATCCATAGCGTACTGATTTATATTTAATACAATTTCGTTCTGCTTTTTATTTTCCGGATACTGATGTTGATAGCTCCAGGGGACATCCCAATATAATATGAATATTGTAATACACCCTCAGAAACGAGCATATTAATTATTATTTGGACAATCCGCGGCCTTAGAATAATTACTGTGAACTTAGCTTGCCCGTTAATAAAACTTAATGTATCTATAGATCTCCCATTTTTTAAAATGAACTTTGAAAATTGAGGTGCAATATTTAAGGTAAAGTCGACAACGTAATTCTGAGCTAAAGAAACCGAATAAAAACACGCGACTATTATAGCAAATAGATTTTTTTCATAAGTCTATTTGGTTTTGCGTAGAAGCTCTTTTAAATTATTGACTAAGCTATTCTTATCCCTAAGGATTGTTCCATAAGATGAAATATTTCCCTTTTGGTCAATTATCATTGGGAAAGGGGCGCTACTAATGCCATAGAACGTTATAAGTGGATGTTTCAATCCCTGGCCATTTGTATTCAAATTAATTGCTTCATTTGATGTGTATATCCCACTTTCAAGTCCATCTTTCCACTTAGTCAAATTGGAATCATAATTTACCGTAATAAAAATTATATTTGGGTTAGATTTGAAGTCTCTCTCTACATCTTTTAAGACATATTTATAATACTTAGCACACGCAGAACAACCGTTAAACCAAAAATCCAAAAAGACAATCTTGTCTTTGAAATCTGCAAGAGAAACTATTGTGCCGTTTTTATCCTGTAATTTAAATTGATATGCTGGACTTCCTACTAAAAGTCCCATTAATCCTTTCATTACATTCTTGTAATATGAATCATTCACGATTGTAGTAGTCTCCTCATAAATACTATTAATGTGAGGAATAGATTTATTGTAGTCATACAGGAACTTCGTCAAGATTTTATCTCTAAACGGAATATTTTTTATTGATTTTAAATTAGTGAATAATGCCAAATCGTCTGCGGAAGGTGATAAATCTGACAGGTAACTAAATCTCTTCAAATAGAAAAGTGGATAGGACTTAGAAATTAGTTGTGCCTCTTCTGAAATATACGGCAATTTCCTACTTAGCATTTGTTCCTTGAAAATTTTTATATTTCTTTTTCCTTGGGTTGTTTTGTCTGCTTCATTTGGGTATACTATCTTCCTAATATTGAATTCATTGTATTTAGATAATTCTGACTCACTGACTAAATCTGCCTTTAGAATATCGTATGCAACATTTGTTAAAAGCGATCTGAATGATTCTATTAAATGAAGCCCACCAGAGATTGCTTTATCAAAAGCATTATTCTCCTGATATTTTCCGGTGAAACTTAAAGAGGCACTATCACTATTATCAAGCAGATTTAACCATCCCATTAGATAATCTAATTGAAATCTGCAAGTATACTTTGCTGAACCAAGTCCTTCAAATGTTGGAGTATAAGTTGTTTCGTAAAAAGCAGTTAAAGGATGATGATAAGCTGTAATACTCATGTTAATTTGATCACCTGGCTCCATTAAATACATTCTCAGGAAATCATTAAACATATCATAGCGATTAAAAAAAGTTTTTTGCCCAATATTATTGGTAGTAAATCCCCTAACTACCTTTGTTCCTAAACTAAAATATTGTGGTTTTGAAACATCAGGTATGGTAAAGTAAAAATTACCATCCTTGGCCCTGGCAGAAAAAATTTCACTATGTTTCAACTTAATGTCAGTAGTATTTGATAGCGCGTGGTCGTAACATAAAACCCACAACGTATCTACATTTGCTTTATCACCGCCGAAATTGTTAACTAAGGTTATCGTAAAGTTGACCCTGTTGGTATCTGTTCTATTTGAATTTATCGCTAATGCATCTGGTGGTAAAAAAAAGTTAAAATAGCAAATTATTACTAACAAATATGAATATTTCATAATTCTATCTATTATTTTGGGGAATTCCGGTTAATTGAATTTCTTGTATTGGAATAGGAAACGCATATCTTGAATTGTTGGGTGGAAGGGTATATATTTGTCCATTTAGCGATCTAGTAAGCGTTTTAGCAAATCTCGGATCCTTATTCAAGCGTCTTAAATCCGACCACCTAAGACCGCGGTATATTAATTCTTTTCTTCGTTCAACTAATATCTGCTTAAGCGCATCTTCCGCGCTAGATGATGTTCGATTTTTATATAACGTTAGGCCGGTGACCTTGTCAATCGCCCAGCGCTTGACCAATAGAGCATTCAAATCATCCATAGCACTACTTTGATCTCCTGATCTAGCCCTTGTTTCTGCTCTGATCAAATACATTTCATCAGTTGTAAGCCCATTACTTGGATTACCAGAGAGATTACCATAACTTCCCTGATACAGGACCGATCCATTAGTGCCAGTCCTAAAAAACATGATTTTTCTTAAGTCATTTTTGTCATAAGAATTGTATAGTGCAGTATCTATTGATAGATTTATATTTCCACTACTTCTTTGATTATTTTCAAATAATACCTCAACGTTCTGTTTACGAGATAAAGGATATGTCTGGGAAGCATTAATTGTGTTATAATCACAAAGGGTGCTATATAATTTCAAAGAAGAATCTGCATTACTTCCCGCCTGTTCGTAATTTTGCATAGTTAAATAAACACGTGCTAAAAGTGCATATACTGCAGGCTTTCCAGGTAACGTTGGGATTTTTAGATTAAAGTCATTGGGTAGTAGAATAAGGGCAGTGTTCAAGTCTTTAATAATTTGGTCATAAGTCTCCTTAACCGTACTCCGTTGAACTTTCGCAGTAAGATCAGGAGTCAGTCTCAAAACAATACTCAAATCATGATCCGAAGTATTTTGATCATACGGTTGACCAAATTGATCTTGTAAGTTAAAGAATGTAAGTGCCCGAAAAAATAAAGCATGTGCTTTTGTCGTATTATATTGTTGATCCTTTGGTAAATTTTTTAAATTGGATAATCCGTCCAATACAACATTGCTATAATAAATAGTTCTATATCCGTAATTCCAATCGATTGAGGTTTCGCCTTGGAATATATCTTTTGAACATATATAACTGTTTCTAAGTTGATTAACAACGAATCCTTGCCAAGAAGTAAAACTATACAATACATTGTCAGTTGAATAATCGGGCAATTCCGGCGCGCCCACGTTCATAAAACTAACAAAGTTCAAAAGATACTGAAGATCATTAATTTCGGTTGGAATTGTTAGCCGACTGTCCGGAACTTTATCCAAATATTTTTTGCAAGATGATAGATAAAACGTCGATATAAATATTATGAATATACTATATTTTTTCATGATTTCTTTGAATTAAAAATTTACTTTTACTCCCCCACTGATTGTAAAAGGTATAAGATAGGAATACCCATATCCAGGAATTTGATCGGGATCTACATGATCTTTATTCGCCCTCCACAATATCCCGATATTATCACCAATCAAATAAATCTGTAGACTTTCAAAAGGCAACCTTTTATATTGTTTTTTATTTAGATCGTAACTCACACGGATATCTTTTAAACGAATATGATCTCCTTTGTCTATCAAGGCTTCTGATAACTGATAGAAAACATCTCGATTAAAATCTCCTGGGTAAACCATTGAAGGAACATGGGTTGCTTTTTCATCTCCTGCTTGTTGCCACCGTTTTTCATAATCGTTATTGCCCAGCGTAGAACCGTTAAAAACATCAGTATAGGAAATTGAAGGTTTTCTAAAGAAATATCCAAATTTATACGTAATGTTAGCTGATAAAGAGATGTTTTGAAATGAAAAAGTATTCATGAAATTACCAAAAACCGGAGGTAGTTGAGATCCGCTGTACACTAACTCTGAACTATTTAACGAATTTATTATAGAAGTATAATTTTTACTAATTTCTCCATTTAAATAGCCTTGAGGATCACCATTCGAAGGGTCAAGTCCTTTCCATTTATAACTAAAAAGCGAACCAACTGGTTTCCCCACTACCGGGCTTCCAGCAACTATATCGCCATTACTCACCGGATCTAATTTATAATCCGTTATTTGATTCTTAGAGATACTAAATTGAATGGAAGACAACCACTTAAATCGTTCATCGATTGCTTTTGCATTGATAACGAAATCGAAGCCATAGCCCTTCATATCTGAGGTATTACCCCGATAACTGGAAAATCCGGATGAAGGCGGTAACACCGCATCTCCAATTAAGTCAACACCTTTTTTTTTATAGTAATCTAAACTTCCAAAAACTCTCTCATTATTTAGAATCGAAAAATCAAATCCAAAATTAAACTGTTTTGATGTCTCCCATCTGAGATCAGGATTTGGTGGATTAACCACAGAACTGCTTTGCTGGCCATATCGGGTGACTGTTCCTAATTGAGTTGTCAGTAATGCAGCTATTCTTCTGTTAACATTTCCATTATAACCATATGTGGTTCTGACTTTTATTGATGGTAACCAATTTAAATGATAAAAAGGCTCTCTGCTTAAATCCCAACTGAACCCAGATGACCAAAAAGGTGCTATTTTTTGATTTGCATTCACACCAAATATGTTTGCTCCATCTTTTCTGCCACTTAAAGAGAACGTGTACCGGCTTAAGTAGCTATATGCAACATTTCCAAAGTAAGAAACAAATCGATCATTTAACTCACTTAGGCCGTCTTTGTTACTTATTTGTTGATTATATCCTGTAACCGGATTTATATAGTATGAAACATAATCCAAATTCGGTACACTTGATAAATGTTCCTTGTCAAAAGCATAAAATCTCGATGATTGTTCATTGGTAGAGATATTGTTAACTTCAGCGCCGGCAATTCCTGTAATCCAATGTTTATCCCAACTCTGATCATAATTGATTTGAAAACGTCCATGCTGACCAGTGTATGAGTTAGTTTGTTTATCTAAAATGGCACCCAAAGGAACCGGCCTGTTAACCGAACCATCAGCATTAATGGAACTAAACCCATTGATATAATCCCTTGTAAAATAAGTGTTTTCGCTGTAAAAATTATCCGTTGTATTTTCACCTTTCGAGTATTGGTATTTCAAATCGGCACTTAAATTCTTGGTTATATGGTATAACAGTCCAAAGTTTAACTTGTAGTCTACATTTTTTGTTACATTATCAGCGAAATCTAATTCATCCAAAGGTCGATAACTCCAGTCTAATAACTTACCTTGTCCAACTGTATCAATCAATGGACTTATATATTTGTTAATTTTTAACGCCTGACCATTTTCGTCTGCCAAACTTGCGTAAGGATACAATATTCCGCTTCCCTGACTAATAGAATTGGGCGTTATTCCATTATTTTTATTTTTGACTTTCGTGAATACTAAATTTGTAGTGAGCTCAAGTTTTTCTTTTGCAAACGAATAATTATTCGTTGCGTTAAAAGTAATTCGATTATTGTCGTCTCCCCTAAGGTTACTCAAGGATTTATCATAACCTCCAAATATAAAATATCTATTATGAGCATCACCCCCTCTTAGGGTTGCACTGTATTGTTGTATTACTGATTTTCGGAATAAGTATTTAGAAAAATCTGTTTTTACATCCTTCTCTCCGAATTTATTCAATTCTTCCTGCAAGGCTAGGTTCGATAAATTACCCTTTCGATTTTCAATCATTGCATTGATTGCAGGGGTAAAGGCATTAACTGAATATGAATCATCAATGTAAGGATCGTAATACCCATTGTTAAACAAATACTTTTCGATTTGGATATAATCTTTACTATTCAATATTGGTGAATATGAAAGATCCGGTTTGCCTATAATTGAAATGTTGAAGTTTACTTCTATGGAAACCGACTGATTATATTTACCTTTTTTGCTGGTTATAACAATCACGCCATTTGCAGCTTTCGCTCCCCAAATTGATGCAGCAGCAGCATCCTTCAATACTGTTATATCCTCTATTGCGTTAGGATTGATATTGGTAAGATCACCGTCATAAATAAAATTATCTAATACGATGATAGGATCAGCATTTGAATAGATAGTACTCCGGCCCCTGATATTTATTCCCAAGGTGCCATCCCCTGATAAACTTGACGTATTTGGGTCAAAAAGTAAGCCACTCGTAACCCCTTTTAATCGACTTAAAATATCCGGCCCTACCGTCCGATTCAAGGTTATATTATCTACAAAACTAAACGAGCCCGTAGCCCTTTCTTTTGGTAAAGTTTGATACCCTGTGTTTACAATGACCACCTCATTTAATTTACTTGATGTGGTACGCAGCACAATATTTTGGAAAGACAGGTTCTCGGTTACCTTAAATGTATAAGGTGTAAATCCGATAAAAGTTACCGTTACCTCTGAGCCGGATTGGGCCGAAAAAGTAAATTGGCCATCCTTATCAGTAAGTAGATTATTGGTTTGGCCTTTGATTGTAATAGTGGCTCCGGGCAGTGCTGCACCGGTGGTGTCTGTTACACGACCGGTTATGGTGATATTCTTTTTGGCCATCTCCGGCCTGGATTCATTTTGTTCAGGATGGCTGATACGGGCAAAGAGAGATTTATTTTTCCTCTCCAACATTATATTTTTTTCTACCAAACGATAGCCCAGCGGCTGATCCCGGAAAACAGTTTTTAAAAATTCCTCCAGCGGCATGTCTGTTGCAGATACCGTTACCGACTTACTGTCTTCCAGCATACGCATATTGCCCACCAGTCCATAGCCTGTTTGTTTGCGCACGGCTTGCAATACCTCTGCTAGCGGAAGATATTTCCCCTTAAGCGTGACTGTTTGTGAATAACTGGCGGCACTGAGATGCAGGAAGCCGCCTAATAGAAGGAGTATGACTAATTTCATTACCCTGAATATGTAATTTTTATTCATTAACTTTGTTTGGTTTGGATAGTTAATACCTTATTATTTGTCAGAAAATGGATAAGCACTGATATCCGGACTATTTGGGGAAGGGGATCGAAGACCTTCCCCTCTTTTTAAGACGCCAGTCTGAACGTCTGTGAGGGTTATGTTTTCATATGTTCTGAATTTATAGGGTTTATGGCTGGCCTCCTTTCCCGCCAATAATGACCAATTTCTTCCCTGGTTCCAGCCGGTATTTGATTTCATTGGCTTCTAACAGGTTCAGCACGGTCTTGATCTGGCTATTGCGCAGCAGGTCTCCGAAAAATTCGATATCAGGTGCTTTGCCTTCGTAGATTACTTCAAAGTTATACCAGCGGGATAGTTCACGCAGGGCTTGTTCCAGATTTTTGTGGTTGAAGTCAAAACGACCGTTGCGCCACGCTGTTTCGTTATCTACATTGACTGTGCTAATCGTTAGGCTGTCCCCTTTAACCACGGCTTGTTGCTTTGGCTTTAAAAGTTGTAGGTTGTACGTTTTACGTTTTACGTTTTCCGATCTGACCTGGACTTTCCCTTCTACAAGGGTTGTTTTCTCGCTGGTTTCGTTTGAATAGGCACTCAGATTAAAGGATGTAGCCAATACCAGAACCTCTTGCTTTGGGGTTTTTACCTTAAATGGTTTGCCTTTTACATCGGCTATTTGAAAGAATGCTTCGCCTTCTAAAAAGACCTCTCTTTTATCTTCAGTAAACCTGGAAGGATATTTTAACGTACTGGCTGCGTTGAGCCAAACCTTTGTTCCGTCACTAAGAATTATCTGATACTGTCCCCCCTTCGGGGTTGTTAATGTTAAAGAAGTGGGCAGAGATGTTTCGGCTCCGCTCGCTTCCTTCCCACCGTCCTCGCTCAACATGACGTTCTTTATAATTTCGCCGTTGTTGTATTTAATATTTTCGTCGTTGACGATAATCCCGCTTTGCGCACTATCTAAGGCTAACTTTGTGCCGTCGGCTAATGTCAGGGTTGCTTGGTTATATCCCGGGATGATTGCTTGATTTACGATGGTTGATTTACGATTTACGATGGCTCCGCTTCGATAAAAGTATAGGCTGGTAGCTAGTGACACGATGAAAAGGGCTGCCGCGCTGGTTAACCAGATAAGCCGGTGGGGTTTCTTTTGGATTACTGGCCGGGTTTTGTCAAGGATGTTTTGCTGCAAACGCCTAAACACGGCTGCTTCCTCTTCCGGTCCTTCGGCAGGCCACGCTACTTCTTCATGGTTAAAGGAGTGGTACCAGGCCAGCAGCTCATCGCGCTCCGCTTCGGTTGCTGAACCACCAAGGTATTGTTCAAGAAGGTATTTTAAATGCGTATGCTCCACGTTTTTTACCTATTATAGCTGTAAGTAACGCGAAGGGGGCTGTTACCCTTAGTCCGGTTGAAAAATAATAAAAAAGCTATAGCAGGGGCAGACCAAATGCCGTGACCATCAGCAGATCATTATCGTTGAGGTTATTTTTGATGGTTTTGATAGCTTTGCTCAGGTGTGCTTCGACGGTTTTTTCGGCTATATCCATCTTTTGAGCTATTTCACGGTTGTTAAGGCCATCCGTTCGGCTATAAATAAATACCAGACGGCATTTTTCAGGAAGGTTCTCCACAATGCCATCGATGTATTCCTGCAGGAAGCGCGCATAGACTTGCTCATGGTCATAGGTAATAGCTGCTGGGGAATAATGCTGTGCTGCCAGTTCTTTGCGGTGCAAATCACGTTGCAGGGTGCGGAAAACCGAAAACTTAATGGAGGTAGCAAGGTAAGCCTCCAGCGATTTAATCGCCACATCTTGCCGCTTTTCCCAGAGTGAAACGAAAACTTCCTGCACCACTTCCTCAGCAAGGGCTTTATCACGGCTATAATTATAAGCCATCGCCAGTAATTTTCGTTTAAATCGCTCATAAATTTGCGTAAAAGCGCCATGATCGCCTTCTTTTAACAAAGAAGTCAGCTGTTCATCCGTCATTTTGCTTAAGTTGCGCATATTTATGAACTTTGAATTACAAAATTAAGAATTTAATATGTAATATGTGATTTACAGACCAACAACTTCTTCCTCAAATGCCAGACCACCCTTTGAAAAGGCTAATGCCAGTAAGTGTACAGTTTTTCCCTGGTTCAGGTAAGGCTTATGATAGCTAGTTTCTTTAATCTGGTTCATGGCTGTAGTGAGTGCTGCTGATGCCCCCTTTTTTGGTGCAGCATATTTGATCTCTACGACATACACGTGTGCTTTAAATGATAATACAGCATCCGTTCGCCCGCCTCCATGTGTGCTTTCGCCAGTATGATCAATACCTGATAAGATCATGGCTAATTGGAAGAGGGCTTGGTAATGGCTCTCGTTTTTATTGGAATCGTGGGTATTGTGGGTGGTATTCGAAAGCAGGATATCCAGGTTTTCTACTGCCAATGCCGTGTTTCCCTCACTAAATGCCAGCCGAATGTTCTTGCTCAGTACATGCAAATTGCTGATGTTGTCTTGGTAAATATCGGTTAAAACCAATTCTGAAATGGCCTTACGTACTTCCTCATTAGGTATCTTCAATACATAACTGCTCTCTTCTTCGTCAAATGATTTGATGGTTAAATAACCTGCTTGAAACAATAATCCAATGCTATTGAGTTTTTCGATGGTCTGCCCGTCAGTAAAAGTGTCCGGTACATTAATCGAGTCTTTTAGTACAGTTTCCAGGTTATTGCCAGTATTAAGTAGTTTTAATAAGAAGGTTGGTGTACCCGTACTATACCAGAAAGGCTTGTACAAGTTTTTTTCAAATAATAACAAAACAGAATACGGGTTGTAAACAAAAACCTTTCCGTCCCAGCTGTAACCGTTATACCAGTATTTAATATCAGTAAGTACTTCTGCTTTTGATTTATTCTTTTTCTCAGCAAACTTGTCAATATGACCGGTAAAAAAGTGTTCCAATTCTTGTTGGCTATACCCACAAATACCGGCAAAGGAAGTATCCAGGCTGATGTCATTTAGGTTATTAAAGCCCGAAAAAATGGAGGTTTGGCTGACTTTTGTAATGCCTGAGACCATTAAAAATTTCAACACGGAAGAAGACGCTTTTAAAACGCCATAAAAAGTTTGCAGAATTGCACGTATCTCATCGGCATTTTTTAAATCATGAATGGCGTCCAGAATAGGTTTGTCGTACTCGTCTACAAGTACAACTATTTGTTTATAAGTCTTTTCGTGAAGCTGATGGATCATTCTGGATAGAAAGGATGCGGGGATATCAACGTCAATATCCAGACCCTCAGCCACAGCCATATCCTGTAATTTATTCAATAAGCTCTTTTTGAACTCGGGCACTGAGGTTATATCCAGCCCGCTCATATCCAACTTTAACACCGGGTATGTTTCCCATTCAATCTTGTCTTCGATGAAAAGTCCCTTGAACAACTCTTTTTTACCTTCAAAGATTGCCTTGATGGTACTTAAGAACAAACTTTTTCCAAAACGCCGTGGACGGCTCAGAAAAAAAGCCCGGCCGCTGCTCGAAATCATTTGAAGCATATATGCCGTTTTATCGACATATACGCCATTATCCGCTACCAGATTTTCAAAACTATCCTGTCCGATGGGCAATCCTTTCATGCGGCTAAGATAAGCATTAATTTTTTCTGTTGGTAGTAAAAATAACTCCCCACGCTTAGTGGCGGGGAGTTATTATTTACGGATTTTGATCGCTTGCCTTTAAGGCGGCATTAGCATCGAGTTCGTCCTGCGGTATTTTATAGAGGAACGTTGGATCCTGGTCTTCTTTATTGATGGCTGCCGGAGGAAGCGGGAAATTATTCGCTTTATTGGTGGCATTCAAAAGGTCCCACCCGGTGTGGTTGCCGTCACCCGTTGGGCGGTGCAGACCTGTTTTTAGCCGCTTGATATCCAGGTAAGAGCGGCCCTCTCCCCAAAGCTCAATGCGTCGCTGCAGCAAAATTTCGTTTAAAAGTGCCTGTCCGCTTAAATTGCTGATAGAATAGGCCGGGTAGCGTGTTTGGATAAGTTCTGCTAGCACACTACGGGCCGAATTTTCATCCCCGGTACGGTAATCAGCCTCTGCTTCGATTAAATAGGCCTCGGCGGCGCGAATAAATAGGTAATCGGAGGCCCAGTTACCGGCTACACGAAGGCGTAATTTATGTTGGTCCAAAGGGGGGTCTGCTACGGTACCGGCAGCTATGGTCGTAAATAACTCTTTACGCACATCCCCATCGGCAATCTGGTCATATAAGGCTTTGGTAATTTTCTTTTGTTTGCCAAAGGATGCATACCCTCCAGAGGCAATGTCCATCTGTGAATAGAATGAAGCATAAGAGGTTTGTTGTTCGGCATTAACTTCTACACCCCAAATGTATTCGGGGCCGTTTACCGTGTTGAAGATGGTACCACCCAGATATTGGGCACGTGTGGCCGGAATGATGCCCTGCCTGGCGGCTGCAGCATGTTCCTTGGCCGTGGGGTAATCTTCTTGCTGCAGGGCTGCCAGGGCATGGATGGCATGGACCGTGCGCACATCAATGTGGGAAGGGTGGCTGCGGGTTTTGCCTTCCAATAAGGTTTGCGCCTGCACAAGGTCCGCATTGATCTGGTCATATACTTGCTGCACGGTACCACGGCCTGCACCATCGGCGCTTGGTGCAGAATACAGCGGTACACCTGGTTTGTTTTCATTGCCTTTATAGGTGTGCTGGTAAAAATTGATGAGGTAAAAATAGCTGTATGCCCGTAAGCACAGCGCCTGACCTTTAATATTATCCTTTTCTTCCTGCAACCCGGTAATCTGATCGATGTTGGCAATAATGCGGTTGGCATTATTGATTACTTTGTAATAATAATCCCAAGCACGGCCAGTGCGCGATGCAAGGGAGGTTAAAGCCAAGCCGGTAAAATTGTAGTCTGCGTCAAAATGGGTTGGCCCGCCTTTGTGTACCACCATGTCCAAACCGTAGAGGTCTGACGCCAGGTCCTGCGATTTTTGCCCAAAGGCATAATGGGTAAATCCAAAAGTGTATAAAATGCGGTAGGTTCCATCCAAGGCAACCTGGGCACCATCGAGGGTAGCGAAGACCGTTTCTCCGGAGACCGCATCGGTGGGATTGGTTTTTAAATAATCTTTTCCGCATCCTGCTGCCATTAGCAAGAAAAGAACCGGAATGATAGTTCTGATATGTTTTATAAGCTTTTTCATGTGCTTTGATAGTTATAAACCAATGGATAAACCCAGTGTAAATGTCCTGACCGGTAGATAGGTCCAGTCTGATACACCGCTAAATGATTGTTGGGGGTCGCTCCCTTTTCGTCCGCTGAATAAATAGGCATTGTCAATGTGCGCAAATAATTGTGCATTTGATAGCTTGGCCTTAGTAAGCAGGCTGGTGGGTAGCGTATAGTTCAAGCTGATGTTCTTGATGTTAAGGTAGCTGGCATCATACAAAAAGCGGGTTGACTCTCCGCTTTGGGTAGTAAGGGCGTTTTGCAGCCTCGGCACGTCTGTGACCTGCCCCGGTGTTTGCCACCGCTTCAGGATATCTGTATCCCAATGAATGCCATAGGTGCCACTATGCATCAGCTGTGCATAATTGCCATCGTAAAAGTACCCTCCTTTTGAAAAGTTAAGCAAAAAGGAGAGCTCCCAATTTTTGTAGCGTAAGGTGTTTCGCAAGCCTCCGCTGAAATCGGGGATGGCACTACCCTGAAAGTAAAAACTTCCTTCATAAATGTTATTGGTAGTAACCCGTTGACCGGTAGCATTACCATTGGCGTCAATAACGTCTTTGTAATAGAGGGCATCGCCATTTTGAGGATCTACACCAGCATATTCCCGTAGATAAAACCGATACCGATCTTGCCCTTCAACTAATTTGTGCAGATTGTCTGGATCAACAATGCCATTTTCTCTGTTTTCTTCCGGCAACTTGGTGATTTTATTCTTGAAATGACTAAAGCTCAGGTCTACCCGCCAATCGAGCGATGTATGCCTGATCAGGTGATAGCCCAACATCAGGTCAATTCCGGTGTTGGTCATGGATCCGGCATTTTTGCTGATGGATGAAATGCCGGTAGATAGCGCCAGTGGTACACTGAATAACAGGTTTTTGGTGCTGCGTTTATACCATTCAATACTACCTTCAAAACGCTTTTTGAAAAGCGAAAAATCGATTCCAGTATTGAAGGTGGCATTTTTTTCCCAGGTTAAGGTCTCGTTGGGCAGCGAAACGATCACTGCACCAGGGTTGCTGGCATTGTTCCAGCCTAATTCATAGAGGCTTTGCCAGGCGTAATAATTGGCCGTGTTATCTGCTTTTAGTAGTCCTTCGTTTCCCTGTTCACCGTAAGAGGCTTTTAACTTCAGCTCGTCTATCCAGGTAGAGCCTGCCAGAAAACGTTCTTGCGATAGTCGCCAGCCTCCTCCCACTGACCAAAAACTGCCCCATTGCGCATTGCCGGATGTTTCGTTTCCGGGGAAAAACCTGGAATTTCCGTCCCTGCGGAAGCTTCCGGAAAACAGATAACGGTCTTTAAAACTATAGTTGACCCGGCTAAAAAAGCCTTCAATTCGCAGACTTTGCACATACGAATTGGCACCCGTGATGTTGGCAGCAGAAGTAAGCTCGGAGGTGCCCGGAAACGGAAATCCCGCTTTTGTGGCAGAAACAAAGTTTTGTTTGAACTGGTAGTTTTCGTGACCTACCAGTGCGGTGATATGTTGCTGGCCCAGTTGGTTGTCATAGGTCAGCACCTGGTTAAAGGTGAAGGATAACCGGCGGACACTTGATTTTACAGATTGCCCGCCAATGCTTGCTGCGTCACCGAATTGTGAGTTTTGATATTCTGTTTGATAACTATTAAAATAATTGCCTCCAAGACTGGTTTTAAACGTTAGATTTTTAATTATTTTAGCTTCTATAAAAGTATTGGCGTTTACATTGCCGTCTTGCGTATTGCGGTCGTCCAAGGCGAGCGATCCCAGTAGGTTTGCGTTGCTTCCATAGGGTCTTGCTCCGTATTGTCCAGGAACACCCCAGTCCAGCACCTTATCGCCGGTATTGGGATCTTTCAGGATGTTTCCGTTTTCATCCCGCTGCCAAATGGGATAGATAGGGCCTATTTGCCGTGAAAAATAGAACGGGTTGGTGGTGTAGGTGCCTCCGGAGGGTACGTTTTTATCATCACCCAAAGCGCCATCAATGCCCAATCCGGCCGTTAACCAAGTCGATGGTTTGGTAGTTACGTTTACACGGCCCGTGTAACGTTTATAACCGGAAAATTTGGCCAAGCCGGGTTCATTCAGATAGCCTAAAGATAGGTAATAACTCCCCGTTTGGCTACCGCCGGCCGCATTTATCTGATAGTCCTGGCGAAAAGGGGTTTGATAGAGTTCTTTTTGCCAGTCGTCATTCCATAATAAGGATGCATTTGGATTGAATTTGCCATTGGCCAGTACAACCTGATCATCCGCAACATTGGTGGAGTTGTAAATTAACCCTGGTATAAGTTCTTTAGAGGCTTGTTCATTGATGGCGTCGGTTAACAGGCTTAGGTCGCCCCCAACTATCCGGTTTCGGGTGGCTTCCCAAGCCAATTCATAATATTGCTGCTGTGACACCCGATCATATTCTGGAATGGCACGGTTTTGAAAACCCATGCGTACATTGGCATTTAGTGTCGGTTTGCCGCCTGCAGATCCGGTTTTGGTGGTTACCATAATGACTCCATTTGCACCCCTGGAGCCATACAGTGCAGTAGCAGATGCATCTTTAAGTACGGTTATTGCGGCAATGTCGTCAGTAGAAAGTGAGACTAAGGAGCCGGCATAGGGCACACCATCGACTACATATAGCGGGCTGCTGCTGGCGCTATAAGAACCTACACCCCGTATTTGGATTTGCGCGTCAGTGCCCGGATCGCCACCTCCATTGGTAGCCATCAGTCCGGGGACCAAACCATCCAGGGTACGGGTAAAAGATGTGACACGTTGATTAGCCAGGATATCGGAGCCAATGCTTGTTTCTGAGCCAACAAATGCCGTTTTCTTAACGGTTCCGTAAGGTAACTGGACCAAAACTTCTTCCAGCTCGCTAGGGTCGGCTTGTAAAACTACGGACACAATTTCGGCTGCTGCCTTTACCCGTTGGGTTATATAGCCTACAAAGCTTATTTCCAACAGGGCATCGACTGGCACATTTTCCAGGGTAAAGTTGCCGTTATGATCACTTTGAGTTTGCTGGGTGGTTCGTAACCCCGATGGGCTAAGTACGGCGATACTTGCGCCAGCTAAGGCATGGCCAATGCTGTCAACTACCCGCCCTTTTACCTGCAAAATGGCCCGGATGAACGGAGTTTCTGCTGGCCTTTCCAATAAAATGTTTCTATCGACTAAGCGATAGGAAAGGGGCTGGCCTTTAAAAACAGTCTCTAGTAACAGGCTAAGCGGCACTTTCTCGGCTTGTAGCTGCAGCGATGGGCTGTTGCTCAATAGGTCAATATTTCCAAGCACCCGATAGCCAGTCTGTTCCCGGATGGCGTCAAATACCTGCAACAGGGAAAGGTTTTTACCTTTCAGCGTGACTGTTTGCGAATACGTATGGGCGCTGATTTGTAAAAATGCGCCAAACAAAAGCAGGGTGATAAGTTTCATTACCCTATAATAGTAAGTTATATTCATTAATTTTACGCGTTGTTTGGATAGTAAATACTTTTTATTTTTTTCGAGAGGATAAACGGTGCTATCCGGACATTTGGGAGCGTGCGTCAACACGCTCCTTTTTTTTAGACGCTGCCATATACGTCTATTGAAATAGTATACTTTTTAATCCTAATTTTCTTATCCTCCTATTTGTTATGACGGAGACGCATAAATTTGCGTTTCTACCGCTTTTTCATGATGATTAATTTATTTCCGGTTTCCAGCCGATAGTTAATTTTGTTGCTTTCTAATAAGGCCTGCACCACGGCAAAATTGCTGCTGCGGTTCAGGTCACCGTAAAATTGGATATTTGGTATGGAACCTTCATAAACTACATCCAGGTCATACCAGCGGGCCAGTTCGCGCATGACCTGCCCAAAGTTTTTGTGGTTAAAATCAAAATATCCATTGCGCCAGGCTGTTTCCCTGCGTACGTCCGCTTTGCTGACCGTCAGGCTATCGCCTTTTACTACGGCTTGCTGATTTGGCTGTAAAAGTTTTAAGTTATACGTTTTAAGTTTTAAGTTTTGCGATCTGACTTGTACTTTTCCTTCTACAAGGGTCGTTTTCGTTTCTTTTTCATCTGCGAAAGCGGCGACATTGAACTCCGTGCCTAAGACGGTAACGGATTGTTTTTTGGTTTTTACGATGAAAGGCACTCGCGGCACGCGATCGCCAGCGGAAGCTTTATAATTAACGGAGAAGTATGCTTCACCCTCTAAAAACACTTCTCTTTTATCTCCTGAAAATTTGGATGGATATTTTAAGGTACTGGCGGCGTTAAGCCAAACTTTGGTGCCGTCTTCGAGTATTACTTGGTACTGACCACCTTTGGGGGTAGACAAAGTTAACAGTTGACTATTTACGATATCTGATTTACGAGTTACGATTAATGTTCCCGAATTATATTTGACCTCTTCATTCTGAACAATAATCTCCTTTTGTGCGGTGTCCAAGGCTACCTTTGTGCCGTCGGCTAAGGTCAAGGTGGCTCTATTTCGGCCAGGCCCTATCTCATTTACAAGGGTTGATTTACGATGTACGATTGGATTGCTTCGGTAGAAATAGAGGGCTGTGGCTAGCGCCACTATAAATAAGGCTGCTATATAATAATAGGTTGATACCCTCAAACGGGAAATTGTCGTTGTTTTTGATGCCTCCAGAACTAATTTTCTGCGGAGATCCAGCAAGAGCTCTGTAGATTCTTCGTCTGATAGGAGAGTGGGCGGTGTTTCGCTATCTGTGTGGAATAGGGTAAAGGCCACGGTACGTAACAGCTCCGGATCTTCCTGATCCAGGATTTGGCGGAGCCGGATTTTGTCGGCTTCGGTCCAATGGCTGGCCGTTAGAATTTTTTTGATTAGAGCTTTCTGTTGTTCGTCCACGTTGATTTTTTGTTATTTGTATTAAATACGCAAAAGGGGATGGATCGGGGGGGTAGTTTTTGAAAAAAAATTAATGATTTAACCAGAATTGTACAAAAAGGCTTATAAAAAGGAGGTTGGTTTGGTTGTTTTGGCCCTGAATGTAGGTTTTAATGCCGGCAACGGCATCGCTGAGGTATTCTTTAACGGTATGTTTGGAAATTTGTAAGGTGGCCGCCGCTTCATCGTAGGTTTTGCCCTGTAGTTTGCAAAGCTGAAATACTTTTTTCTTCTGGGGGGAAAGGCTTTCGATGGCCTGCTCAATGAGTTGTAGCTGCTGTTCCTTGATCAGGGCCTGGTCATCGGTGCTCTCCAGCAGATCCAGGTAGGCGTCATAAGCCTTATTTTCTTTAAGCTGGCTGCGGATATAACTGATGCTGTTATTAAAGCTCACGATAAAGAGCCAGCCGGCAATGGGTTGTGTGGCATCCAGTTGCTGCCGTTTCTGCCAAAGAGACGCAAAGGTATCCTGCAGGATGTCTTTGGCGGCCGCTTCATCTTTCACCAGCCTGAGGATATTGGCATATATAGCCTGATGATGATTTTTATACAGCACATTAAAGGCTGCATCGATACCTTCTTGCAGCTGCCGTACTAATAAACCATCTTTGGGTAAGTTTTCTTCCATACCTAAACATTGATTTACAAACGTAGCTAAAGTTACTTAGATTATCAAAGGCTTTAGGTCAGTTCCTCCTCATACCCAATACCTCCTTTGGTAAAGGCCAACCCAAGTAAATGTACGGTTTTGCCCTGGTGCAGGTAGGGTAGCTGGTAGTTCTTCTGCTTTATTTGGTCCAGTGCTGTTGCAGCAGCTGTTGGGAGGTCATTTTGTTCAGCAGCGTATTTCATTTCTATGATGTATGTTCTGTCTGGAAACCGTAAAACCGAGTCGACACGACCGATATCGGTGCGGCTTTCGATGAGCAGATCGATACCGGCAAATTTGGAGAATATTTCAAACAGGTTATGGTAATACCCTTCGCTGTAAATGCATTGGTGGTAGCTGGCGTGGCTGTAAAGTACGTTGAGGTATTTGATGGCGGCTGCCGTGTCACCTTTTTCGAAGGCATCAGCCAGATTTTGTCCCAGGACTAATAAGTCAGAACGGCGGGGCAGCTTAACAAAATAGGTCACTAACGTTTCCAAAAGAGCCTTCCTGACTTCTTCATTGGGTACCTTCAGGACATATTTGTAGTAGGGGTCACCTACCAGGCTTTCCTTGATGGTTAGGTAGCCCGTTTGAAAAAATAAGGGCAAGAGCTGCATATTTTCAAGCGATTGAGTATCCTCAAAGCCTCTTTCTACCCGGTTCTCATCGGCTAGTATGGGCGAGTAGTCACTAAACTTATCGAGCAACTTAAGCAAAAAGGAGGGGGTACCTGTGGCAAACCAATAGGCTGAAAACTCCTTTTCAGAAAAAAGGCGTAATACCGAAAAGGGGTTATAGACAAAGGTTTTCCCGTCCCAACTATAGCCGTTATACCAAAACTTGATCTTCTGGTATAGGTCTTTTTTACTCAATTGAAGTAAAGGGGCTACTTCATCCACATATTCGTCAAAATGCTGCTCGAGCTCCTGCTGGGTATAGCCGCAAATGCCGGCGTAGTCAGGATTTAACGTAATATCGTTATATTGGTTAAATCCGGAAAATAAGGAGGTCTGTGAAATCTTGGACACCCCGGTCAGCATGACAAAGCGGATATAAGCCGATGAGGCTTTTAAAGTAGCATAGAATCCCTGTAGTATTTTGCGGATTTCATTAGCTAGTTCAAGGTCATCCACGGAGTCCAAGATTGGCTTATCGCACTCATCTACAAGTACTACCACTTGTTTATTATGCTTTACATACAGCTGTCTGATCAACTCTGCCAAAATAGTTGCTGGGTCTTGGTAGGGGATGGAAAGTTGCCGATTGGCTGCAATGCCCAATAAATGCCCGCGTAATCCTTCTTCCATTTTTTCAACGCTTCGGACAGTGACGGTCATATTCAGGGAAATGACTGGATAGGTTTCCCAATCAATCTTATCCTCAATGAAAAGACCCTTGAAAAGTTCCTTTTTACCTTCAAAAACGGCCTGGATAGTACTTAAAAGTAAGCTTTTGCCAAAACGGCGCGGACGGCTCAGAAAAATAGTTTTTCCGCCAGCGTGCATCAGCCGATAGATAAAAGCTGTTTTATCTACATAAATGCTGTCCAGGGAAGAAAAATCCTCAAAACTATCCAAACCGATGGGCAATCCTTTCATGCCGCTAAGATAAGAATAAATTTTGAGCTTGGTCATTTTGTTCATTTTTAGTTACTTGACTCAATATTTGTTTTTTTTGCGGAAAAGGAATGGTTTAACCTGCATCTGCTTGGCAGGGCATAAGCTTGCTGTGGAGTCCGTACTGCTGTAAATGGAGGGCTTTTCGCATGTTTTGCCGGGTTGCTGACCTGACGATGTGCTTAACATGCATAGGTCATGAAAGAACATGTTTACCAATTAATTGAAATACTGCGCGTGCTGGCTGGTCTGCTCAAAGAGCTGCTGCTGCTAGCCAAAGAACTCCTTAGGGTTTTCCTATCGATAAAAGATTGCCTGTCGCCCGAACAGTTTAAGGCGCTGGTCAAGGCTGTGCTGGCCTGGCTGGAAATACAAGTGGAAATGGCGGCCCGTAAAAAGAAGGAAAAGCGCTTATACATGGAGAACGTAATTGATCACCTGCACATCAGCGAGCGAACGTATTACCGCAAAGTGGCCGCTGGAATACTTAAACCCCGTAGCTGGAATGGAAGAGATTATTTTTACGAAAGCGACCTGGAAGAACAGCTAAAAGAAAGCCGTAGAAAAGGACGTTTGTAAGGCTATTGGCAGGATATTGTCAGGAATAAGCGCCAATTCCTGTCAATTCCTGCCATTAATTGCATGGCCAATGATTGCCATCTACGTTTGCCTCATGGAAAGCTTAAAGCTTGAGCATAAGAAAACGTAAACAATGAGATCATTAAAGAAAAAAGAAAGCGAGCGGTTCCTGGAGCAGGGACAGCTGCTGAACAGGCAACTGCGCTGGATGCGCTTTTGGAACTGGAAGGACTGGACCTTGGTTTTGGCGTTATGCCAAACTGGTTTATGGATGGGACTATTCCTGTGGGCTGGTCCGCTGATCAGGCTGCTGGATCCCAGTGCAAGTGTGATCGACACAGGCATTTTAAGCGAAATGCTGCTCGTATTGCTACTGGTTTATGTAGGTGTGCTATCGGCCTGGCTACTGCTTCGGCTCGTGCGTGATACACTAACCGGATTTTACGAATGGAACAACGATCAACAGGAATTCACAAAAAAAATATCGACATGTTTAGAAGCAAAAATCATCGCAATTTCATTCTGGGGGCTTATTTTATTATTTGTTGGGTTATTTTTGGGTTTGTTGTAAAGCATCCCGGGAACCCTACGATGTATGCCAAACAGGAACTTACAACTGACAACGTAAAACGTACAACGTTAAAAAAGATCTACACCGCCGAGATCGGTGTGCAAGAGGCCACAGGTCATAACGACGGCCCACGGGTGCAGCAATACCTGGGCTATGTCAACAAAAAGGGCAATTTTTCCTATTGTGCAGCCTTCGTTTGCTGGGCCATGGGCAAAGCAGGCGTTAACAATCCAAAAAATGGCTGGGCACCCGCTTTGTTCCCGCAAAACCGGCTGATTTGGAAGCAAAGATGGGGCGCCGTAAAAGAACTTACAACGTATAACTTACTACGTACAACTCCTATAAAAGGAGATGTATTCGGTATCTATTTCTCCGAATTAAAACGCATTGCCCATTGTGGTTTTGTTGACCACTGGGATGATACCTGGTGCATCACGGTTGAAGCAAATACAACCAACCCGATCCGTGCCGGCCCTTTAACAGAAGGCGTTTATCGGAAGAAAAGACCGGTGAAGACCATTTATCAGGTTGCAAACTGGGTCGATCCGCCCGGTAGTCAACCAACACTGAATAAATAAGCTAATGGAATAACTTATAATAATACAAAACAATGAAATCTTTAAAAGTAGTGAGCAATTACGTGAAATTAAATGACAGCGACCTGAACACACAGGCTTCACGGGTGCTGCAATTCATGACCGACAACGCCAATTTCCCAACGCCGGTGCCCGACATGGCGGTTTACGGGGCGGCTGTGACTGATTATGCACAGAAATGGGAGGTGGCCAGCAAAGGTGGAAGTGCCCAGGACGTAAAACTGAAGAATGAAAGCCGGGTAGTGCTCATCGACCTGATGAAGCAGCTGGCATTCCATGTAAATACGGTTTCAAAAGGCACGGGCTCGATGCTTGAAAGTTCTGGCTTTAGGCTGATAGCGCCTGACCGGAACATCGGTATTCCGCATACGCCTGAACGCCTGCGGCTATCAGACTTGGAGCTAAGCGGTCATATGCGTTTTGATTTTGATGCGGTGACCGACGCCTGGGAGTATGAATATACGCTGAGCAGTGGCGTTGATGAAGGCGGTCAACTGTTGTGGGGTGAAGTGCAAACCACCACGAAGTCGCGCAGCAATGAACTTTCTGGCCTCTTGCCCGGCACCATCTACCGTTTGCGTGTCCGTGCTCGCAATGGGCGTGGCCGCAGCGATTGGAGCGAAGCGGTTTCAAGAATGGCACGCTGATTATGATCAGGCTGCTATGCTTTGCAATCGCAGGGATCTTTTGCATTTCCTGCTCCACTTCCAGGTACAGCAACGAAAAGCTGAACCGGCAATCATCCCTACAAATGCGCGATTCTGTTGGCCGCGACAGCTCATCCTTATTTTTGCAATCGGGCGACATCCATTTACAATTGGATGTGCTGCGGGAAAAACGTACCCGTGGAACCCTGCAACAGGATCAGGAAAACCGTACATCCTTACAGAAAAAGGCAATGAAGCCATCTGCCGGTTTTAGTTGGTTGCTGTGGTTGTTGCCACTATTGCTGGGGGCTGCTTGGTGGGGCTGGAAGAAAATGCGTTAAACTACCTCATTTTGAAACAAGCCGAAGCGGCTGTTGACTTAGTCGGCGGCGCTTCGGCTTTTTTCGTTGGGACATTGGGAAATGGTTTTGAGGCTTAACCATCGTCTTATGTACTTATGAATGCTATAAAAAATGCGTAGCTTGTTTCCGGAGCTGCTTTTCATACGATCTATACGGCGCTGCGTTAATAGAGATGCCGCCACAGATTTATGAAAAAGTTCCGGGAATAAAGGTATTATCGCTCCGGAAGTATGTTTAACGTTTGCAACAACATTCAATTCAGTTACGAATGCATGCTAGAAATTATGATAATCTTTCCAAACCATTTTGCAATCTTTCTAAGCCGCATGACAATATTTCAAGGCCGTTTTGCAGAAATAAGGCTTGCTACGGAAAATATCCGAAGGTGGTTTTCAAAAATGCTATGTAGCCATGCAGGTCGTCCGGATGCCTTCACCTTTTGCGGATTGTGCTTTTCAGAACGTTGGCTTGCCTCCGGAAAAAGGAAACCTGGCTTTGAGCTTAGTTGAAGTTGTGCCGGAGAAATGTTAAGCCGCAGTGCATGTTGGCATTTGAATACTGCATCCATGATTTTTGAAAAATCTCCTTATTTTTATAAAATCCACTGAACATTTGGTAGCAAGTGCCATAGGTCATCACTGGCACGGGGATGTTATTATGATCATATTAAAAAGTCGCCCCGTACTTAGCCCTTTTACTCGTCATTGTAGCATTTCATTTACCTCCTATCACTTTTTTATTACAGTGACTTCGTTAGCGTAACCCTTTCCGTTCCAGCGGATATATCAGAAAAGGGATGGCCGTAGTCCTGTTTACATTGCCTATGCAGTGGCTTAATGTACAGACTTTCCAGCGTGATTTTTTCCTGAATCTAATAAAGCAAGTAATATACGAATTTTTTTTACCACCCGGGAGTTTGTTTATACATGCCGTTGCTCCGAGATATTTCATCGGGGTTGATAGGCCAAGCCATGTGCTTGGCAGGGTCAAAATTGCGGGCAGGCCACACCTGAATTACTTTGAAAGTTGAATGGGCGTTTGTTTTATTCATATAGTCGCGACCATGCAGGGGCATGCGGAGCATGTCAAAATCGCCCCAGCGCTTAAGGTCGGCTGCGCGGTCTGTCCATTCGAGGGCAAGCTCTGAGCGCCGTTCCCTTTTCAGGTCGGCAAGGGTCGGGCTGTCAATATTCGGAAGTCCTACCCGGTTTCTAATCGCGTTAAGTGGGTCTTTAGCCTCTGCGGCCCTACCGGTCATAATGAGGGCCTCGGCCTTGAAAAGCAGCATCTCTGCGAAGCGCATGAGCGGCAGGTTCAGCCTGGTGGTAGGGTTATCGCCGTTCTGGTTGATCATTAGGTTACTACTGGATGAACCGTTGATGCCAAAGGTATACGGATCGAGGTATTTGCCGATCATGAAGCCCGAAAGGCTATTGGTTGAGTAGTATTCCCGCTCCTCGCCAAAATAGGTGAATTTATCTCCAAAACTCATAATGGTGATGTCTCTGCGGGGATCCCCGGTTTCAAATGAATTATAAAGTTCTTCAGTTGGTGTAAAGTAGCCCCACCCGTTATATTTTCCCCACCCGGTGTTTTCCAGCACGACTCCCGGGAATTCTGAACCGCCCTGAGTACCGGATGTCACCGACCACATGTACTCGCTGCTCCAATTATTCTCAATTTGAAAAACAGCGCGAAAATTTTCTTTTCCACTGGCTTTGGTACTAATAAGCCTCCGCCCGCCTTCGTTTTTGATTTTGTCTACAAGCGGCGGGATGAGCTCCCATTTACTCGGGTCAAATTGGGCCCAGTAGGCATAGGTTTTGACCATATATCCCCAGGCAGCCGCTTTATGGGCCCGTCCCTTTTTATTATCGGCATATGTCTCAAACAAGGGAAGTAGGTCTGCTGCTTTCTCGAGGTCGCTGATGATTTGGGCGTAGTTGTCGGTCACAGAAGGGAGTTGCGGTGGTATGCGTTCTCCATATCCCTCGTTTTCGGGGCCATCAAAGGGCACACCTAGGTTTTTGTGTCCCCAAAGATACGCGATCCAGAAGTGCGAAAAACCTCGAATGAAATAGGCCTCGCCGAGCGCTGCATTTCTTTCTTCGTCGGTAAGGTTGGTGGCCCCTGGTATTCCTTGAAGGGCTTGATTGGCTTTGTTCATCATCCAAAACACGTCTGTCCATCCGGTAGCCATATAACCTTCTCGGCCTGTGGGTATGAAGTTCTTGATGTTGTCAAAATCGGCTTTGACACGGCCAGTGATCACATCGTCGCTGGCGTTTTGCATGCTGAACATGTCGCGCCCCCATGTTGATTCATAGTGCATAGGCACATACATAGCATTCAGGGCTTGTTCTACGTCTTTTTCACTTTGCCAAAAGGTGCCTGTTGATAGGCTACCATAGGGTTTGGTATCTACCCAATCCTCACCACAGGCGATAACACATAAGGCCAGCAAGACAGCGGCAACACACTTATAATATTGATATGTTTTCATCTTCTTTAAGATTAATAGGTTAAATTAATGCCGATTGCATACGAACGGGCGACAGGATATTGCCCGCCATCCATACCGGTTCCACCTACTTCAGGGTCCATACCGCTGTAATTTGTAACGGTAAACAGATTCTCACCCGTTAAATAAAGGTGCAACTTCATCTTTTTAGGCAATTTGGGAAATGTATAACCCAACATTACATTTTTGAGGCGCAGATAACTACCGCTTTCCAGGTACCAATCAGAGTTGGTCGAAAAATTATTATTTGGGTCTTGAACATTTGCTCGCGGAATTTTGGTATCAGGATTGGTGGACGACCAGGCGTCAAGGATTTTATCCCAGCGGTTATAGCCTTGCTCGCCAGCGTTCAGCGTTGATTGCTTGAAGGCATTGAACAGCTTTACCCCGCCCACGCCCTGGAAGAATAAGTTGAGGTCAAAGTTCTTCCAGTTCAACCCAGCCGAAAAACCATAGGTCAGTTTAGGGAAGGCATTACCCATGTAAATGCGGTCCTGATCGTCGATCTGACCGTCATTGTTGTAGTCAACAAATTTGAGGTCGCCAGCCTTTGCATTCGGCTGGATCGGTGTCCCGGCAGGGCCAATATAACTTTGGGTTTCTTGGTCGCTTTGGAAAATCCCGTCAGTTTTTACTAACCAATAAGAATAATATGGTTCGCCCACTTTTGACCTGAACGGTGTTAGGATACCTCTCCAAGAGTCGGGATGTGTAATAAAGGCATTCGGGTCTTCGGAAATAGACGCCACACGGTTTTTCAGGGTAGCAAGGTTTCCGCCTATATTATATTCGAGTGAACCTACGTGGTCTTTCCAGTTAAGAGATACTTCAAAGCCTTCATTGTGGATCTCGCCCTGGTTGATAAGAGGTGATCCCAGGCCAAAAGTATTTGGCCAACCTGTGCTTTGACGCTGGATGAGGTCGAAAGTCTTTTTATTAAAATAATCAGCTGTGACGCTTAGCCGTTCCTTTAACAAGCTTAGGTCCATTCCCAAATCTTGTTGTTCCGAAGTCTCCCATGATAATGCCGGGTTGAACTGGTCGTTTATATACCAGCCTGTCGATATGGGCGCCCCATTGCCTATTTGGTAAGCAGTGTTGCTGACAAGAGTAGGGTAACCATAGTTGACACCAATGGTAGAAAGGTTGCCAATACGACCCCAACTTGCTCTGAACTTGAGTAAATCTATACCTTCTACCTTGAAGAAGGGTTCTGAACTGAGCTTCCAGGCTGCCGTTAAACCTGGGAAGCCTTTACCCTGGTAGTCTTTTGGGATACGGCCGGCAATGTCCTTGCGGTAACTGCCTGTCACAAAATAGCGGTCGGCCCAGCTGTAGGACAAACGCCCCACGTAGGAGACGTTCCGGTCATCACTTTGACCATCGTTAGGACGGTCGCTGTCAAAGTCATTCGCGTTAATAAAAAATTGAGCCCAGTTGTCTTCTCGTTCAAAATTACGGGCCGCGGTTCCAAATCCGCGAGAACTGCTAGATGTTGAGGTAGTTGAAAACATGGCTCCAATGCGATGTTTGTTAAACGTATGGTCATAGTTTATCGTGTTTTCCCAAAGCCAATTATAATTTTTATTGGTGTTGTAACTTAGAATGTTCTGGTCATTAGGTTTGCCGGGCTCTGTGCGCCGCAGATCGAAGTATTTATAAAAATAATTGGACTGGTGGTAAGAAAACCGGCTGAATACGTTCAGGCCGGGAATAATGTTTGCATACGATATTTCTGAAACTGACTGAATATCATTGGTTTTGTTGTATGAATCGTTCCGTAGTAAGGTGGCTACCGGGTTAATGGCATCGCCAAATATCCCTAGGTATTCCGAGTCTCGTGGGCCAACACCGCCAAAGCTGCCATCAGGATAATAGACACTGGCCGATCGGGGCATGTATATGGCTGATATGATTGCTCCGCTGTAACCGTTGTCGGTTTCGGTTCCACGGCTGTTATTGTTATTATAAAAGACCTCTTGCTTTAGCTTTAAATGGTCTGTTAAATCGTAATGGGCATTGAAACGTAAAGATATATTCTCATTGAAGGTGTTGAGCAGAGTTCCTTCATTTTTCTCATAACGTCCTTGCAGCAGGGTAGCGAATTTGTCGGTGCCAGCATTGACCGTGAGGGAGTGCCGGTTAGTGAGGGCTGTTTGGAATATTTCATTTACCCAATCAGTGCGCGTGACCTGTGCATCTGGGTTTTTACTAGCGTCCCAGCCATCCGGGGGAATAAGACCTGCTGTTTGATATGCATGATTGTATACTTCAGCCTCTTGTTTGCCGGTGAGTGACTGTGGTAGGCGCCAGGCACTTTTGGCACCAGCAAAAGCGTTGTATTGGATGCTTGGTGCACCTGCCTGTGCTTGTTTTGTTGTTACCAAAATGACTCCCGAGGCGCCCGAGAAGGCGCCATAAATGGCTGCTGATGCTGCATCTTTCAGGATTGTGACTGCTTGTACGTCCGCAGGGTTGTAAGGGGCTCCAGGCACGCCGTCCACAACCACCAGCGGATTTTCGTCTGCGATGGAACCAACGCCACGGATGGTAATCTTCGGCGTACTGTTCGGGTGTCCACCGCCGCTCACTACGGTTACGCCCGGTACTTTTCCTTGAATCATGCTGGGCAGGTCAACCACCGGACGGTTGGTGCCCTGCTGTATATCCGGAACCGTAGCTACTGCTGCGGAAAGGTCGCTTTTTTTCATGGTGCCATAGCCAACTACAACAACTTCGTTTAGCGCCCCCGATTCTTCAAGCATACGGAAGTTGACTTCCGTATTGTCGTCTAGCCCGACATGGATGCCGTTTTTCTGTTGTTTGGCATAAGAAAGATAAGTTACTTCCAAGGTATAAGTGCCGGGAAAAACGAAAAAATGGTACTTGCCATCGGCATCGGTAGGGAACGTTTTGTTCATTTCTACCAGTCGTACGTTTGCACCGGCTAACGGGTTTCCTTTTTTATCGGATATGAGGCCGCTAATCTTCCCGGTTTTCTGTTTTGCTCGTTCCACGCTTTCATGTGCGGAAGATAGTCGAATGGAAATAGTGGATCCATGGATGTGATAATCCATTCCATAAAGGTTCTTTAAACGTTGAAGGGCTTCTCGAAGGGGGATACTGTTAAATGTAATTTTTGGGACCTTTACTTGCGCGAGTTGTTCGGGTGAGTAAATAAAAGAATAGACTATTTGCCGGCCTATTTCTTTAATGACGGCTGATGCGTCTGTATTTTTTAATTTAATACTGATCTTTCCTTCGTTATTGTATAGCTGTTCTGCCCGCAGGCCTTGAAAACTAAACGAACAGACAATCAGTAGGCACGTCTTTATTCTTAATTTCATATTTCATTGAATTAATTAATGCTTTAATTAAATAAAGGTGTTCTGACTTCGGATTGAGTGGTTTACATGGTTTGTTTAGTATATATAAATTACCTCCTTTCTTACAGAATAGTTCATATTAAACGTAAATAGGATGGCTTTTAAAGCATCTTGCCATTGTTCATTCCTAAAGGATCCGGTCACGGTACTGCTGTCAAGACCTTTTTGCGGGTATCTTATCTTTAAGTTGTAATGCAGGGCCAGGCGTTCCAGGGCTTCTGGAAGCGGCACGCCGTTGAATACAAGCAGCCCCTTTGTCCAATCAGTTATATTTTCTGTGGCAATGGGTTTGACTTGCATATAGGATGCAATACGGTTATAGGCTAGCATTTGACCAGGCTTGATATAAACTGTCGGGCCGTGTGGGTGTGGTTTGTTAATGCTGACCGACCCTTCAATGAGTGATACTTTGATCTCAGCTTCATTTGGATAGTTTTCGATATTAAATGTCGTCCCCAGATCGAAGGTCTCTATACTATCAGTCAATACAATAAAAGGCTTCCGGTCGTCGTGTTTTACTTGAAATAATGCTTCGCCAGTTAGTTCAACCCGACGCTCTTTTTTATTAAAATCTGTTTTCCACCTGATCTGCGATCTCATGTTTAAGGTAATGATTGTTCCATCAGTCATTTTAACCCGCTTTAGCTTATTGTCTGCCCGGATGCTGATATAGGCAGGGTTGTCGAATTTAGACTGGTAATGCGAAATATATAAGATTGCAGAAAGTGCAGCGAAAAGTAAGGCCGCTGCAGAGGCTCGCCACCAAGACGAACGGTAAAGGTGTTCTTTTTTGCTGTCCATGTCTTCCATATGGTCATGAATTTTTTGCAAAAGCTTTTCCTTAACGTTTTTTTCATCCGCTTCGTTATTGAAGTGCTGTCCTTCGGAAATGTCGAGGTATTCGTACCAGTTATTGAACTGTTGTTTCTCTTCATTTTTTGCCTTTTTAAGGATAATGCGGGCAAAAAGTATTGTTAATGATTTTTTTCGTGCCATCTATTATTGTAGTGCCACTTTTTTATATAACTACCAGAGGGAAATAGTAATATTTTATATTAAATTTGTGTAAACAGCAATAACAGCAGAATTTCTTTGGCGGAAATATTTTTTTTTAATAAAATAAGACGTAGGCGATGGAGTGCATTCTGCAATTGGTTATGGACAGTCTGTTTTGATAATTGAAGGGTTTCAGCAATGTAAGAAATTGAATAATTCTCCATATGCCGCATCTGGAAGATCTCTTTCATACGATCCGGCAATTGGCTTACGCACGCTTGTACCTGCTCTATAGCCGATTCAAAGTCAAAATTATCTTCGTTAAGCACAATGGGAATATTGTAAAGATTATTTTCTTGCTGAATGAAGGCAGCAAAATTTTCCTCATGTTTTTCTTTGAACCTTTTTTCGCGGAAATAGTGGGCCACTTTGTACACCATGATACTGCGCATATAATAACGCAGGGGCACGCTGATCTCCGGAAGGTGTAATCGCCGATTCCAAAGTTCAAGGAACAAATCCTGTAACAGATCCGAGGCATCATCCTTGCTACCGGTTTTTTTTAAGGCATGCAGGTACAAGGGTTTCCAAAACCGATCATAAAGTATATCAAAAGCCATCCGGTCAGATTGGCGGATTAACCTCAAAATTTCCTGATCTGTCAAGTTATTCACATAACAAAATTAATATTTTCGGAGGTAAGTTTTTGTACCGGAAGTATTATCTTTTTGTTAAGATGTGTGCAGGGGTATAAAACCAATAGAAAGCTTTTTATAAACAGCAATGTCCCTGTAACAAACACCAATAGTCCGCTAAAACCTTTCAGTTCGTTCCGTTGTATTTTGAGTGCTTTTCTGATAAATTTTTCAACGGTATTTAAATTATTCTTATAAGATATCATTTAATATACGGAAAAAATTTTGAGAAATCAAATAGTTGGTTACGCGCTCAAAAAGCCAAAGGGGAAAAACCAAACGTTCCTCCAGTAACAGCTACTTATTTGGAAAGTTTGACGCGTTAACACCTGATTTTAATACTGCCTCAACATCACTGGCCCCAGCAACCCATATTTTTTCAACGCGGAGCCTTTGTCAGGCCCATTGATCGTCCAGGTTTTTCTCTGGTCTTCCGGGAGCCCTGCATCATACACCAGCCGGTTAAACCAGGTGCTGGTGACGGAAATTTGCAATTCGTTATTTCCTTCTTTTAGGTAAGATGAGATATCCACGCGGTAAGGATAGGTCCATTTTGTATCTACTTCCTTGCCGTTAATGTTGACTTTGGCAATGGCTTCCACCTCACCTAGGTCAAGAATGTATGCGGCTCGTGGCTGAGGATGTATAGTTAATTGACGCTTGTAGGTTGCTGTGCCTGAGAAATGTTGGGATTCAGGATTTGTGCCAAAGGTAAACCAGGGTGCCAGGCTGTCTATTCTCACAGGGCTGGAAAAACCCCAGCCTTGCGGAAAGCTGACTTCCCAGCCCTTATTCAAGGCCGTTTCGGTGATCAGTTTCTTAACGGGTTCGGCTAGTTTGTGCGGCTCTTTCCGGAAGACCACAAATTGCGATGACCCGGCATCAAGGTCGACAGAAATTGAATCTCCCGCCGACCGTTTATTTGACCCTAATGCTTTGGTTGATCCTGTAAGTGGATCCCAAATTTCGGCATACCCTTCGCTCCGAAAAGTAATAGGTCCCCGAAAAGCTTTTCCCTGGTTGAGGGAAAAAAAATAGATATCGGCATCTGCCGTCTGGCGATGTAGCCAGTGCACAGCCGTATCTGACACCTGCACATCCGGCGTGATGTGTTCTTGCTGCAATGCGGCCAACAGGTCATCGCGATATAGCCTTCCCTTTCCAATGCTACGCACAGGGGCCGTGCCCTTACCCCAGAGAGTATTTACCGCAATTTTAAACTGTTGTTCTGCTTCCCGACCTCCGCTAAGGGTGGCTATTTCAGCCGGAGGGGTGCCTATGACGATTGCTCCCTGCGTAATCAGTGAATGTATTTTTTCCAATGTTTCCGGAAGCATGCGGTAACAGTCTTACAACCACAAAGCCCGGTAAGCAATCCCCTCTGGGGTGACTAATTGTCCGTTCTGAACGGAGAGGCGGTTGAGCAGTACATCCATGTTGCAATAATCATAGGCATAACCTTTTGGAAAAGGCAGTGATTGGCTGGGTTTATGGTTTTGCTCATCGCCCAAATATAATAACACATCGGCCACCGGACGTCCGCGTTCAAGCATATAACCGCAGCGGGCCAAGTAGTCTGTAAAATAGGGCATATGTTGCCACCAGGTTTGCAACCGCAGAAAGGGCGTGCCAATGCCACTACCAAATGAGCTTCCGGGGGGTAAAAAATCGGTTCGCGGGTTATGGGTGTAGGTGTGGAATACCAAATGGCTCACCCCATTAGCAAAGGCATGGTCGGCATAGGTTTTCAAGAACCGGGGTTGTTCATCCCAGGTGAGCGAAAAGGAGGTGAACGACTCAGCAGCCACCCGTTTCTTGCCATATACGTGTGCGGCAGAGACGGTAGGCCTGAATGGCTTAAATTCATCGCTGCCAACGTGTGAATCTTTTGCGGGCTGCCAGAATTCGCACATGGGAACATCGGCATACTTAAAATACTCGAGGATATCGCCGGGGAAAGAATCTCCGGAAGCTGTTTCAAACGATACCTGAAGGCCTCGCTGATGGGCGATCTGGCCCATTTCACCAAAAAAGTTTTCCACCAGCAGGTCATTGAGTGTTACCCGCCAGTCGCGCAGAAAACGTGCGGTGGTTTCGGGTTGATCTAGAACATAACCAAAAAGGGCTGGTATCCGCGAAAGGAGTGGGTATCCTTGCTTTTTGTCAAAAATGGTGTCCAGTCCCGCTGTCCAGGTTTGGGTCTTGCATTCCCAGCTGTCCAGCAGGATGCCATTCAACTGGTTGCCGTCAAGCGCCGCGCCCTTATTCAGCAGGCGCCCAATGTAGCCATTGAAGTTGGCCTGTACGCCACTTTTAGCTAATTTATTGCCTTCCCAGCCCGTGGCTTCTGCCGGTGCTGGCCCGTTTTTTAAACCGGTGTTGACGTGGCCGATGCGCAGGATGGTCCAATGACCTTTTGGTGCTTTCCATGACAGCATGCCGTTTTCATCCATTTTTCCGGTCAGGTTCAGTATGTTGCCCGAGGGCAACCACGATTGCTTGGATTGATTCGGAAA
The DNA here is from genome assembly GCA_900109895.1 of bacterium A37T11. GTDB lineage: Bacteria > Bacteroidota > Bacteroidia > Sphingobacteriales > Sphingobacteriaceae > A37T11. The sequence continues at coordinate 142,590 of FOBR01000010.1, forward strand.
ATCTTTACGGACGATCCTACGCAAGGTCCAAGCGGCTTCGGATTCGTAATTTTGTTGGTGTGCTGCAGAAAAGAAACGTATGCCAGACAGATGCATGGGGTGTTGGTTGACAATTTCTACGCGAAAATACCGGGCACGGGTATCGGCGCAGGGTATGGTAATGGGCTGGTCGTCCTGCCAATTGGCAGGCGGCATGTCCCAATCTATAATTTTTCGGGAAACTCCCTCAACTTCGGCAAATACGTTGATGTGAACAGCGGGGGTATAAACCCATGCGTGTGAATAGGAATCAATGGAAGGGAATTCTACCGTACGTACTAGGGTTTCCTTGCCAAAGTCTACCTGGATAACGGTTGGCTGCGCGATGTTTGCTGGCAGGTTTGCTGGTAAGGTGGGTGTCATGGTTGCTGGGGCTAACGGCTTTCCTGTATCTCCGTCCGGAGTAGGGAATGCAAGCACAAATAAGTCCTTATAATCTCGCCATTCTTCTTTGGAGGGGGATGGCTTATCAAGGTTGGTGCGCACAGTCTTCCCTCCGAGGATATCCGTACGTGACTGAACCAGGTTGCGCATGGCATTGGATGGGGTGATCCATGGGCCGCCAGCATATGACCAACCGGGGCAGTTTTGCATGGTAAAACGCAAGTGGAGCCTCTTGCATTCACTGGCTGTCCATGCAATAAGATCGTCCCATGGTTCACTCAGGCAGGCGATCTGTGGCGAAACACTCGGCCAGGGGCCTCCAAACTGCCCATGAAATAGTTGAATACCTGAAATTTTGGCTGCGGAAATGGCTTCCAGGTCAGCAGTAATCCCTGCCTTAGATACATTGCCACCGATAAAATGAAACCAGGTTTCGGGGTAATACGTCCGATCAGGGTGTAAAAAATTGTTTTCATCCACCCGGTCGTCCTTCCAGGTCTGTGGAGACTCGGGGTTTCGTGAAGCAACCAGCAGGAAGGCGCAAACCAGGCAGCAAAATATTCGCTTAAAGTTTTTCATCGTGATTCGGGAGTTTGTGCATGGAACGCCATAAATATCGTGATTTTATTTCAAAAATTAAAACAATCGGTTGTGTTTAGTCGATTTTTGTAAACGAACAATTATTTGGTTAACATTGGAACCGGAAAATGCAGGGTTATGAATAAAATTAGTAAATATATTTATTGTTTTATTACGATCAGTTTGCTTAGCGTAGGAGCTGTCCTGGCGCAGAAGGAAACGTATGCCGCAAAACCGTTGTGGGATGCCGATTCGCTCGGGAATCACCGCGTGCAACTGAAAGTTATCCAAGCCGCACCGGTGGCTAAGGCTGTCATAGTGTGGCGAAGGCGCGATCTGGACCCGCAAGACAAAAGGGTCATCATTGAAGATGCATCCACACATCAACGGGTAAAAAATGTTGCATTTGGGACGCTCAATAATGAAATAGGCGAGCTCTACTTTGAGCCCGTTTCGGGCAATGGTACGTACTATGCCTATTATATGCCCTATAAAAATGAAGGAAGGTCTAACTACCCGAAAGGAGTTTACCTGAAGCCAGACCAAACAGCAGATGCTGCGTGGCTCAAGCGTATTAATAAACGCATGAAGCCAAACGTAGCTGTTAACGGTTTTCAGGCGATTGACAGCCTGAATAGTTTTGGTCCGATGGAGCTCATCGCTACCGAAAAGGAGACCAGTTCGTTACTGGCCAAGCAAAAAGGAAAAGACTTCCTCGTTTTCCCGGAAGACCGGATGTATCCCATCAAAATGCGGGACCACTTGCCCTTCCGGTGGATACAGGGCGGGCCAACAACAATTTTTGAAGGCACAGCCAACAAAGGAGAGAACTACAGTTTTCAATTAGGCATTTATGCGCTCCAGACTTTGACAGATGTGTCCATCTCCTTCACCGCTTTAAAAGCGGCTAATGGAAGCGAAATACCTGCTAAAAATATCTCCTGCCTGAATAATACAGGCACACGTTATGATGGTACACCTTTTACCTCAAAGGTCACCATCTCGGCCGATACCATACAAGCCATGTGGTGCCTGCTGGATATCCCAAAAGCGATATCCGCTGGGAAATATAAGGGAACAGCAACCATTCATCACAAAGGAGGCTCTGACCAACAAATATCCCTGGTGATTACCGTTACCAATCAGGTATTAGCAGACGGAGGTATCAGCGAGCCCTGGAAACAGACCCGGCTCAAATGGCTGAATTCCACGCTGGCTCAGGAAAATACCGTCATTCCGCCATATACACCCCTTAGGGTAGATGGTCAGACCATTCACCTGTTGGGAAGGGAACTCGAGCTGAATACAGACGGATTTCCCAAACAGATCCAAACTTTTTTCAGCCCGGAGATGACCGGGCTGCAGGATACAGCCAATAAATTGCTGGCAGAACCCATTCATTTTCACTTTACGAGGCAAGCCGACGGTAACGATGTGAAGCTCCAATCGCAAGGGCTGTCGTTTAAAACCCAGACAGCAGGTACCGTCACGTGGCAGGCACTCAACAGCAGCCCGGAGATACAAGTGGATGTCAAGGGCTCGATTGAGTTTGATGGTTATATTGACTACCAAGTCAAGGTAACGGCTTTGCAAGACCTATCATTTAAAGAAATCACGATGCACATCCCCTTTGTCAAGGGGGTAGCCAAGTACCTGATGGGTCTGGGCGAGAAAGGTGGATACCGCAAGGATGGCCTGGACTGGAAATGGGATGTAGCCCACAAAAATCAAGATGGCGCCTGGATAGGCGATGTGAATGCCGGTTTGCAATACGCACTGCGGGATGAGCACTATGTACGTCCGTTGAACACCAATTTCTACCTGCAAAAACCCTTGTTGTTACCTACCTCCTGGGGGAATGAAGGCAAAGGAGGCATCCACATAGGCATGAAGGGCAGCTCCATGCTCGCCAATAATTACAGCGGAGAGCGGCAGTTGAAAAAAGGCGACACCCTCTTTTACAACTTCCATTTGCTCATCACTCCATTTCATCCCATCAATACCGACTTCCAGTGGGCCACCCGGTTTTTTCACCAATACAATAACCTGGATACGATCAAAGCCACAGGAGCTACGGTGGTTAATATTCACCACGGCACACCCATCAATCCCTGGATCAACTATCCGTTTATTGAGCACGATAAAATGAAGGCCTATATAGATGAGGCACACAGCAAAGGCCTTAAGGTAAAAATTTACAATACGGTGCGGGAGTTGTCAAATCACGCTTACGAGACCTTCCCGCTGCGAAGCCTGGGTCATGAGATCTATTCCCCTGGCAAGGGTGGTGGCTTTAGCTGGCTGCAGGAGCATGTAGGCGATGATTATATCGCAGCCTGGTTTGTGCCCGAGGTCAAGGACGCTGCCATCGTAAATAGTGGCATGAGCCGTTGGCATAACTATTATGTAGAAGGCATGAATTGGCTGACCAATGAGGTGGGCATTGACGGCATTTACCTGGATGACGTAGCCTTTGACCGCGTCACCATGAAACGGATCAAGCGCATACTCACGCAAGACGGACACCCCGGCATAATTGACCTGCACTCGGCCAATCAGTATAATAAGAACGACGGGTTTAACAACAGCGCCAACCTGTATCTGGAGCATTTTCCTTATTTGAACCGCCTGTGGTTTGGTGAATATTTTGACTACGAGCAAAACAGCCCCGACTTTTTCCTGACAGAAGTGAGCGGTATTCCCTTTGGCCTGATGGGTGAGATGTTACAGGGTGGCGGTAATTTGTATAGGGGCATGATCTATGGAATGACCAACCGTATGCCCTGGAGTGACGGCGCAGACCCGCGGCCCCTATGGAAACTATGGGCCGATTTCGGGATGGAAGGATCAAAGATGATCGGCTACTGGAGCTCCAATTGCCCTGTGAAGACTGATCATGATGATATATTGGCGACCGTTTACCAGCGCGACGGAGCAGCACTGATAGCCATTGCCAGCTGGGCAGCAGCTGCAACAGATGTGAAACTGCTCATGGATTGGAAAAAACTGGGGCTGGATGTTAGCAAGAGCAACATCACAGCCCCAGAAATAAAAGGCGTTCAGGAAGCACACACCTATAAACCAGGTGAGGCTATCCGAATAGCGCCCAATAAAGGCATTATCCTCATTGCCCGTTAAGGCAACGCCTCCTATTAGAGGCGTTAGAAAGTATGGCTTCCAGGGCCTACTTCCTGCGCTTTGGATGATTTTCCATCAGCTGATGGAACATATACCGTGGCTGTAGCTCCTTGAGGTATATCCACCTGCAGGTTCACCTTGCCGCTTTCTAGTTTCCAGTTGGAACTGACTTTTCCTTGCGGAGTGTCATAACTTGCCTTCGCCCACGTAATCCCGCCCCCGATTTCGGGTTTGATGATAATCTTTTTGTATCCAGGTGCCCCTATTTGAATTCCGGCAATGTGTTGGTACATCCAATCGCCAATCGCACCATAAGCATAATGATTAAAAGAGTTCATCCCCGGCGTTTGAAAACTGCCATCTGGTTTAATGCCATCCCAACGTTCCCAAATCGTTGTCGCCCCTTTTTTAACCGGATACAGCCAGCTTGGAAACGTATCTTGCAATAACAATGTATAGGCTACATCTGTATATCCAAAACGTGACAAAACATGACAAAGATAGGGCGTACCCAGGAAACCGGTAGTGAGGTGATTGCCATACCGCTTTATGTTATCTACCAGATAGCCGGCCGCTACTGGTCTCAGATTCTCCGGCAACATATCAAACTGCAGGGCCAGCACATAAGCCGTTTGGGTATTGCTCATCAGGCGGCCACTAGGAGTTACATATTCCTTTAAGAAAGCTGCCTTCACCCGTTGTAGCAACGCTTCATAGCGGGCCACATCGTCCGTTTTTCCCAACACCTGGGCAGCGTTGATCACCAATTGGGTAGAATAAGCAAAGAAACACTGCGCAATCTGAAATTTATCGGTCACTGCTTCTGAACCACCATCGTTGCCAGGGCGGTAACTCAGCCAATCGCCAAAATGGTCTCCTTCAGCCCAAAGATCTGAAGGGTTCATGTGTTTTTCCATATAGCCAACCCAAGCTTTCATGCTGGGGTATTGATCTTCCAGAATCTTTTTGTCGGCATACACCTCATACATGGTCCAGGGTACAATGGTGGTGACGTCTGCCCATCCGGTAGACCCACCCTCTCCATGTAGTACATCAGGTATCACGTGTGGTAGTTTACCATCCGGCAGCTGGTCAGCAGCAACATCTTTCATCCATTTCCTAAAAAAATATTGTACATCATAGTTATAAGCAGCTGTGCGGCAGAAAGCCTGCGCATCGCCTGTCCAGCCCAGGCGCTCATCGCGCTGCGGGCAGTCTGTCGGGACATCCAGAAAGTTGCCGCGCTGCCCCCACTGGATATTATGTTGCAGTTGGTTGAGCAGTGGGTTGCTGCACTCAAACGTGCCGCTGGGCTTCATGTCGGAGTAGAGCGTCACGGCTGTAAAATCCTCTGGCTTCAGCTCGCCCGGATATCCGTCTACTTTGATATACCGAAAACCGTAGAAGGTAAAATGGGGTTCAAAGGTTTCCGGGCCTCCGCCACTCAGCGTATAAGTGGCCGTAGCTTTGGCGGCACGCAGATTATCGGTATAAAAATTCCCCTCCTTATCCAGCACCTCAGCATGGCGTATGGTGATTTGATCGCCGGCATTACCTTGCGCCTTCACCTGCACCCAGCCTACCAGGTTTTGGCCAAAATCAATCACCTGTTCACCCTTTGGGGTCTTGATTACTTTCACAGCATGTAGGGTCTCGTGTTTCTTCACCGGTTGGTTTTCAGTTGGGATCAGCGTGCTGTAACCATAGTCCCCCAGTGTCACCGCCTTCCAGTCCTTGTCATCAAAGCTGGGCGTGTCCCATCCATTCTTTTCCTGACGGTGGTCTATGCTTTCGCCGTTATAGATGCTTGCGGAGGTAATAGCCCCCGTAGCAGACTTCCAGGAACCATCACTCACTAAGATCTCCTTTTTACCATTATTGTAAGTGATTTCCAATTGGGCCAATAACGCCAATTCGTTGCCATAATGATTGCGATTGTCCTGGCCCCAGGCCAGCGCGCCTCTGTACCATCCGTCACCAAGTACCACAGCCAGGGCATTTTTCCCCTTGGCCAGGAGCCGAGTCACATCATACACTTGGTATTGCAGACGCTTATTATAGCTCGTCCAGCCCGGCGTAAGTTGTCCATCACCCACACGGTGTCCGTTAATGCGGGCCTCATACAGGCCATGCGAAGTAATTAATAAGCGGGCTGAGCGGATATTTTTGCCAGTCTCAAAGCTTTTTCTGAAATATTGCCCCGGCCTGTTCACCAGATCATCCGTATAGCCAATCTTTAGCCATTGGGCTTTCCATTGTGGTTGCACTGTTGGTTGCTGAGCCATTGCCGGCCGAAACGCCACCAAGGCCAGGATAATAAAGAGAGAAGATAATTTCATCCGATAATAGATTTTTTTGGTTATTATAGTCGCTAATTAAATAGCTGGGGATAAAGCTAAGCATCCTGTGTTAAATAACTATCCTGCCCTGTTCTGGTAATGAGCCTTTCGAATTTAGAGTTTGAAGTGAAAAATAATTTCTATAGATTTGCTATTATAATGTGAAAATAATTGGCTAAAAGGTTACTCATTGATGAAGTTCATTTGCTGGAAAAACTCCGTGAAGGAGATGAGCGGGCTTTTCGTGCCATTTACAACCATTATTATGATTTTCTGCTGATGTATGCCTTTCAGCTTAGCCAGGATGAAGATGTGGCGCAAGATATTGTACAAGACATTTTTTTGAATCTATGGATTAAAAGAGCTTCGCTTGATATTCACAGTTCACTTTTCAATTATCTTCATCAAAGTGTGCGATTTGGTTTTTTCAAACAAGAACGTAAAAAAGGAACAGATACGGCTTATAAAGAGGATTTGCGCCAATACATTCATAATTATGCGCATGCTGGGGATGAATTTTTGTTTGAAAAGGAACTCATTGCCCGGCTTGAAAAACTGGCAGATGACCTGCCAGGAAAGGAGGGTCAAATATTTACATTAACCTATTTTAGTCAACTTACGCCTGAAGAAATAGCTGAAAAATTAGGTGTTTCACAGAAAACGGTCACTAATTTATTGGCTAGAGCGGTCAAGAATTTAAAATTACAGCTTGGTTTAGGTATAATTTTGTCCTATTTTATTCAATTTTAGGCATTATTCATTTTTTTTATTTTTTTTCGGGCAAAAAGGTTGGCATGTGGTTCCTTATTATGAAGCGGGCTTATAAAGGATAGTAGTTCGTTACAAAGGAAAGAAATAAAAAACATGTACGAAGGTTTTAACATCGAAGATTTGCTGGAGAAATATCTGGAAAACCGGTGCAATCCTGAAGAACAGGAGTTGGTGGAGCGGCATTTAGTTCGGTTTATGGATCGGAATACGCTGAAATTATCCCCCCAATTCATCCGCGATTCAAAAGATGAAACCATTCGTTTATTGTTAGGTGAAATTCATCGGAAAGATACGGCATTGCCTGGGCGCATATTTCATGTGAAACAATGGTATTATTCCGTTGCGGCTGGCATATTGCTGGCAATTGTGGTATCGCTTTATTGGTATCCAAGCTTTTTTGTGCATCCTAAATCAAAGCAGGTAAATCAAGAAATTTCTCCGGGTTATAATCAGGCCACGCTAACGTTATCTAACGGTACCAAAATAATTTTAGACAGTGCCAAATCGGGCATTCAAGTTGGAGGAAAGGATTTTCATTATAATGATGGAACAAAAATAGAAACAAAAGATGTGGTCAGCTCGGCGGCTCTTAATGAACAATACGCCATACTGGCTACTCCAAGAGGTGGCCAATATCAAGTAATTTTAAATGACGGAACAAAAGTTTGGCTTAATGCGGCATCTACATTAAGGTATCCCCGCGAGTTTGGCAACGATAAAAGAACTGTAGAATTGGATGGGGAGGCCTATTTTATCATTAGTGACGAATTAAAGAAAGCTAACAGGTCATTCACGGTAAAAACTAAAGGGCAGGAAATACAAGTTTTAGGGACAACGTTTAATATCTCATGCTTTAGTGATGAAAAGCAGGCTGTAACAACGCTCGTTTCTGGGAATGTACAAGTAACTGTGGCTGGGAGCCAGAAAAGCCTTATTTTATTGCCTGGGGAGCAGGCTATAACCCATGGGAATGATATAAGTAAACATCAAGTGGATCCTTTTTATGCCACAGCCTGGAAAGATGGCTTAATTGCCTTTCGAAAGGAACCCCTTGAAAATATTATGGATAAGGTGATGCGTTGGTATAATGTGACCGTGCGTTATGAAGGTGGCATAGAAAAACACTCCTTTAGTGGTGTGGTGTCTCGCTATGAAAATATTTCTAAACTGTTAGCTACCTTATCGAAAACGGGTGAAATCAATTATCAGATAGAAGAAGGGGTTATTAAACTTAGTCCGGGAAAATAATATAAAAACTTAAAAATGGCGAAAATAAATAATAAAGCAGGCCCAGCGTAAAAGAAGAGTGAACAAAAAACCGGAATCCCACGACCTGATAAATCTGGATTCCGGAACTTGTTCAGGTTAGCGCAGTCGTTTAATTTTTTGCAATCATAACCCAAACATCCAAATGTATAAATTTTTTACCTCAAAAAAATGGCTATTACTGATGAATCTCAGTTTCGCAATGATTTTGGCAAGCGTACTCCAGGTATTCGCACTAAGTGCCGCCGGGCAGATGGTAGATTTGTCAGAAAAAGATTCGCCACTTGAAAAAGTGTTGGACAAAATTACCCGTCAAACAGGCTACTTTTTCCTTTATGGGGATGAATCCCTGAAAAATTCCAAACCTGTTAATGTGCTATTTTCGCACGTGCCTTTGGATGAAGCACTGCGACGTATTTTTTCTTATCAATCTTTGGCTTATGAGATAGATGGTAAAACAGTGATCATTAAGTCTGAAACCACATCCAACGCAGCATTACAACCACAACGCATTACCGTCAAAGGCCGTGTGATTGATAGTTTGGGTAACCCATTAGAGCGGGCAACAGTCGTCTTACAAGGAACCCGTCTTTTTACCTATACCGATGGATCCGGAAAATTTTCGCTCACTAACATTATTAAAGGATCAATCCTCCAAGTCAGTTTTCTTGGCTATACACCAAAGTTATTGATAGCGAAACAAGGAGACCTTGGCGCCATTATCTTACAGCCAGTCGCAAATGAACTGAACGAAGTAGCCGTTATTTCAAATGGTATCTTCGAACGCCCGGCAGAAAATTTTACCGGTGCAGCAACGAGCTTTACCGGGCAACAACTTCGGCAGATCAGCCCAACTAGCGTACTATTAGCTTTAAAAGCATTGGATGCTTCCTTCCAGATGCCTACCGACAATGTCAATGGTTCAGACCCCAATGTGGTACCCAGAGTCCAGGTACGAGGTACCAACAGCATCATGCAAACCGACATGGAGAGTGAATATGGGTATATCAGTAACCCACCCCTGATCATTATAGATGGGTTCGAATCGACATTACAGGTGTTATTTGATATGGACATCAACCGTATCAACAAACTGACTATTTTAAAAGATGCTGCCGCTACGGCACTCTATGGATCAAAGTCTGCCAATGGCGTCATTGTCATTGAAACCATCCAGCCAACAGCGGGTCATTCACAAATTTATTATACCACCAATATAGGCGTGACCATGCCAGATTTGACCAGCTTTAACCTAATGGATGCGCAGGAAAAGCTTCGCGTAGAGGAGATAGGTGGATATTATCGCAGCCGTGATTTTACAACACAGCAACGGCTGGATGATTTACACAACTTAGTAAAACATAATGTCGCTATGGGGGTAAATACCTATTGGTTGTCGCAACCCCTGCATACCGATATTACCCAATCGCATAACCTCCAGTTGGGTGGAGGGTCTAATAAACTGACCTATCAAACCATTTTTAATTACGCCAAGTCAGGGGGTGTCGTGAAGGGATCTAATAGAAATAACTTTAGTGGTTCGGCACAGGTGAAATATAAAAGTCTCAACGGTAAATTATCGGTTCAGGCACAATTTAGTCTTTCAAAGACTGACGGAGTTAACTCCCCATATGGATCATTTAGCCAATATACGTCGTTAAATCCCTATTGGATGATCAGGGATGAAAATGGGAATATCACCCGTTATATAGATGTTTATCCAACTGGGGGAAGTAATGGGTTGTTGGCAAGTTCTTACACTTCAAATGTCATTAACCCGCTGTATAATACCACACTAAATACCGTAAATAAGCTGAATAGCCAAACTATTCAGCAGAGTTTGTGGGGGGAATGGAAAATTTTTCCCGATCTGAAGATCAATTCTACGTTCAGTTATAGTAATACAGAGGGCCAGACAGATGTATTTTTGCCAGGAAGTGCATCCAATTTCTTTTCCACTTCCGATTTTTCTAAAAGAGGATCTTATAACCAGAACTCTTCTAAGTCATCTACCTACCAGTCCAGGACGTTGCTAAATTTTGGTAAGACGATAGATAAACATACGATATATGTTTCCGGCGGGGTCGATTTAAATCAAACCTCATCCGAAGCCTTAAAAACTTCCGTTATTGGTTTTCCGAGCGATCGATTAAATGATCTGTTATTTGGCCTCAATTATTCAAGTACTAAACCGAGTGGATCCTATAACCTTAAACGTACGGCAGGTTTTCTGGGCAATATCAGTTATGCATTTGACAGCCGGTTTTTAGTGGATGGTTCGTATAGGTCCGATGGATCATCGGTTTTTGGAAAAAACAAGCGATTTGGACAAATGTGGGCCATAGGTACAGGCTGGAATATCCATAAGGAAAAGTTTTTTAAAGAATCAAAAGTGCTGAGCAAGTTAAAATTGAGGGGATCTTACGGATTTACAGGTTCGGTTGATTTTCCCAGCTATGCTTCCGTCACTACCTATGAGTATCAGACAGACGGAAGGTACCTTGACTTTATTCCTGCGGTCGTGAAAGCCATGGGCAACCCCGACTTACTATGGCAACGAACTAAAAAACTAAACGTGGGAGCAGATTTTGGGCTCTTTAAAGATCGGGTGACAGCGACCTTTAATTATTATAATGAGATCACCGATGATCTCATCATGTCCAATGCCTCTGCCCCCTCTACCGGATTTTCCTCCTATTATAATAACCTTGGTAAAAGTAAAAATAAGGGCTATGAGATTTACTTTACTTCTTTTATTTTTAAAAGGCCAGAGCAGAAGCTATTCTGGTCAATATCTACCTCATTTTACCACAATGAAAATAAATTAGTAGAAATCACAGACGAATTGCGTAACCAAAATGCCTCAGCCCTTAAAACGCAGCGGGATTCATTGGGCAATATTACCCCTGTGTCTCAGTATGAAGAGGGAAAAAGTGTGAGCACGCTTTATGCAGTACGTTCAAAAGGAATAGACCCCAGCAATGGATACGAGATTTTTTTAGACAAAAACGGCCAGCAGACTTATGTATGGTCACAGGATGACTTGGTAGCGATGGGAGATAGGCAACCTAAACTTAAACTCACCCTCAATAACAATTTTCAGTACAAATGGCTTCGTTTAAATTTTGGTATTAATTTATCGTTGGGAGGTGTCACCTACAATTCGACCCTGGCCTCTAAAATCGAGAACGTCAATTTAGGCCGAAACTTAGATCGCCGAGCGTTAAAAGATCGATGGCAAACCCCTGGAGTTGCTGCTGATTATAAAGGGTTGACAGATCTGGAAGGTTATACCCGCACCGGCGAATCCACGCCAGTAACCTCCCGCTTCGTCCAAAAAGCCAATACCATTGAGATAACCGGACTTTCAATTGATCCGGGAGCATTGTTGGAAAAATATATTAACAAGTTTGTGAATAAAGGCATCAATAAACTGAATAACACGGTTAATTCTGTCGTAGATCAGGATAGGGTATCCATCAGGTTTTACATGAACAATGCCTTTACCATTTCCAATCTGAAGAGGGAAACCGGGACGAGCTACCCCTTAAACCGGTCCTATTCATTAACTGTCAGAGTTAAATTATAGCAAAATTAAGAAGAAATGAAAGCAATTTATAAAACAACCTCTTTTTGCCTATTAGTACTTTCTTGTTTGGGGTGTAGCAAATGGCTGGATGTGCCTTCCAAAACGGATGTTGTGGAGTCAGATATGCTTAGCGATGAACAAGGTTATTTCGATGCCCTTACCGGAGTCTATTATTTAATGGCTGACAACTCCTTATATGGAGATATGTTGAGCATGAGTTTTTTAGATGTATTGGCGCACAGGTACAATTTGCGCGACTATTATCCTTCTCCTTTCCGTACTTATTTTGGACAGGCAAATTACTATGAGTCAGATAATATAAAGCCAATCATTGAAACAATATGGAACAATGGTTACAACGCCATTGCCAATATTAATAATTTGCTGCTCAATATAGACCAAGATAAGTCGGTATTTTTGTATGATAATTATAATTTAATAAAAGGAGAAGCCCTCGGGCTAAGGGCTTTTTTGCATTTTGACCTATTACGCATGTTTGGACATTCCTATTTGGAAGGGGCAAACCAACCATCCATACCGTATGTACGCATATTTTCAGGTAAAGTGCTTACACCGCTTACTTCAGTTTCTGCCGCATTAGATAGTACGATTGCCGATTTAAAAGCAGCAGAAGAATTATTAGGGAATGATGATATTAATAATTCTTCGATTGAAAATATATGGGTCAACACCCGGCAATGTCATTTTAATAATCTGGCTGTTTATGCCACGTTAGCGCGTGTTTATTTATATAAAGGGGACAAAGAAAATGCGCTCATATATGCAAAAAAGGTAATTAATGCCAATAAGCTCACTTTTGTCACTGCTTCATCCTTAGTCTCAAACTACACAACCCGGGATTTAACATTTAGCGTCGAACAAATTTTTGGCTTGTATAAGGAAGATGTGGATGATCGTTATACGCATTATTTCAGTAATACTTCCTATAATCTGATTATAAATTCAGGGAAAAATAATGGAACTGTCGGACCATTGGAAAATGTATATGAGGTGTCATCCGGCGGCGGCACAGATTACCGCTATTTATATTTATTCTCGGCCAACGGCACTACGTATTTTTTGAGTAAATATACCCAATACAATGTTCTGGTACAAAAAAGGATCCCTTTAATCAGGCTGCCTGAAATGTATTACATAGCTGCTGAAGCATTAGGACCATCGGAAGGCTTGGTTTACTTGAATACTGTACGTGAAAACAGGGGCCTAGGAAAACTTTTGGCTCCGATTGATGAAGATAATTTCCAGCAGGAAATTTTTAAAGAATACCAAAAAGAATTTGTAGGCGAAGGACAATTATTCTATTATTATAAACGGTTAAATGAGGCTAACATGATGGAATTTAATGCAACAGAAACCGTATCTGCTGCCATCCCTGGATATATATTCCCTATGCCGGAAGATGAAACATATTATGAAGGACGATAACTTTTAAAGAATAAATACATGAAATACTATCCCTTAAACGGACCGTTTTTAAAAAAAATTATAGTTGTTTTAGTCCTGTTAAGCTCGCTAACGGCTTGTCAGAAAGACAAACTTCCACCAGCAACCTATGAAGATGGTATCTGGTTTTATGCATCAGCTTCAGCGATATCCGGTAATGACGCCGATGCCAAGTTGGCTAATGCTTTTACTGGAAATTACACCTTTTATTTTTATCCAGAAGCCATTCAGGATACCTTTTTACTACCAGAGGTCCGGGTGATGGGCGACCCTAAAAATTATGATCGTTCGTTTTCGATGATCGTAGCAGATTCGAGTTCTGCTAAAGAAGGCGTGCACTTCAAGTTTTTAAATACAGTGGTTCCTGCCGGTCAGGTAAGCACCACACCTTCTCTGATCTTGTTAAATACGCCCGATCTGTTGGAAAAAAAAGTGGATTTATACCTTCAACTAGAACCCTCAGCAGATTTTCCCGCGGTCATGGGCAGAGATACATTATCGGCAGATAAATCGTTTTTATTTTCTACCCATTATCACCTTACCTTTAATAATCTGATTCAATCTCCACCATATTGGTCTACGGTCCCATATTTAGGTAAATGGAGTGCAGTGAAATTTGAGTTTATAAACAGTATAATCGGTTTTTTTCCAGGGCTTGTGCCGGTTACCTCAGATGAATATTCCCAATACTACAGCTACTATTTGCATTTAAGATCGGCATTGGCAGATTATAACAGTGCCCATCCGGGAGAACCCTTAACCGATGAAAACAATAAAGCAGTGTCATTCTGATTAACATAAGAAAATAGCGATGAGCACATATATAAAAAATATTACGATTGTTTTTATGGCTTTCTTTGCCCTATCTTCCTGCTATAAGGATAAAGGAAACTACGATTTTACAGCAGTAAATGACGTATACATAGATATACCAGACAGTTTTACGGTCAAGCAAGGACAATTGTTGGAAATTACCCCTACATTAAATTTTAATTTAACTGACCAGTCGTCCAATCTGAGCTTTGAGTGGGTTGTCGCGGTTCCGGAAGGAACCAGCAATGATTCCTCCCTGGTGGTTTTGAGTACCGAACGGAATATTTCCGTACAGGTAAACTATCCTGCAGGTAATACCTATCCGTTAAGTTTTAAGGTTACCGATAACTCGACGGGGATAACCTATCGTAAAAAAATGGTTTTAATGATGATTACTGATCTTCAGCCCGGTTTTTTTGTATTGGAGAAAACTGCAGGAAGAGGTGATATTAGCTTTATTAATACCCAAAAGGACAGCATCGTAAAAAACCTGTTTTCTACCCTGAATCCGGATATAATCTTGCCCGAAACAGTTCATGGTATTTTTGTTAAAGATATCCCTAAATATAACTTTTCTGCCGGGGGAACTTCCTATAGTTACCCGGCTTCCAATATGAGTATGGTGTTATTTAAAGACGGAGGTTATGTATTTGATTACCGATCCGGGAAAGTTATTTCGAAATATGAAGACTTATTCCTAAATGCCCCTGAGGTAGTAAAGCCAGAAAGTTTTTATTTGGATTATCAAAGTTGTTTGCTGACCTTCAATAATGGGAAGATGTACCGTATGTCTATGAATAAAGGACAAAATCTGTTTGTCGATGCCTCCATTCCTCCTGTGGGAAATGAACAGTCCTATTTAGCTCCCTATATCGGAGGCTATGCTTCATCAACTACTATCCGGTTATTGTATGACAAAGCCAATCATCGTTGGTTGAACGAAGGAGTATCCTCTCTGGGGCTTACCGAAGTAACTACTAGTGACTTAATTCCGGAGAAAATGGTGGGATTGGACCTACTTACATTTAAATATGGTTTTGGTGGTACCTATTCCTATGCAGTATTTCATAATGCGTCTGCAGGGACTAACTCTCTCTATACATTCAGCTATGCTTCACTAAATAACATACGGATTTTAGACAGTACACCAGGAATCGAAAAAAGCCCCGATTTTATTTTTTCTAATAATCGGTATATCATGTATTACGCCATCGGCAACCAATTGTTTTTATATGATATATTGGCAAATTCCAGTAGATCCATCTATACGTTAAGCGCTGGTGAAAACATTCGTACTTTGATTAGTATGGACAACAATACGATAGCTATCGGCACCTATGGGAGTGAAGGGAGTGTTTATGTTTTTGCACTTTCAGGTACTGGAGATATCACGAATGGTACTGCGTCCAAAACTTACCACGGTCTGGGAGAAATTGTAAAAATAGTATATAAGTCCTGATAAGACCATCGATGAATGTTAGACAAAAAATGGCCTTATTTATTTTTGTAGGTTGTTGTGTATGGTCTTTTGTTTTGAAGGCTTCCAATCCTTCAGATATTTTTCATGTTTTTGAAGAAAAAGGACAATGGTTTTTTGATATACCCAAAAAACTTATGGGTCGTGAAATAATGGTTATCAATCGGGCATTAGAGTCGACCTCTACGGGATACCTGCCGGATGATCAAATAGGCGGAACCGGGAGTAAGACCCTCTTACTATTCAAATGGAGTCCGCAGGACCACAACGTGACTGTACATGTTGACCCGGCCGAATATGCAATGAACGGTCAATGTACGCGTCCACTGCCCAACATCTATTATCGTTCGAATGGATTGCCTGAATTAGTTCAGCTCTCAGCTTACCCATCTCCCCAGAATGAAGAATATATCCGGATGGATGTTACGGAATGGCTTAAAGGTGGTAAAGGTTTCGTGGAGGGAACCGCAGACAACATCGTGTTGCTACAGACTAACCTCAACAGCTTTCTATTGAAAAGCCATCGCATTATGGATAAGAAAGAATTATGGGTTTCTACTTTATTTTATTTACTGCCAGAAATACCAATGAAACCACGCATTCTGAATAACCGGGTAGGGTATTTTAAGTCAGAGCAACAAGTTTTAGCTGCAAATGGGGCAGATTTTGTCAATAAACAATGGATTTGCAGATGGCGGCTTGAGCCTCGTTCCAAAGACGTGAAAGCGTATTTTAAGGGGAAATTGGTGACACCCAAAGAACCTATAATTTTTTACATCGATCCGTTGATACCTAAACAATGGATCCCTTATGTAAAAAAAGCGGTGGATAGTTGGAAGGGAGCATTGGAACAAGCTGGCTTTAAAAATGCTATTGAAGCCAGGGAGGCGCCAAAGGGCGACCCAAACTGGTGCCTTTCGGCATGCCGGGCTGCTATTTCCTACAAAGCATCTGAAACAGAGAATGCTTTCGGACCCGTTATTTACGATTCCCGAAGCGGCGAGATTATTCAAACCCATATTTCTTTGTATTACAATATGAATAGTTGGGTATGGCGCAACTATTTAATTCAAGCCTCCCCGAGTGATCCATCGGCCAGAACACCCGAATTTTCAGAAGCGCTGGTAGGCAGATTGCTGCAGGACGTACTTACCCACGAAGTAGGACATGCTTTAGGATTATCGCACAATTTTGGATCCAGTTCTGTTACCCCGGTAGAAAATCTCCGGGATAATAGTTGGCTGGATGCAAATGGGCTTACTTCTTCTATCATGGATTACAGCCGGTATAATTATGTGGCGCAGCCCGGTGATCATGTCCTTTCCCGGAACATGACCAAAAGAATTGGGATTTATGATAAGTGGGCTATTGAATATGGATATAAGGTGCTTCCTGATTTTAAAAATGAAGAAGAAGAGCTACAGTATCTGGACCAATGGGTAGCTACAAAAAACCACGATCGCAGGAGGTGGTGGGGTGATGGTGAAAAAGGGTCTGGTGCGATAGTAGACCCACATACCCAATCGGAGGATATTGGTGATGATCCGATCAAAGCAAGTGAATATGGGATCAAAAACCTGCAATATGTCGTTGGTCATCTTGGTGATTGGAAAGTGGATAAAGATCCTGACTTAAAAAAATTAACAGCTATTGTGAATAGCCTGTTATCCCAAACGGATAAGCATGTGCCATCCGGTCAGTTTAGTTTATATGTAGGGCATGTAAACCGACTAATAGGCGGAATTTATTTGGATGGAGGATATACGGAGGAATGGAAACCCTTAAAAACCTATGTGCCACGTTTTAGACAAAAACAAGCTGTCTATTTTTTGAACCAATATCTTTTTACCAACCAAGACTGGCTGATAAAAAACCGTTTTGTTAAAAAATCAGGAGTAGATATGATCGCTAATTTTTTGAATATTCAAACCGTTACCCTCGACGTGTTATTCCGCAATTTGGATCGCATTTACTGGAGCGAAATGGCATCTAATGATCCATATCCGATTCGGGAATTGATGCGGGACCTGGGAGAAGGAGTATGGGGTAAGCGGACAGACATCCTTCCGCTGAATCCCATGCGCAAACAATTACAGTTTAATTATCTGCGCATTTTTAAAAACAAAATTAAAAACACCTCGACCGATTATGCTATTGTTGCAGAATTATTGTATTACCTGGATCTTTTGAAAAGCGATTTAACACGAAAGCTAGTTACAAACACTAATCGATGGGATAAACTTCATTACCAAGCTGTTTTAAATACCATAGTTAATATGACATCCCCAAAAGAAAAATCCACTAATACCCCCCAACTATGAAAGTGAGCAGCATTATTACTTTACTGCTATTGCCTTTACAACTTTATTCGCAGGGAAAGGTTTCAAAAAAAATCCTTTCATTCCGTGCAGAAGGTTTTTTTACCGTATATAATCAAGATGACAAATTTTTTTTAGAAGTTCCGGACCAGCTTTTGGGAAGAAAATTTATCGTAGTAAACCGGGTCGTAAAAGCTATATCTGGAAGTGGTTATCAGGCAGATGATTTGATAAGCAAATCTCCAGCCTATTTTTTTACGGCCAATGGGCATCAGCTAAATCTAACTAATACCCCCAGTGAGATCCTATTGCCCCAGGAAAAGTCGTCCGTTTTTTCCATTGCAAGTTCTGCCGTCAATAAGACCGTCGTAGCCAAATATGACGTGGTTAGCCGGACCAAAGATGGTAAATCAGCGGTAATTGATGTGACCAATCTATTTCTTTCTGCGGGAGTATTGTGTAATGCTGCTGTCGCCGATTTTAAACTATGCTTAGCTAATGACCAATGGATTGGATTACTTGCCGATCGGAACCTACCTGCACCAACCAAAACCGTAAATGGCAAAGGAGGGAAGGTGCTGGTCAAAACGACCATCTTTTTGCTGCCGGAAATACCGGCCCCATTTCGGGTTGCCGACAAGCGCATCGGTTTTCAAACGGTTTCTTTTAAGGATTTTGGAAATGGAAGGGAAGGGGTAAGTCAAAAAGATATTATCTGCCGTTGGCATTTGGTCCCAAAACCTGCAGCTATGTCGCGCTATAGATCCGGGCAATTGGTAGAACCTGAAAATCCCATAGAGGTATATTTAGATCCCTTGACGCCGTCGGTATGGGTGGGCGCCATGACCAAAGGCGTACAGGCTTGGAACCGTGCATTCGAGCATGCTGGTTTTAAAAATGCCCTCCATGTTCAAACCTATCCAGCTCATGACAGCACAGGATTTTTTGCCTCTGCCCCGATTACCCTGATGTATGCATTGGGTAGTGGTCCTGCTGAAGATTTGCCTACATTGGTTGCAGACCCCAGAAGTGGCCAGATCATCCAAAGTCACGTATTTTTCCAGCATAGCAAAATAGCCGCCATGCAGATGAAATACAGGCTAACAGAAGGATTGGTAGATGGTGGGATACGTAAAGATACCGTGGACCGTGAAATTACTGAAAAGTTGATTCAGCTGGAAGTTACCCGATTAATTGGTAAAGCGTTAGGACTTAATTATTCCTTAAAAGATATTTCTTTTACACCGGTAGACAGCCTAAAGGATAAAAATTGGTTAGCTTCACATAGTATTCGCTCTTCCATTTTTGATCCTTATAGTTTTAATGAGGTGGCACAGCCTGCAGACGGAATATCCCGCAATGGCTTGATTGCCTCATTAGGTGATTATGATAAGTGGGCCATACAATGGGGATACCGTTATGAGGAGAATGATACCAAATCAACATTGCAGGAGCCTGAATGGAAAGAAGGGAGTGATTCTGGGATAGCGGTCATTAAAGGAAGTCAATATGGTCTTGAAAACCTGAAGTCCATTATCCTAAAACTTCCGGATTGGGCGACAGCTACCCATCAGGATTATAGCTTATTAGAATCACTTTATAAAGGTATTCTGTCATCCCCATCTGGCCAGGGAAATGAGGAAGGACTTTACAACCATTATATATTACAGGTGGCTAATCTTATTGGAGGTACCAATATGCCTGTGTCTAAACGTTGTCAAAAAGAAGCAATGGCATTTTTGAATACAGAACTTTTTCAAAAACCGGTATGGCTGTTAAAGCGTGATTTGCTTGACCGCATGAATATCAATGCCATGCAGTCTTTGCAAGCATTACAAGAACAGGTGTTCGCTAAATTATTCAATACAGGCATTCGGCAATTGATCAATCAAGAAGCTGCTTTTGGTCTGGTAGCATTAGCTCCGGAGGAAATGGTAGATGATTTATACGATCTGGTGTGGGATGAACTGTCCGACAATCAACCCGTGTCCTCCTACAGACGTATGTTGCAGAATGAGTATGTGAAAGCAGCAATACAAAATTTTAAAAGCAGGAAAGAGGAAGATTTTGCTGCATCGGTAGGAAATTATAGCCTGGATAAGTTAAAAAAAGCCATAGACAAAGCATTGGATCAAGTCAAAGACCCAGCAACCCGTAGTCACTATTTAGGCATTCAATATCAGTTAAACGGAAACTAATTTTATAAAAATGAACATCGCTAATATTATTTTAAAATCACGGCTGTTGCCTGCATGGATTTATCTCGCCGGACTATTTTTACCCTTCATGGTATATTCACAAAAAACATTGCAAACAGGTATTTCATTTGAAAAGCGACTAACGTGGGATGCAATCCGTGAAAAAGCTAAACGAGAACAGAAATATATTTTTGTCGATATGATGGCCACCTGGTGTGTTCCTTGCCAGACCCTGGACAAGGAAATATACCAGCTTGACAGTGTTGGTCATTTTTTTGATAAGCACTTTGTTAGTGTCAAAATACAGTTAAACCGGACTAAAGATGATCCGGATGAGATAAAAGCCTGGTATGGTAAAAGCGAGGAACTTGGTAAATTTTATGGGGTGAAGATCCTTCCCACGATGCTTTTTTTCAACCCGCAGGGAGAACTGGTCCATAAGATAGTAGGTGCACCCTATAAAGCAGCTACTTTTATGAAAATGGTCAGAGATGGACTTAACCCTGATGAGCAGCTATATACTCAATTAAAAAATTATCAGAATGGACGGCGTGATACGACTTTTCTAAAAAAGATGTCGTTGGGATTTGCACAAGTTGGCGATATTCCAACTGCTTCCCTGGCAGCTAATAGTTATATGCAGGCCCTCTCCCTAAAAGATCGGGTCAAGCCAGACAATATTAGCTACATTTATCCCTTTATCAATACGAGCAAAGATGAAGGTTTTAAATTGTGTTTGGATTACCCCAACCAAGTAGACGTAGTGAGAGGAAAGGGGGGAGCCAACACCATCGTACTTTCTGTAATCAGAAAGGAAGGATGGCTGGATGCTCTCAAAGATTTAGACCATACCCCTGATTGGGACCAACTGGAAAGGGTATCGATCGTTAAATTTCCAAGCAAAAAGAAGCAGATTAAACAGGCTCTGGATGATGATCAGAAGAATTACTTGCTGCGGAAGAGCCGAAAGGGCCATTAAATGCTGGCGTGTAGCAAGCACGTGCGACTTCTTTCACTGAGCCAATCGTAATTTTCGGCATTTGCGGGTTTGTCAAAGAGTTTGGAACCTAGTCCAACTGCGCTAACTCCAGCATCAAACCAACGCCTGATACTATCACGTTCAGGACTCACGCCGCCTGTTGGCATAAATTTGAGCCGGGGGAATAGTGGTTTAATGGATTTCAGGAATCCGGTGCCTAGTGAATCGCCGGGGAATAATTTGATCAGTGGTGCACCAAGGTCTTCTGCCAAGCTTATTTCGGTTGGAGTCATGCATCCGGGTATCCATAAAATACCTTTGTCAAGTGTTACCTGCGCGATTTCTGCTTTGACGATTGGGCTTACGATAAGTTGTGCTCCTGCATCAATAAACTTTTTAGCCCATTCGGCTGATTTTATCGTCCCGATGCCCAAGGTCAGCTCAGGAAGATGCTCCTCCGCATAGGTTTTTAGTATTTTAAAATTTTGAAGAGCCTTTTCACCACGGTTCACAAATTCAAACACCCGGATGCCTCCCAGGTAGCAAGCTTCCACTACACGGATGCAAGTTTCCGGGTCATCATTGTAATACACCGGCAACACCGGGTTCTCTAAAATATGATCTAATATCGTTTCCATTTTTTCCATTATTATTTAATATATTCATCATCCATCATTCATCAAAGAGACCCATCCCCAAAATCCCCCTTCACAAACAATTTCTGAAACCCAGCCGATGTAGCCGTTTCAATGACTTCCTGACCATTTTTTCCAATAGAGAGCGCATAGATTAATCCCGCCATAAAAGCATCTCCACTACCTATGCGGTCAATAACCCCAAAGGTTTCGTGTACCTCTGAGACATAATTAATTCCCCTGGTGTGATAGGTTCCATAAAACAGGTTGTGTTTGGGGCTATCCATAAAACGGAACGTGTAGGCCACATGTTTGCACTGTGGGTAAAGTGCGAAAAGATCGGTAGCCGACTGGTTGGCATGGTCTGCATATTGGTTAACGGGTGTTTCCCGGTTCAATGTTTCATCCACGGGAATATTCAGCATCGTATTGGCAGCCCAAATATTTCCCATGATCACATCAGCATATTTTACTAATTGAGGCATCACCTCCTTGGGTTGCTTGCCATAGTTCCATAGCTTGTTCCGGTAATTCAGGTCGACCGAAATGGTGAGCCCTTTTTTATGGGCGGTTTCCAATCCTTCCAGGATAACCTGTGCCAAGTCATCATTCAGGGCAGGCGTTAAGGCGGTGAAGTGAAACCAAGAATGTCCTTCCAATAGTTTTTCCCAATCGATATTCCCGGGTTTAAGTTGGCTAAAGGCAGAGTATTTACGATCATAGACCACCTCTCCTTTGCTGAGACCATTGGGAGTAAGCAAGAAATAAAGCCCTATCCGGTCCCCTTCCCTGATACTTAACGAAGTATTTACCCCTAATCGGGTTAATTCGTTTAAGGCCTGATTGGCAAGTTCATTGTCCGGAACACAGCTAACATAACTGGCCGGAAGCTTCCAGTGACCCAAAGAAGCGGCGACATTGGCTTCTGACCCGCCGGGATAAATCGAAAGGTTTCCGGCGTGAATAAATTGGTCAGATCCGGCACTGAAACGGAGTAAAAGCTCGCCGAATAAAAGTATCTTCTGTTGGTCCATGATGTGTATAATGACTATGATTTCTCATTAAAGCTGCTAAAAGTAAGGATTAATATTAAATACACCTAATAGGGCAGCAGATTAATATGGCCGATAACGATTTCGTAAATTTTTTT
The DNA here is from genome assembly GCA_900109895.1 of bacterium A37T11. Lineage (GTDB taxonomy): Bacteria > Bacteroidota > Bacteroidia > Sphingobacteriales > Sphingobacteriaceae > A37T11. The sequence continues at coordinate 165,729 of FOBR01000010.1, forward strand.
TCTTGATTGGGGAACATGCTGTGATAATATTGATTAATATTGAAACCTATAAACCATAGACTGATAAAAAAAGGTATATATATAATGAGTGAAATTAATCCATTTTCCCTGGCCGGCAAGGTCATTGTCGTAACAGGGGCAACAGGCGTTCTAGGGGAGGCTTTTGTGTTGGCAGCAGCGAATGCGGGCGCAAAAGTGGCAGTTTTGGGCCGTAATAAAGAAAAGGCGGATGAACGGGTCAGTGTGGTAAGGGCCGCTGGTGGTGAAGCCATCGCCGTGTTGGCGAACGTACTTGAAGAGCAGGAAGTGATAAGGGCGAAAGAGGAGATATTGGCTGCTTGGGGTACTATTGATGGACTGGTCAATGCGGCGGGTGGAAATGTGCCCGGAGCAACAATTGGCCCGGATCAAAATTTATTCGAGGCGCGGATAGAAGATACGAAAAAAGCGGTAGACCTGAATATTTTTGGTACCGTGATCCCTACGCATATATTTGGGCAGGTCATCGCTGAAAAAGGGAAAGGGTCTATCGTAAATATTTCATCGTTAGCTGCACAGCAAGCTTTAACCCGTGGTTTGGGCTATAACATTGCAAAAAGTGCTATAGAAGGATATACGCGCTGGATGGCTGTTGAACTGGCGATTCGGTATGGCGATAAGGTACGCGTGAATGCCATTGCTCCCGGGGTATTTTTAACGGAGCAAAACCGGACCTTACTAACCAATGAGGACGGATCCTTTACCGCCAGAGCTCATCAATTCTTAAATAATACACCTTATGGCCGTCTGGGCAAGGCCGAGGAATTGGGAGGGACCCTGGTATATTTGCTGAGCGATGCCTCAGGTTTTGTAACCGGAGAAACTATCTTAGTAGATGGGGGTTTTAACGCCTGGTCTGGTGTGTAGGTAAAATCGTAAATCGTAAATCGTAATTCGTAAATCGAAATGAGTATAAAATTGGAGCAAACGTGGCGTTGGTACGGTCCGGCGGATACGGTTTCTTTACAAGACATTAAACAGGCGGGTGCGACGGGTGTGGTAACTGCTTTGCACCATGTGCCTCACGGTGAGGTCTGGCCGCTGGAAGACATTATCGAGCGTAAAAAGGTCATTGAGGATGCCGGGCTGGTATGGAGCGTGGTTGAAAGTGTTACGGTGCATGAAGCAATCAAGACGCGTAGACCTGACGCGCAACGATACATTGATAATTACAGGCAAACGCTAAAGAACCTGGCCTCACAGGGCATTACAACGATTTGCTACAATTTTATGCCAGTACTTGATTGGACCCGCACGGAATTGTTCTTAGAAATGAGCGATGGTTCAAAGGCTTTATATTTTAATTGGAACGACCTGGCTGCATTTGATCTGTTTGTTTTAGAAAGGGAAGGGGCTGCGGATGATTATCCGGAGGCTATCAAAGCGGAGGCAAAAAGGCGCTTTGATGGATATACACCTGCTGAATTGGAAAAATTGAAGATCAACATCCTGATGGGTATTCCTGGCGAAAAGAATATTGAATTGGAAGATTTGCGGCAAAGCATCGGTATATATAAGGCCATCGGTTTTGACGGTTTGCGCAAAAACCTGATCTGGTTCCTGTCTTCTATTGCAGATGTTTGTGAGGAAAACGGTATACATATGACTATCCATCCGGATGATCCTCCGTATCCAATTTTGGGCCTTCCGCGTATCGCAAGTAATAAGGATGACCTTTTGTACATTACCAAGGAGCTTGATAAGCCATTTAACGGTATATGTTTTTGCACGGGATCTTTGGGGGCTGGTGTCTCCAATGATATTCCTGCGATCTTTGATGCCGTGAAAGACCGGGTCTATTTTGCGCATTTGCGGAATGTGAAAAAGGATGAACAGGGCAATTTTTACGAGGCCGACCATTTAGGCGGGGATGTGAATATGTATGCGGTGATGAAAGCATTGGTGGCTGAAAATGCAACGCGGGAGGTCCCGATTCCGTTCCGACCTGATCACGGGCACCAAATGCTGGACGATCTGGCAAAAACTACAGCTCCGGGTTATTCTGCCATTGGCCGGTTGCGTGGACTGGCTGAACTTAGAGGGTTAGAATTGGGTATAATGGGGGAATATTAATTTTAAAAGTGAGGTTCATAAATCTAAATGAAATAAATAAATAAATTTTAAATAAGCTATTTATCAATATGGGATTTATTGGGGAAAACTTTTTATTGCAAAGTGACGTGGCTGAGCAGTTGTATCATAACTATGCTAAAGACCTGCCGTTAATTGATTATCATTCACATTTACCCCCCGATGTGATTGCTTCAAATGCAAATTTTAGAAATATATCACATATCTGGTTGGCAGGCGATCATTATAAATGGCGTGCCATGAGGGCATTGGGTATAGCCGAGAAATACATTACGGGGGATGCTTCAGACCGGGAAAAATTTCTGAAATGGGCGGAGGTGATCCCTTATACACTTCGGAACCCCCTGTATCATTGGAGCCATATGGAATTGAAAGATCCGTTTGGCATTGATGAATTGCTGAGCCCGCAAAATGCGGAAGCGATCTACGACCAAACAGAAAAGCAATTACAAACACCAGCTTTTTCTCCGCAGGGGTTACTGAACCATTTCAACGTGGAATTGGTAGGAACAACCGACGACCCAACGGATAGTTTGGTTCATCATACACAAATTGCCAAAACCGATCTGAAAACAAAGATCAGGCCTTCATTCAGACCTGATAAGATCTTTAAATTAGCAGGTGGTGATAATTTTCGAGCCTATGTGGCGCAATTAGCCACAGCCAGTGGCCAGGATATTTCTGATTTGGACAGTTTATTGGTAGCTTTACAAAGCCGGATCGATTATTTTCATACAGTGGGATGCCGTATATCTGATCACGGTCTAAATTTTATTCCTGTAGCAACATTGGGGAAAAATGTACTGGAAAAGGTATTTAAAGAGGTATTGGATGGCAACGATTCAAATGCCTACCATACCGAAGGTAGTTTTACCTTTTATGTGCTTTTGGCTTTATGCAGCATGTATCATGCAAAGGGCTGGGTACAGCAGTTTCATTTGGGGGCCTTACGAAATAATAATGTACGGATGCTGGACAAACTGGGCGCAGACACCGGTTATGATTCTATCGGAGACTATACCCAAGGCGAAAGTCTATCGGCACTTTTGAATCAGCTTGAACAGCGGGAAAGCCTTACGAAAACCATCATTTATAATGTTAACCCCGCCTATAATGCGGTGTTTGCGGCAATGACTGGCAATTTTCAGGAAGAAGGAATTAAAGGCAAAATCCAGTATGGATCTGCCTGGTGGTTTATGGATCAGTTGGACGGCATGACAGACCAGATCAATATGCTATCTAATATAGGCCTATTAAGTTGTTTTGTAGGGATGCTGACCGATTCAAGATCCTTTCTTTCATATCCCCGTCATGATTATTTTAGAAGATTACTGAGTAATCTGCTCGCAGAAGATGTAAAAAAAGGGTATCTACCAGCAGACATACCTTGGATCGGAAAGATCGTATCGGATATCTGCTATTTTAATGCAAAAAACTATTTTACATATTAATTTTCCTTTTTTCTTTTTTAATAATACCTAATTTTAATACTGTAATTATGAATAACCCTTCCAAAATTGGGAATTATCGCTGGACCATTTGTACACTGCTGTTTTTTGCGACGACAGTGAATTACCTGGACAGGCAGGTACTTAGTCTATTGCACCCGACCTTAGAGAAGGAATTTGGTTGGTCAAATTCTGATTACGGGGCTATTACGGCTGCTTTCCAGTTTATCTATGCCATCTCGATGTTGTTTGCCGGGCGAATTATTGATCGTTTGGGAACGAAATGGGGCTATGCCCTGGCCTTGATACTCTGGTCATTAGGGGCGATACTTCATGCGGCTGCAGTGCCAATGGGAGGGGGGCTGGTAACTTTTCTGGGTTGGCTGGGTATAGGTGGTTTATCGGTATCAGTCGTCGGCTTTATAGTCGCCAGGGCCGCGTTGGGCATTGGTGAATCTGGCAACTTTCCGGCAGCAATCAAGGCCGTGGCCGAGTATTTTCCTAAAAAGGAAAGAGCTTTTGCTACGGGCATCTTTAATTCAGGCACCAACGTGGGCGCTATTTTGGCTCCGCTTACGGTGCCATGGATGGAAGCCAAATGGGGCTGGGAAAGTGCGTTTATTGTAATTGGAACTATTGGATTTATTTGGTTGATATTTTGGTTTGTCCTTTATGATAAACCAGAGAAACAACGGCGTTTGTCGGCTACTGAACTGGCCTATATCAATAGCGATGAGGTGCCGCCAGAAGAAAAAAATACCTTGAACGAAGAAGTAGCCGCCGAAAAGGTTTCATGGTTCAAGTTGCTGGGCTTTAAGCAAACATGGGCTTTTGCATTGGGTAAGTTTATGACTGACGGCATATGGTGGTTCTTTTTATTTTGGTTACCGAGTTATCTGGATGCGCAATATGGGATGACTGGTACTGCTATTATGCTCCCCTTAACAGTCCTTTACAGCATGACTATGTTTGGAAGTATCGGTGGTGGTTGGTTTCCGATGTATTTTATTAATAAAGGGTATAAGCCTTATGAGGGGCGTATGCGTGCCATGCTGATTATTGCTATTTTTCCGCTGGTCGTGCTCGCAGCACAACCTTTGGGCGGTATCACTTACTGGATCCCCGTCATACTGATCGGTATTGGTGCTTCGGCACATCAAGCGTGGTCTGCCAATATTTTTACAACGGTTTCGGATATGTTTCCAAAGAAGGCAGTTGGCTCTGTCACCGGTATTGGAGGAATGGCTGGGGGCTTAGGGGGAGTGCTGGTATCGCTGCTGGGTGGTAGCTTATTCGATCATTATAAATCGCTCGGGCATATTCAGACAGGTTATACTATTATGTTCACCATTTGTGCTACGGTTTATTTGGTCGCTTGGTCGCTGATGAAGCTTTTGGTGCCAAAGATGAAACTGGTAGAGATATAAAATTAAGGCGCTTTTTGAAAAGGATGGCTGGAACTCCGTATGTCTAAGCGGGTGGGAAGTTTGATGGTCTCAAATTCATCCGCCAATATACGCTTTCCTTGGTCTTTAATTAACATGATTAGTTTTTCGGCAGCTAGCTGGCCAATTTCATAGGCAGGTTGGTAAATGGTACTGAGGGGTGGATAAAGCGATGAAGCCAATTCGGTATTGCTAAACCCAATGAGCGCAATATCTGCAGGAATTTGATAGCCCAGCTCGTGAATGATACCAATGCTTTTGGTCGTTATTTGGTCACCTGCCGTAAATAACGCATGGGGTGGATTTGGGAGGTTCATAAATCGCTTAAGGGCTTCCCGGATGTCTTGCGCTAATTGGGAGGCACTGCTGTAGTTGCAATAACTTACGTAGGTTGATTCAAATGCGATTGAATGATCGTATAATGCCTTTTTATAACCACCGAGTCGTTCGGAGGTAATATTAAGCCGAATGTCTGAGTTGAGATGGGCTATTCGGGTGTATCCGCATTCAATAAGGTGGTGGGTGGCCTGATAGGCTGCCTGAAAGTTATCAATACCTACTTTGTGGGTGTCAATATCATTGCTTAGACGATCAAATAACACAATGGGTAGGGAGGCTCTTTGCAAGGCAAGCAAATGTTCTACATCAGGCGTTTCGCTGGCCGGTGAAATAAGCAGACCATCAATACCTCTGGCTTGAAGTAAGCCCGTACAGGCCTTTTCCTGACTATGTGATTCTTTGCTTTGCATGATAATAATGTTGTAGCCGTTGGCTGTGCAGACCTTATCAATGCCATCCAGCATCTGCGCTACAAACGTATTATCAAGCGAGCAAACGACCACCCCAATTGACCCGGTTTTTCCTTCTTTAAGGCTTTGGGCCATTCGGTTGGGGTAATAATGGTGCTGCCTGGCGTATTCATTGACCCGCTTTTTGGTCTTTTCGCCAATCTCATAACTATCCCGCAAAGCTTTTGAAACCGTAGATACGGATAGATCCAATGCTTTTGCAATATCTCGTAATGTCAAATGGACCATGTTATCGGCAAAATTACATACATTTAATCAGATTTTTTAGAAATGTAAAATTCGCCATTCCTTTGGATAATAATTGTTAATGCGATTAGCTAGTATTTTTGCCCACCCTAGTCCATGGCCTTGGTAAGTGACCAACGTCCATCCTTTTTTATTAGATGCCACAGGCAACTCATTTTTCCGGAGAAACTCTAGGGCCGATGGTAGTTCTAGAGGTAACGCTGGTGTACTTGGATGGATATGGCAGCTTAAGGCAAGTTCATGATGTGGGATGAATTCACTTCGGATGGTTTTGCCTAGTTTGGTGCCAGCCTTTTTTAGGTACAGGTTTTTTTGCAAGCCCTGGATGCTGTCAAGGTGGTTTTTTGGGACCATAAAAAGGTCATCGCCCATTTCCAGCAGCGTGGGGGCCATACCCGGAGTGACCCACTCAATTAATACCTTGGTTAATGGCTGTCTGGGACGGGATTTTGCTGTTGCAGGTTGATACGATTTTTGAGGGCTTGTTTTTCTGAATACACTAATAAAAAATCCTTCGCCAGTTGTTAGGTGCGGGTAGAATCTATAGCCGTAACAATGATGTATTTTTGATTGGGTTTCTTGGATACCCCATGCTGGCTGACAGGAAATCCGGATATTTTCAAATCCGGATAAATCGCAAATCCAGTCGGCTATTTCTTCGTTTTCTGCGGTTGAAAAGGAGCAGGTGGCATATAAAAGAATGCCTCCTTCTTTTAGGGCAATAAGGCTATCTGAAAGAATGCGTTTTTGGCGTTGGCTGCATAGGTTAACGGTGTTTTCCGACCATTCGTCCATGCTATGGGGGTCTTTGCGGAACATTCCTGATCCTGAACAGGGGGCATCAACCAGCATGAGGTCGAAAAAACCAGGCAGGCGGCTAAAGGCAGAAGGGTCATTATTGCTAACGACGGTATTGTCATACCCCCATCGGGTTAAATTATCTGCAAGCAGTGTGACACGTGTTTTGATCAATTCATTGGCCAATATTAAACTCCCTGGATGCAGCGCACTGTTAAGGAGTGTGCTTTTTCCTCCGGGTGCTGCACATAAATCTAACGCCTTCAAGGCTGTTTGGTGTAAATTCAATGAGCGGACGATGTGGTCAATGAACATAGAGGAGGGCTCTTGAACATAATAGCATCCGGCATGGAATAAAGGATCTGTTGTAAATATTGGGCGCTTTGGTAATAAATATCCTTGTTTACACCAAGGGATGGATTCCCAATGCGGTTCGGGGCTCATTCCTTTGGCTGGATTTATACGGATGGAGGTTACCTGGCTGCTGACTTCATGAGCTGCTAAAAATAAAGATCCATCAATACCGTAAGCTTCTGATAGCTCCAGAAGCAGTGACGCGGGAAATACCGTATTCATTATTGCAAACATACTATATTTTCATGAGGGATAAATTTTCTGAAAATTTATTTGATATTATCATTTATATATGCGTACATTTGTGGTTCCGGCTTTTTTTAGTTTGGATGTTCTTTGTAGAAATAATTGCTGGCAGAAACCCTAATTTGAAATGTTTTTTGCTTATTATTAGTTACTTGCAAAATAGTTGATTTTCTTTTTTGGATATTCGGAAATCCTTTCTACCTTTGCAGCCCGCCAAGGGGATAAGGAAGTAGGAATAGCAGATGGCGGTCGTTTTTTGAAAGTTTATTTTTAGATTTTGAGAGGTTGAGTTTTCTCTTTCGGTTTTGGCTGAAGAATGTTTTGAAAACCTGATTTAGAATCTGAAAAAATAAAAAAAAATAATTTTTGCAGAATAGGAAAATACTTCTACCTTTGCAGTCCCAAACGAAACGAGGGGAATTAGAAAAAGGGTTTCGATTAATAAAAAAGGTTGCGGCGCGATGCCAGAACCGACAAAATTGAATATTTGGATACCTTTCGGGGCATCATCAAAATAGAAGCCGAAGCGTGAGCGG
>FOBR01000005.1 GCA_900109895.1 bacterium A37T11
CTAGACTTCCACTTCAATATGGCCCTATCTGCAGTAAATATTGCTAAGGCTGCCAATTGGCTATCCATACCAAAAGAAGAAAGGGAAGCATTCTCAATGGCTGATATTAAGACAATGAATCACAATGCATTACTATTAGAAACAATTTTTAGCAAGTTTGGTATAAACCCAGACTTACCTAAACCTGCGCAAGCAAGCTTCATCGCCATTAAAAATCAAATGATAATGATGAAAAATCAAAAACATGTCAAAGAACTTATTTTATATGGCACTAAGGCCGCTTAACTATGTGAATTTTTTAACTAACTGTTGTTACAATACTTAGGAAAATATTCTGAGATTATTTGTGCTTTAATTTTAGAAGATAATGTTTGCGTTTCAAAAAAATCTTTGTTATCCATATAGTTAGTTAGCTTATAAATTTGCTTTAACAGACATCAAACTAAACTTACTAAACACCACAAACAACAATGATCCGATCATGAGTAAGGTGTTTGTTTATATTGGTATATCTTAGCGAAAATTTATTTCAATCCTAATTCTTTTTAGTGTCAACTTGTATCTGCGTTTAAAGGTATAAATATAAATGCAATATTGCAAGAAAAATTTTCCAGTTTACGCGATTAGGCATTTTTTCGTGGATTAGCCCTGCGTAATTATCATATCCGCTTTTTAACCCAGTTAATTTCTTTTTCAGGCTTATGGCCCGACAGCAAATTGTTGTGGGTATTCTGCAAATTTAGGGCAATAACAAATTGGTGTAGAAGTTTCCCAACGAGAATTAAGTTGTGTGTAACCTAAAAAATGAGGGCAATAACAACGATTCCGTTTTATGCCCTGTTATTGCCATTGTTGTATGTACCCTAGAAAATGAGGGCAATAACAACTATGATCATTTGGAGCGTTTTTCATTGCCTGTTGTATGTACCCTACAAAATGAGGGCAATAACAACGACGTGGTAAAAAGGGTTAAGGATATAGTGGTTGTGTGTACCCTACAAAATGAGGGCAATAACAACGCGGGTATTTGCCGTATGGTCTGAAAGTAAGTTGTGTGTACCCTACAAAATGAGGGCAATAACAACCCAGGCTGCCCGCCGTCTCATCGGTAAACGGTTGTGTGTACCCTACAAAATGAGGGCAATAACAACACGGCAGATTAAGTTTGACGGGCAATCTTAGTTGTGTGTACCCTACAAAATGAGGGCAATAACAACTCTATTTTAAATTTTCCGTCCTCGATATACGTTGTGTGTACCCTACAAAATGAGGGCAATAACAACCTAAAACAGGTAAAAAATACAAAGTATACAGTTGTGTGTACCCTACAAAATGAGGGCAATAACAACTTGCCAATGATAGTGAATATGACGGTGATAGTTGTGTGTACCCTACAAAATGAGGGCAATAACAACGTCGCACTATTCGCCTGCAAGGTAAAGCTAGTTGTGTGTACCCTACAAAATGAGGGCAATAACAACATTATATTAAAACACCAGCGGACCAGCTGAGTTGTGTGTACCCTACAAAATGAGGGCAATAACAACCGCTTAATTTTAAGGAGTACTCGTACTTCAGTTGTGTGTACCCTACAAAATGAGGGCAATAACAACTTGGACAACATATCTTTTACAACTGATAGCGTTGTGTGTACCCTACAAAATGAGGGCAATAACAACAAGAAGCCCCGGCGACGCTCACTAAATCAAGTTGTGTGTACCCTACAAAATGAGGGCAATAACAACAATCCCTCCTGTCTGCTATCAGGGCAGAAGGTTGTGTGTACCCTACAAAATGAGGGCAATAACAACATAGAGGGCTTGCAACATGGAATATCCAGTGTTGTGTGTACCCTACAAAATGAGGGCAATAACAACCTTTTATATTTCAGTATTTTACGATGTAATTTGTGTAAATAAAACATAATAAGCCCCAAATTTACAATCCTATACCGAAGGAAAATACTTAAATACTGATTAACCTAGAATTTCAAAGAACAGTTGCCATGAGCGTATGACCTGAATTTTTTAAGTTATGGCTTTCGAAACCCAATTAATAACTAGTTTTTCCATAAACATCGCCAGTGGTGTATGATGTTCATTCACCCAACCTTTTATATTTAGATGAGTGACAAATGCCGACTGTTGTTCTTGGGATATAGGTTGAATGCCAAGTTTGGATATGCCCGGCCATTGATTGTGAGAAAAACGATTCCTGATTTCTTTTAAACCATTAATCTCATCAGGAGTCAGAAGTCCTTTATCCGAAAGCCAGTCGGCATATGTATTAAACTGTACCTCATCAAAACCTTTTCCATCTTGCATTCTTTCTATCGCTTTGTGCTGCTTTATATAGGACATGTCTTTGTCCGCAATAAACTGTTCGAGCAAAAATAGTTGGTCAAATATAGTTTCTCTGGCACGATCATAGGCAGCTAGTTCAAACTGGACCAAGTCAAAATCAATTTCATCACCTGTAATACTATTAACTAGTGCAGGTAACCTGCGATCATGAATAATTTTTCTAAAAGTTCCAAAATCCTTCAGTGTCCATCGATACCAGGCTTTATTTCTATTATTTGTTTTTTTCACTTCCTGTATCCACTTATTGCTATCCTGTGCAACAATCTTTTTATGGGTATGTGGAATGGTTTGCTCAAAAACCATAGGTGCATCTAATGGATTGTTGCGAGATGCGGGATGTAGATTTTCAAGTAAAAATTCCCCTTCAAAAGCAAGTTCTGAGTTATTTTTAAATAGATGCTCGCACATCAGTCGTACAATCTGATCTTTGCGCTGATGATGACGAATTATCTTTTCGTTTACCTCAGCGGGCTTTCCGAAACGTTGTTTTAGCGCTGTGTGAGTCAGCTTTAAAATATTGAAAGGTTCAGGCTCTTCCTGAGAGAAGGGTTTTCTATAGATGCGTTCAAACTTATAAAAAGGTTGGGTGTCCTGTTTCAATAGCCGGTCTAGCAATCTTCCGAATTTGTCCTCACTTTTACTGGCTATTCCTAATTTTTGAGCGATGGTTTTTTTTAATAAACTAGTTAACGACTCGTCAAATAGGGTAGTGGGAAGGTCAATAGGCATGGTCGATTTGTGTTGGAGCCACGCATTGAATTCAAAACCTTTGTTTATGCTTTGCTTCATTTTATAGGGCAATGGCCGATTGGTGGGGAGGATATATTTTGTTAACCTCTTGCCTCTTTCCTGGATTTTGACAATTAAGTTTTGGTCTATCCAATTTTGCTTTTTCGTTAGGTATTCACGATAGACACCCAAAATGTGATGATTATTCAAGAAAATTTCGCGGATTAGAAAGACATGCCCCGTTTGATGGTTAAATAGGCCTAGCTCATCACAAAGGTCTATTAACCTGGTTTTATCTAGGGCAAAATAAGCCAGCGCACGTTGAATTTGACTATAATAAGCGGAGGTGATACGAGATTTGGTCCTTACATCTGCCACCATATCAAGCATGTCTCTGGCTATATAGGTGGCAATGTCACCTACTTTCGGCAGCTTGTTCCTATCTATTTTCTTAAGGCGGTATTCTACCTCTTTGATCATAGTCTTTATACGGAGGTGGATGGATTTTTCATCCGATACCTCATCAATATTAAGGAGATAGTTTTGTATTTTGGTGGGCAATTGATTAACATTCAGCTTTAAGTCTGTTGTACCTTGGAGTACAGCCTTTCGTTTTTCCAGATAGATTTTGTATTCTTCCCGCTTAGCCAATTCGCTTTTTGGAATTCTTCCTTTGACCATTTTGTCTTTATCCATTCGACGGGTAAATGTCTCAGGTGAAAAGGTAAGTCCGTTTTTTATTTTAGTTAAAGGGGCTAGATGAAATAACTGATTTTTGAATTTCGTGATAAAGCTGCGTATTAAACGTTCAATATCATTACCGATAGGTTTATTGTCTTTGTTTGTGCCGAGAAGAGCAAGAACAACAAGCTTTGGTAACTCGTTTATGCTGATGAAGGCTGTAGGTTTAATATGGTTGACTTTAATTTTTCCGTCTGGTTGTTGTGTGATGTTGGATAATGGACGATCACCCGATGGGTAATCCACCAAAATGCCGATTTTATTATTTTTTATATGATAGTGGGGAGCGTATTGAGAAAAAGTCAATGATGCATGTGGGCTGCCTGCAGGAAGTTGCCGTTTAAGGGTAGTTAATAGCGTATCTTCATCAGAAAATTCGGCCAATGAGCCAAATCCATGGATGTCAAATTTGATGATACGGGGCGACGTCTCACCTATGATGGTTTTATCGTATGGGGAGTAGGCGATTTTTCCTATGGAAATCTGGAAACGTATATGGTTAAATGCCTTAGTCTGCTCTAAAAACCAAAGAGCAAAGTAAGGGAAACGGTCTTCCCTGCGTATGAGTGGAGCCATCTTGCCGAGTAAATCGTCTACATCTTTAAAGGAAGCTTCATCGGTATTTTTTAATATGTTGGTCAGTGCCTCGTCATTGATACGCTCAAACATTTCCTGATCTTTCGGTGTGAGGTGTTTGAATAGCGATTGAGGAATTTTATTTAATTCATTGAGCATATCCAATAGGAAGGATTGACCTGGATGATCACTCGCTAGTTTGTCGTTTGGAAGTTTGACGGTAAATGCGGTAAATACGCGCAAGGTGGCTTTAAAAGGTTGTATAGTCTCATTTTTGAAGCCGTTGAAACGCTTCAAAAATTGGTAAGCATATTTTTGTTCCAGAAACAGGGTAGTGAAAAAGAAGAGACCTTGTGTAGTCAGCTCGTTAGAATGTGGGTCTTGATATAAGTTATGTGCTTTTAAAAGCGCAAAATCTTTTTCATGAAACCCATGCGCTATCTTTTCCTGTGTGCTTCTAAATCTTCTCAAAGTGTAATCTGGTGCTTTGTAAAAGAGGTGTTCAAAATAATGCCGGAGGTTAGGGTGGAGGTCTATTTTTCTGGGTACGATATTCCCCTGTTCATCTAAAGCGAGTGCGTGGGTATAGGCGTCTCTAAACTTAACCAGCTCGTAAAAAAGTAAGGTTATAAATTCATATAAGTCTTGAAAGAGAACGGGGAGTATATCATCGGTATCTTTAATTATATCTTCCGTATTGATAGACGGAACTTCAAAAATAGTTACTAGGGGTAAATACCGTTTCAGAGCGCGGAATACGTGTTCGCCATAAAGCCTATGCAGTGGATGAGCAGGATTCAGTACTTCTATAATAGTAGGACTTTTGTCTGTACCTTTTCCTATGTTGATCAAATAGTCGTTAGCAATATTTTCATCATCGTTTATGGGTTTTGCATTCTCAATTTGTTTGGAAAATTTGTGAGTCAGCGCATTGATGATTTGAAATACATTATGGCGCGCCATGTTTATATATACGCCAAAATATTGTGGGTCAGCTTCCAGAGTTCTGGTGCTTGCTCGTTTTTCTGATCCTGAAGTTGATTGTTCTAGTATGTTATTATTCATATTTAGGCATGTTTTATGTGATTTTCTTATATCTGCATTAACCTATTGTAGATAAACTCCAAAGACAAGTTATAGCTATTAAGTAGTTTATAGATTTTGTGATTGTTCGTGCCTTCCAAATACATTTCTTCAAAATAGATGAGTGTGCTTGTTTCATGCTGATCGATTTGCACAATGTTTAGCTCTGGTATATCTGTTCTTTCTATCGAAATTTGTGTGTATTGGGAGGTAGCATATTGGGTAGTTAACATAAAGGGAGCTATTAGAAAAGATTTTAGAACCTTTATCGCTGAAACATGCTTCCTGACCAGAGGCCGGTAGTATAAAAGACTAAGGCCAGCACAAAGCAGAACGATTACGCATATCATGAGTGTGTTTTTTATAAGTAGTTAGTAATTGTTGTAAATTTATGCCTATATGTTGTAATTCTTGTTTCAGTATGTTATCTGCGTTAAATTTAGATACTGGGATTGACAATTGCAAGAAAATTTTTTCAGTTTACGCGAATAGGTATTTTTACGTGGTGAACCGGTAGTTTGATAACCCGATGCGCATCATTATGTGTTGATGGAGGATGATAATATATACAGTCATAAGTTAATAAGCTAACTCCCATTTTGACAAACTTATTTTTGAACAATGTCTCGTTTTAACTACCTTTGCATACCAATAAATTTCTAAGAAAGCGACCTAGCTTTGGCAAGTAATACAAAGAAAGATGAACAATAATTTTTTAAGTGAAGACGAAATAAATGCGTTACGCAGTCAAACAAGAGGATGCAAAGATATTATCCATTTTAATAATGCGGGATCTTCCCTAAATCCGGATGTGGTGATCGATACCGTCGTTGATTATTTGCAAGAAGAAGCTACATACGGTGGGTATGAAACGGAAAACAAGCACTATGAGCGCATTGAAGACACCTACAGGTTTATTGCAAAACTAATTGGAGCGGAAAAGGAAGAAATTGCCTTGTTTGAAAACGCTAGCGCCGCATGGCAGACCGCTTTTAAAGGGTTAACCTTTGCAGAGGGAGATGAAATCATAACCAGCGAGCTGGAATATGTATCAAACCTAATTGGCCTGGCCGATATCCAAAAGAAAGGTGTTAAAGTCGTTGTTATAAACAACGATGAACACGGCGATTTTCCGTTAGGCAAGCTGGAAGCTGCCATTAGCCCACATACGAAACTGATTGCTGTAACCCACATCCCATCATCGGGTGGCGGTATGATACCGATCGAAGCGATCGGTAAGATCGCTGCAAAGCACAAGGTGCTGTACATGGTGGATGCTTGCCAAAGTGCCGGGCAATACCCCATTGATGTAAAAGAGATTCAATGTGATATCTTATCCGCAACAGGCCGCAAATATTTGAGAGCACCAAGAGGAACAGGATTTTTATTTGTAAAGAAGGCTATCCAGGATCAGCTGTCACCAATGCTAACCGATTTTCTTGCTGCAAGCCAGGTGAGCCTGAACGGTTATACCTTGCGCCAGGATGCCCGGCGTTTTGAACTTTACGAAAAGAGCAGGGCATTAACGCTTGGCCTAGGCAAAGCTGCTGAATATGCGCTAAACATTGGCTTAGACCGGATATGGCAACGCGTGCAAGGGCTGGCTGAATACACCCGCACAGCTTTAGGCAATATTCCAAATGTTAAAGTTCATGACCATGGTAGCGAAAAGTGTGGTATCGTCACTTTTTCAGTGGATGGATTCGATAGTATGGTGGTTAAAAACAAGCTGGTTGAACATGGCATCAACGTATCTTTTGGAGGGGCACATGCCACACCTTTATATATGGAAAAAAACCAGCTACAAGGTATTGTAAGGGCTTCCTTTCACTATTATAATACCGAGGCAGAAATTAATAAAATGTGCAGTTATTTGATGGCGATATTTGGAGGGGGTACAATGTAAAACTGTGAACGATACTTTTAATAAACGAAACATAAAAAAAGGGAGAAATGAAGAACACGGTCAAAATTATTCCGAAGAACAATATTGCATCGGACATTTTCGGTTATTATATACTTTTAATGCCGATTTTTTGAACGATATCATTCCTCTACCGACGGATTGGGAAAGTTGCTGGCAAAACGATTTGACTGTAAAGGAATCGGCATCGCCATGGATGAGAGTAATAGAATAGGTTGCCGGCTGCTACTGTTCATCTTTCTTGCCCTACTTAATTTCTTTCAATAGCACTTCACCCTCATGGGCTTTATCTATGATCAGGATGGCTGTGGGCCTGGTTGTAAAGCTCTGCTTTTCGCCGGTCTTTACTTTGTAATTTACTTCTACCTGCCCCGATCCAGAATTTTTGTGAACTGAAATATCTTCAATCGCTGTGGCAACATCGGTCTCGTCCAGTACGATGGCCACCACATATTGCTTGTTGAAATCGATGGGGGTTGGGTTTCCTCCATCGCCCATGACTGCTGCTGCTCCGAAAAGTTCATGGAAGGTCTTTTCATCGGTTATTTTTGGATGATCAACCTTAGCAACGGTATTTTTTACAAAATAATGATTGGCGAGGGTGTAAGGGACTTCTTCTATCTTGTTCTGGCAGGCTGCCAAGTACCCTGCTATGAGGGTCAGTAATACTATTTTTTTCATTTATGTATCCCATTTTATATAGCACAAATGTACAAAGAATGCCACAAATAAGTAATAGCCTTACTTGAAGGTGGTAACCACCTGGCTGACCTGATAGCCTTTTTCGTCCTTAGTGATGGTGACGTAATCTACTTTGGTGAAGCTAGGATATTTCATTTCTACTTTGGCAATGGAGCAGCCGTTGTTTTCATCTACAATACTAAAGGTGGTGGTGCACTGTTGCTGGATGTTTTTGTTGGCCTTTAATAAACCAATGGTCTGCGATTTATTAAATGTATTGGCCTTCCCGCTGCCGTTAATGCGCTGGGTGAAGCTATCGCTGAATAGCTGGTCCAAATGATCTGCCCGACCCTGGGTGACGGTGGCTACGTATTGCGCTAGGGTGTTGTTGACAGCTGAGACGTTGGATGGCTTACCGTCGGCTTTGCTAGCGGTAAAGCTGGTAAAGATAATAAATGCTGAGAAGAGGGGGGTGACGATCATTTTCATGATTTCTTTTTTTAATGTTGTTGTTATTTTTCTTATGTGTTGTTATCGTTATTTGTTGGGTCAAAAGTAGGTGTAGGGGGGATGCTGGCCTATAGGGACTAGGTGTGAAGGGGTAATTTGTCGGTAAATGGGGGTGTTTTTACGGTGAATTTTTTTATTAAAAGGGAAGCGACTTGATTGACTTACCACAAATTTTCTGATTTCGGAGTGCTTTTTTAGTTGTTCATAACCAGTAATTTGCTTCCAAAAAAAATCAAATGTTAAAAAAAGTTAAAACCTTGACATAACAACTTGTGTTAATTATTCGTTATATAATACATTCAAAACCCATATTAATATTAATAAAGATAAGTGAAAGCGCATGAAAAAATTTCTAAATTACCTAAAAAGCTAAATCTATTTAGCTAGGGATCAAAAGTTCAGTTTATTATGAAAATGGCATTTGAAGGTTCAGATGCCATAGTGGATATTTATGTCCTTATGATCTAAGCTAAACAATTAACACATGAAAAAAAAAGATGGTCAAACACTCTTTAATTAAAACTTTTTATTAACCAACTATGTTAAAAAAAACGAACTATAAGGATCTTCTGGGAAAATCCCAAAGGTTCAAGCAATATAAAAGCTTAGTAGCTTTTATGTGTGTCTTGCTCGTATACCAATTACCAAACCTCGTGATGGGGCAGGATACCACTAAAAATACAAGTGCCAACACCAGTCAATCAGAGATTACTGTAAACGGAAAGATCATTGATGCAGCCACCAAGGATCCGCTGGCCGGGGTTTCGGTGATGGTAAAAGGTACTACTAAAGGAAGCCAAACGAATGCCCAGGGGAATTATACTATTCAAGTTCCGGGATCTGCACGCCTTATTTTCTCCTATATCAGTTATCAATCGCAAGAGATACCCGTTAATAGCCGGGCAATTATCAATGTTTCATTAAAAGGGATCGATAATCAGCTTGATCAAGTGGTGGTAGTTGGTTATGGTTCATTAAAGCAAAAGGAAGTAACTTCTGCCGTAGCTCACGTGGATTCGGCCCAGTTCAGACAAAGTGGCGCACGAAACCCCCTTGACCTCATACAAGGTAAAGTGGCTGGATTACAAGTTTCGCGTACCGGATCAAACCCAAATTCAGGAGTTGGGGTTCAGCTGAGAGGGGTGGTGTCTGTTACGGGAAGTTCGGGTCCGCTGTACGTTATTGACGGCATCCCGGGAGGAAATCCGGATTTGCTCCAACAAGACGATGTAGCGTCCATTGACGTATTGAAAGATGGGTCTGGCGCTGCTATCTACGGAACGAGTGCCAATGCCGGGGTCATTTTGATCACCACTAAAAAGGGAAAGGCGGGGCCTCCTGTGTTTACCTATAATAGTTATTTCAGAAAAGATTTTGTATACAATAGACCAGATTTTCTTACCGCGGCAGAATTTAGGCAAAAAATTGAATCGGGTGAACTGGATGCTACGGACTATGGCCATTCCACCGATTTTTTTGATGCTCTTATCAATAAAGATAATTTCTCAAATAACCATAATTTATCACTATCAGGAGGGTCTGAAAAAACCAATTACCGGGCTAGTATAAACTATCGTAATTTGGAGGGAATTGCGCTACAAAACGCTCGGAAAGAATATACTATTCGGATGAGTGTCAATCAAAAAGGATTTCAGGATAAACTGAATATGCAACTAAACTTGGCTACCAATACCAACAAAGCAAATATGCTGGGAGGAGGTGGTTGGGAAAGTGAAGCGACTAAAAATCCTACGTTGTCAAATTTTAATGACGATGGGACTTATCGTTTTGATAATACCAGCACCAACGAATATGCACGATTGTTTCAGGAAACCAATTATCGTAAACAAGAAACATCTTCTGCCGACACAAAGATTGATTTGGATATTATAGAAGGGCTCAAGGCAACAGTCTCTGGTTCCATACAACGTAATAGCTATATAGATGGCGCCTACCGTTTACGGGCAAGTGAAGATTCAAAAGAAAACACAGACTTTCCCAACGGAGGTTATGCCTCTAAGGCTAACCTTTTATCCACTTCTTATGCATTTGAGCCAACGTTATCTTATAACAAAATGTTTGCTGATAAACATAATTTAACAGCTATGGCCGGTTATAGTTATCGGTATTTTATGGAAGAAGGTCAAAGTGCAGATAACCGGGGCTTCTTAAATGATAACTTTAATGAAAATAACTTAGGCGAAGGAGAGGCCTTAGCTTTAGGTAAGGCTAATTTGGATAGTTATAAAAACGATAATACACTCATTGCATTTTTCGGAAGAATTAATTACGCTTATGATGAAAGGTATTTGGTGCAATTCATTCTTAGACATGAAGGATCTTCTAAGTTTGGAGAAAATCATAAGTGGGGAAATTTTCCGGCTGTATCTGCAGGATGGAATATAACCAATGAAGATTTTATGAAAGATGTTAGTTTTATAAACTACCTGAAGCTTCGGGCAGGGTATGGAGTAACAGGAAATTCGGGTTTTGCCAACAATGCCTCACGGCTTACGTTGGGCACCGGAGGTAAATACTTATACCCGGATCTAGCTTATCGTCAAACTTATGGACCCGATAGAAATCCAAATCCTGATTTACGCTGGGAAAGTAAGCGGGAAACCAACGTTGGGCTTGATTTTGGTTTTTTGGATAATAAATTGACCGGATCAGTCGACTTTTTTAATAGGACTACCAAGGATTTGTTGGATACTTATACGTCTCCTCAACCCCCCTACGTGAGAGATAATGTATATACGAACGTAGGTACATTATCGTCTAAAGGTGTGGAATTAGCAATAAGTTATGCAGCTATTAAAAAAGAACATTTTAGTTGGAGTATGGACTTAACAGCAAGTACGTTAAGTAATAAAATGAATTCTTATTCAAACAGTACATATGTGGTTAAATATAAAACATTTGGCGGTATTGGTGGAGCAGGTGATTTAGGTGATGCTTTTACTACTTTTGAAGGAGGTAAAATTGGGCAATTTTTTGGAAAACGGTTTGCAGGTTTTACGGATGATGGTAAATGGTTATTTTATAATCACAATGGCGAAAAGGTGTTGAATGATCAAATAAATAATTCGCGCGATGATTTAGGGGCAACTGACTATGCGGTAATTGGAAATGCAGTTCCAAAGTATTATTTTTCATGGACCAACAGTTTTACTTACCACAATTTTGATCTACGAGTTTTTATGCGTGGTAAATTGGATTATGATATCTTAAATACCACAGCCATGGCTTATGGGAATAAAGTTTGGAAGGGCAATCTGTTACGGGATGCTTTTGGAAAATATAAACAAATAGATGATACCTATATGTATTCAGATTATTATTTGGAAAGTGGTAGTCATCTTAAGATTGATGAGATAACGCTAGGCTATAATTTCAAGCCTAAAACCAAATATCTGAGTAATTTAAGAGTGTATGTTACCGGACAAAATCTTTTTACCATAACGGGATACTCCGGAAATGATCCGGATATGGTGTTGGACACGGGCCTGGGGAATGCCGACGTTAATGGTCAAAGGTTAGGAATAGATAGCAGAGGGCCATATCCTAATACTCGTTCTTTTTTATTTGGTATAAACGCAAGCTTTTAATTATGAAACAGATAATAAAAAATAGTTTTTGGGTTTTACTTCTTTTTTGTGGTAATGCCTGTACTAATCTTGATGAACACGCATATGATGTGATCATTGCTAACGAATTTTATAATAACAAAGATGAAATCTTATCAGCGGTATTGCGTCCTTATACACATGCCAATGCTTGGACTACACCATCCGGACAGGACGGTTGGTGGCGTTTGGCTGAACTTTCTGGTGATCAGTTAGCGTGGCCTACGAAAGGCCGCCATGGTGAAGACAATGGCAAGTGGAAAAGGCTGCACTACCATACTTGGACCGTGGACGAAAGTGGAATTGCCAATGCATGGAAACTTATGTACTGGGGAGTTGGGCTCTGTAACGATCCTATACGAAAACTAGATAGTTTGGATTTGGCCAAGGTTGGGATCACAGAGGAGGAAAAGACCTCTTACATGGCAGAATTAAAATTACTTCGAGCATTTCACTACCTGAAGCTTTTGGATCTTTTTGGAAATGTTCCTATTCAGACTACTGTCCCAGACAATCTAAATGCTGAACTTCCTGAAACGAGTAGTAAAGAAGAAGTTTATAAATTTATAGAAGATGAAATTAAAGACAATATAGCAGATGTACCCGTCTTGTCGCAAGAAATGAAAGGTCGTATGACAAAGGCTGGTGGGTATGCTATGCTTACTGAGCTTTATCTGAATTCAGAAGCATGGATTGGTACTCCACGCTGGGACGACTGCATTGCTGCTGCTGATCAAATTATTAAAGGTATAGGCGGAGCGCAAAATGGTAAGATGACATTAGATTCTAATGTAACAGATACTTATAGCAATACAAATGACATATCATCAACTGAAGTTATCTTTTCGGTTGCTTATGATTATAAAACCGCTAACTTTCCAATAGGTCTGGAAGAGTTTTTTCATTTTAAAGAAAAGGAAATTGAAGGTTTTGGTCGCAATGGCAATGATGGCGTAGTTTTGATCCCTGGAGTATATACAACTTATAAAGATAACGATATGCGAAAGAAAAGCTGGTTTCTGATTGGACAACAGTATAAGTTTGCAGATGGTACTGAAGTTACGGGCTCTGAAGAATATGATGGTAAGCCTTTGGTATTTGTTGATTATATTCGTAAAGCGTCAAAAGGTGGTACCGCTTCTACCATGAGTGAAGGTGAAGAAAACAGTGGTGTACGATTTCATAAGTATAAATTAGGTAATTCCATAGCAGGCATTGTAAATGGTAAAACAGTACAGCCTGATGTTAATTATAATAATAACGATTGGGATACGTACCGACTTAGCTGGATTTACTTTGCAAAAGCAGAGGCCCTGATGCGGAAAAATGGAGGCATTGCCACGCAAGAAGCTGTCGATCTGGTAAACGCTGTTAGGAAAAGAGCTTTTCCGGCTAAGTCCTGGAAGGCTAATAAATATACGACTGCTACGCTAACTATGGATGAGTTGCTGGCGGAACGCGGTCGGGAATTCATTTTTGAAGGCTTCCGAAGGGATGACCTGATTCGTTTTGGCAAATTGACTACCGGAACTTGGTGGGATCACCAGCCGTCGCAGGACTTCCGGAAATTATTTCCTATTCCTCAACAGCAAATTTCATTAAACCCCAAACTAACACAAAATCCGGGGTATAATTAGTGAACAAAATGGTATTCTTGGCCAGCCCTATAGCTAAGGCTGGCCAAGAATGTAATAAGCGGCTTGCTTTGCTAAGTAAAGTAGTAACTACGTTGGCTTATTAAAAACCAATGGTCTGGGCTGAACAGCTAGTCCAAATGGTATGCCTATATGCTTTTAATGTATGCGATTGTGTTACTGAACGAGTCAATGATACAAATGAGTATGTATTTGCAACAAATTCAAAAGTATTCATAGTCTGAAGGGTGTAAATTTGCATAGTAATGTTTACACTTAGTAACTAAAATATAACTACAATGGCATCAATAAAAATCTTAAGACAAATTAGGAAAAGCATTTATAAACCTTCGCTGGCCGCCATACTGGTATGTAGCTTGTTCATTACTTTTTATGGCTGCGGCAAACCCAGCGATAATCCTATGCCCGATGTCGATAATCCTTCTGGCTGCGCTATTGCCAGCGATGTGGATCAAACTGTGGGACTACGCAATTTTGAGTATAATGATAAAGGCCTCCTTACAAAAATGACAGCGCCCAATTATTACTACGGAACTTACGTTAGAACGATTACCCCAAGTAAAGTCACTGAAACTTTTCCTGGTTATGACACGTACTATACATATAGTGGGGGCAGCGGGAATATTTATGATGGTGATCCAAAAGTTCTTCACCAAATGTTACTTAGGGACACAGCCTTGTATCAATACTTTTATGACGATAAGAAACGACTGTCTTATATTTATATTCCGACAATTGCTAATGGTTACTTGCCTAACTCATTTATGATAGTATACAGAACTGAACTTAAATTTACCTATGACGCCAATGACAATGTAACGCAAATAAGACTTGTAAAAGATTACTGGGAAAAGGTAGTTGTTTATCCAAGTAACGAGTTTAGGTATGATTACCTACAAATAGGTGATCAATATTTGGATATAACGTATGACGATAAGCCATCACCTTATACGGCGATCTCTAAATATTGGGCATTTATCGGATCTGATTTTTTACATTATAAAATATATAGTCTAAACATGGTACGTTTTTGGGCAAATGTCTGCTCAATCCTGAGTAAAAATAACCCGCAAAAAATAACCGGTAAACTAAGGTATGACACTTACGACCCCGTGCAAGCACCACTTAATACAATTAACGCTTCCTTTACCTATAAATATAATGCAAACAATTTACCAGTTAGCATGGCGCTTGATGGCCAGGAGATAAATTCTTTTACTTACAATTGCAAATAATGGTAGGGTTTATTGTTAAATCAATTTGTTTTATAGATAGGGAAGAAGCACTAAACAATGCTGGAGGTATTAAGTTCGAACTAGTCAGCCTTATCGGGGTATGGACATGGGTGGCTATCCATTGGGCAATCACAAATGCTACCACTCAGAGGGGGAGGATGTTTCAATTTCTTCATCCGTTCCTTTAAAATAAGGGTTTTTACTTTTTACCAATGCATTGATGATAAATTTATGTAGGGGTAGTAGCTGTTGGATTTGGCCGGTTATTCCTGTAACATCGCTGCCGAGTGTATCGGGGGCTTCCAGGCTTTTTTTGGCTTTTTGAATTTGTTCTTTATAGTTGTCTGGAAGGGCTTCCCGATAGCCAAATAGTGTTTTTTGACCCGAATCGTCTATTGTATATAATTTGCCGTCGGATATCTCGGCCGTCAGATTAAATGGCGTGCTTACAGGTTCGTCCTGATAGTATAAGAATGCCTCATTGCACTCAGTATTTAGTTTAAAGGCATAAACTTCTTGCTTATTGGGGCCGATAGTTCGGCTGAGATAGAATGTTCGCGGACTGTTGAATGGGGCTTTTATGGTATTGCGGTGTGATAGGCTGCTTTCTCCTGGAAGGTAGAGGTATTGCATGCTGTCTGGTTGATAGTGATCCAATATACGAAATGCGATGTTCGTATTTTGACCAAATTCATTAAATGTAAAGGTGACGTCGGGTTTTTCACTTTTGCCTTCGTAAACCAAAAAACAGCTTTGGCTGGTGGGCATGTGTTGTTTTAATACGATTTTTTTACCTTGTGCCTCCCATGTTCCCAAGATTAGATTGTCTATAGCACCATAGCTCATGCTCAAGGCAAACTCATGGTGAGGTGTGAGATATAATTGGCTGGCTAATTCGGGCTTTGACCCATTATAAGCTCCTGCAATAGAATCAGTCTGCCCAAATGCTGAAAAGGATGGTATACACATAATTGCGCCAATAAACCTACAAAGAAATCTCATTTATGTAATTCAAGTGTTTTGATTAATGGAATAACTTTTTGTCCTATTAATGTGATGGAACGCAACAGCTGATCATGGGTGAGCCCTGCATTATCCATCTGAAAGGTAAAACGATCAACGCCGCCTAATGCTTCGCTATGCCGCATTAATTTTTCTGCTACCTGCTCAGGGCTGCCCAAAACCAATACACCGTCAGGTGAAACCATGGAGTCGAACTGCCTCCTGGTTACCGGGGGCCATCCGCGTTCTCTGCCTAGCTTGGTCCACAGTTCGGCATAACCTGGATAATAATCTGCTATGGCTTCCTCATGGGTGGCCGCTACGTAGCCTGGTGAATGCAGGCCAACCTTCAATTGTTCTGGTGCAAAACCGGCTCGACGACCAGCCTCCCGGTACAAATCAACCAATGGACGAAAGCGAGCAGTTTCTCCACCGATAATTGCCACCATGAGTGGTAGCCCCAAAGTCCCGGCCCTGACAAATGATGCGGGCGTGCCACCTACGCCGAGCCAAATAGGTAATTTTTCTTGCAGGGCTCTTGGATAAATCGGTTGATTTTCAAGTGCTGGCCTAAATCTTCCTGTCCAGGTGACAAATTCCTGGTCGCGTATTTTTAATAGGAGTTCCAATTTTTCTTTGAACAGTGCATCATAATCGTTCAGATCAAACCCAAATAGGGGGTAAGATTCGATGGCTGATCCTCTGCCAACGACTAGCTCAGCCCGACCTTTTGATAGGAGGTCAAGGGTGGCAAAGTTTTGGTAAACACGTACCGGATCGGAGGTGCTGAGTACTGCTACTGCACTGCTTAAGCGTATTTTTTTGGTTTTTGCTGCTGCAGCGGCAAGAATGACTGCGGGAGCTGAATCCAGGTATTCTTTTTTATGGTGCTCGCCGATACCAAAAATAGCTAGCCCTGCCTGATCTGCTTGCACGATCCTATCCAATAATTGCTCCATGGCATCTACGCTGCTCAGGGTATTTCTGCCGTACATGGCAGAGGCAAAACTATCAATTCCAATTTCCATTAATTCTCATTTTAATAATATACGGGTATAAACTTTCAAAGACGAATATAGCAATAAATCAACCATTTCTTCCTGGTGCAAATTCCTGACAAAGCATTCCTTCAATTTTTTCAATCTCATCCATGAAAAGCGATTGTTTTCGCTTGCCAAAGTATAAGGTATTTTCTATAGGCCTGTAACCTTCCCATATTTTTTGGATGTTGCCATTTCTTATTGTCTCATAGCATAAGAATTCGGGCAATACGGCCAGGCCATTACCTTCAGATAAGCAACGGATGATGGAAAATTTATTGGGGACAATATAGTTGGGTAGAAAACCGGGTCGCTCACCAAAATTTTCAAGCCAGAACAAGTTTAATACGCCCAAATCCGCAGCGGTGTTATACCATAATTGTGATCTTAGCCACTTTTTGAAAGGTTCCTGGTTGCCTTGGCATATAGTTTGAAAAGCCGAAACATCTGTGTCGCGGCCAGCTACAAGCACCATTCGTTCAGCTGTAAATGGCTGATAGATCAATCCGTTGGCAGTACTGGTACAGCTAGTTAATATGAGGTCTACGGAGCCGTGCTCCAAAGATTGAACCAATTGCTCGTTACTTCCAAACTGCATGATCAGATTAAAATCCAACGTAGGGATATGTTTTTCCAACGCCTGCTGAAAAGTTTCCACGCACATGCCCACACTAACAGTAGCCCTGTCTTTGCCCGATTTGCGCTGAAACCGGGTTTCGATATCTTCCAAGCATAGCAACGAGTTCAATAATTGCTGATAAAGCAATTTACCTTTTTCGGTTGGGATCATTTTGCGTGCTGTACGTTCAAACAGGGGAAAGCCTGTGTAGGCTTCCAGGGAATTGAGGTGCAGGCTAATGCCCGGTTGCGAAACAAAAAGCTGTTTGGCGGCTCCACTCATAGTGCCAGTTTCATAGATGGCTCTAAACGTTCTGAACCATTCAAGATTAGCTTGCATGTATAATAAAAATTATAGTTAATGCAAATTTACATTATTTTTATTGGATAGTAAAACATGATATGTTTGCGTCTTTATTAATGTTAACAAAATAATGGTAAAAATATTTGTCATAAACGGTGGACAGCACTTTGCCCACTCGTTAGGGAGGTTTAACAAAACACTTTTGGAACTTGATCAGTCGTTTTTCGTAGCTAATAATGGGTTTGAATTGCGTATTACCGATATCAATGATCCGTATGAGCTAAATAAAGAGGTTGATAATTACGTATGGGCCGACGTGATCATTTATCATACGCCCATTTGGTGGTTTTCTTTGCCGTACAAGTTGAAAGAGTACATAGATAAGGTGTTTACTGCCGGACACCGCAAAGGGATGTTTCGTAGTGATGGCCGTAAGTCAGAAAATCCGGACGTGAACTACGGAACTGGTGGTACTATGCAGGGTCGCAAATACATGGTCACTACCACATGGAATGCACCTGAAACAGCTTTTACGCTTCCCGGAGAATTTTTTAACCAGACCAGCGTGGATGATGGGGTGCTTTTTGGTTTTCACCGGATGAATGCTTTTCTTTCTCTGCAATGCATACAGGGAATACATTTTCACGACCTGGAAAAAAATGTGACGCAGGAGCGGATAGATAGGTATAAGAATGCTTACCTGCATCACTTGATTGATAAGTTTGGAAACTAAGGTATTGTTATAAAAACACCTCGCATTTCTAATATGCAAGGTGTTTTGTTAATTATCGCTTTTGTAGCTTAATACTGCTTGATGAATTTAAAAAGAATAGCGTAGTGTGACCCCATAGGTGCGTGGATCACCTACCACACCAGCATATTGCCCGTAACTGCCTGGTGCTGCTAACAGTTGTTCGTAATAATCTTGGTTGAAAATGTTCCTTGCCCAAACATAAAAGGATATACCGTTATTAGCCCTGTATCCCAATCGTCCATTGGTTAGTGAATATGCATCAATATTCAGGTATTTGGAGGGGGTTGCATTCGATGAAAACTTTGAACGAAAATAAACATCTACGCCTAAAAAGAAATTTCCTTCTAATCCTAAAAGGCGTCCTTTAGTGGTACCTTCGGCGCCCACTGATCCGGACCATTTTGAGATTCCTGGTAATTCGCTGCCAGAAATATCCACAAAGTTAGCGCTTCCAACATCTTCCAGTGGCACAGGTGCATTGGTAAACTTCACATATTTGCCATCGGTATAAGCAACGGCTGCATTGAGTGTTAACTGGGTAAAATGGATATTTCCGTCAAATTCTACTCCTTGTACACGTACTTTTTCTGCATTGGCCAGGTATCCCCGGTTTACGGCTGGATCAGGGGTTTGTACCTGGGTTTGGTAATCTTTAACATCAGTTCTAAATACGGTCAAGTTAATTACTGAATTGGATGATGGCCTGGTTTTAATGCCTAATTCTTTGTGATCTACGTGCTCAGGCTTTACTTTGGCTAAATCTAGTAAGATCGTTCCGTCCTTATCTTTAGGCAAACCACCTACATTTACTCCAATGGGTTTGTAACTGATGGAATAGGTGGCATAGGCATTAATGGCATTGTTTGCTTTGTATTGCAAGGTTAATTGGCCTGAAAAATTGTCTTCGGAATAGTCGGTGTTAAATGCTTGGTTGGAATAAAGGTCGTTTTTTAGCTTTAACAAGGCGGCGTCAGAAGTTTGTAATCCGCCATAGGCTTGCCTGTCGTAGTCTACCACTTTCTTGTCGTAGTTGTAACGAATGCCTGGCAAAATATGTATGGCATTAGTGATAGCCCAATCGGCCTGGCCAAACACGGCTAAGCTGGTACTTTTGATGCGGTTATTGGTTTTTATGCCGAAATTATCAAATAGTCCTGGGGTTTTCCATATGTCATCTTTGGAAGTTTCGGCGAAGCGCCATTGGGCTGATCCAGCCTCTTCTGTCTGCACCGGATCAGACTTTAAATCCTGCCAAAGGCCAAATACGCCAATCACACCACTAACTTTAGAGGTCAAATTGCCGGAGTAACGTATTTCCTGCGACCATTGATCATGTTTTGAATTTCCGGAAGAAATAGTAAAAACAGGTAGGCCAGTATAGTCGCGGTCATTTAAAGGTGTCCAGTTCCAATAGCGCCAAGCCGAAGTGGACGTCAGGGTGCCATTACCAATTTTGATATCAACATTGGCTGAGGCACCACCTAACTGATTATCGGCTTTGGAGGGTGTATCTAAGTCTACTTTACGCTCAAAGGCACTTGTATAGGGAACTGTGTAATTCAGATCGGCAATGATTGCATTGAATTGGCGAAAGTCTTTCCGTTGGGTAGTAACTACGCCGGCTATGGGCCAGCCATATCCGTTGGGTTTTTGGTCGGTGATATCTCCGATCAAGGTTACCCTAACATTGTCTGCCGGAGTATATAATAATTGAGCGCGCCCACCAATGTTGTTGATATCATTGATTGGCAATTGGGTATGGACATTATAAAATAAGCCATTACGCTGCGTTCCTGAGAATGAAACTCTGGCAGCCAGATTTTTGGTAAGTGGGCCGGTTAGGGAAGCCTTTGCCTGAATATAGCCGTAGTTGCCATAACTTAATTCTGCTGTTCCACTGGGCTGGAAGCTGGCTGGTCGGGTGGTAATATTAAAGGCTCCTGCGGTGGTATTTTTACCGAAAAGGGTGCCTTGTGGTCCGCGCAAAACTTCAATTCGTTCAATATCCACAAAATCTAACGCGGTAGCTGCTGGGCGCGCATAATACACGCCGTCTACATAAAACCCTACTCCTGGGTCAATACCATCATTGGTGAGGCCAAAAGTAGATCCCAGCCCACGGATATTGAGGGTGGTATTACGGGCATTGGAAGCGTATAGTTGCACCGTTGGTATAAGTTCTTTTAGCCTGTTCACATTGAATGCACCTGCGTTTTCGGCTGTTGATCCTTGTACGACAGAGATAGGAATGGGTACTTCCTGTGCAGATTCAAGCCGGCGGCGGGAGTAAATAACCACGTCTTCCAGCTTATCCGAAGAGGGATTCAGTTTAATAGTAACGTTTTCTTCGGTGATTAAGATTTCCTTTTTCTCATACCCTATAAAAGATACGATTAAGGTGAAAGGTAGTTTTTGGCCGGTTTTAAGAAAAAACTGTCCATTAATGTCAGTTACCGATGTGTTGGTGGTTCCTTTTATGGTAACGGTGGTGCCCGCAAGCGATTTATCCGTGAGGGCGTCAACTACGGTGCCCGTAATATTTGCATTAATAACCGGCTGTTCTTGTGCCGTTAGGAATAGCGGGATAATAAAGACGGAGGTAATTTTGAGTAATTTGTAAAATACTGTTTTCATAAAATTAAATTTTAATTATTGTATGTGTTTATTGTGCCGAATGTTCTTTTCATTTAGTACGGCGACAAAAATAATAAATTAAGAATATAAAGTATATATAATTAGTAGTTTTTATTTGTTGGTATAAAATCTGTTTTTAGTGCAATCAAATAAAAAATTAGCTATCTTTAGCACCTTATTTAATGAATGTGCCAATTTTAAAAAATAAGATGATTTATAGAAACTTAATTAAATTAACAGCTATGGCAATAATTGCTGGAGGAATGGCTGCCTGTGGTGGCGCTATAAAACAGGGTACGGAAACGGCAAGTGACTCTACGGCTAATTCCGCAAGTGCCGATACCGTTCCGGCTTATACTGTTTTGAACTTGCCCATGGTAAGCTTGGAAAATTATAAAACAGATGCCGATGGGTTTATTAATTTATTTGATGGTAAATCGCTGACAGGATGGCGGGGTTATGGCAAGGATACGGTACCTGAACTTTGGACCGTGGAAGATGGCGCCTTGAAGTTTAAGGGGCGTGAAGGGGCAAATGAAAAGAAAGATGGTGGCGACATTGTATTTGGCCATAAGTTTAAAAACTTTGAACTGGAGGTGGAGTGGAAAGTAGCAAAAGGGGCCAATTCTGGAATTTTTTATCTGGGGCAGGAAATAAAAGGACAGCCAATATATATATCGTGCCCGGAATATCAGGTTCTGGATAATGAAAATCATCCGGATGCCAAGCTGGGCGAGAATGGAAACCGAAAATCTGCTTCCTTATATGACATGATACCTGCCAATCCCCAAAATTCAAAACCATTTGGACAATGGAATCTTGCAAAGATTAGTGTGCAAAACGGAAAGGTAACCCACTACCAAAACGGGGAAAAGGTACTGGAATACCAGCTATGGACACCAGAATGGACGGCTTTATTGCAAAAGAGTAAATTTAGTAAGGAAAAATGGCCGTTAGCTTTTGAGCTGCTTAGTAATTGCGGAGGGGCAGAACATGAAGGGCTCATTGGTTTTCAGGATCACGGTAATGAAGTGTGGTTTCGTAAGATTAGAGTTCATATATTGTAGCATAAAGAAGCCTGGAACAAATTTTAACTTCTATGCTTTTGCTAAAGTATCCGGGCTTTAATTTAATATTTGATTAATTTTGTCGCCATGTTTATTAAAAGAAATAAAACCAGAAACTATGCTAAAAGGCTATTGATGGCCTTTTGCATTATTTTTTCTTCAATAGAGCTAAGTATCGCACAGGTAACTTCCCTTTTTTCTGAAGGGGTTCTTGACACGAAGGTGAGTATGTATGGTGTAGACCTTAGCCCCCTGACGGATGAGGCTAATGGAACTACGATGAAGGAACGCATGGAGGTGCTCAAAAAAAAGATACCTGCTGCAAAGGCGGAGGCTTTGAAAACAAAGATCGAGTCAAATCCGATGATGGGACTTGCGATGGTGTTGTTACCTCCCAGAGGCACGATTTACCTGAAAAAGGATGTCGTTTTGGGTAAAATATATGGGCTTGGATATTACTTGGAACATTATCATAACCTGCAATCGGATGAAGGGGTGATCTACATGTCATCATTGGAAGAGCCTCTAACGGAAGCTACGGCTTCTTATCAACCTTCAAAAGGGTATGAGAAGGTCTATTCTGGTAATAAAATGATTCATGCAGATCAATTTAACATAACGAAAGAAAGTGGTTCTGTCACCGTAGCGGGATATCCATGTCAACGATCGATCTATACTGCGAAAAATCTGAATGCGGAAGCTCCTTCGTCAATGGCGGGTATGACGACTCCTATAGTGCACAAATTAGTGGTATATACCAGCGACAAGGTGTCAAAAAGTATCAATTTTTCCCATCCATATTATCTTCCGGAAGATCATGGCATCTTGCGCATTGACGCCTATTATGACGAAAGTAAAGAACCCAGCGCGGTTTATGAGGTGACCGCTGTGAAGCCTCAAACGGTGACAGATGAACTATTGGCGGTAAAAAAATCAAAGCCGCTCTATGCCATAGACGATGTAACATATGGGATGAAGGTTATGACAATCATGTTTGGAGGCCTAAGCTCATTGAAGGATGACCAAGATGCGGATGACGATACTGATGCAGAGGAGTAATTAAAAATTGGTGAACATAAGCACCCGTTTTTAAAGGTTTTTTTATACTTTAGGCAGCTGAAAATTATAAAATACAAATAACAGCTATATTTCATGAAGAGAAAACTAAGAATGGGAATGGTAGGGGGCGGGACAGACGCCTTTATAGGGGCAGTTCACCGTATTGCAGCCCGTATGGATGGCTTGGCAGAGTTAGTATGTGGCGCATTTAGCGTAAACCCTGAAATTTCAAAACAGTCTGGAGAAGCCTTTTTTATAGATCCAGCCCGTGTATATGCCAGTTACCAGGAAATGATCGAAAAGGAAAGTCAACTTCCGGAAGATGTAAGGATGGATTTCGTGACGATCGTTACCCCCAATTTCGTTCATTATGATCCGGCCAAGCTGGCACTGGAAAATGGATTCAACGTCGTTATTGAAAAACCTATGACCTTTAGCCTGGAAGAAGCTAAAGAATTGCAGGCCCTGGTAGAAAAAACTGGTCTTTCACTGGCCCTGACCCATACCTATAGTGGCTATCCAATGGTGAAGCAGGCGAAGGCAATGGTCAAAGAAGGTTTGCTGGGTAAGGTCCGAAAAGTCATTGTAGAATATCCCCAAGGGTGGCTTAGCCGTTTGAGTGAACGGGAAGGAAATGCACAGGCCGCTTGGCGTACCGATCCTAAAAAATCAGGTAAGAGTGGAGTTATGGGAGACATAGGTACCCATGCCGGCCATTTGGCCGAATACATTACTGGACTTAAAATTACCGAGATCTGTGCAGACCTCACCACCTTTGTAGAAGGACGCTTACTGGATGACGATGGCAATGTACTGCTCCGTTTTGACAATGGGGCAAAAGGGGTATTGATCGCCTCCCAAATTGCTGCTGGCGATGAAAATGCCCTGCGCATAAGGGTATATGGTGAAAAAGGCGGCCTTGAATGGGCCAATGAAGACCCCAACAACCTCGTTGTAAAATTATTGGATCAGCCGCGGCAGATATACCGCACTGGCAACGCCTATACGGCACCTTACACTTTAAGCGGTTTTGCCACACATAATACCCGCATCCCTGCCGGACATCCGGAAGGCTTGTTGGAAGCCTTTGCCAATATTTACCGAAATTTTATTCTGACCGTATCTGCTAAAATAAATGGTGAAACACCCACACCCGAAATGCTTGATTTTCCTCGTGTGGAGGAGGGTGTTTGGGGCATGGCTTTTATTGAAAACGTGGTGGCCAGCAATGAAAGTAACGAGAAATGGACAAAGTTTGTGATCTAAGAAACGTAGCTTGCAAAAAGCGCTAATCGTTATTCTAGGGCCTACCGCTTCTGGCAAAACGTCATTAGCGGTAGCCCTCGCGCAGCAGTTGGATGGTGCGATCATCAGTGCAGACTCCCGGCAGATATACCGGGATATGAACATAGGCACAGGCAAAGACCTGGCTGTATATGGGGATGTACCCTATTTCCTCATTGATATTCTGGATGCCGGGGAAAACTATAGCGTGTCGCATTACATGCACGACTATGTGAAGGCCTTGGCAAGCGTCCGTGCTTTAGGAAAGCAACCCATCCTGTGTGGTGGTACAGGCTTGTATATCCAAGCGGTACTGCAGGAATTTAATTTTCATATTCACCCAGGCGAGCAGACAGCTAAAGCAGTGGTTAAACCAGATGAGTTAATCTTTGGCATCAAGCTGCCCTTGCATGAACGCCGTGCCCGCATTACACAACGGTTACATAAACGTTTGCGAGAAGGGCTCCTTGATGAGGTGGCCGCACTGCTAAAAAGGGGCATCCCCGCAGAACAACTTATTTTTTACGGCTTGGAGTATAAGTATGCCACGCTTTACTTGCAAGGGCAGCTTGACCAAGATACCTTTTTTGCTAGACTAAACTCCGAGATACATCGCTTTGCAAAACGCCAAATGACCTATTTTCGGAAGATGGAGAAGGATGGCATCCATATCCATTGGATAGACGGCTTAATGCCGCTGGAGGAGATGGTACAATCCATCTTACACCATCCCGAAGCCATCTTTCAGAACTAAAATTCGTACCTTCGCACCGTATGTCTGATATTATACAACTGTTACCGGATTCGGTGGCCAATCAGATCGCAGCAGGTGAAGTAGTACAACGACCAGCTTCTGCGGTGAAAGAACTGATGGAAAATGCCATTGATGCGGGTGCAGACAAGATACAATTGATCATTAAAGATGCTGGGAAATCGTTGATCCAGGTGATAGACAACGGGTGCGGTATGACCTCTGCCGATGCGCGGATGTGCTTTGAACGGCATGCGACCTCCAAAATACGGAAGGCCAGCGATCTCTTTGCTATCCGTACCATGGGGTTCCGGGGTGAAGCCATGGCTTCAATCGCTGCTATTGCCCATGTAGAACTTAAAACACGCCGGCATGAGGACGAATTGGGCACCTGCGTAGTGGTTGAAGGTACTGCAGTACTTAGTCAGGAACCCGTCGCAGCACCTACAGGCACCAGTATCCGGGTCAAAAACCTATTTTTCAATATACCTGCGCGGCGCAATTTTTTGAAAAGTAACCCGGTTGAAATGCGCCATATCATTGACGAATTTCAGCGCGTGGTATTAGCTCATTCAAACGTATTTTTCAGCTTACACAGTGATGACAATGAGGTATTCCATTTGCCAGCCGAAGGCCTGAAGCAACGGATCATTCATTTATTTGGAAACGGCTATAACCAGCGCCTGGTACCGGTTGAAGAAGATACCACCATCATCAGCCTGAACGGATTCATCGGCAAGCCCGAATTTGCCAAAAGGACCCGGGGCGAGCAGTTCTTTTTCGTTAACAAGCGGTTTGTCAAAGATCCTTACCTCAACCATGCCGTACTCAGCGCATATGAAGAAATCCTTCCAGCTGACAGTTATCCCCTTTACGTGCTGTTTATCGGGATCGATCCGGCTGAAATTGATATCAATGTGCATCCAACCAAAACGGAGATCAAATACCGGGATGAACGGTCTATTTATGCCATTGTTAAAGCCGCAGTAAAACGATCACTGGGTCGCTATAATATTACACCTACCCTTGATTTTGATCAGGAAACTGGGTTTAATCATCTTCTTTCATACAAAGCTCCTGATGAGATCGTGCCGCCTACCGTCAGTTTTAATCCACGGTTTAATCCCTTTGATAGTGAGAAAAGCCCTGCTCCTCGGGTTTATGACAACGCAGGTGCTTATGGGACGCGCCATCCGCATATACCTCAAAATTGGAACAACCTGTATAGCATTACACAAGAAGAGGCCGTAAAGCAACTTCAGCTGCACGAAAAGGAAAGAAAAGAAGACGAAAGCTACCAGGAGCGAACAGACTCCAAAATCTTTTTTCAGCTTCACCGCCGTTATGTCATCACGCAGATCCGTTCGGGATTTATGCTTATTGATCAGCAGGCAGCCCATGAGCGCATATTATTTGAACGATTTTTGCAGCACCTGGAAAACCAGCAAGGTGCCAGCCAACAAAGTCTTTTCCCGCAGACCGTAACACTAAATGCCGCAGATTTTGCGTTAATAACCGAATTGCTTGCGGATATACAGGCGTTAGGGTTTCAGATACGCCCTTTCGGAAAGCAAGCTTTTGTAGTGGAAGGAATACCAGCCGATTTAACCGGTATTCATGAAACGCAGGTACTGGAACAATTATTGGAGGCCTTTAAGAACGATCAGGGCGAACTAAAACTTAATAAGCGGGAAAAATTGGCTCGCAGCCTGGCAAGGAATGCTGCTGTAAAGGCAGGAACCTTACTTAGCCAGGAAGCTATGGCCGAAATGGCCGATCAGTTATTTGCCTGCAGTAGTCCAAATGTTTCCCTGAGCGGAAAACCGATTATCCTGACCTATTCCTTGCAGGAGATCATGGATCGGTTCGGTATTTAAGGAAGAAATAATAAAACAACACAAATATTACATAGATATAGATGGCCATTTCTGCTTCACCTTTTACCAGTATTCCTCCCGTTGTTAAAAATTTGCTGATTATTAATATCATTTGTTTTTTTGGCGACGCATTCATCTTTCCGGGAGCTAATCGTTTGTTTGGCGTTTACTATCCCGACTCCCCCTTTTTTCACTGGTGGCAGGTGATTACCTATATGTTTATGCACGCTGGTTTTAGCCATATTTTTTTTAATATGTTTGCGCTGTTTATGTTTGGCCCCGTGCTTGAGCATTTACTGGGTGCTAAGCGGTTTATCAATTATTACCTAATCACTGGGTTGGGCGCTCTGGCGCTGCAATTTGCAGTGCAGGCTTTTGAAGTCTATCAAATTACCGGTACCGTATTCGCTCATGATTTTATTTCCTTAGACCTTGATAAGGGAATGGCCTATGGCAAAGTTGGCTTAACCGAAGATCAGGTCGATACGCTAGGCTCGATCTACGGTGGTGGTTTGGTAGGTGCTTCTGGTGCAATCTTTGGTTTATTGGTGGCTTTTGGGTATCTATTTCCTAATACAGAATTATATTTAATGTTTATCCCAGTACCCATTAAGGCCAAATATTTTATTCCTGTATATATTATTATTGAGTTATTTTTAGGGGTATCACAATTTTCCGGAGACTCAGTTGCCCACTTTGCACACCTGGGTGGGGCACTATTTGGGTTTCTTTTAATTAAAGCCTGGGGCATTAAGCGGCCAGGGCAATGGTATTGAGGGTTGCATTTTTTGTTTTTGCTTTGTATATTGCGGCATGAATAGGTCAGTTATTAGTGAATTGTGGCAAAAGGTATTCCGGTCAGGCAACCCGATTAACCTTATTATAGCCATTAATGTATTCATTTTTCTGCTTATCAACCTGAGCGATTTGTTTGTTAAGCTATTTTCTTTGCAATTTCCCCTGGGCGATTTTTTTTACTATAATCTCGCCATTCCGGCAAATCCCGGCATATTGCTTTATAAGCCCTGGACAATCATTACTTACATGTTTAGTCAGCGTGACCTTTTTCATGGCTTATTTAATATGCTGTGGTTGTTTTGGATGGGGCAGATTTTTCTTAATTTTTTAAATAAACGCCAATTTGTATTTGTCTATTTGGCTGGCGGATTGGCCGGGGCCGTTCTGTTCCTGCTGTTCTATAACTTCATTCCCGCCTTCAAAAATGACGGCAGCAGCTGGCTTATCGGCGCTTCTGCCAGTGTCAATGCGGTGGTATTTGCAGCGGCCACTTTGGTGCCAAACTATACCCTAAGGCTGATGTTTTTTGGAGATGTGCGCCTCAAATATATGGCGATAGCGCTGGTGTTTCTGGATATATTGCTAATGTCTGGTATGAATGCCGGAGGAAGTATCTCTCATTTGGGAGGAGCGCTGCTAGGATTTGTCTATATTAAAATGCTGCAGTCTGGAAATGATATGAGCAAACTGTTCTCAAAAAGAAAACCTAAGTTAAAAGTACTTAGGAATGAAGAAGTATTTTATGGAAGGATTCCAAACCAGGAATATATTGACAGCCTGCTGGATAAAATTTCACAATCGGGCTATCACAGTCTGAGTAAAGCAGAGAAAGAGGCTTTATCTAAGGCAAGTAAGCAAGACCAGGATTAGAAATAAAAAACAGCTAGACGGAAAACAGGATATGGGCATAAAAAGAAAGCCGGGTTTCTTTGGCAAGCTGATTTTGTTAGGTGGCTTGCTGTCTATGGGTGCTTTGTTGCTTAGTTACCTGGCACCTGTGGTGAACCCGAACCACTTTTGGCCGATTGCCTTTTTCGGTATCGGATACATGCCTATTTTAATACTGAACCTGTTGTTTTTAATTTATTGGGCCATACGCAAGCGGTGGATAGCTTTGTTCTCATTCGCGTTGATCCTTGCCGGATGGCCATTTTTAACCCGGCATATTGGTTTTCATGGGTCGCCTTCGGCAGCAGTGCTGGCAAATCCGGATACAGCAA
Source organism: bacterium A37T11 (assembly GCA_900109895.1). Taxonomy (GTDB): domain Bacteria; phylum Bacteroidota; class Bacteroidia; order Sphingobacteriales; family Sphingobacteriaceae; genus A37T11. The sequence goes on from FOBR01000005.1 coordinate 29,532, forward strand.
ACATCCGATTGCTGACCTATAACATCCATTTATTTAGAGGTGTGGATGATGACATGCACCTAACCAACAAAGATTCCATTCTTTCCATTGTGAAAGAAATTTCTCCGGATATTATTTGCTTTGAGGAATTCTATACCCGTATAAAAGGTAAGCATAAAACCATCAAGAGCGTGATGGAATCGGCAGGACTTTCCCATTATTATTTTTATCCTAATCAGAAAAACGACTATGAGCAAAACGGGGAGGCTATTTTTTCAAGATATCCCATTATAGATACTGGGTATGTTAAATTGATGAACAGTAACCGTAGCAGCCGGATGATCTATGTGGATCTCCTACGCAATGGTCAGAAATTCCGCGTTTACTGCGTACACCTGCGTTCTATAGGTTTTCAGCCAGAAGATTACGAATTTATCAACAATGCGGATAAGACAAATGACGAAGTGATGGCCACTAAACGGATAGGTAAACGGCTGAAATGGGCATTTACTGACCGGGGCGAAGAAGCTGTCAGCCTTCGGAAACATGCAGACAGTTGCCAGACCCCCTACCTCATCGCGGGAGATTTTAATGATACTCCGATGTCATATGCCGTGAGTCAGATCTCAAAAGGGATGAAAAACTGTTTTAAGGAAAAAGGAAGCGGGTGGGGGGTAACTTATAATGGCGATTTTCCCAATTTCCAGATCGATTATATTTTAGCCAGTTCCCAGATTCAGGTAAAACATTACCAGATCATCTCCAAAAAAATATCAGACCACAACCCGGTGTGGGCCGATCTTTCATTAAAATAACCCTGAGTCTCATGTCTCACATCTATTTCGTAAATTCGCCCCATGAACACAAATTTGGTCCTTTATAATACCATATCACGTAAAAAAGAGCCTTTTGAACCCCTGCACCCACCTTTTGTAGGTATGTATGTGTGCGGTCCTACCGTATACAGCGATGTCCATTTGGGCAATTGCCGCACCTTTGTTTCCTTTGATCTTATATTTCGATATCTATTACATCTCGGTTATAAAGTAAGGTATGTGCGCAATATTACGGATGCCGGGCATTTGGAGGGCGATCAGGATGAAGGGGATGATAAATTTGCCAAAAAGGCACGGCTTGAAAAATTGGAACCCATGGAAATCGTTCAGAAATACACGTTGGGTTTTCATGAGGTGTTGCGTTTGTTTAATACCTTGCCACCTAGCATTGAGCCTACCGCCACTGGCCATATATCTGAGCAAATACAAATGATACAGCAAATACTGGACAATGGCTATGCATACGAAGTGAACGGAAGCGTATATTTTGATGTGGACAAGTATATACAATCTAAAAACTACACCATCCTAACCAACCGTAAGCTGGAAGACCTGCTTAATAATACGCGTGAATTGGGCGGGCAGGACGAAAAGCGCGGGCGCCTTGATTTTGCGCTTTGGATTAAGGCTAAGCCAGAGCATATCATGCGTTGGCCATCACCATGGAGTATCGGGTTTCCGGGATGGCACATTGAATGTTCGGCTATGAGCAGTAAATATCTGGGTGCTGAGTTTGATATTCATGGTGGAGGTATGGATTTGGCCGCTACTCATCACACCAATGAAATAGCCCAATCCCAGGCTTGTAACCATGTCCAGCCTGCAAAATATTGGATGCATACCAACATGCTAACTGTAAACGGTGCGCGGATGTCCAAATCTGCAGGCAATGGTTTTCTTCCACAAGAGTTATTTGCCGGCACACATAAACTGCTTCACCGGGGGTATTCGCCCATGAGTGTTCGTTTTTTTATGCTACAGGCCCATTACAGGAGCACGCTTGATTTTAGCAATGAAGCGCTGGAGGCCGCTGAAAAAGGATACCGGCGACTGATGAACGCATTGGCGGTTATCCCCAAACTTACGGTAACGGAAAATGGGGAAGGTGATTTTGACCTGTCTGCTTTTAAGGAGCGTTGTTATGCCGCTATGAATGACGATTTCAACAGCCCCGTGTTAATTGCAGAACTATTTGAAGCGGTACGGTATATAAATAGTGTTTATGACCGTAAAGCGCAAATAAGTGCAACCGAGCTGGAAGAGCTAAAGACACTCCTGCAGTATTTCGTAGCAGATATCCTTGGCCTCATTGACGATGCAAATGCCTCACATGACTTTGAAAACGCCATGAAGCTTATCATTAAGCTTCGGGAGGAAGCCAAAATGAATAAAGATTACGCAACTTCTGACCGGATCCGCGAAGCACTAAAGGATATGGGAATCCAGGTGATGGACTCAAAAGATGGGTCACTTTGGGCAAAAAATTAACAAGATGTTCAAAAGGAAAAATTACAAGAGCCTTCGCTCACTATTGTTGCTTTGGCCGTTATGGAGTGTTGCACAAACCCCGGCCAAAGTAGGCAGCCTCATCACATCCGACAGGCACTATGCGAAGTTAGCTGCTGTAGATGGGCCATACAAGGTGTTTTTGGAGGCCTCAAACGATAGTACCATTTTTTTTAAGCCCGGCCCGGTAAGTGCCTTGCAATTTCTTAAAAACCGGCCCAATATTCCGGATGTAATGAGCTGGACACCTACTTTTGCCGTAGTTGCCAAAAGCATGGAGTGGGGGGTGACGTCGGGCTCCGTGAGTTTTCAGCGCGTAGGGGCCCGTAAACGTTACGGACAATACCTCACTGTTTGGGAGCGGGATAAAAACAGTATTTGGAAGATGCTGTTGCGGGCCGAAATGGAACACCATGAACCAAAAAATAAGCTTGCACCGGTTTGGGACGAGCCGGCTGATGATCGGTATGTAAAACTGAGGTCACAAGCCCGTCTTCAACAGCGCAACGAATTGGTATTTAGTACAGATCAATTAATGGGGACAATTTTAAAGGCTGATAATCCAACGGCTTACAAGGAGTTTTTGACTGACGATGCCCGTTTTTTATTTCCTTGGGAAGAACCCGTTCAAGGTAAACCCGCGATCCAGGCATTTCTCAAGAAGCGTAAGCTAGACATTAAGACCACGCCCATCAAGGTTGACCGACCCTATAGTGGCGAACTGGCTTACTCTTATGGCGATGCCAAAATCATCATTGATAACCTGGTAAAACCTTACTATTACATTCGCATCTGGAAAGTACAAACTGACTTCCAGTGGAAGGTCATCCTGGAAATGTATATGGAGAAATAAGCGCTTAGTTACTTCCTAAAATAATACCTTGTGAGTCATCCAGTGGTTTTGTCCACATCTTTAATTCGTCGCAGGTTTTATATTCATCGTCTATCTTAACGTAGGTTGTGCTGCGGCGGGCATCAAACCATTTGCTGAGAATTCGGTTCGTTTTTTCTTGTATAGCTACTTCTTTAATTTTGGCAAAATCCTGTTCAAGGGTAGCTTTATGTGGTGCTGATCGCGACTTTAAATAGGTAAAACGGTAACCGGTTTTGCCCTCTTGTCCCTGGCCCTGAGCAGTGAATTTGGCAGGCCGGGAATATTCGCCTGGTTTTAACGTGTCAATGGCGGCAAAAACTCCAGCGTCCAAATGATCTGTAGGAATATAGGAGGTAGCACCGTTTTCAGTGTGAGCAATCAGCATCCCCCCATTGTATTTGGTCTCCTTATCATCAGAGAAATGCGTAGCGGCCGTATAAAAATCCATTTTCTTACTGATCACTAAATTATAGATACTATCTGCCTTCCGCTTGGCACGTTCCAACGCCGCTTCGCTCGGTTTAAACTTAATTAGAATGTGGCGTGCACGAACCTGCTCGCCCCGACGTTCAGTCACCTGCAGAAAATGGAATCCATATTCGGTTTCAAACACATCCGATAATTCGCCGGGTTTTAAGCGGAAAGCTACCGCAGAAAATTCCTTAACCATGCTGCTGCGGTCAAAGAAACCCAGGTCGCCGCCGTTGGGAGCGCTGCCCTCATCTTCAGAATAGAGGCGTGCCTTTGTACCAAAATCATCGCCGTTTTTTATTTCCAGGCGCAATATTTCGGCTCGGTTCTTAAAAATATCTTTTTCTTTTTTGGTTAAAATGGGGTCAATGTCAATCTGCCCTACTTCTACCTCCGTATTGTAGCTCGGTACACTATCAGCAGGGATTTTTTCAAAAAAACGTTTCACCTCCAGGGGTGTTACATCAATTTTGCCGGTAATTTGCTGCTGCATTCTCTGCGCGATCATTTGCTCTTTAACATCATGACGCATTTCCTCTTTATATTGCAAAATGGACCTGTTTAGAAACTGTTCCAAGCGATCTTGACCACCGGCACGCTGAATAGACTGACGGATGCGCATATTGATATTATCATCCAGTTCATCTTCGGTTACGTCGATTGAATCAATGGCTGCCTGCTGGGCCAGCAGTTTTTGCATAAGCATTTGCTGAAGTATTTGGCACTTAATAGACGGATTTTCCTGATTTCCCTGCATGATATATTGCGCATATTGCATATCCATCTCAGATTTGAGGATAATGTTGTTGCCTACTACTGCTGCAACCTTATCCACAACTTTACTTTCGGAGGGTTGCGCAAGGGCAGTAAGTATGCTAACCATACTAAAAATAAAAGTGGCAGCAATGCTGATGTGTTTGTTCATTGACGTTATTCTCTATTGAATCCTGCAAAATTATCAGATAAAATCTATTAATCGTACTAAATTCGATATTTATTCCATTATTATTCTTTTTCCATTCACCAGATTACAGTTTGCCGGCATACTATAAATAATAGGCAAGTAATCCAATCTGGTTCAACTAAAGTAATCAATAATCGCAGCTCCAAACCTACTTTAACCATTTTTAACATTTTTTGCCTCAAAAATGTTATCTTTAGCCCGATTTATTATTTTAAAAATATACGATAACTATGTTATCCAAGAAAACAATTTACGCCATGAAAGCCTTGGTGGCTTTGGCCAAGAAACAGGATGAAGGGCCTGTGATGATTTCACGCGTGGCAGAAGATGAGCATATTCCCAAAAAATTTCTGGAATTGATTTTGCTCGAATTGCGAAATGCGGGTATCTTATACAGTAAAAAAGGGGCAAAAGGAGGATATTTGCTTGCAAAAGATCCGGCCGAAATTAAACTTTCACAAGTATTGCGGGTTACGGGTGGCCCCATTGCCTTACTACCCTGTGTGAGCCTTAATTTTTACCAACCTTGCGATGAGTTTGAAGATGCAGAAACTTCGGGCATTGTCGATACCTTTGTAAAGGTAAGGGAAGCTTCTTTACAAATCCTTTCAGAAACCAGTATTGCTGACGTTATGGAGCGTGAGCGGATTTTGAAAGCTGGGCAAAAGAAAGTAAAGCCCGAAGCTTTAAAATCCAAAACCCCGGAAGTGGCAGAAACGAAGGTTAAAGCCAAGTCCAACGGAAAAATAGCCCCAAAAATCGCAAAGAAAAAGCCAAAAAGTTAAAAGGGCTTGTAAATTAACAGCGCTGGTATTCAGTGTTGTTAATTTTTAATATTTTTATAATTCTATGAGTTCAATAGGATTTATGTTTTAACTTCTTATATTTGCAGTTCCGTTGATAGAGAGTTATGCAAAGTTTCAGAACAGAGTTGGAAAATCCCGTCGTTGAAAGGGATATTATTGACCTTGAAAAAAAGATACGTCAATTTCAGGAGGGGTTGATTCCGGAAGAAAAATTCAGGAGCCTGCGGCTAGCCAGGGGAATTTATGGCCAGCGGCAACAAGGCGTCCAAATGATCCGCATTAAAATACCTTTTGGCTACCTCACGTTCAAAAAGCTGTTGCGCATTGCTGATGTGAGTGATGAATACGCCACAGGAAATCTGCACCTCACCACGCGTCAGGATATACAAATCCATTTTGTAAGCCTGGATAAAACGCCTGAATTATGGGCAAAACTGGATCAGGACGATATTACCCTGCGTGAAGCCTGCGGTAATACCGTGCGTAATATCACGGCATCGTATGCAGCAGGTATCGATCCTGATGAACCGTTTGATGTATCGCCTTATGCTTACGAATCGTTCACCTATTTTCTGCGTAACCCCATCTCACAGGATATGGGCCGCAAGTTTAAGATAGCCTTTTCTTCCTCCGAAAAGGATACCGCGCTGGCCTACATCCACGACGTGGGCCTCATACCCAAAATCAGGAAACAGGATGGACAGGAAATACGTGGCTTTAAGGTGGTTATTGGTGGTGGGCTGGGAGCCCAGCCGGCCATAGCCCACCTAGCCTATGAATTTTTAGAAGAAGACCAACTTATTCCTTTTATGGAAGCTCTGGTCAGGGTGTTTGACCGTTATGGGGAGCGCAACAACCGCAATAAGGCCCGCCTAAAATTCCTGATTGCTAAACTGGGTTTTGAGCAGGTGATAGCACTGATCGATGAAGAACGGTTGGCGCTTAAGTCAACCAGTTATCTGGTGAACCGGAATATCCTCCCGGAAACGGTATTGCCGGATGCGCAGGAGTATCCGGAAGTGAATCTGGTCAATGAAGCCAAATATCAGGCTTGGTTAAAAGCCAATGTATTTGAACAAAAGCAGTCTGGCTGGTATGCCATCAGTTCACGCGTTACCAATGGGGATATTAAAACCGATACGGCTCGGAAATTGGTAGCTGCGCTTCGCGGTCATGTGGCCGATGATATTCGCATCACGCCCAATCAGGGATTGCTGTTTAAGTTTGCCCGCAAAGAGTCGTTGCCCTATTTGTTCACGGCGCTTGACAGTCTCGGCTTCGCTGAACCCGGTTTTGACAGCGTGGCCGACGTAACAACTTGCCCGGGTACGGATACCTGTAACTTAGCCATTTCAGACAGTACACACATCAGCCGGGTGCTTGAACAAGTTATTGAGACCGAATTTCCCGAGCTGGTTTACAATAAAGATATTAAGATCAAACTAAGTGGCTGTATGAATTCATGTGGCCAGCACGGACTGGCCAATATAGGTTTTCACGGCAGTTCTATGAAAGCGCAAGGCAAGGTTATGCCAGCGCTGCAAGTGTTATTAGGTGGTGGTTCATTGGGCAATGGCGATGGCCGGGCCGCTGAAAAGATTATCAAGGTTCCCACCAAGCGCGGGCCCGATGTGGTGCGGATGGTGCTGGGTGATTATGAGCGGAATAGCGTTCATGATGAACGTTTCAATGACTATTACCTTCGCCAGGGCAAAGAATATTTTTACGATCTGCTGAAGCCTTTGGCCGATCAGTCATCCTTACAACCAAGCGATTTTATCGATTGGGGGCAGGAAGGTGAATTTGCGACCGCTATTGGCGTAGGTGAATGCGCCAGCGTGGTTATTGACTTGGTTGCTACCTTATTGGTTGAAGCCGAAGAACGCCTGCAATGGGCTGATGAAAATTTTGAAGCAGGCAGCTACGCCGATGCCATTTATCATGCTTATAGCGGGTTTATCCAATCTGCCAAAGCGCTCTTGCTGGACGAGAATGTGAACGCCAGCACGCAGATCAAAGTTTTGGAAGAATTTGATGTACGCCTGGTGGATACAGGCCGCTTTGCACTGCCAGGTGGGCTCAAGGAACAGGTATTGCGTATTAATAAACAAGAACCCAGCGAAAGCTTTGCACGGCAATACCTTGCTGAAAGCCGTGATTTCTTAAAAAGAGCAGCGGAATGCAGGAATGCAGGTTTCACAGCCACCGCATAAAGAAACAATAAAAACAACAACTAAACAAACGATACGAACAAATGAACCATAGCCCCAAATTAACCTTGGTAGGTGCTGGCCCCGGGGATGCTGAACTCATCACCTTAAAAGGGGTTCGTTGCCTGGCTGATGCCGATGTGGTCTTATATGATGCGCTGGTCAATGAAGAATTGCTTGATTTTGTTCCCGTAAATGTTCCACGTGTTTATGTCGGCAAGCGAAGTGGCCAGCACAGTTATTCTCAGGACGAGATCAATACTCTTATCGTTGACTTTGCCAACCAATATGGGCATGTTGTCCGCTTAAAAGGTGGCGATTCATTTGTTTTTGGAAGGGGTTATGAAGAACTTCGGTATGCCGAAGACCATGGGCTGCAAACTACCGTAGTGCCGGGCATCTCCAGCAGCATTGCCGTGCCCGAATTGCAAAAAATTCCGCTAACCAGCCGTGGGCTGAGTGAGAGCTATTGGGTCATTACGGCTACAAACCGGCATAAACAACTCTCAGCAGATATCTATAAAGCGGTCGAAACCAATGCTACGATCATTATTTTAATGGGTGTGGCCCGCTTACCAGAGATTCGGCAGCTTTACCTGGATGCTGGCAAAGGTGAAGTGGCCATCGCGGTCATCCAAAACGGTAGCCTCCCGGAAGAAAAAGTGGTCGTTAGCAATATGGAAAATATTATAGAGGCCGTTAAAGACCAGCAAGTGGGTGCCCCTGCCGTCATTGTAATTGGCGAAGTGGTTAAGGAGCACGCTGAATATCAAAAAATCGTTGAAACCTATGTCCAGCACCCTTACTGAGCAAACAACCAACCGCTTGTTTCCGGTGTTCCTTAAATTGGAGACATTGCATACCTTGCTGGTAGGGGGGGGTACAGTAGGCCTTGAAAAATTAAATGCCCTGTTGGCAAACAGCCCGGACGCATTTGTGACCGTGATAGATCCGCATCCGTTACCCGGAGTGGCGGCATTGGCGGTAAAGCATCCAGGGGTCCATATCCAGCTTCGTAATTTTGAAGAAACGGACTTGCAGGGGCATGATATTGTGATTGTAGCCGCAGATGACAAAGCGCTTAGCGGTTCCATCAAAACGCTGGCAAATGGGCTCAACATTTTGGTAAATGTGGCCGACACCCCGGATTTATGTGATTTTTACCTGGCCTCCGTTGTACAAAAAGGTAATTTGAAGGTGGCCATCTCTACCAACGGAAAGTCGCCCACAATGGCTAAGCGCCTGCGTGAAATACTGGGTGAGGCCATCCCAATGGAGATCAACGAATCTCTAGATAATCTGGGGACCATCCGAAGCAATTTGAATGGAAATTTTGCAGCAAAAGTTAGAAAACTGAATGAGATAACCTCGGTGCTGGCTGAAGGCAAAAATGAAATAGCCCTACGGAAGATCAGCTTACAACAAATTATGATCGGAATACTGGCGGCTTTGTCGCTAATGCTGGTTGGCCACATCCTATTGAGCTTTGTGCCGCTTAAGGCAATGGGGCAAACAGCAAGTAGCCTGATCAACAGCCTTGATATCACGTTTCTTTATTTCGTACTGGGCGGTTTTTGTGCGCAAGTCGTGGATGGGGCTTTGGGCATGGCATACGGCGTTAGTGCCACCACATTTTTGCTTACTATGGGTGTGCCTCCAGCCGCGGCAAGTGGCAGTGTGCACGCATCGGAGATTTTCACTAGTGGGGTTTCTGGGTTAATGCATCTTAAATTTGGCAATGTGGCCAGTTCCCTATTTAAAAAATTGGTGCTTCCTGGGGTTGTTGGTGCTATTGTGGGTGCCTATATTCTTTCTTCTCTTGAAAATTACAATTCGTATATTAAACCGGTCATAGCTGCGTATACCTTATTTTTAGGGGTAAAGATACTTTTAAAGGCATTGGCGAAACGCAAAGTGAACAAAAAATTTAGGGCCGTCCGGCCGCTTGCCTTTATCGGTGCATTTTTAGATAGCATTGGCGGTGGAGGTTGGGGTCCAATTGTGACATCCACGCTCATTTCCAGGGGCGGCCACCCGCGCTATACGATCGGTTCGGTCAATCTCGCGGAGTTTTTTATCACGGTGGCTAGTTCCATTACGTTTATTTCCATGATCGGTCTTTCACATTGGCAGGTCATTGCAGGGCTCATATTGGGCGGCATGATCGCTGCTCCGTTTGGTGCCATGCTCACCAAGCGTCTCAACGTGAAAACCGTGATGATCCTGGTGGCGATCATTGTGATGGTAACGAGCCTCCGGAATATTTATTCAATCATTTTTTAGGGCTTTTGCGATGGAAATACACACAGAAGGAAGCTTATTGTTGCACGAATTAACACAGGAACTGCCCGGACTGACAGCGCTTGATGGCCTGCAGGCACTTGTAAGCCACGCGGGCGAGGGGTTGGTGTTTTCAACGAGTTTTGGATGGGAAGACCAGGTGATCACCCATCTTATTTTTGAAAATAACCTACCCATTAAGGTATTTACACTTGATACCGGCCGTATGTTCCCTGAAACCTATTATGTATGGGCACGCACACTTGAACGTTATGGCAGAGAGATCGAAGCCTATTACCCGCAAGCAGAAGCCTTGCAGCGGATGATCAGCCAAAAGGGCCCGTCGAGTTTTTACGAGTCGGTTGATAACCGCAAGGAATGCTGTGGCATCCGAAAAGTTGAACCCTTAAACAGGGCCTTAGAAGGACAGCAATGTTGGATCACGGGCATCCGCGCTGAACAATCGGCCAACCGGCAAGACATGGTATCGGTTGAGTGGGACGCCGGCCATCAGCTGGTTAAATACCATCCGCTGTTTCAATGGACGCTTAAAGAAGTAAAAGAATATGTAAAGCAGTATAACATTCCTTACAATCCACTGCATGATAAAGGTTTTCCCAGCATTGGCTGCCAGCCATGTACACGTGCGGTTGCGCCAGGTGAGGACTTTCGGGCAGGACGATGGTGGTGGGAAGACGCTTCGAAAAAGGAATGCGGTCTGCACGATGTTAAATCGTAATTCGTAAATTGTAAATAAAAAAATGAGTGTATATAAATTAGATTATTTAGATCAGCTGGAAGCGGAAGCTATTCACATCCTGCGGGAGGTGGCCGGGCAGTTTGAACGGCCGGCGCTGCTGTTTTCAGGAGGAAAGGATTCCATTACGCTGGTGCACCTTGCTGAAAAAGCTTTCAGGCCCGGCAGGTTCCCGTTTCCGCTGGTACACGTAGATACGGGGCATAATTTTCCGGAAACGATCCAGTTTAGGGATGAGCTTATTGAACGGATCGGTGAGCGGCTCATAGTAGGGTACGTACAGGATGCCATCGATGCAGGAAAAGTTGAGGAACAGACTGGTAAAAATGCCAGCCGGAATGCACTGCAAACGGTGACGTTGCTGGATGTGATCGCCGAACACCAATTTGATGCCTGCATAGGTGGCGCGCGACGCGACGAAGAAAAGGCACGGGCAAAAGAACGGATCTTTTCGGTGCGCAATGAATTTGGACAATGGGAACCCAAGCGGCAACGCCCGGAATTGTGGAACATCTATAACGGGCGCATCCGCAAGGGTGAGAACGTACGCGTATTCCCGATCAGTAACTGGACGGAACAAGATGTTTGGAATTATATTCAACGTGAACAAATTGCCATCCCCGAAATTTATTTTGCCCATGAGCGGGAATGTATCGTGAGGGGCGGAAAACTGATGGCCGCATCGCCATTTTTAAATATGGATGCCGAGGATGTCCCTTTCCGTGCCAAAATACGTTTTCGCACCATTGGTGATATTACTTGTACTGCCGCAGTAGCATCAGATGCAGATACGCTGGATGCCGTAATCCGCGAGATCGGCGACTCCAAAATAAGCGAGCGGGGGGCAAGGATGGACGATCTGGTCTCTGAATCGGCCATGGAAGAGCGCAAAAAGAACGGATATTTTTAGAAACCCGATTTAGAAACCCGATAAAACACATCCATACATGGATATATTACGATTTTTAACCGCAGGCAGTGTAGATGATGGGAAAAGTACGCTTATTGGCCGCCTGCTATACGATACCGACAATATTCTGGAAGATCAACTGGAAGCCATTGAACGGTCAAACCGGAAAAACGACGATGGCAGCATCAACCTCGCCGTCCTGACAGACGGGCTAAAATCAGAGCGCGAGCAGGGAATCACGATTGATGTGGCCTATAAATATTTTAGTACCGCGAAACGCAAATTTATTATTGCCGATACTCCGGGCCATATTCAATATACCCGAAACATGGTGACAGGAGCCTCTACGGCCAACCTGGCCATTATTTTAGTGGATGCCAGGAAAGGTTTGGTTGAGCAAACACACCGGCACTCATTTATTGCTTCTCTGCTGGGCATACCCCATGTAGTTTTGGCCATTAATAAAATGGACCTGGTGGATTATGACCAGGCGGTTTTTGATAAAATTGCCAATGATTACCGCCATTTCGTAGAGCAGCTCGCTATTCATCAATATACATTTATACCCGTCAGCGCACTTAAAGGTGATAATATTGCCAGCCGATCTGCTGAGATGCCCTGGTATGATGGCCCCAGCTTACTTGAGTTTCTTGAAGAAGTACCCCTGGCATCAAAAGGGGATGTAAACTTGGAAAATAGCCGTTTTCCGGTGCAGTGGGTCATCAGGCCCCATGCCGAACAATACCATGATTACCGCGGATACGCTGGGAAGATCACCAGCGGCATCTTCCGTATTGGTGACAAAGTGACGGTGGAGCCTTCAGGTATTCCATCGCACATCAAAGCCATTGAAGTAGGCGGACAGAAAACCGAAGTCGCCTTCGCGCCCATGGCAGCCGTATTGCATTTGGAAGACGAAATCGATGTGGGCCGCGGTGATACATTGGTTAAAAGCGATGGCCAAGTATATGTTACACAGACTTTAGAAGGCGATATCTGCTGGATGGACAATCGTCCCCTCAATCCCGATTTAAAATACATTATCCAACATAACAGTAAGCAGACCCTTTGTTACTTAAGAGACGTGCTGTACAAAGTTAACGTTAACAGCCTTGAAAAGAATTATACCGATACTTCATTGGGTCTCAATGATATCGGAAGAGTGGTTATCCAAACGGCCGAACCCTTGGTGGTAGACCTGTATGAGGATAACCGCAGTAATGGATCTGCCATTATCATTGATGAGCGCAGTAATGTGACCGTTGGAGCAGTCATGATCAGGTCGGCAGAGTAATTTTTTCGTCAGATTGACAATTTTAAATTTTTAAAAAGCTGTAAAATTTTGCATCAATTATTTGCAGATTCCAATATTTCGTTTTATATTCGGTGACCCAATTACAAACCTGATATTTAAAGCAGGATAGGAGCACCCTTTCCTGCTTCTTTATTTTAATTTTGGCACAGTGTTTGAAGATCAATTGTAAGTTTGTCTAAATAATTTGCTAAAGCGGTTGAGCAGGCAAGATAACAACGATAAGTGTTATTAATTTGACAAACGAAAGTTGCAAGAGTTTAAATTATAAGTTACTTTTGTAACGCAAACAGGTCGAAAGTGATCAGTTTAAAAAGTCTTTTCATAATTTAGGTTTATAATTGGTTAGTGAAAATCCCGGTGCCCATCACCGGGGTTTTTCTTTTTTTACAACTGACCTGTAATAGCCGGATCCAGCGGCGTTACTTTTGACCGAAAGCGATGAATCAGATGACCATTTTCATCAATCAAGAACTTCTCAAAGTTCCAGGCGATCTCACCCGTAAAATCCGGATTTTCGGTACTGGTTAGGTATTTGAATAACGGGTTAATATCGTCACCTTTTACACTGCTTTTTTCGGCCAGCGGAAAGGTTACGCCATAGTTCTTTTCACAAAACTCGGCTATTTCCTCATTCTTTCCGGGTTCCTGACTTCCAAAGTTATTGGCCGGGAAACCAATGACCACTACTTTTCCCTTGTATTTTTCAGAAAGTTCCTGCAGCGCTTTGTACTGCGGGGTAAACCCACATTTGGAGGCCGTATTGACCAATAGCAACTTTTTTCCTTTATACTTGGAAAGATCAATTTCTTTTCCGTCAATGCCTTTAAATTTAAAAGCATAGACATCAGTGGGGGGAGGGGAGGTTAGGTTCATACAAACCATCATCATCATTACGTGTAACATCGTTTTTTAAATTAATGAGTTATTAAAATGAATGCATTAAACTATAAAGATAAGTAATTTAAGCGTAGGTTTGTTTTCAAATCTCATAATTTAACTCCCGTTCAACAATGTATTTATAAAGCTCCTCGATGGGTTGCTGAATAATCTTTCCGGTTTGTATCCGGTGCCGGTGGCATACCCCCTTTAGTTCTTCCTGAAAGAAATAAGCAATGGATCCCACAAAGTGGAAAATATATTCCCGGTATTCGTGATAATGAATCAGATTTGACGTTAAAAACTTTTCAAAGCCAGTGACGATTAAATGATGGATATAGGGATGATCGCGGTGTTCTTGTAAAAAAGGAGCAAAGGAAGCCAGGTAAGTGTTGGGTGATGCCCGCTGGTAAACGTTTCTTATAACAATTTCTTTCGTCACACGGAAATTTTCGCGGAAAGCCTTGGATAATTCTACGGGCATATCGCCATAAAGGAACTGGGTAACCAAATATTTGCCAAACCAGGCGCCTGAACCCTCGTCACCCAGAATGAAACCGATACCGGTTTTACTGGCCTTTACCTGGCTACCGTCAAAAAAAGAAATGTTAGAGCCTGTACCTAAAACAGCAATGAAGCCTTTGTGGTTGCCGCAAGTTGCATAGGCAGAACCTATCAAATCTGTTTCTACCGCAATAAAGGCTGTTGGGAAGAGTTGTGTAAGCGCATTGGAAACCATTTCACGCCGGTCAGGGTTGGTACAACCTGACCCGAAAAAGTAAATTTCTGATACCTGCTCAGCGTGGGCCGTCAATTCGGGGATGTTCTGCAGCGTATTGGCCATTTCTTTCTCCGTATTAAAGAATGGATTGAGCCCTTTTGAACTAAATTTAAGCGGGGCTGCATCTGGCAAGGCCAGCATCCAGTCAGACTTATAAGAACCACTATCAACAACTAAGATCATTTCAGCCTAAAACAAGCCACCAAACATACGAATATTTTGCAGTTAATTAAATTAATAGTCCGGACTTAATATCCCTGCAATTTGTCGCAGTTCTATTTCGGCAATTTTGGCATTGTACTGAGCGGTGGTAAAGCGCGCACTGGCATCCACATAATTGCGTTGGGCCTCCCTAAACTCTAATGGAGCAATGCTACCGAGCTTAAATTTATCCAATGTAATGTCCATATTTTCTTTAGCAATAGCCAAATTCTTTTGCTCCAAATTTACTAAATCGAGGTTTACCAGGTAGGTTTGGTAAGCCGACCGCAAATTGGCCTGGATATTCTTTTCTGCCTTTTCTTTGCTTATTTGGGCGCTTTCTACCTGTATGCTGGCATTTTTTTCATTGCGCTGTTGCAGAAATCCATTAAAAATGGTAAGCGATGCCCCCACGGCATAGTTAAAATTATTACCCCTGGATTTGGTAGAAAAGCCCAGCTCTGTGCTTGAGCGATTGATGGTGTAGGATGAACTGATGCCCACCACTGGATAACGGTTGCCTTTGACCAATTTACGGTTTAGTTCTGCCAGCCGCTGGTTAATGACGGCCGTTTGCAATTCAGGGTTGTGCTGGGCAGCTTGCTCGGCCAGGGCTTCGTGCTGCAGGTCTGTGCGTATGCTCATGCTGTCTGTTACGCTAAATTGCTCATTCACGTCGCGCGCCAGCAATTCATTCAGGGCTATTTGCGTACTTCGGTAGGTGTCCTGTTGCCTTAGCAGGTTTGTGGTGTCGGTATTGAGGTCTACCCGTGCTGCCAATACTTCCAGTTTCGAGGCGCGGCCTATCTGGTAACGGTTTTCGGCAGTCTTCAACCTGAATTCAGAAAGATCAATGGCCTCTTTTAACGACCGCAATTGCTGTTGCTGCTGGGCCATGGAAAAATAATTGCTCATCACGTTGTATACGGTAGCAATCACCTCCCGTTTAAGCGCCGCGTCTCCCAGCTTTTTATTTTCTTTCAACTGGTCATAGCGGGTAAACATCCGGAAACCATCAAAGAGGGTCCAGTCTAGGTTTGCTCCATAGGCTTGCGATGAATTGTGACCTCCGTCGGAAGTCCGGGTTTCGCCTGAAAGCAAGGTTTGGGTCGTGTTTTGTATACCTGCGCTGGCCGACACATCGCCCGTAATTTTTGGTAGCATGCCCGCATTGGCGATGTTTACGTTATTTTCATCGATCCGGAGATCGTTTGCCACCAGTTTAATGTCATAATTTTCTTCGAGCGCCAGCCGGATGGCCTCCTGCAAGGTCAATTTTTCTTGTGCGAACAACCCACAAATGCTGCCTGTAACCAGGCTAATCAGGATAAGGAATGTTTTCTTCATGGAGCTGCTACTTCTTCTTCTACAGAACGGGCTTCCTGCAGCCTTTCATTTGACTTGAATGGGCGAGACCACATGCTATAAATTGCGGGGATGACAAATAAGGTTAAAATAAGGGAGAAGATGGTGCCCCCAACAATTACAACGCCCATACCGATGCGGCTGGTGGCAGCGGCTCCGAGTGCCAGGGCAATTGGCAAGGCTCCCAAAGCTATGGCCAGGCTGGTCATCAGGATGGGTCTTAGCCTCGCTTCGGCCGCTTCAACGATCGCATCGTGGATGCTTTTTCCCTCTTCCTTCAGTTGGTTGGCAAATTCGACGATCAGGATGCCGTTTTTGGTTACCAGCCCAATGAGCATAATGGTGCCGATTTGGCTGAACACGTTCCAGGTTTGGCCGGCAAGCCACAAGGAAAGCATAGCACCCGCCACCGCCATCGGCACGGTTAGGATGATGATAAATGGGTCCAGGAAACTTTCAAATTGTGCCGCCAGGATCAGGTAAACCAGCAATAGTGCCAACCCAAATGCAAACATAGTGTTGGAGCCACTTTCCTTAAAATCGCGTGATTCGCCCGAAAGGTCGGTTGAAAAACTGTCATCCAATACCTTGGCCGCAATGCGGTCCATGGCGTCTATACCATCTCCTATGCTGTATCCAGGGGCCAGCCCGGCTGATACCGTGGCAGACATAAAGCGGTTGTTGTGAAAAAGCTGGGGCGGGCTGCTTTGCTCCACGGCCGTCACTACATTGTCCAATTGCACCAACTTTCCGGTTGTGCTACGTACAAAAATATTGGTCAGATCCAGTGGTTTACTACGGTCAGCATCCGGAAACTGCCCGATAACCTGGTACTGTTTGCCATTTAATAAGAAATAAGCAAAGCGCTGCCCGCTGAGTGAAAGTTGCAGGGTCTGGGCCACGTCAAGTACGGACACTCCCAGGCTTTGCGCCTTGTCCCGGTTAATGCTTACGTTCAGTTCCGGACGGTTAAACTTCAGGTTCACATCCACGGTTGAGAACGTAGGGTCGGCAATGGCCATATCCATAAATTGGGGTATCTTTTCCCGTAGTTTATCAAAGGTGGTGGCCTGGATCACGTATTGTACGGGTAGCCCACCTTTGCGGTTTACCGAGATGGTGGGCTGTTGCGTAAAAAAGGCCTTCGCTTCCGAGAAATGCTTGGATTCGCGCGTTAAGGCATCCGTGATCTGGTCTTGTGTACGTATGCGTTGGTCCGGGTCAACGAGCCGGATACGCAGGCGGCCGGTGTTGATGGCACCTGCACCACCCGCGTTGGGTGAGGTCATGGCCATATTGATCGATTTTTCCGGTACAGAGTCGTCAACCATTTTTGATAGCCTGACCATAAAATTATCCATGTATTCAAAGGAGCTGCCTTCTGGCCCGGTAATGTTGGCATTGATCTGGCTGCGGTCTTCATATGGTGCCGTTTCCTTTTTTAAATTGACCCAGAAATAGCCTATCAGCGTCAAACAAATGGCTATCAATGGAAAGCTTATCCAGCGTATCCGCAAAAAACGGATGATCATGCGGGCATAGCCGCTATTCATTTTTTGGAAATAAGGTTCAGTGGCTTCGTAAAATTTGGAATGTTTAATGCCGCCTTTCGGCATTAAGTAAGCGTTTAGCATCGGGGTGAGTGTGAGTGCTACAAAGGAGGAAATAAGTACCGCTGCCGAGATGACCACCCCAAACTCCCTAAACAGGCGCCCCACAAAGCCTTCCAGAAACATCACCGGCAGGAACACGGCTGCCAGGGTAATGGAGATGGAGATTACTGCAAAAAAGATTTCATTAGCCCCATTAATGGCGGCCTGTATGGGGCTCATTCCTTCTTCCACTTTTTTATAGATATTCTCAGTAACCACAATCCCGTCATCCACCACCAGCCCCGTTGCCAATACAATGGCCAGCAACGTAAGTACGTTTACTGAAAAGCCGCAAAGATACATAATGAAAAAGGTGGCAATGAGCGATACCGGAATATCTATGAGCGGTCGGAACGCAATACCCCAGTTCCGGAAAAACAGGTAAATGATCAGAATAACCAGGATCAGCGACACCAGGATGGTTTCGGCCACCTCGGTCACTGATTTTTTAATGAACAGCGTGTTGTCAAATGAAACCTCCATTTTTATATCTGAAGGCACTTCATTTTTTAGCTGTGCCAGGCGCTCATAAAAGGCATTGGCTATTTCAATATAGTTGGTGCCGGGTTGCGGAATGATGGCCAGCATAACCACCGGACTCCCTGATTCGCGCACCATATTTTCCAGGTTTTCGGCCGAAAGTTCCGCTTTGCCGATATCGCTGAACCGGATAAGGCGGGTACCGTTGTTTTTGATGATCATGTTATTGAACTCATCCTCGGTTGACATATTTCCCAATGTCTTGACAGACAATTCTGTGCTGGATCCGACCACTTTTCCGGAAGGAAGCTCCACATTTTGGGCATTTAAGGCATCCCGAACGTCGAGCGGCGTGAGTCCGTAAGAAGCCAACTGCATGGGGTAGAGCCATAAGCGCATGGAATAGCGTTTCTGGCCGAAGATCTGTACGGCGCTAACGCCCGGCAGCGTTTGCAGGCGTTGAGAGATCACATTTTCGGCAATATCGTTCAGGTCAAGTACATCGCGGGTTTCGCTTTTGACCGATACCATAATAATGGGCTCTGAGTCAGCATCTGCTTTGGAGATGACCGGTGGGGCATCAATGTCTTGTGGCAGGCTGCGTTGTGCTTGCGATACCTTGTCGCGTACATCATTGGCGGCCTCTTCCAGGTTTTTATCCAGGTTAAACTCCACATTGATCACACTGGAACCCTGTGTACTGGTGGATGATATGTTTCGGATTCCATCCACTTGGTTGATTGACTTTTCCAGCGGCTCGGTGATCTGCGATTCGATAATATCCGGATTTGCACCTGCATAACTGGTGCGAACCGATACCACGGGAGGGTCGATGGATGGAAATTCGCGGATACCCAGAAAGGTATACCCGATAACGCCAAATAATATCAGCATCAGGTTAAGTACGATGGTCAGTACCGGCCGTTTTATACTGGTGGTTGATAAGCTCATCGTTTACCTCCTTTTAAGGTGTTATTATCGTCGGGCATCTTCACTTTGACTTTCACACTGTCTTTTAGTGACATCGTGCCTGAGGTAATCACGGTGTCGCCCACGGCAATGCCATTCGTCACCAGTACACTGGTGCTGGTACGGGTCTCGGTTTCAATCATCGTGGCCCTGGCCAGCCCGTTTTTATAGACAAAGGCTTGTTTGCCATTTTGCACCGGGATGACCGCCTCTGAGGGGATGAGCACGGCTTCTTTTACTTGGCTGATGGGAATTTCTACTTGTGCAAATGCCCCCGGCACAATGGTTCCCTGGCTGTTGTCTGCCAGTGCCTTGATCTGCAGGGTTCGGGTGGCGGCGTCTATGCCCGGCTCAATAGCGTATACTTTGGCGGTGTATTTTTGATTGGATCCAGAAAGGTTGAAATGGATTTCCTGGCCTTTTTTCATTTGGCTGCTGTATTTTTCGGGTACTGCAAACAATATTTTTACCGGATTGGTGCTGAGCAGGTTGGCTACGACTGTTGTTGGGGTGAGGTATTCTCCAAGCGATACGTTACGCAGGCCGATGCGGCCATCAAAGGGGGCTTTGACCTTTGTTTTGGCCAGTTGGGCGCGGATTAGTTGGGTTTGGGCTTTTGAAGATTCGTAATCTGCGTGGGCTACATCGTATTCCTGCACGCTGATGGCTTCTTTCTGCAAAAGGAGTGATGCTCTTCGTTCATTTTCTGCTGATAGTTTTTCGGTTGTTTCTGCTTTTGATAGCTGGGCCAGCAATTCGGAGTCGTCTATCGCAAAGAGTACCTGGCCTTTTTTTACTTGTGTGCCTTCGGCAAAACTGAGGTTCCGGATCAGGCCGCTTACTTCGCTTCTTATCTGTACTTGCTCATTGGGCTCTACTGAGCCGGATACGGTGACGATATTGGCAAAGTCTTGTCCGGAGACTTTTACTCCATTTACTTGGACCACTCCGCCGGCAATACCTTTTCCTTTTGGTTCTCCTATTTTGGTTTTACCGTTTCTGCCGGATATCCAATAGGATAATGCACCTATGATAATGATTAGGATTATAATTAGGTATATCGTCTTCTTCTTCATATGTTGTTTTAGTGCCTATATTACCTAGTTATGTCAGATATTTTTGTGAAAGTAGGTTTTTCACAGGGTAAATCTAACGGATATGCATAGCAATGCTGTGGTTGTAACCATCATTTTACGCTTTGGCTCACATCGTGCGTTATGATGTTGATTTTGTAGGTTGTATTTAAGCCTATGTTTGTTGTAGCAGTCGTTTTGACAACCTGCAAAATGACTTTGTATCTTGTCAAGGTCATGTTGTTCACTTTCAAGATGACTTTGATACTTGTATTCGTGGCTATGTTCTTCTGCAACGTTCCTATTTTCCTTGTGTTTGTCGCTTTTTATTTCTTCAACATGATCTTGAGCATTGTATTTGCGCCTATGTTCCCCTGCAAAGTCATCAATTAATTGTTCGCCGTGACGTTGCAGTATTACAAAGCGTTAAATACATACTGCACAATTGGTGTTATTTTAAGATTTAGCACTCTGTTATAAAAGCGGTGCTTCCCTCTGCGACGGGAACAAGCCGGCTACGTGCCTCGGTCACTCCGCCTATTGTTCCCATGTCGCATAGGGCAGCACCGCTTTTAATAAGTGGTAAAAATGTAAATCTCCTCCTTACATACTCCTAAAATTCATCCCACCCTTCCTATCTATGAGCGCATAGACTTCCTTTTGGGAGTACATCTTGCGTTTCCCCAGCAGGCAGATGGGGTGGAGTAGGCGGCCATCGATGTGGCGGCTGAAAGTTTTGTGACTTACGCCCAGAATGAGCCGGGCGGCTTCGCGTTTGATCAGGTCATCGCGCAGAAATTTTTCTTTGTGTGGGTCAGCCTCTTATTGCGGCAGGTGGTTTTTAAGAAGTACCAGAATTTCCAGGAGTATTTGCATAGACCATGCTCCAAATGGCTTTCGTTGCCATTTGGAGCATGGTCAAAGCCTTCCTCACTTCCTCATTTGGTATATGTAACTGGTAGCTACTGCCCAGCATATCATATCCTTTTATAGTCAGGTAGCCGGCTTGGAACATCAAGGCTATTGGATCAAGGTCTTCCAGTGCCTGGCCATCGGTAAAGGTATCTGACACGTCAATTGATTCCTGCAACACCGTTTCCAGGTTATCGTCCATTTTCAGTAATTTAAGAAGAAATGACTGCGTGCCGGTGCTGTACCAAAAAGTCTTGAAGACCACCTTATCCATCAGCAGCAATACCGAATACGGATTATACACAAAAACGTCTTTGCATCCCAGCTGTAGCCGTTATACCAGCTTTTAACCAATGCCAGAAGCTCTTCGTTGCTAATCTGATTGTTTTGGGCGGTTTTATGAATATATCCAGCAAAATTGCTTTCCAGCTCCTCTTGGGTATACCCGCAAATGGCTGCATAAGGCGAATCATAACTTAAATCATTCAAATTATTAAATCCCGAAAATATGGATGTCTGGCTGATTTTGGTAATGCCGGTAACCACCAGTAACTTCAAATAAGTCGCCGATGATTTCAAAGCCCCGTAAAACGTGTATAACACCTCCCGCATCGCATTGGCCAGGTCCAGGTCATCTATCTGGTCCAGAACAGGTTTATCATACTCATCCACCAAAACCACGACCTGTTTTCCGGTTTTAAGGTAAGGCATGCTAATGAGCCGCTCCAGCATAGTAGAAGGCGATTCTTCGTGATAATTTACATCAACCTGATGAAATTCAGCAATGGTTTTCAAAAAATTGGCAAGCCCCAATTTTAGTGTCTCTACACTCCCGGCATCCTTACTCATGTCAATCACAATGACCGGATGAGGCTCCCAATTGATCTTATCTTCGATATTAAGATTTTTAAACAGCTCCTTTTTCCCCTCAAAAATAGCCTTAAACGTACCCAATAGCAAACTTTTCCCGAAACGGCGGGGACGACTGAGAAAAAAGGTATCCCCGCCAGACAGCATCATCTGGTGGATATACGCAGTTTTATCCACGTATACGCAATCTTTACGGATTAGCTTTTCAAAATCCTGTTGTCCGACGGGCAAATTCTTCATCCTGCCTCAAAAATACACAATCTATCCCAATCATTTAAAAGAGTAGCCCCAATCTAACCCATTTCCTCCTCCATCACCCACCAAATCAGAAATTTCGTATCCGGAGAACTATTTTTTAATAAATCCCTATCTTTACCCCATGAACCAACTATCTTTTTTACCCACGCATAAGCAGCAGGAGATCGGGGCTATTTTGCAGATCATCCTGGCGGATGCCAAGCCCGAGAAGGTGATCTTGTTTGGCAGTCATGCGTGCAATACGTGGGTGGAGGATGAGTATACCGAAAATGGCATCCGGTTTAGTTACTCAGCGACTATAATTTTCTGGTGATGCTGGGTGACCGGACCGAAAAGGAAGAAGTCATTGCCAGCCGTATCGAGAGCCACACGCAGCCTTTCAAAAATTCCGTTAGCCCGCTTATTTATAGCATTGACTATATCAACCAAAGCCTGCGCGACGGGCAGTATTTTTTTATAGATATTATCCGAGAGGGTATTTTGCTGTATGATACTGGAAAGGCGATTTTTGCTGAGCCGAAGATACTGAAGAGGAACTGCGGGAACGGTCAATTTTTGAACGATTATTTTTCATAAATTAGCTTTGAAATCATTATTTTAGTACGTTTGTAGGCACAATACCCACTTTTTATGCATAAAATATACGTCAGTTTACTAGGAATGATTGTCGCACATAGTACCTTAGCTCAACCAAGCAGCCACATCGCTTTTGAAGTTTCTTTTAAAGAACCACAAGCCCATTACGCGGAGTTGAGCATGGAAATTTCGGGTATTAAACAGGATTATATCGATGTGAAGATGCCGGTATGGACTCCCGGATCTTATTTAGTGCGTGAATTTGCGAAAAGTGTGGAAGGTTTTGCGGCGGTTGGGGCAAATGGTACGCCCATTAAAAGCTATAAGATTAATAAAAATACCTGGCGTTTGGAGTCTAAAAAGGCATCACTGGTAAAATTGACCTACCGGGTGTATGGTTTTGAGGTTTCCGTACGAACCAACTTTTTTGATGCCGACGGTGCTTTTATTTCTCCGGCGAGTACGTTTATGTATGTGGATGGGCTCATTGATCATCCGGCGGAAGTGAAGGTTGTGCCTTATAACGGTTGGTCCCAGGTCTCTACCGGGATGGAGCCGGTGGCCGGCAAGCCTTATACGTATTATGCGCCTGACTTTGATATTTTGTTTGATTCGCCCATTGAAGTGGGCAACCAGGATATTTTTTCATTTGAAGCGGCTGGCGTACATTATGAGGTGGCGATGGCCCGGGGTGGCAATTATGACAAAGAGCGCCTGAAAACCGATATGGCGAAGATTGTGGAATCGGAAACGGCCGTATTTGGCGAAAACCCCAATAAGCGCTATTTATTTATCGTGCATAACAACCAATCAGGGGGAGGGGGCTTGGAGCACCTCAACTCAACGGTTTTGGGGGCTACGCGTTTTGGCTATGGTACTGAAGTCGGGTATCAGGGATTTTTGGGTTTGGTAGCGCATGAGCACTTTCACCTCTGGAATGTGAAGCGCCTTCGGCCAAAAGCATTGGGACCATTTAACTACGATGCTGAAAACTACACGACCAGCCTTTGGATTGCGGAAGGGTTTACGGCTTATTACGATAACCTGGCGCTGCGCCGTAGTGGGTTTTTAGGTCCGGAACAATACTTAAATACGTTATGCGGCGATGTACAGGCGGTGGAGAACCGGCCTGGCCATAACGTACAGTCTTTAGCGGACGCAAGCTTTGATGCTTGGATCAAGTCATACAGGCCGGATGAGAATTCGGCAAATACGGGCATTTCCTATTATAACAAAGGGGCATTGATGGCGGCCATGCTTGACCTATCTATCATTAAGGCGACGGACGGGCAAAAACACCTGGACGATGTAATGAAAGCCATGTATGCCGAATACTATAAAAAGGAGAAACGGGGCTATACTGACCAGGAGTTTATAGCAATGGCCGAAAAGGTAGCCGGTATTTCGCTGGCAGAAATCTATGAGGCGGTCACCACGGCCGGGACACCCGATTATAATAAGTACTTGCATTATGCGGGGCTGGAACTGATCGATGCCAACGAAGGTTTAAAACAGCCTTACCTTGGTGCAAGCACCGGCCTGACGGAGGGCCGCCTGCTGATTACAACGGTAACCCGTGAAAGTGGCGCCTGGGTTGGTGGCCTGAACGTAAAGGATGAGCTGCTGGCGGTAAATGGGGTGCGCCTGGATGCTGCTGGCAAAGAACTTGACCGCATCCTGGCGGCCAGCAAGGTGGGCGATACCATTAAGGTGTTGGTAGCCCGGGATGGACTGATCAAAGAGCTAACCGTAACGCTAGGCCAGGATCCGAATAAACGGTACATGATCCGTCCGCTGCAAAACTTGTCAGAAGCGCAGAAAACGGTAATGCGGAAGTGGCTGTCGCTTTAAAACGTAAATCGCACGGAGAACCCGAAGCCGTCAAACTTCAAATTAGCATCCGGCGCCAGATTTAAAGAAGGTTTCCAGTCAAGCCCGAAGTTAATAGGGGCATTTTTGATTTTGTAATCCAGCCCAACGACGCCTTCTGCGCTCAGGGCAAATTCATTGCTGCCTTCGCGGCCATCCGGATATACGATCTTATCTTTATATGTCCCAACACCGGCACCTGCGCCATAGTACCAGCGCAGTCCTTCGACACTGGGAAACTCCCGATGAATTTCATAGAGGGCCATGAGCCTAAAGGTACTATATTCATGATTGGAACGAAAGTTCATAATAACATCAATGGCATTGGCATCTGTTATAAAATTTTTAAAGGTGATGCCGTTGGCCACGCCAAACCGGCCACCTATTGCATGTTTGTATGTTTGCCCATCCTGTGCCAGCGCACGCTGGCCACTGAAGGCCAGCAGCCCTGCAGCGAGGGTATTGATGAATAGTTTCTTGATCATGCCGCGAAGATATCATTCTCTTATCGTATTGTGCAAAAAACTTGGTTCGTTTTTCACAGATTGTACAATTTTAACTACCTTTTGCACACTACTAACGTGTTTTGAACTTGAAATGTAGCATAAAATGCTACTTTTGCCAAGAGAGAGGAACAAATAGGCGATGAAGTTACATACCAAAATATTTATTGGCATGATCGTAGGGATCGGTGCAGGTCTCCTTGTTAAAAATTTACAGCTTGAGCCAACTACCCTGCAATCCATTAGTAGTTGGGTACAGCCCGTGGGCCAGATCTTTATGCGTATGATCTTTATGATGGTCATCCCACTGATACTGGCGGCTCTCATTTTAGGCATCGTAGAGATCGGAGACATGCAGAAGCTTGGTCGCATGGGTGGGCGGCTACTGATCTATACCATTATCGTGAGCTGCATCTCGGTAGTGATCGGTGTGACAGCCGTCGATCTGTTTAAACCGGGTACTCATCTCTCCACACAAACACGCGACTACCTGGTGGCTGAATTTAAGGTTAATGCCCTGCAGGCAGAGGCAAACGCCAAGGAGGGCCAGGAGCGCTCCATTGGCGATATCATCACCAACATCATCCCCAAAAATCCACTTGAAGATATGGTCCGGGCATTTGATCCTTCTTATACAGGGGGTGGCTTGCTCGCCGTGATGTTCTTCGCCCTGATCTTTGGCATTGCTATGTCTTCGGTTGATCAGGAGAAGGTGGCCCCGGTGAAAGCCTTTTTGGAAGGATTGTATGAAATTGTCATCAAAGTTATTGGCTATGCCATGGCGCTGGCCCCGTATGGAGTGGCCGCGTTGCTGTTTAATATGGCGCTGAATGTTGGGGCCAACTTTCTGCTGGCTTTGTTACAATATGTACTGGTTGTATTGGGTGCGCTGGCTTTCCACCAGTTTGTGGTATATGGCATCATTCTGAAATATTTTGCGGGCAGAAAGCCCTGGAAGTTTATGCGCGATATGAGTGAGGTTACCATCACTGCCTTCTCAACAAGTTCCAGCAACGCGACGCTGCCTACAGCGATCAGGGTTAGTATTGAAAAGCTGAAGATACCCAAGCCCATTGCTAATTTCGTGCTGACCATTGGCAGCACGGGCAACCAAAATGGTACGGCCTTGTTTGAAGGCATTACGGTATTGTTCCTGGCGCAGTGTTTCGGGGTGGATCTAAGCCTGGCTTTCCAGATTACGGTGGTATTTTTGTGTATCTTGGCGGGTATTGGAACGGCAGGTGTTCCTGGAGGGTCACTGCCGGTGATCGTGACTATTTTGGTCTCCATTGGTGTTCCGGGGGAGGCCATCGGGCTGATCTATGGGGTAGACCGTATCTTAGACATGTCGCGCACGGTGCTCAACGTCAATGGCGACATTACTGCCGCAGCCTACATTCAGTATACCGAAGAGAAGCGCGCTTAGCGGTTATTGCCCGTTGATCATGGTCAAAACGTCCTGGTCTGAGATGATGGGTATGCCCAGTTTTTCTGCCTTAGCCAACTTAGAAGGACCCATGTTCTCGCCGGCAACGACATAGTTGAGCTTTCCGGATATACTGCTGAGTAGTTTGCCGCCATTGCTTTCAATCAGGTTTCCGAGTTCTTCGCGGCTGAACTGCTCAAAGGTGCCTGAAATGATAAAGGTTTTTCCTACGAGTTTATCACTGCTCAATACCACTTCTTTTACTTCGGTCTTGAATTGCAATCCATATTGCTGCAAAAGTTTGATCTGCTCCTGATGGCCTGGGTTGGCAAAATACTCGGTTACGCTTTCGGCAATGCGGATGCCGATATCATTAACTGCGGCTATTTCTTCGGTGCTTGCGGCGGCCAGTGCGTCAATTTGTTTAAAGTATTGGGCAAGCTTACGGGCCACGGTCTCACCAACATAGCGGATGCCCAACCCAAACAGCACCTTTTCAAAGGGTTTTTCCTTGGATTTCTCAATGCCGGCCAGCATATTGCTAATAGATTTCTCGCCAAAACGGTCCAGTTGCTGCAAGCGGTCTTTTTTATCGTATAGGCTGTACAAATCACTGATGTGGGTAAGGAGCCCAAGTTTATAAAAGGTCTCAATGGTTTCATCGCCCATCCCATCAATATCCATCGCCTTGCGGCCGATGAAGTGCTGGATGCGCCCCACAATCTGCGGAGGGCAGCCGTCTTCGTTGGGGCAGTAATGGTTGGCTTCCCCTTCTTTACGCACCAGGGGAGTTTCGCATATGGGGCACTTGTCCGGATAGATAAAAGCTTGGGCCTCTGGCAACCGTTTTGCCAGATTTACCCCAACAATTTTGGGGATGATCTCGCCGCCTTTTTCTACATATACCGTATCGCCCTGGCGCAGGTCAAGCCGAACGATTTCATTGGCATTGTGCAGGCTGGCCCGCTTTACGGTGGTACCGGCCAACTGCACGGGGGTAAGGTTGGCCACCGGGGTCAGCGCTCCCGTGCGTCCTACCTGATAGCTGATGGAGTTGAGTTGGGTCTCCGCCTGCTCTGCTTTATATTTGTAGGCGATGGCCCACCGGGGTGACTTGGCCGTAAAGCCTAGTTCTTCTTGCTGGCCGTAGCTGTTCACTTTAATAACAATTCCGTCGATGTCATAGCTGAGGTTGAACCGTCCGCTCTCCCAATGGGCGATAAACGCCAGCACTTCTTCCATATTGTTACATAAGCTGCTGTGCTCGCATACATGGAACCCCCACCTTTTGACGGCCTCTAGGCTATCCCAGTGGTTTTTAAATAGTTTGCTGCGATTTTCAGTATATAAAAAGTACAGGAAGCAGTCCAGCGGGCGGCGGGCCACTTCAGCCGAGTCTTGCAATTTAATGGTGCCGGCGGCAAAGTTGCGGGGATTGGCATAGGGCACTTCTTCGTTTTCGATGCGTTCATCATTGAGTCGCTCAAAGGCCTTGCGATGCATAAAAACCTCACCCCTGATTTCAAAGTGTTCCGGAAAATCTGCTGGTTTTAGTTTGTTGGGGATGCTTTTGATGGTACGCACGTTAGCCGTGACCTCATCGCCCTGCAAGCCGTCGCCCCGGGTCACCCCCCGCGAAAGTTTCCCCTGTTCATAAGTCAGGCTGATAGACAGCCCGTCAAACTTCAGCTCACAGACATATTGTACTTCGTCGCCCACAGCTTTGCGTACACGTTCATCAAAATCACGAAGTTCCTGCTCGTTGTAGGTATTGCCCAGCGATAGCATAGGCCATTGATGCTTTACGGTATTAAATTGCTTGGTGATATCGCCGCCTACTTTTTGGGTAGGTGAGTCCGGATCTGCAAACTCAGGGTATTGGTTCTCCAATTGGGCCAGCTCAGCCAGTTGGCTATCAAAATCCACATCGCTGATACTGGGTTGGGCCAGTACATAATAGTTGTAATTATGCTGGGTAAGCTCCGCCCTCAATCGCTCGATCCGCTCTTTTATCGCATCATTGGTCATGAGGGCGAAGGTACTAATTTTTCCTTAATGGCTGGCGTGACTTAAGTCAACCTTAGCTTTAGAGGTTTTTATAATTAATAATAGCGGCACACATGCCAGGAACATGAGCCCGATGTATAAAAATACATCCATATAAGACATGATGGCCGACTGGCTGGTAATGGTGCCGTCCATGGCGCGTATGGCAGCTAGTTTTGCCTGTGCCAGCGGCATACCATGGTGGGTGAAATTGCCAATGAGCGCCTGATATTTTTGTTGAAAGGCTGCGTTCTCTGGGACAATATTGGTGATCAAATCATTGCGGTGCAAGGCATTCTGCCTGCTCATAAAGGTGGTGATCAATGCTACCCCAAAAGATCCACCCAATTGACGCATCATCCCAGTGAATGAAGCACCCTGGCCAATTTCTTTTCCTTTTAATCCCGATAGCGATAGGGTAGTGATGGGTATAAACAACATACCGAGGGCTACACCACGTAGCATAAGCATCCAAAAGAAATCGTCTTTACCTGTATGCGGAGTGAGGAGGTAGTAGCCCCAAAGACTATATACAAAAAAGAGAAACATGCCGATCGCCGCAATGTACTGTTGCTTATATCCGCGTTGGATGAGTTGACCAATAATGGGCATCATGACGGCAGTGGCAAGGGTAGCTGGAATCATGAGCAATCCTGCCTGGAAAGCCGTCCAACCTAAAGAGTTTTGGGTGTACAATGGAATAATAAAAGTAGATCCATACAGGCCAAATCCGAGAATGAACGAAAAGAAAGTTCCAATAGCCAAAAACTTGTTTTTTAAAACCCGAAGTTCAACAATGGGATTTTTAAAGGTAAGCTCACGCCAGATAAATAGGTAGATGCTTATAGCAAAAGTGATACTTAAGCCTAATATGATTTTATCATTAAACCAGTCATCTTCCTGGCCGCGTTCAAGTACATATTGAAGGGAGCCAACCGTGGTCGCCAATAAGACGATCCCAAGCCAGTCTACCTCGCTGGCTGATTTTTTTTCGCCGTATTTTGGGCTCCTGACAAATTCCATGGCTAGTACCGCCGCGATGATACCCAAGGGTACGTTGATATAAAAGATATAGGGCCAGCTGTAGTTTTCTATAATGTATCCGCCCAGGGGAGGGCCTAAGGTTGGGCCTACAATAACACCCAAACCATAGATAGCTTGGGCCATACCCCTTTTTTCAACCGGGAAGACCTCGGTAATAATGGTTTGTGAGGTAACTAGTAACGCTCCGCCACCAACACCCTGTAAAAACCGGAAGAGAACAATCTCCCAGAGGGTATTGGCATTTCCACACATAAACGAGCAGAAGGTAAAAAGGATGATGGATGCCACAAAATAATTGCGGCGCCCAAACTGCATAGACAACCAGCTGGTCATGGGCACGATGATCACGTTGCCAATAGCATAGGCCGTGATCACCCAGCCAATCTCATTGAGGGTAGCCCCAAGGTTACCCTTCATGTCATTAAGGGCAACGTTGATAATGGTGGTATCCACAACCTCCAACAGGGCACACAAAATTACTGTGATCGTAATGATCACCCGCCTGCTGCCATATTCAACTAATGATTCTTGTTGGGCCATTATATTTTTAATATATTTTTTTACTTTAAGCTTCTGCTTATTTCAAATGAACATCTACCAATACATTCATCCCTGTGCGTACTTTATTGAGTAGGGAATCTGAGGGGTCTGCAAAATCAATCCGGATGGGCACACGTTGTACCACCTTCACAAAGTTGCCTGAGGCATTGTCTGGAGGCAACAGCGACAAGCTGGCACCTGTAGCTGGCGAGAACGAGCTTACTTTGCCCTTAAACTCATGGTCTGGGAAGGCATCAATCTCCAAACCTACTTCCTGGCCTACGGACATCTTGGTTAGCTGCGTTTCTTTAAAGTTGGCAGAGACCCATTTTTCATTATCAGGAATGATATTAAATAGTGACTGTCCGGCTTGAACAAACTGTCCGGGTTGTAGGTTTACGCGATCCAATTGACCGTCAACTGCTGCAGTAACAACCGTATAGCTCAAATTGAGTTTAGCTGCATCCAGGTCAGCTTGACGCTGCTTGATGCCGGCGTTGGCTACCGAAACTTGTGCAGCCGAAACGTTCTTTTGGGTAGATACCGCAGATCGTTGTTTATCAGCCGATTCTTTTTGCGCCTGTAAGATAGCTAGTTCCTTTTCTGCCGATTGTTTGGCAGCCAATGCTTGCTCGTATTGTTGTTGGGTAATGGTGTGGTCAGCGATCAGGTTGGCATAGCGTTTAAAATCGTTGTCGGTACGCCATACGTTTACTTTGGCAGCGTCGATCTGCGCATCTACCGTCAGGATGTTGGCTTGTGAAGTAGTGATGTTTGCATTGGCTACCGGAATGCCTGCTCCGGCAACGCCGGCGCTGCTTTGTGCTGAAACCAAGGCAGCTTCTGCTTTTTCAACTTCGATCTGATAGTCACGGCTATCCAGTATAATGAGTGTGTCACCCTTATGGACATACTGGTTGTCTTTTACTCGGACTTCCTGAATATAGCCAGGTACCCGTGGGATGACCGGGCTGATGCGGGTTTGCACTTGGGCGTCATCGGTTTCTTCGTGTTTTTGTGCGTGAAGGTATTTGATGGTACCATAGACGGCACCTAAAATAATGAGGGTTCCAAAAATGATGGCAAACCGTTTGTTCCCTCCTTTTGGTTTTTCCGCTGCTTGTTGATTCTGATCCATGATATTCTTAAAATTCTTATATGTAGAGATAGTGCTTTTTATTTTTGTGTGCCGTTGGTGTTTACGATCTGCTGCGCATCCAGCAACACGCCTGCCGTTTCGTTTAGTTTTTGGCGCGATACTTCTGCATCTGCCTTTGAGTATTCATAATTAATAGATGACTGAAGTCTCGCTACATCTGCATCCAGCAAGTCTGTAGTTGTGGCCAGCGCATTGTCATGTTTGTTTTTAGTGATGCGGTAGTTTTCGTTGGCCTGCTCTACGGCACGTTGGTATACCTCGATTTTTTTAAGGCTCTTTATATAGTCCTGGAAAGCTACGTGCACCTGGCTGCGTACATCGTCACGCATTTTTTCATATTGCCAGTTTGCCTGTAGCTCGCGTTGGCGGGCTTCCTTTACCTTGGCTCCGTTTTTATAAAGTGAGGATAGGTTATAGCTCAGGGCAAGGCCGGCATTGACCGCGTTGCTAAGGGTCATAAAATTGGGCACCTTTGCGGCAATATATCCACCATTCAATGACAAAGTGGGCAAATAAGCACCTTGTTCTACTTTAACAGATGCTGCATAAGAAGCAGTCCGTTCATGAAGGGCTAAGTAGTCTGCACGGTGGTCCAGAGCGGTCTGTTCCCAGATATCGATCGTTTCAGTGAGCGGTCCGCTGGTCTGCGAGAGGCTGTCTGTCTCCAACTTGATCTTGCCGTCCAGTCCCAGCATCAGGTTAAAATTGTAGTTAGCCGTTTCCAGATTGTTTTCCGCATCAAGCAGGGATAGTTCAACATTACTTTTTTGCAATTCTGCTTTGAGCAGGTCGTTGCGCGCCAGCAATCCGTTTTCTTCCATACGGGCAAAGTCTTTTTCCCGCTGTTCGGCGGTTTTAAGATTTTCAGCCACCAACCTCACCGCTGCAGTGGCTTTATAAAGGTTATAGTATGCCTCAATGGTGTTTTGTACCACAGCCTCCCGGTCATGCTGTGCATCCAGTTCGGCTGCTTTAGCCAGGAATTGTGCAGATTTAATACCATAAGTTATGCGCCCTCCTTTATATAAAGGAATGGATACATTGGCCATGCCAAACATCGCTTCCTTGACATTGGGCACACTGCTTCCGCTATTATCGTCGTCTGATGCATCATCAGTGTTATTATCACTTTCATTTAAATGCAGATTGGGCTTATTCATACGCAGGTATTGGCCGCTCAATGAAATGTCAGGCAGGCGGTCATTTTTGGCATTGGTGACTGCTGCTTCTGCCTCTGCTTTTTTGGCTAGAGTAATTTTGAGATCTTTACTGTTTTCCAGGCTCAGGCCGATAGCTTCTTTTAGGGGAAGGTGCCGTACTTCCTGGCCATTGGACAATCGTGGTATACCAATGGCAAGCGATAAGAGGATGAATACGTGTATTCCCTTACTTTTGTACTTCTGATACTTCATGGGATAAATAGGTGGTAAACATTATTTTTAATACATTTTTTAATTTTTCAATGACTTCATTTTTAAAAGTCTTGTCATCATCCTGAATAATTTGATAGCTCTGGCAAAGGTGATATCGGTTGGCAATAGCCTGCTTAGCTGTCCCGATCAGGATGGTAGTTAATAGCCCAATATCTGCATCCTTCTTGAATATACCTTTTTTTTGCCCGCTGCTTACGGCAAGTTTAATGACCTGCGAATTTCTCTTTTTTAATTCAGTGATCATTTTATACACAAAATCGTCACTTATGGATACCGACTCGCGTGCCATAAGGATATGAAAATCTCTGTTTTTCATGAGTTTGTCAAATATATACTCAGTCAAACGTTTTAAAAGTTCGATTTCATTTTCATATTTATCGCGTATGATCTCCGCCAGTTCTTTGCGGGTATTGGTGCCATGCAAGTCAAAAATAGCTTCCAGAAGTTTTTCTTTTGATCCGAAATAATAAGACACCATGGCAATATTGATATCCGCATGTTTAGCAATATCCCGCACAGAAGTCCTGTCATAACCATTTTGGGCAAAAAGCTCCAACGCTTTATCCATGATCTGAAGTTGCTTTTCTGTATACTTCATTTTTGGAAATTTTCCTTTTCAGCGTGCAAAACTAAACAAATGTTTAATTTAAACAAGCGTTTAGTTTTAAGGGTTATTCTTTCTTACGAAGGGATGATAAATGAGGTTAATAGTGGCTTTTTAGAATATTATTTTGTCGTTTAATGATCAAAAATAGGGCCTGGATGTTTATTGTTAATTTAATTACCTTTGTCCCCAGTTAAAAAATAGGGAAGGGGATGAAGTATAAAATACGGTATTTTTTGATGATCTTGGGGGTTTGTAGTCTTTGCGGATGTTTTGACATCGTAGAGGAGATCAATCTGGCAGCCGATGGGAGCGGGCAGATGATCGTTACCCTCAACCTGAGCCAAAGCCGCTCTAAGGTAGCCTCCGTTTTGCTGCTGGATAGTGTAAATGGCTATAAAATTCCTAAGCCAGCTGAAATCCGTAATCACCTTGAACAATTGGCCTCCAGATTAGGTAAAATGCCAGGTATTAGCCAAGTGAATTATACTTCAGACTTTACCAATTATATCGCCAACATCCGCTTTTCCTTTGCCAGCGTAACTAGTCTTAACCAAATAAGTCAGGTCATCTTTAAGGAATTGAAAATACCTCATACTGATGCAACTTCGTATAAATTTGACGCTGGAGCGCACATTTTCTCGCGCAATTATGCACATATGGCACAGGCATCAGCATCTTTTAATAAACTTAAGGCTAAAGACCAAGCGCTTTTTAAAGGAGCAGCTTATACCAGTATATACCGATTTAGTGTTCCGGTGGTATCTGTGAGCAACAAACAGGCAAAAATTTCGCCTTCTAAGAAGGCGGTGATGCTCCGTACAGAACTGCTTGACCTTATCCAAGGCAATGCCACTATCAACAATCGTATTCAATTAGCAAATTAATTAACATGACTAAGTATTTCCTGTGGGCTATGGCCCTTTTTTCTAGTTCACACTTGGCTGCGCAAGATCTCGCCTCGCATATTCCGGCAGACGCTTTTGCGGTGGCAACGATAAGAAGCAACCAGTTTTTTACGCTCATGCCCTTGGCTGAGTTTGACCAATCGGAAGTGGGCAAACGAATAATAAAAAATATCAGTGAGATGGCCAAAGGACCTTATCAGAGTATAGCCGATCTGGGCATCAACCTGAACAGTGCTTCCTATTTGTTCAGCCGGATGACCGATAGCATTACCTACTATGGGCTGATGGTGCCATTGGCAGATGCAGCTAAATGGGATCAGCTCTATCAAAAGTCTGGGAATGTATATACTAAAAGCGGAGATCTTCGTTCCTTGTCCCTTCCCGATAAGGAATTTAGTTTGGTGTGGAATGACCACGCGCTGGTAATACTCAAAGGAAGTTTAAAGAGTAATTATTTTGAACAAAAAGATGTTGCTAGTCGTTATGGTCTGAAAAATACCAACTATGGCGATTACTATCCATCAGCTGATACATCCGCAGTTGCCAACGATACGACGGGTGCTGATACGACTTCGGCCGACCATTATTACGATGATTACAATAAAAAGGCTGCACAGGATGATTCCCTTAAAACAAGACTTACAGCTGAATGGGTTCAAAAGGAAATTATCACCTTGTTATATCAGCCCAATGGCTCATCTATCCTATCGAACGGATCCTTTAAGAGAAGCATCCCAAAAAAGGCGGTGGCAACAGTTTGGTTGCGCAATTTGGATGAAATTTATAAAAGTTTTGTACCGGATATCTATACGGCGATGTTAGGGGTAAAAAAAGGTAGCTTTTTTACTGGATTAGGCAGTATCAATGCCAGCCTGATTATAGATCACGACAAGGTACAGATCGTTTCTGAAGCCGGTGTAAGCAAAGAGCTGGCCGCCAGCTATCGTAAAATGTACAAACGCAAGCTCAATAAAAAGTTTTTGAAATATATAGACAGCGATAAGGCGGTAGGTATGCTTTCGCTTTCGCTCAATTCTCAGGCCTATTTGGAGGAATTGCCCAAGTTGGTACATCAAACCTACTCGCGGCTTGTACCGGTATATGGCCATGAAATTGATCTGGGTGCATTGATATTTTCGCTCCTATTGGATGAAAAGGGGCTGGGCCAGGTAGTAAAAGGTGATGGGCTGATGTTGTTGAATGGCATCAGCGAACGGGAGGTGACCTATACTGACTACGAATATGATCAAGATTATAACAGCAAGGAAGTTCAAAAGAAAAAAATAGAGCAAATTCCCGATTTTCTGGCCATGTTCTCTTCAGATGATAGCCGGTTATTTGAAAAACTGCTGGATTACGGCGTATTTAGGAAAACAGTAATTCACGCGGATGGATTATATACCCTACCTGTAGGAAAATCGCCTTTTCCACTTCACTTTCTGATCAAAGATAAAATCGTGTTTGTAGGCACTTCACTGCAGGATATCCAACGCATACAAAAAGGTCAGACCTGGGGAAAGGTGTCATCCAAAGACCGGACAGTGCTTACCAAAAATAATATGGCATTGTTGTTGAAAACCAGTAAGGCCCCTGCTTTATTAAGTAATATTCCAGCAGCATCTGCCAGCGGATTGGATCGCTGGAAACGGTTAGCAGCAGGTATGGGCGATTTTTCCATATCTACCACCCGGTTCAAAGGTAATAAGATTGGAGGGGTGTTCAACGCAGATGTGCCGAGTAGTGATGTCAATGGGCTGAAATACCTGATCCGTTTAGTTAATCAGTGGTGAAAAAATTTTTTGGTTGGTTTTTCTTGATTTTACTGTTGCTGGGACTGCTTACTTACAGTTGGCTGGAGTATAGACAGTACAGATCATACCAGACACAGATCCACCCCAAGGCTGAAACCCTGGTCAGGATACAGTTGGATGGCATTATCAAAAGCATGTTGGGCAATATATCCGGCAATCTGGGGTACGTTAGGAACCATTGGAAAACAAAAAAAGGCCAGGGAATATTTCAGCAGGTAAAAAGCAGTGGTTTGTTGTGGCCAGCCAATATTTACATGTATACAGTAGTTGGGGTTTCTGATACTTGGTTTTCCTCGCTGAAAGTGAAGAATGTTACCGCATTTAAAGCATTTATAAAAGGGCTTCCCGGCCATTGGCAGGAGCAGGAAAACAAAGACGGATTGTCACAGTTTGCATCTCAAGATGGCCGTTA
This sequence comes from bacterium A37T11, assembly GCA_900109895.1. Classification (GTDB taxonomy): domain Bacteria; phylum Bacteroidota; class Bacteroidia; order Sphingobacteriales; family Sphingobacteriaceae; genus A37T11. The sequence continues at coordinate 66,208 of FOBR01000005.1, forward strand.
CCTGGTGATGTTCTCTACCAGCCGGGTGGTATTGGCGTTAGCTTACCATAGGTTGGACCAGGTGGCGGGCAAGGTGTGCTCTGATATATTATTGAAAAAAACTATTCCGGTTTCAGAAAGTATATTTGCTAAAGCACTAAAGGCCGATCATCATCATATAATGGGGTCTGCCCCTAACATGGACGCTTCGATGCAGTTTGAAAGCGGGACTATCTCCATTACCGCTTCTTATCGGGGCAACCTGGTTAAAGGCACAGACAGCTTAAGGCCCCGACGATTTGACAACAACAGTTTGCTGAAGATATGGCTGGATGCAGATATTCATCGGCTGACGGAGCGCTATGCAGCTGTGCTGAATCAAAAAGGGATCCCTGTAGATACCTTAAACCGTTATTATGGTGGCTATTTGGTAGCTGAATGGAAAGACAACACTCTATTGCAAAGAGATACGGTTGTGAGCTACAGCTATAATGATAATTTTGAGAAGACCGAACAAGTCATGGTAAGAGAGGATACGGTGCCCGAATTCTACCTTGGCATGAAGGCGTCGCCCCATTTGCTTGGATACCTTCCACAACGGTTAATTTATCAGTTACACAGTGGTCATCACGAGGATCTGCTGTATACAGGAACCGGCTTACGATTTTCAGATGAGCGGATGGTAAACCTGACAGCCGATTTCTTTTATATGTATGCCGATGTGGGAAGAATAAGAAAAGCGGCTAATGTATCTTACTTGCCTGAATTCTCCCAAGCAATAAAGGATGTGGAGTTTCGTGCCCAGCAGAAGACAGATAATGTATTCATGGAGGGGAATATAACGTTGCAGGATCCGAAAGTGAACAGTCTGTTGCAATTGTTCCGCTGACTAAATATCGTATATTTGTATTTATGAAACGATTTCTTCAAGGGGTTCATCACCTGGCTATTATCTGTTCTGATTATGTGCGTTCTAAAAAATTTTACACAGAAATATTGGGTTTTGAAGTGTTAAAGGAAGTATATCGCCAAGAGCGTGATTCCTATAAGCTCGATCTGTCTATGAATGGCCAGTATGTCATTGAGCTTTTTTCCTTTGCAACACCGCCCCCGCGGCCTTCCCGTCCTGAGGCATGTGGCTTGCGTCATTTAGCTTTTAAGGTCTCTGATGTGGCGGGCGCAAAGAAGGCCCTGGAATCATGTGGGGTAGTGGTAGAAGATATCCGTATTGACCCATACACCAACAGACGATTTACCTTTTTTTCAGATCCGGATGGGTTGCCACTGGAGCTTTATGAAATTTAGTTGCTATAATACCCAAATGTCCAATAAAAAGAATACAGCAAAAACAACAGAGGCTATACCATTTGTAGTCATAAAAGCCCTGTTAACACGGCGGAGGTCTGTTGGACTCACGATGCGATGCTGATAAACCAACAGCAAGCAGTAGAATGCCACCCCAATACTATAAAACCAGCTTAAGTGGATATAAAAGGCCGGAAGGATAACAAATACTGCCGATAATACGTGTAATAGGGATGATAGTTGCAGAGCTCCTTTCTTGCCGAGCCAGGCAGGAATGGAATTAAGTCCATTCTCACGGTCAAATTCTTCATCCTGCAATGCATAAATAATATCAAAACCACTCACCCAGCACAACACAGCAAGGGTATAAAATACTGGGACTATATTAAAATGGCCGGTGACGACCAGGTATGCTCCCAAGGGAGCCAAGCCGAGCCCCAAGCCCAATACCAAATGGCATAATGGTGTGAATCGCTTGGTATAGCTGTAACCAAGTATGACGGCAAGCGCTACCGGTGAAAGGTAAAAACACGTGCGATTTATAAACCAGGTGGCTGTGATAAACAACGCGCAATTAATTAGGGTAAATGCCAGGGCCTGCGATGCGCTTATGCGGCCTGCAGGTATGTCGCGCATGGAAGTACGTGGGTTTATAGCATCTATATCGCGGTCCAGGTAGCGGTTAAACGCCATGGCGGCATTCCGTGCGCAGACCATGCAAAGGAGCATAAGCCCTAATTGTTGCCAGTGAAAAACATGCGTAGTGGTCGTAACTGCCAAGAAAAACCCAATAAAGGCAAAGGGCAACGCAAAGATGCTGTGTGCAAATAATACAAGGGAAAAATATTTTTTCATTTTTGTGGTTACACTGATTGTTTTACCGCTACAAATTTACCATTTATTTCATCAATGGTGGTTAAGACATCTTCTACCCCCATCTTGGTCTCTGCAGAGGTTAAAAATTGAGTGGGGATTTCTTCAAACCATTGCAACAGTTCTTTTTTGAACAGGCTGATATGTTTATCTGATTTGAGTTTGGAATGCTTATCTGCTTTTGTAAAAACGAGCATAAACGGGATGCCTTTTTCCCCTAGCCAGCAACAAAATTCAAGATCAATTTTCTGTGGTTCCAGCCGGCTGTCAATTAGCACAAACACGCATTGCAGATTTTCGCGCATAGTAAGGTAGCGGCGAATAAATTTTTCCCAATCAGCCCTGTTACTGCGGGAGGTTTTGGCGTAGCCATAACCGGGTAAGTCTACCAAAAACCAATTACCATTGATCAGAAAATGGTTGATAAGTTGCGTTTTTCCGGGTGTTTGCGACGTTTTTGCTAAGCCTTTTCTACTAGTAAGCGCGTTGATGAGGGATGATTTGCCCACATTAGAGCGACCTATAAAAGCGTATTCGGGGAGTTTTGGCTCAGGAAGCTGATCAACCCTGGTATTACTGCATACAAACTCCGCACTATTTATTACCATAATTGCAAAGTTAATGATTAGCACCCAGCTTTCCGCTTTTCGCCTTAAGCTTTCCGCTTTTTACTATCTTTGCCAGCATGTCTGACACAGTTACTCCATACGGTGATCCCACGGCGGCAAAAAAAGAGCAGGTGGCCACGATGTTTAACAACATATCGGGTACGTACGATTTTTTAAATCATTTTATGTCCCTGGGTATTGATACGATCTGGCGGAAAAAGGCTATTCGTTCTTTAAAGGATCTGCAACCGCGGTTTATATTGGATGTTGCTACTGGAACCGGTGATTTTGCATTTGAGGCGCTCAAGTTACTGAAGCCCGAAAAGATCACTGGTGTCGATATTTCGCAGGGGATGCTGGATGTGGCAAGAGAAAAGATTGCGAAGAGGCGGTTGCAGGACAAATTTGAGGTACGTTTAGGTGATTCGGAAGGCCTTCCGTTTGCGGATGATAGCTTCGACGCTGTAACAGTAGCTTTTGGCGTACGTAATTTTGAGAATCTACAAAAAGGGATGGATGATATTTACCGAGTTCTTAAGCCGGGTGGCCGGGTGGTGGTCCTTGAATTCTCCAAACCAAAGAATTTTCCGGTAAAGCAACTTTATCGATTTTATTTTAATCGCATTACCCCCTGGATCGGCCGGGTATTTTCTAAGGACGGCAGGGCGTATTCCTACCTTCCAGAATCGGTTGCCCAGTTTCCGGATGGTGCAGCTTTTGAGGCAGTGTTAAGTAAAGCTGGATTTACAATGACGCGCAGCCGGCCGCAAACATTTGGCATCTGCAGCATATACTTAGGTACCAAATAATGAAAAGAACGGCTGTTTTCTTATTTTTTGTTGCAATAGTAATGCCGTATAAAGGTAATTGCCAGCGATGGGGGGGAGGGGTAGACAATCAGCCGTTGCATTTTGGTTTCTTGTTTCAGTATGTATATGCCGGATATAAGATGGGATTAAATGGAAACTGGCAAAACAGCCAGTTGGGAAGGTTGAAATCAATTACTGCTCCGGTTTCAGGCGGTTGGGGGCTGGGATTGCTGGCCGATGCAAAGATACAGGAACATGTTAATCTTCGCTTCACGCCAACCTTAATATTTAGTAATCGTAGGGTTCATTATGAATTCGCTGACACTACCTACATCAAGGGAAATGATGAAACCTTACTGGGCGAGTCCAATTTTTTAAAATCGCCTATCTTCGATCTGCCACTAACTCTAAAATTATCATCTGACAGGCGTAGAGATTATAAGATTTATATGCTGGGTGGAGCAAAATATTCGTTTGAGGTCATTTCCCAAACGGAAGACAAGCAAGAGATTGCCAACCCGGGTAGTATGGCGCTTATTAGCAAACGCGGTTATTTTTCATTTGAAGCCGGCTTGGGGGTGGAATTGTTTCTGCAATATTTTAAATTAACACCGGAAATTAAATTTTCCCAAAGCTTTCATAACATGCTGGGAAATTCAGTTCACGGTGCCAATAACCCTTTCCAGACGCCCATTGATAAATTATTTTTAAGAAGTTTTCAATTCAGTTTGTTTTTTGAATAAACTGACTTAAATCCGTAAATCATATTCGTAAATCATGAAAACTGTATTTATAACAGGGGCAAGTTCAGGTATTGGAGAGGCCTGCGCAGATGTGTTTGCAAGGGAAGGTTGCCGGTTGATACTTTCGGCCAGGCGCGCAGACCGTTTGAAAGCACTTTCGGACAGGCTAACGCGTGATCATGGAACAGAAGTATACCCACTAGAGCTCGATGTAAAGGATAAGAGCGCGGTTTTTGCCGCTATTGAAGGGTTGCCCTCTGCCTGGAACACCATTGATATACTGGTCAACAACGCAGGCCTGAGTCAAGGACTTGATCCGTTGCAAAAAGGCGATCCAGATGATTGGGACCGGATGATCGATACCAATATCAAAGGATTGCTTTATGTTACCCGTGCGGTATGCCCAGGGATGGTAGCACGAAAAAGCGGCCAGATCATCAACATTGGCTCTATAGCCGGTAAGGAAGTTTATCCCAATGGGAATGTATATTGTGCCACAAAGCACGCCGTGGACGCTTTGACAAAAGGGATGCGTATGGACATGCTGCCTTATGGTATCCGCGTTACGGCTATCCATCCGGGGGCTGTAGAGACCGAATTTTCGGTGGTTCGTTTTAAAGGAGACGGTGAGCGAGCCAAGAAGGTATATGACGGATTTGAGCCGTTGCATGCTTTGGATATAGCCGAAGCGGCCTGGTTTACCGCCTCAAGACCTCCGCATGTCACCATCAACGACCTGCTTATCATGCCCACAGCCCAAGCCAGTGCCTCGCTTTTCAATAAGCAATAGGCAGCTGGCAGAAAGCTTTCCGCTTAAAACACATTTTCCCATCTTTTTAGCGTATATTTGCGCTATTTAATTAGTTTTGCTTGGTTATCTTTGTAACAAGCGTATAATTTTATTGAATAATGGCACTGCAACAACAAGTAGATCAAGATATTAAACAAGCGATGCTTGCCAAAGACCAAGCCCGGCTGCGAGGGCTGCGGGCAATTAAGGCAGCTTTGTTGCTGGCAAATACGGAAAAGGGGGCATCTGAGGGCCTTACGGAAGAAGCCGAAGTCAAAGTGCTGCAGAAACTGGCAAAGCAACGGAAAGAGTCCGGTGAAATTTACCAGCAGCAAAACAGGCCTGATCTTTATCAAATAGAAAAGGAAGAGCTGGATGTTATTGAAAGCTTTCTTCCTAAACAACTAAGCCCTGAAGAGGTGGAGATGGCTATAAAAGGGGTGATAGCGGAGACAGGCGCTTCAGGTATTAAAGAATTGGGAAAGGTGATTGGAGTAGCTAACAAAAGTTTGGCAGGGAAGGCAGATGGCCGCACTATTTCTGAGGTAGCCAAACGTTTGCTTACGTCCTAACCCACTCACCGAACTAATAATTTCAAAAAGAATCGTTTAAAAACAATTTATGGAGTTTGCCATTAAAGAAGAAAAAGGATTTAAATATATTGATGAGGGTGAAGGGGAAGTACTTTTGTTGCTGCATGGCTTGTTAGGTGAATTAAGTAATTGGGATGGGGTGATAAATGAATTTAAGTCGGAGTATCGGGTCATTGTTCCGGTCTTGCCCGTTTATGAAATGCCCATTTTGCTTACTGGTGTAAAATCTTTAACAAAACATGTGTCCAAATTTATAAAACATCTGAAGTTGGACAAATTCTTTCTGGTTGGCAATTCACTTGGAGGCCATATTGCACTGATGTATGCCATCAATAAAAGTCATCAGGAAAAAATAAAGGCCATGGTACTGGCAGGTAGTTCAGGGCTGTATGAGAATTCATTTGGGGGTTCTTTTCCCCGGAGGGAAAGCTATGATTATATCAAAGAAAAGACAGAATTTACATTTTATAAGCCAGAAACTGCTACAAAAGCGCTGGTAGACGAGGTTTTTGCTACACTCAATAACCGGGAACGGGTTATCCGGGTGATTGCGATAGCTAAATCGTGCATACGCCATAACATGGCAAGTGAATTAATAAAGATAAAGATTCCCGTTGGGCTGATTTGGGGTAGAAATGACCGTGTGACCCCGCCTGAAGTGGCAGAAGATTTTCATGAGCGGCTGCCAAATTCAGAATTGCATTGGGTGGACGAATGTGGACATGCGCCTATGATGGAACAGCCGGAAATATTTAATGGGCTGTTCAGGCAGTTTTTAGATAAGTTCAAGTAACGTTAGGAAGATGGTTGTCGTCTTTATAAAAAATAGCTTATGACAACTGGTGAAATTATATCTGATACAAGTTATGCAGCAAATTCATTGGATCTGGTAGCCGTGCTATCAGACCGGATGTCTGAGCATAAATTGACGCAGCTACCTATAGTTGATGCGTTGAATTACGTTGGTTTGGTATCCGAAGATGATTTGATAGGCATTGATAATTCGGTAGTCCTGAACGAAGCGGGCATATTATTAAGGCCGATATTTATTCATGATGACCAACACGTATATGATGCATTGCGGTTGTTTAATATGCACCACCTCGAGATACTCCCAGTCCTTGATAACCAGAATCGGTATTTAGGCGTTATTAAAATAGCTGATCTTATGAATGCCTTGGCGGTAGTTACAGCGGTAGAGGTGGCTGGAGGTATAATTGTGTTGGAGATAGGTAATCGCGATAACGCGCTTTCACAAATTGCAAAAATAGTAGAATCGGCCAATGCCCAAGTGTTAAGCAGTTATGTGAGGGCCTTTCCAGATTCAACAAAACTGGAAGTGACGCTTAAAGTAAACCGTTTAGAAATATCTGACATTGTGGCGGCCTTTGTACGTTATGACTATGTAATTATTAATACCTATAATGATATTAGGGAATACGATAGCACCCGCGAACGCTACGACCATCTAATGCATTTTTTAAACATATGATAGCTGATAGTCTTAAAATAGCTGTTTATGGGCAGGAATTTCAGCTAATTTACGTACAGTATCTACAAGTGCTTTTTGACAGGCTAAAAGTTGCTGATACGGAGATTTGGGTTTATAAACCATTTTACGAATTTTTCCGTAGCTATCTGAAGGGCGAATTTAACGTTAAGACCTATGTTGGTAAAACCGACCTTCCTACCGATACTGCTTTTATGTTAAGCCTTGGTGGTGATGGTACAATGCTGGCAGCGGTAGCCATCATTGCTGACTCGGGTATACCGGTAACGGGAATAAACTTGGGCAGGCTTGGGTTTTTGGCTAGCATTAATAAGGATGATATTGTGCCGGCAATCGATAGTTTGCTGTTAAAAGAATTTACCATACAGCAGCGATCCCTGATACAGGTAAAAGCTGCTGATCAAATCTTGTTTGGGGGCCAGAATGTAGCGCTTAATGATATTACGATCCTAAAGCGTGATACTTCGGCCATGATCACGGTGCATGCCTATCTGAATAAAGAATTATTGAACGCTTATTGGGCCGACGGATTGATCATAGCGACACCAACTGGCTCAACGGCCTATTCCTTGAGCTGTGGGGGGCCTATTATCATGCCGGGATCCGGTAATTTTGTAATCACGCCCATTTCTCCGCACAATCTTAATGTACGGCCTATGGTGATCTCTGACGGATTTGAGCTTGATATTATGATCGAAAGCCGCAGCGACAAATTTTTACTTTCCTGCGATTCCAGGACGGAATCGCTGGATACAGGTACGGAGATCCATATTACCCGCGCTCCATTTAATATAAACCTCATCCGGCTGAAACAGGAAAGTTATTTTAATACTTTGCGGCAAAAACTGCTTTGGGGTCTGGATACACGAAATTATTAACTTTCCGTTTTATAGTGCCTTAGGCGGATTACCGCTTTTCTACTATCTTTGCCTTTCAAGATATAGCTGGAATTGACGTATAAGTTTTTTTTGTGTTTTTTGGCACTGGCCCTTTACGGATGCAAGTTGATGGCTCAAAAGTGGGAATTTGGGGGCCAAGCAGGTACTTCTGGTTATATGGGAGACCTTAACCCTTCCAATCCTGTTAATTTTAATGACTGGATGGTAGGAGCTTTCGCCAAGTATAATTTTAATACAACCTGGGGCGTGCGGGCAAATATTCAGCGATTGAATATTTATGGGGATGATAAATCATCGGGAAATGCCTGGTTTCGAAGCCGGGGACTACAGTTTTATTCGTCTCTTTGGGAGCTATCTGCAGTAGCAGAGTTTGATTTTTTCAAGATCATTGATTGTAATCGTGGTAAAAGATACTGGCAGCCCTATGTTTTTGCCGGAATTGGGACAACGGTTTATGATCCCAAAGTACGCTCTGGCAATGAGGTTTACCATTTACGCAATTATGCAACAGAACAAGATAAGCCGCATTATGGCAATTTAAGTATGGTGTTGCCATTTGGGGTTGGAATTAAATATAAACCAAAAGGCTCATGGGTCTACGGGCTGGAGGTAGGCTACCGGATAACGAATACAGACTATCTGGATGATGTTAGCGGTTATTATCCCGACATAGCTCCGCAGGATGATGTAATTACTGCCCAGTTGGCCAACCCCGGAGATGTGGCTACCTGGCTGGATCGTGCTGGCACAAGGCGTGGAGATGGGCATCCCCGAGACACCTATATGCAATTCAATGTCCGCATCTCATATATACTATTTAGTGGAGGTTGTCCAATTTGGTAAGATTTAACGATTTAAGTACAGGTTTTGTGAAATGAATATTAAATAAACATACGAATGTACCACCGATTCCTTTTCTTAATCATCTTTTCTGCGGCTATTTTCAGCGTAAAAGGCCAGATCCATGAATTTGGGGTAATAGCAGGGCCTATGGGCTATTCAGGCGATTTAGCCAATTTTGGAAATTCTTTATTTAAAGTTGGTGGAAAGGCAAACGATAAATTTCTGGCTTTTGACAATTTGGGAATAAATGCTTTTTACAAATATAATTTTGATGAAAAAAGCACTTCTTTTTTTGTCAGGAACGCGGGTATCCGTGCCAATTTGCTATACGGAAAACTAAGCGGTGGGGCTGTAGGTCCAGGTGAACGGTTCAGTAACATCCGCGATTTGCATTTTTTTACCAATGTTTTTGAACTGTCTGCTGTTTATGAATTAAACTTTTTTAAGTTCCAGATTGCCAAAAAACAGCATTTTGCACTATATGTTTTTGGAGGGCTTGGTGCCATGAGTTACAATCCAAAGGCTTATTTACCCGGCGATAACAATGACAGCGAACCTCAAAAGCTCAAAGATTATCCAACCGAAGGAGTTGATCGCAAGAGTACTTTGGCCTATACGATTCCCATGGGTGGTGGGATAAAATGGAAGCCTGAAGGAGCACGTAATCCATGGACATTTGGCCTAGAAATTTCTGGCAGAATTACCACGGACAATCTGGATGATGTACACCAGGCATATCCTGCTTATCTTGCCAACCCCGCTTCCTCAACCGACGAATTTGCCCCCCGTTTTCTTGCCAACCCAAAGGCATCTGATCCAATGCAGGCACAATCTGTAGCAGGGTATGCCAGGGGCAATCAATATCTATTTGATATGTATAAGTTAGTAGGTGTGCGTGTATCTTACACCCTCTTTCGCTGCGATTGCCCATCATGGTAAAAAGGGTGGCAGCTTTCCGCTTTTTCACTTAATTCTAGTATCTTTACGCCCTTAAATGTAAAAGTGGAATGATTTACTTAATGGATATACGGACAATCAGTTTGGATATAGACAATGGATTTGAAAGAACAAATTGATCCAAATAAACTTCCGGCACATGTTGCCATCATCATGGATGGCAATGGTCGCTGGGCAAAAGAAAAGGGCAAACTTCGTGTTTTCGGGCATAAAAATGGTGTAAGTGCTGTGCGGGATACCGTCGAGGGTGCTGTGGAAATTGGCATTCGCTATTTAACGATGTATACTTTTTCAACTGAAAATTGGAATAGGCCCAAGCTTGAAGTGGCTGCTTTAATGGAATTGCTAGTAGCCACGATCAGCAAAGAAACCAAGAATCTTATGAAGAATGGGGTACGTTTAAACGCAATTGGCGATTTGAAACAATTGCCGAACCGTTGTTATGAGCAATTAAAAATCGCTATGGACAAAACGGCCTCTAATTCAAATTGTGTGCTTACACTGGCATTAAGTTACAGTTCCCGTTTAGAAATTGTTCAAGCAACGCGTTTATTGGCTGATAAAGTATTAAAAGGGGAATTTAGTAGTGAAAATATTAATGAAGAGACTTTTGCAAATGCCCTCACTACACACGGATTGCCTGATCCGGAATTATTAATACGCACCAGCGGTGAGCAGCGTATCAGTAATTTCCTATTATGGCAGCTAGCCTATACTGAATTGTATTTTACGGATAAAATGTGGCCCGATTTTCGAAAAGCAGATCTTTTTGAAGCAGTTTTGGATTTTCAAAAGCGGGAACGACGATTTGGGCTTACTGGCGAACAGCTCACGTAATATTTGTAATATTTCTTTTAACAAAATTTAACAACTGTTTGAATTACTTTAGCGGCGATAAAAATATTCGATGAAGCACCTTTTCTTATTTATATGTTTTACGTTATTCTGGTCTGGACTGTCCTTGGCACAAATTGCGCCTGGCAGACCCGCCCCGAAAGATGGCGAATTTAGTTTTTTAAGCCCTAAAGAATACATTATTGGCGGGGTCACCATCAGTGGTACGAAATTTTTAGATAACGACGTATTGATCACGATCTCTAAACTTGGAAAGGGAGAGCGTATCGAAGTGCCGGGAGATGCCACTTCAGCGGCTATTAAAAATTTATGGGGACAGGGTTTGTTTGATGATGTGCAGTTAAGCGTTGATTACGTTAAAGGCGATTCCATTTTTTTTAACATCCATGTGGTGGAACGGCCCAGGCTTACCCGTATAGATATAAACGGGCTGAGTAAAGGTCAAACAACAGATATTAAGAAAAAATTAAGCGAAAATACCGGAAAGATTATCAACGAAAATTTACTGAATACAACTAAACGGACTATTACGACATTCCTGGGAGAAAAGGGCTATCTTTTTCCGGATATCCAGATATCTCAACTAAATGACAGCATCGAAAAAAATAATAAGATCTTATTGGTAAATGTTGATCGCAATCATAAAGTGCGTCCCAATAAAATTAGGTTTACGGGAAACAAGGTTTTTTCGCAGCATAAATTGCGGAAGTATTTTAAAAAATTACATCAGCGTGCCTGGTTCCGTATATTCGGGCCCGGTAAATTTACCGATGCCAAATATAAAGAAGCAAAAGAAACGTTGATCTCCAATCTTCAGAAACGCGGGTATAGGGATGCTGAAATTCTCAAAGACACGGTTTATAAATACGATAATAAACATGTAAATATCGATTTGGACATCTATGAAGGCCGCCGATATTATTTCGGGAATATCACCTGGCAAGGAAATGCAAAATATTCAGATTCTGTATTAAGTTTAATTTTGGGTATTGAGAAAGGACAGATATTTAGTGAGGAGGACTTGAACACAAAGTTGAAAGGACCTACTAAAAACGGATCTGACGTATCAACCTTATACTTGGATGATGGCTATCTAACCTTTGATATAACTCCGGTACAAACTAAAATTTATGGCGATACCATCGATCTGGCCTTGCGCATTACCGAGGGGCCGCAGTATACCATCAATAAGGTGCTGATAAAAGGAAATGATATTACAAACGACAGGGTAGTCCGTAGGGAGATTCAAACAAAGCCTGGACAAAAGTTTTCAAAGTCTGCCATTATGCGCAGTACCAGGCAAATAGCACAATTGGGTAATTTTGATGAACAAAAGACAAATCCATCACCTACCAATATCAACCCTCAAGAGGGTACGGTAGATATTGAATACAATGTGGCAGAAAAACCTTCAGACCAGGTAGAGTTATCCGGAGGTTTTGGGGCGGGGCACATTATTGGAACACTGGGATTGACTTTTAATAACTTTTCAACCAGCAATCTCTTTAACAAAAGTGCTTGGAAACCATTGCCAAAAGGTGACGGCCAAAAATTGAGTATTCGTGGACAAACCAGTGGCAAGCAATATAGCTCATACAGTTTTTCGTTTTCAGATCCTTGGTTCGGGGGTAAAAAGCCCATTTATTTTGGATTGAGTGCGTTCACTTCCTCCTCTTCGTATGGTGGGTTTGATTACTATACCGGAAAGCAGATTGCCGCAGATGCCGACTTGCAACGTATTCGGATGAACGGGATTTCAGTTACCTTAGGGAAACGCCTGCAATGGCCGGATAACTGGTTTCAGTTAAATTATACGGTCAGTGTTGAACAATACAAACTGCAAAACTGGACAGGCTTTTTGTTTGACAATGGTACGGCCTATAACCTGAACCTAACGCAAGAACTTAGTCGTAATTCGGTTGATGCCCCCATATATCCAACTTCAGGAGTAAATTTGAAATTTACCATACAGGTTACCCCACCCTACTCGCTATTCAATAAAATCAATTACCGTACCGCATCGGATGAGAAGCGGTATAAATGGACAGAGTATCATAAATGGAAATTTGACTCTGAATGGTACCAGACTATTTTTGGAAAATTGGTTTTAAAATCGCAGGCACGTTTCGGATTTCTGGGAACCTATAGTAATGAGACGGGACAATCAGCATTTGAACGGTTTAAACTGGGAGGAGATGGAATGCAGGGATTTGACTTTTTACAAGGATCAGAAATTATCGCCATGAGAGGATACTCTAACAGCGCTGTTATACCAGACGGTTCTAATCCAAGTATTGCACGGAACTCAGGAAGTCCACTCTATACCAAATATCAGCTCGAACTAAGGCATCCGGTTATGCTGAATGACCAGGCAACTGTATTTATGTTAGCCTTTGCAGAAGCCGGTAACACTTGGAATCGTTTTCAGGATTTCAACCCTTTCAAGGTAAGGCGGTCTATCGGCCTTGGTGCCCGAATATTCCTTCCGATCTTTGGTTTATTGGGTATTGATTATGGCCATGGCTTTGATCCGGTACCTGGTATTCCCAACGGCCAGTGGCGACAGAATTTCACGTTTAGTATCATGCAGCAAATGGGTGGCTTCAATTAGGCATTGGATTTGAGGGGTGTATATTTATTAAATGATAAAATTGAAGGTAATGAAAAAATTAGGTAAGATATACAGGGCAGCAAGCTTAATCGTTGTTGTTTTTAGTTTCACCACCATTACGGCATTTGCCCAGCGACTGGCCTATGTTGACAGTGAATATATTCTAAAGCAAATTCCGGAATATGCTTCAGCCCAAAAGCAAATTGACGCGCTATCCGTGCAATGGCAAAAAGAGGTGGACAGCCGTTTTGCAGATATTGAGAAAATGTATAAATCGTATCAACAGGATCAAGTTTTACTCAGCGAAGAAATGCGACGTCAGCGAGAGAACGCCATTGTACAAAAAGAAAAGGAAGCGAAAGACTTTCAAAAGCTTAAATTTGGTTTTGAAGGCGATTTGTTCAAGGAACGCCAAAAGTTGATTAAGCCCATCCAAGATCGGGTCTCTAAAGCTATACAATCCATTGCAACGGATCAGGGACTTGATATAGTGTTAGATAAAGGAAGCGAAGTAACTTTTCTCTTTGCAAACCCACGCTTGGATAAAAGTAATGATGTCATTACTAAGTTGGGTTATAAGCCCGGAACTGTTGCAAAATAGCAAAGACTTACCTATTATTGTAATAATAAAAAGGGTATAAATAAAAAATAATTCGAACGAAAGCACATTAATAAAACAATTTAATTTTAATGAAACATTTAATAAAAGCAGCTGTTGTGGCAGCGATGGTATTTTTTACAGGCAGTGTAACAATGGCCCAACAAAAATTAGGACATTTAAATACACAAGAAATTTATCAATACTTACCGGATGTAAAAACGGCAACAGATGCCTATCAGGCATTCGCTAAGACAAAACAAGATGAGCTAGAGCAAATGGGAGCTGAAGCTCGTAAAAAATACGCCGCATTTCAGGAAAAACAACAAAGCAGAAGTGAAGCTAATAAAGCAACAGTAGATCCAGAACTTCAGGCAATGGATACTGAACTAACCGGCTTGCAAACGCGTATTCAGGAAGCACAACAGAAAGCGCAACAGGATGTGCAACAAAAACAACAAGAGTTGTTTTTGCCAATTCAAACCAAGATTGATAATGCCATTAAAGCGGTTGCCAAAGAAAAGGGTTATACCTATGTATTTGATTCAGCATCTCCAGAAGTGAAATATTTTGAAGGAGGAGATGATTTGTTGGCAGATGTGAAAACCAAATTGGGGATTGCTGCTAACGCAAAACCCGTGATAACCCCACAAGGGTCAGGTGCGGGTGCCTCTCCTACATCAAAATAAGAAATTGTGATGCGCATAAGATATGCGTTAGATAACACTTAATTAAGAATTAAAATACCTCTTAAATTTCAAGAGGTATTTTTTTTGAACTATTTATTTGACAATATATAGTATTTTTTTTCTATTTTTATCAAAAAAATTACAATTGTAGACATTAATTATATCAGAAATGGAAAATGAGAATCCTTTTACAGCACCGGTATCAACACCAGATAATGGAAAAACGGTTGGAATTATTTCTTATTTAACGATCATCGGATGGCTGATCGCTTATTTTGCCTACCATAAAGATAACAAAACCGAATTAGGCAGTTATCAGTTGAGGCAAACCCTGTTGCTATACATTGCGGCAGCTATTATTGCAATAATCCTCCGGATTATCAGCGGTTTGTTGCTATTTTCTGGTGGATTCGAACTTGTCATCATACTTAATTATGGGGTACAGATCGCTATGTTTATTTTCTGGATCATTGGCTTTATTGGTGCCCTTAATGGTACTAAAAAACCAATTCCGCTCATTGGCGATAGGGCACAAACAATGTTTATTAGTATTTAATCGCCTATAAAAAATTAATTTAAGTAGCAATCCGGCAAATGGAAAGTTTTCGTTATTGTTTTAGAATCATTCAAAATAAAAACGCTATATCATTTAATATTTCATGCCGATTGTTTAAGTTTGCACCCGACTAATTTTATAGAGATACTACATTGATTTTTTATCTGACATATATACTTAGTGGGGCATTGCTATTTGGGTTTATTGCGGCATTTACCTTGTTTGCAGTATATGCAGAGCGAAAGGTAGCGGGTTTTGTTCAAGACCGGCTCGGTCCTATGGAAACAGGTAAATTCGGTACATTACAAACCCTGGCTGATATTCTTAAATTAATACAAAAAGAATTTATCACTCCAGGGCTTGCTGATGCCAGGCTTTTTACGGTAGCACCAGTAGTCATTTTTATGGCAGTATTCATGGGATTTGCCGCGATGCCATGGGCTCCCGGATTAGTTCCTTCTAATTTAAATTTGGGTTTATTTTTTGTATTGTCAGTTATTTCTGTTGAAGCGATTGGCATTTTGATGGCAGGGTGGGGTTCTAATAATAAATTTTCCCTACTCGGTGCCATGAGGGCAGTGGCACAGATTATATCTTATGAAATACCGGCTGGGATGGCCCTAATCTCCGCGATTATGATAGCGCAAAGTCTGAATTTACAAGAAATTGCCGTTAATCAGGGTATACTTTCAAAAGAATCTCTACGTTTTCTAGGTATTTGGGAAGTGGCAGATACGGGTGGTTTTCTATCCTGGAATATTTTTCAGGCCCCCCACCTCCTGTTGGCCTATGCTATATATTTTGTAGCATCATTAGCTGAATGCAACCGGGCACCATTTGATATTCCGGAAGCTGAATCAGAACTGGTGGGTGGCTATCATACCGAATACGGAGGGCTGCGTTTTGCTTTTATGATGCTTTCAGAATATGCGCTCATGTTTTTAACCGCGATGATTGGAGTGGTGTTGTTTCTGGGGGCCTGGAATAGCCCATTACCAACTATCGGAAGTTTCAAACTGGCAGAATGGACTACAGGAACTATATGGGGTATGTGCTGGATATTGCTAAAAACGCTTAGTATTGTAGGCGTCCAGATCTGGATACGTTGGACGTTGCCGCGCCTTCGTGCAGATCAATTAATGAGCTTTTGCTGGAAGGTACTTACTCCCCTGGCTTTTCTATCCATGGCGATTTCAGGGATATGGCGTGTGTTTGTAATGAATTAGCTCTATAGAGGTGTTTAAGTTAGTGATCCATGCTTTTCTGACGGCGATTAAGGGGTTAAGCCTTACTCTCAAGCATTTATTTGCTGCTTCACACACCCGAGAGGGCTTGGATATTCGAAGCGAAGATTATTTCTCAGGCCAGCAAGGGGTAACCACCATCCAGTACCCCCACCAGGAACTGCCTATTCCGGAAGTGGCCCGTTATCAGCTGGATGTAGAAATGGACGATTGTATTGTATGTGACCTCTGCGCAAAAGCTTGCCCGGTTGACTGTATTTCCATTGAATCAATTAAGGCCACCGGAACCATTGGTAAAACATCGGATGGCAGTACAAAACGTTTGTATGCAGCCAAGTTTGATATTGATATGGCCAAATGCATGTATTGTGGGCTTTGTACAGTGGTTTGCCCTACGGAATGTATTACCATGACTAACCAATATGACCGCAGCATGCCCGATTTAAAAGGGATGCTTTACCAATTTGCGGACATGACCGATGAAGAAGTGGCTGAAAAACGTAAGGAATTGGCCGAATTTCAGGCTGGAAAACAGGAAGGCAAGCAACCATTATGACTGCTGAATTGCTGATTTTTTATGTACTGGCTGCTTCAGCCTTGGTTTCTGCACTGTTAGTGGTTAGTATGAAAAACCTGGCAAGGGCATTATTCCTATTGTTTGTGACCCTATTTTCGGTGGCGGGCCTCTTTATTTTCTGCCTCGCCGATTTTATAGCGCTTACCCAGATAATGGTTTATGTAGGAGGGGTCCTGGTGTTAATGCTATTTGCCTTTATGCTTTCAAACAAAGAATTGCTAAATGATCTTCAAAAAGGGTTAACCGGCTTTTTTGCTTTACCCAGGTGGCAGGCATTGATTATAACCGCAGGCATGGGCTTTATACTTATTCACATGGCAATAAACATGGGCTCAAATCTTCCAAAATGGGTGACTGAAGCTGCCCGGGAAGGAAAAATTTTTACCCCAACCGACCATACAGAAAAACACATAGGTCTGCAACTGATGACCCGCTACTTATTGCCTTTTGAATTAATATCATTGGTGCTACTGATGGCCTTAATGGGAGCAGCCCATTTAACAAGAAAGGAACCAAAACCATGATAACGCTGTCCCATTTTATGGTTTTAAGCGCAGCTTTATTCAGTATTGGTTTGTACGGAGTGCTATCAAGAAGGAACGCCGTATTAATTTTGGCGGGTATTGAGCTAATGATAAACGCGGCGATTCTAAATCTGGTTGCTTTTGGAAAGTTTGATAAGGTACACGATGCGGGGCAGGTATTTGCCCTATTTGCCATTGTACTGGCCGCGGCGGCAGTCGCGGTGGCTCTGGCCATAATTCTTCAGGTGTACAAATATTATAAAACGATCAATCCGGAAGATATCCGGCAATTAAAAGATTAAGGTAAAAACGGATTGGAACAGCTGCAACATCACAACTTTTCTATACTGGCTGCGCTCCTGGCCGCAGGTATGCCCTTACTTTCTTTCTGTTGGTCTGCCCTTAGAGGTAAACAGCAAAAAAGCGGTTATACGGCTATTATGGCCATAGCGATAAGCATGATCTGTTCCATCTATCTTTTCTCCAGGTATTGGAATAAGGAAGAACTGAACGAGCAGGTCACTTGGTTTCGCATAGGTGACCATTCGTTTATGGCCGGAATACTACTAAACAACCTTTCGGTATTGATGCTTGTGCTCATATCATCCATTGCATTGCTCGTGCACATCTATTCAACCGCTTACATGAAAGGCGATCCAGGTATCCATCGTTACTGGATGTATTTGAGTCTATTTTGTGCAGCCATGCTGGGCTTAGTGATGGCCGATAATTTGTTGCTCATGTATATGTGCTGGGAGCTTGTTGGGTTTGCCTCTTACCTGCTCATTGGTTTTTGGTTTACCAAAGAATCGGCCGTGCAGGCCAACAAAAAGGCATTCATAATAAATCGGATTGGCGATCTGGGCTTTTTAACAGGCATTGCATTGATCTACGCGCAGTTTGGAACATTGGATATTAAGCCCCTTTTTTCAAATGAGCCATTATGGAGCGTATCAGAAGTCGTTAGTGGAAATTGGCTGGGAGCGGGGCACCAAATACCGGCCGTTTGGCTTACTGTAGCCGGCTTGGCATTTTTTGTGGGAGCAATAGCTAAGTCAGCACAGTTTCCCCTGCATACCTGGCTGCCCGATGCCATGGAAGGCCCCACATCCGTATCCTCGCTAATTCATGCCGCTACCATGGTGGCAGCGGGCGTGTTCTTGCTGGCGCGCGTTTTTCCATTATTCAATGAAACGGTGCTGACAATCATGGCCATCATTGGGTCTTTTACAGCACTGATGGCGGCAACCATTGCATTGACACAACATGATCTGAAAAAAATACTGGCCTTTTCAACCATCTCTCAGCTCGGATTTATGATTTCGGCCGTTGGTATAGGCATACCAGGTATAGCCATGTTCCATTTAGTTACGCATGCCATCTTTAAATGTTTATTGTTCCTGGCGGCAGGAGTGGTCATCCACGAAATGCAGCATGCTAACCAAAAAAGTCAGCCAGGTTCAGACCCGCAGGACATTAGGCAAATGGGAGGGCTGAAAAGATATATGCCCATAACTACTACGGTGGCCATTGTGGGCGCCATGGCACTGTCAGGGCTGCCATTAACTTCAGGATACCTTTCCAAGGACGCGCTTTTGATCAGTGCCTTTGAGTGGGCTGACCTGCGCTTTGGACCTACGATAATCATCCCAATATCGTTGCTTATCAGCAGCGTGCTTACCAGCTTTTACATAGCAAGGCTCATTATTAAAGTATTTTTCGGGAAACAGCGTATCTATCCTGGCAATCCGGAGAAATTGGATATTCGGGAGGCCTTTCCGGCGATGCTGATACCGATGATTATTTTAGGATTGGCCGCCTTATTTCCCTTTTTTTCGGCCAACCCACTGGTATTTGAACATAGTTGGTTGCTGGAAGGTTTTGACAGGCCCGAAACCTTAGAACGCATGAACCTGTACCACACCATGGTTCCTGCAGCTGTCAATTTATTAGGTATCTCGGTCATATATATAGCTTGGCGATGGTATGCAGAGAACACGTACCCACTCAAAACCAGCGGGTTTTTATATCGTTTTTCCTATTTCCAGTGGTACATAGACCGGTTGCAGACAGATTATCTGGTCAGACCTGTAATGCTATTCTCAGCAGCTTGCGCTAGTTTTGACCGCAAGGTGCTTGATGGATTTATAAATGTTGTAAAAAATGCCGGACTATGGTTGGCCCGGCTGGCTGCCTGGGTTGATCAATATATAGTTGATGGGCTGGTAAACGGCATCGCTGGCCTGGCCTTTTGGCTGGGCAACGTATTACGGCGCTCACAAAATGGGCGGGTTCAATACTACATGCTCAGCATGTTTATAATTGTCTTAATGGTATGGCTGTTTAATTTTATAGTTCACGCATGAGTTTATTATCCCTGCTTATCTTCCTACCCTTGCCGGGAGCAATCCTGATCCTGCTGCTGCCTCAAAGCCGTCAAGTTGCCTATAAATACATAGCTTTATTGGTAAGCCTTCTCCAGTTAATACTTAGCGGATTTCTCTACGCCTGGTTCAATCCGGCATCAGCGGGCATTTCGAAACAGGGACTGTACCAATTTGTTGAACAATTACCTTGGATCAGGTTGGATTTGGGCAGTTTGGGCAAGCTGGAGATTGATTATATGGTGGGTATTGATGGGCTTTCCTTGCCTTTTTTATTCCTTACTGCCTTAGTGATGACGGTTGCCGTGATCGCTTCCTGGAATATGAACAAGAGCCTTAAAGGTTATTTTTCATTGTTGCTATTGCTTAATATAGCCGTGATGGGTGTGTTTTCAGCACTCGACTTTTTTCTGTTCTACGTCTTTTATGAATTGATGCTGCTGCCACTCTATTTCCTGATTGGTATATGGGGCGGTGTTCGCCGGGAATATGCTGCCATCAAGTTTTTCCTGTATACGTTATTTGGTTCAGTATTTATGTTATTGGTGATCATCGGACTTTATTTTTCAGTCACCAATCCCGCTACCGGAGCCCATAGCTTTAATATGCTTTATATGATGGATGCTGGTAATTTTGCCCCAGGGGCATTATTTTCGCCAGGTACAGCACAATCAATCTTTGGCATACCAGCCCGCCTTTTAGGTTTCATTGTTTTGTTTGTTGCCTTTGCCATTAAAGTACCTATTGTACCACTGCATACCTGGCTGCCCGATGCGCACGTGGAAGCTCCGACCCCGGTATCCATCATACTGGCCGGAATACTGCTTAAGGTTGGGGGTTACGGAATTTTAAGGGTGTGTTTTAGTATATTTCCCGATGCTGCTCTTCAGTCTGCATGGTGGTTGGGACTGATCGGCGTGATTTCCATTTTGTACGGTGCCATGAACGCACTGGCCCAGAAAGACTTGAAACGACTGATTGCCTACTCTTCCATATCACATATGGGTTTTGTGCTATTGGGAATGGCCTCCATGACAACCGAAGGCATTGGAGGGGCTATGTATCAAATGATCAGCCATGGCTTTTTATCGACTATGCTGTTTTTTCTTGTAGGCGTGCTATATGACCGAGTGCATGACCGCTATATTTATAATTTCAGAGGCTTAGCCAATGTAATGCCGGGATATACCGTGTACACAGCCATCGCTTTTTTTGCGTCACTGGGTCTTCCTGGGTTTTCAGCATTTATAGCAGAAGCTTTTTCCCTCATCGGAGCCTTTCGGTCTGAAAGTGTAAACGGTTTACTTCCACGGTGGATGGCAATGGCTGGTTCCTTGGGCATCCTGCTCAGTGCTGCTTATTTTCTTTGGACATTGCAGCGAATGTTTTTTGGACAAACCCGATTAAAAGGAGGAGATGAATGGGTGAAGCAGTTGACACCTATTAGTCCGCGTGAAACGATCGTTTTGGTACCTATGCTGGTCTTTGCACTATTATTGGGACTGATGCCTGGATTGGTGTTTGAAAAGATTAACGCTTCATTGTTAGCTATTGTTGATTTGGTGACTAAGTAAAAAGGGATAATTCATGAAGCAACTTGTGCCAGATATTACCAATCAACTGGATACCCTAGTTAACGGGTTTTCTGGTATTGTACCGGAATTGGTGCTGGCTGTTACTTTTTTGATGGTTATCTTTTGCGGATTATTTCTGGGCAAACGTTGGTCCCAACTTTCTTTTTATATTTCTTTAGCTGGTATCATAGTTTCGGCCATTCCTTCGTATATTTTGCTTCGCCAGCCTACTGATACGGCCACTTCTCTTTTTTCAGGAATGATCGTTACAGACCGCACCGGTCTTTATGGCCGCTTGCTCATCGCCCTGGTATGTGGTTTATTCGGTATTTTTGTCCAGTCAAATAAGGCTTTTCGTTCGCATCCCAAGAAATTGGACGACTTGTATGCCATCCTCCTTTGTATCCAAATCGGGCTTAATTTCATGGTGCTGTCTATTCACTGGCTCATGGCCTTCATCTCCATTGAAATGGTTTCTATGGGGTCTTATTTGTTAGTTGGATACTTGGGCAAAGATGCCAGGCAAACAGAAGCCTCCCTCAAGTATGCACTTTTTGGCGCAGCTTGCTCTGCCGTTATGCTTTACGGCTTATCACTAATCTATGGATTTACGGGAAGTTTGGATTTTACGGATTCAGCACATTTAAAGCAATTACTTGATACAGATCCTCTGTTTTTGTTGTTGGCTATGTTGTTTGTTTTTACAGGTGTTGGCTTTAAACTATCTTTTGTTCCTTTCCATTTTTGGACGCCGGATGTTTATCAAGGAGCGCCTACACCAGTAACCGCATTTTTATCGACAGCACCAAAAATTGCAGGCATGATTTTATTGACTCGGATATTGATTGCCTGGCCTGCTGCGGGTTTTGAATTTCCGAAGACGCTGCAGAACCTATTCATAGCCGCAGCTATTGCAACCATGCTTTTGGGTAACTTGGCCGCACTGAGGCAACAGGTCATTAAACGCATGATGGCCTATTCTTCCATTGGTCATACCGGATTCTTGATGATGGCCATCCTGGCCTATCCGCAAAACGCTTATCAGGTGCTGTTTTTCTATTTGCTGGTCTATTCGGTGATGAATATGCTGGTTTTTATGATAGTGGATTCCATAGAAAATTGGACATCAGCAATCGGGCTGGCTGACTACCGTGGTCTTGGTAAAATTTATCCAATTTCTTTCTTCTGCCTGGTAGTCGTGCTTATTTCACTGACGGGTTTGCCCCCCACGGGAGGATTCATGGCCAAACTGATGATTTTCTCATCCGTATATGCTTCATGGCAGGCAGGAGGAGGCATCGGATTGTTACTTTTACTTATTACCGGTGCATTAACTACAGTCATTTCTCTATTCTTCTATTTCAAAGTTCCCTTACAGGCATTTCTTAAAGAACGTATTACAGAAATTCCGGCAATGACAAAAGAAAAACTAAATTTTATGGGTTGGATAGCAGTATTTTTGACGGCTGCCATTCTTCTCCTTGGTATTTATCCGCAGTGGTTTTTGCCAAATTTTTAATTTTCTATTAAAACATGTGCTATTTTTTGCGTTAATTTGCTGTCCTATTATAATATTTATTAAACATGGAAGCAAAAAAATCATTTATTCCTATTATTTTCTTGTTATGTATCGTAGTACTGGCTCTTTTTAATCCAGGTTTACCACTTTCTGGTCAGGAAACCGAAATTTCCGGTGCAGATGTGGCCTGGATGCTTACATCCACCGCTTTGGTCCTGATCATGACCCCAGGACTTGCCTTTTTTTATGGAGGCATGGTTAGTAAAAAGAATGTGATTTCTACCATGTTGCAAAGTTTTATCTGTATGGCAGTCGTGGCGGTACTATGGGTGGTTTTTGGTTTCAGCCTGGTATTTGGTGATTCTATAGGTGGAATTATTGGTAATCCGGGCACTTATTTCATGTTTAAAAATGTTATTGGCGGGCATACATGGCCCGGAGCACCCACCATACCACTTTCACTTTTTGCCATGTATCAGCTAAAATTTGCGATCATTACACCAGCCTTAATTACAGGTGCCTTTGCAGAACGAATCCGGTTTACCTCCTATGTGTTGTTTATTTGTCTGTTCTTTGTTTTTATCTATGCACCTTTGGCACATGCCACCTGGCATCCCGATGGCATCCTGGCTAAGCTTGGAGTTCTTGATTTTGCGGGTGGTACCGTTGTACATATGTCGGCAGGTATTACCGCGTTGGCATCCGCCATTTATTTGAAACAAGGCACTAAAAACGGGGGGCACAATCCCGCGCGTATAACCTATGTACTCATTGGAACAGGTTTACTGTGGTTTGGTTGGATTGGATTTAATGCCGGATCAGCATTTGGTGCCAATAGTCTTGCCGCATCCGCGTTGGCCACAACCAGTGCGGCTTCCGGAGCGGCAGCATTGGCCTGGATATTTTTTGAAGCAGCACTCGGTAAAAAGCCTACAGCTATGGGGGCATGCATCGGTATCGTTGTTGGGTTAGTGGCTATCACGCCGGCGGCAGGATTTGTTACCGTTCCCCATTCCCTGATCATTGGAGTTGTCGCGGCAATTATTTGCCGTTTGGTAGTGGCCTGGCGCACACGTTCTAAAGTTGATGACACTTTAGATGTATTTCCTTGCCATGGTGTTGGCGGCATGGTAGGTATGTTACTAACAGGTGTTTTTGCTACCCATACCATCAACGCTTTAGTGACCACGGATGGGCTGTTTTTCGGACAAACAGGCCTTTTTACCATTCATCTTATAGCACTGGTTGGAGCAGCCATCTTTACTTTTGTCATGGCTTTTATCCTG
The DNA here is from genome assembly GCA_900109895.1 of bacterium A37T11. Classification (GTDB taxonomy): domain Bacteria; phylum Bacteroidota; class Bacteroidia; order Sphingobacteriales; family Sphingobacteriaceae; genus A37T11. The sequence continues at coordinate 90,534 of FOBR01000005.1, forward strand.
TTAAAGATCACCGACCTCATTAGTAAGCTAAGAGTGAGTGCGGAGGAGGAAGAGATTGGATTGGATATCTCCCAGCACGGCGAAAAACTTTAGGGTCTGTCTTTAAAAGCACTTGGTGCCCCACAGTCAGTATAAAAGATGACTACGGTTATTTTTTCCTAATATTTTGGTGCGTTTATTTGCAGGTAAATCAGGATGTGAATGAATGTAAACTGATTTGTCTATATTTGTAGCCATATGCAAGAAACAATGCAACCAATTAATGAGGGATCAAGAAAAGAGGTCATGCGGTATCTGGAGCCATTCATGTTAAACGAAATGAGTGAGTACCTGAAGCCGGTGGAAGAGATGTGGCAACCAGCCGATTTTTTGCCGGATGCCTCCCGATCTACTTTTTTTGAAGAAATAAAAGATCTTCAGGAAAGTGCTAATGAATTACCTTATGATCTTGTCGCTGTTTTAATAGGAGACACCCTCACCGAGGAGGCCTTGCCCACCTATGAATCTTGGTTAACCATGGTAGATGACGTGGAGAAGAATGAGCAGGGAGGATGGATGAAATGGACGCGTGCCTGGACTGCAGAAGAAAACCGCCATGGCGATCTTTTAAATAAATACCTGTTCCTGTCCGGAAGAGTCAATATGCGCGAATTTGAGATCTCTGCCCAATACCTCATTAAAGACGGATTTGATATTGGAACCGGTAGTGATCCTTATCGGAATTTTATATATACTTCCTTCCAGGAGCTTGCTACCAACGTATCACATCGGCGGGTTGCGGGGCTTTCCAAACAATCAGGTGATAAATTATTGGCTAAAATGTGTGGCGTCATCGCCTCAGACGAGGCTCGTCATGCAAAAGCATACATCAGTTTTATTAAGCATGCCATCAAAGTTGATCCAAATGAGGTATTGTTGGCGTTTGAAGATATGATGCGTAAAAAAATCGTCATGCCAGCACACCTCTTAAGAGAGTCCGGAGAGCCGCAAGGAGAAGTTTTTGCCCACTTTTCAGATGCAGCGCAGCGTTTAGGCGTATATACAGCACTTGACTATGTTGACATATTGAAAGAACTGCTTAAAGATTGGAAGGTAGAAAAGCTAAGCGACCTCAATGAAGCCGGCGAAAAGGCCAGGGATTACCTGGTTAAACTACCTGACCGATTGATCCGCATCGCCGATCGAATGAAAAATCCGTTAAAGGAATATAAATTTAAATGGATCTACGGATAAGGGAACATGGCGACGTTGCTGGATACAGGCCAAAAGCCCTATAATCATTACGGGGCTCACCTTCGTCAGAAATATGATGGAAAGCGCGTATTTAAAATCATCGTCGACGGAAATTTTACCTGCCCAAACCGCGATGGCAGCAAGGGCTATGGAGGCTGTGCCTATTGTAATGTAGACTCTTTTACGCCCGAATCTGCACGGAGCATGCCCACTATCCGGCAGCAGGTGGAAGAAGGGATTGAGCGTGCGGTAAAAGGATATGCCGCCGAAAAATTTATCATCTATTTCCAGCCCAACACCAATACATACGCCCCAGTTCATTACCTCAAAGCGATGTATGACGAAGCGCTGAATGTTGCTCCCGAGCATGTAGTGGGATTGTCTGTCGGTACCCGTCCTGATTGCATCGACTTTGAAAAGATAGCCCTGCTTGAAAGTTATACCGACCGGTATGACGTCGATCTGGAAATGGGCATGGAATCTATTTACAACGACACGCTTAACCGTATCAACCGGGGTTGCTCACACGAGGAATTGGAGAACGCATTACAGTTAGTAAAAAATAGTCCTCTGGATATCTGTGTGCACACCATTTTTGGATTTCCCTGGGAGACCCGTGAGATGATGTTAAGATATGCCGACGAGATCAACCGCTTTCCGCAGATAAAATTTGTCAAGCTGCATCACCTGCACATTGTAGAAGGATCCATTATGGGAGTTCAGTACAAGCGCGAACCCTTTCATGTATTCAGCCTGGAAGAATATACCGACTTTTTATGTGCATTTATTCCGCTGTTGCGGTCAGATATAGTAATCCAACGTTTATTTGGCTTGGCGGATTACGATCTACTGATCGCACCAAACTGGGGAAAGAACAAATCATCCATCCAGACGTATATTGATAAAAAACTCGAAAGGAGAGGAGCAGTCCAAGGTTCCAATTATCGTCAACCGATCAGCAAACTTGCCTGAAAAACATGAAAATGTTCATAATTATTTTTACGATCATCGTCCTGCTGATTGCGCTGGTCGTCTATCTGTTCATGCAACTACCTTCATTCGGAAAAAAGCCTTCAGGAGAACGTCTTCGACGAATCGAACAATCCCGCTATTATAAGAATGGCAAGTTTCAGACCCGTCCGGATATTGATAAAACCCCCAAAACAGCCTCATTGTTTCGGATCATTCCAGAACTTCTCAATCATCATCCACGTGTACGACCTTCAAAACCCTTGCCCGTCATACGGTCAGACCTAAAGGCTGTTGTCAATGATGGCATCGTTATAACCTGGTTTGGCCATTCATCTTATCTCATTCAATTACGCGGAACAAACATACTGGTGGACCCTGTCTTTGGCCAAAGGCCATCCCCAGTAAACTTTATGGGGACTAAACGATTTGATGGCACACAAGTATTCACGGCCGCTGGCATGCCGGTCATCGACCTACTGATACTAAGTCACGATCATTACGACCATTTGGATTACGAAACGATCCTGAAGCTGAAACCCAAAATTAAGCAAATACTTACGCCACTGGGAGTGGGTTCGCACCTTGAATATTGGGGTTACAACCCCGCCATCATCCATGAAGTAGATTGGTGGGATGAATTTGAGTTCGGGAAAATCAAGTTTACCGCCACTCCCGGCATTCATTTTTCAGGACGTGGGTTAAACCAAAACAAAACATTTTGGTCCTCATTTGTCATGGAGACCGGCGGCACGCGGATTTTTCTGGGTGGAGACTCCGGATATGGTGAACACTACAAGGCCCTTGGTAATAAATTTGGCCCATTTGAACTCGCCATCATCGAATGCGGCCAATACAACAAACTTTGGCCAGACATCCACCACATGCCCGAGCAAACAGCACAAGCTGCAGTTGATCTGAAAGCCAAAGTTCTGCTCCCGGTGCACTGGGCTAAATTTGCCCTGAGCCAGCACCCATGGGACGAACCTATCAAGCGATTAATAGTTAAAGCCAATGAACTAGGGCTACTGGTTACCACCCCTATTATTGGAGAAAAAATTGTAGTAAACGAAACCTATCCCACTACACAATGGTGGGAAAGCATTCATTAAACCGCCGGTTCTTGTTGGCTAAGACAGTGAAAACTTCCCAACCCCCAAATAATCACTGCGCTATCTATACCAACCACTTTGCGATCAGGGAAGCAAGTTTGGATAATATTTAATGCCTTATCGTCTTTCGCGCACCGATAGGTAGGAACGATGACCGATTGGTTTGCTATATAAAAATTGGCATAGGAGGCAGGCAAACGCTGGCCCTCTATATAGATAGGTTCAGGCATGGGCAATTCAATGATATCCAGCAAACTGCCATTTTCCAATTTCATTTCCTGAAGCTGGGCCAGATTATTTTGCAAGATCTCATAATTGGAATCCGACTTATTATCTTCGACAACCGTCAGTACCGTATGCTCGTTGACAAAACGCACGGTGTCATCCACATGCCCATCGGTATCATCCCCCACGATGCCATCATCAACCCAAAGTATCTGTGACACCCGGTAAAAATTTTTGAGGTAGCTCTCAATCTCAGATTGTGTCAGGTGAGGATTCCGGTTTTTGTTAAGCAAGCAACTTCTGGAGGTCAGCAAAGCACCATTTCCATTAAACTCTACCGAACCACCTTCCATAATAATACCAGGATACATCACCTTTAAATCCAAAGCTTTCCCAACCAGCGTAGGAATGACATCATCCAGATCATAAGGAGGGTATTTCCCACCCCAGGCATTAAACCCCCAGTCCAGTACGACTTTTTTGTCAATGGCTGCATCTTTATTTACCAGAAAAGCAGGGCCATGGTCACGGCACCAAGCATCGTTCGTTGGATGAAAATAAAATTCCACTTGACCAAGTCGGGCATTGGTTTTTGATAAATGCTCAAGCGCAAATGCTTTCATGTGCTCATCTTTCACATTGATCCGCACTTTTTCCCCAAGAGAAAGCTCCGCCACAAACTGCGCATACGCCGGATATATTTGCTGGATGAGCCCAGGCCATGAATCTTCCTTATGTGGCCAACTCAGCCAAGTAGCTTCATGTTTTTCCCATTCAGCTGGAAATCGGTAACCCGATAAATCAAAAGCATTCATCAATTAATCTTCGTCTAAAAACCGTTTCGTTATTGGCTGATAACTATCAATCCGCCGGTCCCTCAAAAATGGCCAATGCTTACGGAAATAATCAGATTCTGATAGGTCAATATCGGTCACAGCTGTTTCCTCAGCGTCATGCGAAGCCAGGTAAAGCAATTTGCCCTGGGCGTTGGTCACAAAACTTCCGCCCCAAAATTTCATGGCTCCGTCCTGCTCAAACCCTACGCGGTTCACGCTGATCACCGGCACCCCATTTGCCACCGCATGTGAGCGTTGGATAGTTTGCCAGGCATTGTATTGATCTTGATTAGTCTCGGCATCCTGATTGGTGTCCCAGCCAATGGCGGTCGGGTAAAAGAGGAGTTCTGCACCCATCAGGGCTGTGATCCTGGAGGCTTCAGGGTACCATTGGTCCCAACAAATTAACACTCCGATTGTTGCAAACTTGGTTTTAAAGATCTTATAACCCAAATCACCGGGCGTAAAATAAAACTTCTCATAAAAAGCCGGATCATCAGGAATGTGCATCTTTCGATATTTACCCAAATAACTACCATCCGCATCGATCACGGCGGTCGTATTATGATAAATCCCCGCTGTGCGCTTTTCAAACAATGAAGCAATGATCACCACGCCCAGTTCAGCAGCTATTGGTGCCAGTGCATCCGTAGATGGACCTGGAATAGATTCAGCCAGGTCGAAGTTATTATAATCCTCCACATCACAAAAGTAGAGTGAGGTAAACAGTTCCTGCAAACAAACAATTTGCGCCCCGGCTGCGGCAGCCACCTTTATCTGGTCAATGGCTTTTTCCAGATTGGTACCCTTATCGGCCACACAACTCATTTGCACAGTTCCTATTTTAATTATAGACATTTTAATAGTTAATTTCTGAATTATTAATTTATATATCATTCATAATCCATCATTCAATTAAAGTTGTTTTCTAAGCCTAGCTACCGGAATATTCATAGCCTCCCGGTATTTCGCCACCGTCCTGCGGGCAATACTATAACCCTTTTCTTTCAAGATCTCCGTAAGTTTCTCATCGGCCAGTGGACGGCGTTTGTCCTCTTTGGAAATGCATTCTTCCAGTATCTTCTTCACTTCCTTATTAGACACCTCCTCGCCGCTGTCCGTTTGTATGGCTTCGGAGAAGAAAGATTTGAGCAAAAAGGTACCAAACTCCGTTTGCACATACTTGGAGTTTGCCACACGCGACACCGTAGAAATATCCATGTCTATTTTATCGGCAATATCTTTCAGGATCATAGGTCTAAGCGTACGCTCGTCACCAGTCAGGAAATAGTCGTACTGATAGTTCATGATAGCGTTCATCGTCTTTAACAAAGTTTGCTGGCGTTGTTTTATTGCGTCAATAAACCATTTGGCCGAATCCAGCTTTTGCTTCACAAACTGCACTGCTTCCTTCATTTTGCGGTCTTTTTGAGCAGCTTTATCATAATGGTCAAACATTTCCTGATAAGAACGGCTCACACGCAATTCAGGCGCGTTCCTTGAATTCAGCGTCAGCACCAAAATACCGTCGTTGTTGGTGATGTGAAAATCGGGGATGATGTGCAATTGCTTGCCCGATACGGTACCCGAGTCACCCGGTTTGGGATTCAATTTCAAGATTTCATTGATAATTCCTTTTAGCTCAGCAGAATCGATTCCAAGCACCCGTTCCAGTTTGTCGTAATGCTTTCGGGTAAACTCTTCCAGGTAATTTTCAACCACCTGCATCGCCTTTTTGATGATGATGTTATCCGTATCTTTTTTACGCAGCTGTATCAGCAAGCATTCCTGCAAATCGCGGGCACCCACCCCTGCAGGATCGAAATATTGGATCACACGCAGCATATTCTCCACCTCATCTTCAGTGGCCATCACATTCTGGGAAAAGGCCAGGTCATCTATCAGAGAGGTAATCGGGCGTCTTAAATAGCCATCATCATCCAAGCTCCCGATGATCTGCTGGCCGATCAACGAATCCTTTTCACTCAGATTCAGCAAATCGAGTTGTTGTTGCAAGCTTTCAAAAAAAGAGCTCTGAACTGCAATGGGTATTTCTTTCCGGTCCTCATCGTCATCACTATTTACATTAGAGCTGTTGCCATAATCATAATCGTTGACTGAATCATCCTGAAGATAGTCGTCCACATTGAATTCATCCGTATCCGACGATTGGTCGTCCGCATTGTAATTATCATCATCCGGATCCCGATCCGGGTATTGTTCCACTGGCTCATTCATATTGGCCAAGCTCATATCTTCCAATGCGGGATTTTCTTCCAGTTCTTCCTTAATGCGCGTATCTAATGATACAGTAGGCACCTGCAACAATTTAATAAATTGTATTTGTTGTGGTGATAGCTTTTGCAATAACTTTTGTTGCAGACTTTGTTTTAACATACCTTTATTTACTACGGACAAACTTATTGAATAATACCTACCCAAGAGCAAGCCCTTCCTGACAACAAAAATATGACAAATTATTTGTTCATATGAAATATTTGGCACAATTTAGGTGCGGATATTTTAATTGGTTCAATCATTCAACTATTTTAACTATGGGTTTTTTTAAAGAATTTAAAGAATTTGCCATGCGTGGCAACGTTATTGACTTAGCAGTAGGTGTGGTCATTGGCGGTGCTTTTGGTAAAATTGTCAGCTCTTTGGTGGACGATATCATCATGCCTCCAATTGGGTTTATTACCGGTGGGGTTGACTTCTCTTCCTTGAAATATGTTATTAAACCAGCGGATGAGGCAAATAAAATTGCCGAAGTATCTATTAAGTATGGCAACTTTATCAATGTCTTTATCCAGTTTGTCATTGTGGCATTTGCCATATTTTTGGTCGTTAAACTGATCAATTCATTGAAAAGAGAAAAGGAGGTAGCTCCTGCTGCACCTGCCCCTCCAACGAAAGAAGAAACGTTGCTAACCGAAATCCGTGATCTCTTAAAAGCAAAATAATTACGTGTCTGAAAAAAAGATTTGTTTTTTGCTAACAAAGCCTTACCTTTGCGCTTCCGTTTTTGATTTAGAAAAGATTTAGATATATATATTGTCATGAAAAGAACATTTCAACCCTCGCAGCGCAAAAGAAGGAATAAACATGGTTTCAGAGAACGCATGAGCACCGCGAATGGACGTAGGGTTTTAGCATCCAGAAGGGCCAAAGGCAGAAAACGCTTATCGGTATCTGACGAACGCAGGCATAAGGCTTAATTCATTTTGCCGGCATCAGTCCAGCAAAAATGAAACAATATACATTTAAGAAGGAAGAACGGCTTTGCAATAAGCGGCTTTTAGGCCAATTATTTCAAAGCGGTTCTTTTTTTATGCGTTATCCTTTCCGGGTTGGGTACCATTTTCATGAGGGCTTGGGTGTGCCCGCCCAAGTGGTCATTGCAGTACCCAAAAAGCGCTTTAAACGGGCTGTAGACCGCAATCTTCTGAAACGAAGAATACGTGAGGCCTATCGCCTGCAAAAAGAAGAATTGTTATATCAAGATCTGCGCCAGCAGCATCCTGATAAAGGACTGTTATTATCATTACAGTATATCGGCAAAGAAATACACGATTATGCTTATATTGTCAGCAAAATGCATGATGTATTGAATCAATTAACCCATGAGCTTCGGAAAATACCTGATGCGAAAGTTGATTAACCCGCTGTTTGGGGGCTTGTTTTTCGTGTTGATCCGGGCATACCAGTTACTGATATCGCCACTGTTCCCATCCTCCTGCCGTTATACTCCCACTTGTTCGCAGTATGGCATAGAAGCGATACGAAAATACGGGCCCTTTAAAGGAGGTTGGCTTACCATAAAACGTATAGCCAGGTGTCATCCCTGGGGTGGTCACGGGCATGATCCGGTACCTTAATTGATGATGAATAATAGATTATGAAGGTGGATAATAAATTATTTTAGTGAATGATATTGCAAATAGAAACATCTACACAAATTTGCTCAGTGTCTCTCTCAGATAAAGGGGAGCCCATTGCATTACGTCAACTCGAAGGATCCAATGTCCACGCCAGTAGGTTAACCGTACTGATCAGCGAACTAATGGCCGAAGGTGGTTTTTCATTTCACCAATTGGATGCCGTGGCGGTAAGTATGGGGCCAGGATCTTACACCGGGTTACGTATAGGTGTCTCTACAAGCAAAGGGTTGTGTTACGCATTAGACCTGCCGCTTGTTGCTGTTCCCACCCTGGAATCTATGGCAGCAGGGTTTAAAATAGGCTATACAGGCCAAATCGATGCAAAAACCTTACTGTTGCCCATGATCGATGCCAGGCGAATGGAGGTCTATATGGCTGTCTTTAATGACCAGCTTGAATCAGTCCAGGAAACGACAGCTACCATTGTGGATGATAACACGTTTAAAGCAATGGCAGAAACCAACAAACTACTTCTTTTTGGCGATGGTGCCGACAAGTTTGAACAGCTGTTTCGTGCTGCGGTAAATATGCAAGTGTTCCCTGACTTCAAAACTTCTGCATCCCATATGAACGAATTGGCATATAAACGATTTCAAGCCCGGCAGTTCGAAAATCTCGCGTACTTTGAACCCTATTATCTAAAAGATTTTGTGCCCACCACGCCTAAGCGCTGACTATTGCACGTAATTTCTGTATTCGTCTGTAGGTTCCTTTGACAAATCTATCAAGTACCCATTGATCACGGCATACACCGGTTTTCCATTACGTGCTAAAAAGAAATTAGCCTCGCTACCCAAATGTAGGCTGGCTCCTGGCAAGGAGCCTTTGTTGAATAGCAACAGAGGGATGTTGTGGTGCCGGTTGGAGGGCATGGTTAGCAATTTAGCTGCATAAAAACCTTGGCGTAATAGTTCAATGGCCTTAACCCGCGACAGTGCGTTTATATTTGGAAAAGCACTTGGATAAACTTTTCCTCCCATAAATTCCAACCCTTCAGCTTTTAACTCAACATAGCCAAAATCATCCAATAAATCGCCAATGTCTTCCATGTGCGAGCGCACATAATACAAGCCGCTATCCGTGGTGTACTCATCCCGGCGGATGGCCACATCCATCGTATATTTCGTAGAATTGATCTGGTAGCGCAAACCACGGATCATTAAATCAGACAAGCGGGAGTCATTGAACGGGATCTTTTCATATTCTGCAGCATCATATTGGGTATAACTACTGCTGGCAATCTCTAACAGCGCATTTAGAATGATCATGAAATTGAGCTTCCGGATGTACTGCTTTTCAGGATCACCTTTGTACGCGCCCGATTCAATGAGAACCGTGCTGGCACCCCATTTCTGGAAATTATCCCCAAAACCACGGGGAGTGTGCGTATCATCATAACGCGCCACCCCGCCCGGAATATAACTTTGCAACAAACGGTTCATGCCCACAATGAGCTGCATGGCCCCGCGTCGCACATCGTTTACTTCACGCTCATAATTGTAAGCCGGTGCCAGCAAAGAAATTGTGGTAGGCTGGGCAGTTCCAGGCACGTTGTGATAGATGTTGTGGTCGTGCAGGTTAAAACCATAAGCAGGTTTTATACGCTCCGCTGCCCCTTTTAGCAGCTTACCTTCAGGAGTCATGGTGGCCCTTGCATCCCGGTTCAGGTCAATATCCATCGCATTACGGCGGTTAAAAATTTCTGTACCGTCCGGATTTACCATGGGGATGAAATGCAGCTCTGTTTTCGTACGGAGCAGCTTCCTGATGGAATCAAAGCCATCTCCATGGCCTTCCAAAAAATTAAAGAGATCCATGAGCGCCATGGTAGCAGTTGGCTCGTTTCCATGCATCTGCGACCATAACATAACCTTTTTATCTCCCTGTCCATAACTTAACTCATAAATAGCCCTTCCTTGTACAGAAGCACCCAATGAGTCTACTTTAAATAATTTCGTTCCCTTTCGCTTTAATATGAGCGGCTCGATGTCGGCATGCTTAAACCGGCGATGGGTAATAGAAGGTTCCCGGTATTTTTCAAAGGCTCTATCCAGCATAGCCGTGTCGGGTTTTGGCATTTGTACACTTACATGGCTTCCTGCATGGCGGCAGGAAGCTGCACATATCATCAGCAAAAATGGATAATAGTTGCGCTTTCTCATGATTGCAAAGATAACGGATCATCAGGAGAAAATGTTTTCAGTAAAAGAAAATGAACCACGTGCAGCATCCATTCGTATAGAAGCACCCACCGGAAGGATGAATTGCTCGCTGATATGGCCGATCATTGCTCCCTGGTACGCCGGGATGCCAAGTGGCTTTATATAGTCATCCAATATCTCGTCAAAGGAAAGTGTGCCATATCCTGCTTCAGGTTTACAGTCGGTACATTGGCCAAAAATAAATCCCTTGATCTGGTGGAGCGCTCCGCTCAATTTTAACTGGCTAAACATCCGCTCCACGCGGTACAAATCTTCTTCCACCTCCTCCAAAAACAAAATGCTGTCTGTAAAATCGGGATAATACGGAGAACCTGCTATACCGGTAAGTACAGACAAGTTACCCCCCAGCAGCCGCCCTTCAGAAACGCCGGGTGTGATCGTTAACGTCCGGTTCTCCCGCGCTATCAGATAGTTTCCCTTCTCTACCGGATTTTCATAAGTCATGGCCTGCCGCTCAAAAAATAGCCGATTAAATTGATCAACCACCCGCAATGGCCAGGAGCTGATGCCTACCGGTCCATGAAACGTGATAAGTCCCGTTTTGACATAAATAGCATTCAGCAACGCCGTGATGTCGCTATAGCCGATGAATATTTTAGGATGCTTCCTGATCAGATCATAGTCCAGCTTGTCCAGTAAACGGGCCGCGCCAGATCCGCCCCGCATGCAGACGATAGCCTTCACCTCCGGATCGGCAAACATAACGTGCAGGTCAGCAAGTCTTTCTTCATCACGCCCAGCCAGCTGGCCATACCTGCTGTGCACATGCCCGCCCCACTTCACCCTCAGGCCCATGGCCTCAAATGTTTCCTGGGCCAATTTAAACGGCACTTCCTCTACAATAAGGGAAGAGGGGCATACCATACCCACTGTATCGCCCTTTTTTAGCGCCGGCGGCAATACCAGCGGAAGTCGTTTAGGGCTGGCCGGTAACCATTCAGCATGGCTGGCGCCCAATAATGGAGCGCCCAGTATTCCCATACCTATATGGCGTAAAAAGTTTCTTTTGTCCATAAGCGCATTTACCGATTAAAGGTTAAACGATGTCCATTGCCATTCTCTATGATCCGCCCATTCTGGTATGCCAGCTGTCCAGATACAATCGTATGTGTTACCGACGAGCGGAAAGTATGCCCCTCAAATGGAGACCAGCCACATTTAGACAAAATGTTGCTTCGTTCTACCAAATAAGGCTTATTCAAGTCGACGAGTACCAAGTCGGCAAAATACCCTTCACGCAAAAAACCGCGTCGGTCTATTTGAAAACAGGTGGCCGTGTTATGCGCCGTTTTCTCCACCACCTGTTCCAGCGTCAACTTGCCTTCGTGATACATGTCTAGCAGCGCCTGCAGGGCAAACTGTACCAGAGGGCCACCCGAAGGCGCCTGTAAATAAGGGAGTGACTTTTCTTCCCAGGTATGCGGAGCATGGTCCGTGGCGATGACATCGATGTGCCCATCCAGCACCGCTGCCAGGATTCCTTCCCGGTCTACTGCAGTCTTGACCGCCGGGTTCCATTTAATCAAATTGCCTTTTGTGGCGTAGTCCGCATTTGCAAACCACAAGTGGTGTATGCATGCTTCAGCAGTTATCCTTTTTTCTTCCAGTGGAATGCCAGCTTCAAATAACCCTGTTTCCATAGCGGTTGAAATATGCAAGACGTGAAGGCGCGCCCCATATTTCTTCGCCAGGGCCACCGCTTTTGAAGAAGAAAGATAACAAGCTTCTGCTGAACGGATATGAGGGTGCATATCCGGGGTAATGGCATCCCCATACAATTCCTTATAATATTCCAGGTTTCGCAGGATGGTGGGTTCGTCCTCACAATGCGTTGCAATCAGCATCGGCGAATTTGCAAAAATGCCTTCAAGCGTCCGTTCATCATCCACCAGCATGTTGCCTGTAGAGGAACCCATAAATACTTTAATGCCACAAACCTTTTCCGGATCGGTCTTTAACACTTCATCCAGGTTGTCGTTCGCAGCCCCCATAAAAAAAGAATAATTAGCTGCAGAAGTACGGGCAGCAATGGCGTATTTATCTTCCAGCAGATGCTGGGTCAGCGTGTTGGGCACCGTATTGGGCATCTCCATAAAACTGGTGGTGCCCCCTGCTACAGCAGCCCGGCTTTCGTGCCAAATGTCTGCCTTATGGGTCAGCCCTGGCTCCCTAAAATGCACCTGGTCATCAATCAGGCCAGGCAGCAAATATAAACCTTCGGCGTTAATCTCCCGGTCAGACGGCCAATCGATGTGGTCGGCAATCATTTCAATGATACCCTGATTGATAAACACATCAGCAGTAAAAATCTTTCCCTCGTTGACCAGCGTAGCTGCTTTAATTAAGATAGATGGCATGTATCCTTCAATTTTTTTTAACAAAACAATAGCACCAAACATAGCAATTGCATTGTTGAAATACAAGGAAAGCAGCTATCCATTAAAAATATTAAGTTTTTAGTTTGCTTTTATAAAACATTCACCTACATTTAACCGTTAATTTATATAGATTCTAATTTAGTAGATCAAAATATGGAAACTTCAGGAAGAAGAAAATTTTTGCGCAATACGCTGGCACTGGCCGCTACCGCAACATTAGGAACCAATGCGCTGGCTGCAGCCACTCTTAAAGGCGGCAAGAAAAAGGAACCAGCAAATAATCAAGACGGAAATGTAGCCTATGCATTTGCCCAAATAGCATTGCCCTATGCTTACAATGCATTGGAACCCCACATTGATGCCTTGACTATGGATATTCACTATACCAAGCACCACGCTACCTATGTTAAAAATGTCAATGAAGCCATTGTTGCTGAAAAAGTAACCTATACCACCCCCGAAGAATTCTTTTCAAACGCAACCAAGCTTTCTGCCAAAATACGCAATAACGCAGGTGGCGCCTGGAATCACAATTTCTTTTGGGAAAATCTGGCACCAGCAAAAGGGCAGGCTCCAACTGGAAAATTATTGGAAGCCATCAATGGTTCATTTGGATCATTAGACAAGTTTAAGGAAGAATTTGCTAAAGCCGGAACAGGGCGCTTTGGCTCAGGCTGGGCCTGGCTGGTAGATAACAACGGCAAATTGGAAATTGGTTCTACACCCAATCAAGATAATCCACTGTTTGAGGATTCAGCATTCAAAGGCAAACCCCTGCTGGGTTTAGATGTATGGGAGCATGCTTATTACCTGCATTACCAAAACAAACGGCCTGATTATATTACTGCCTGGTGGAATGTCGTTAACTGGGATACCGTTGCTAAACGCCTCGGATAGCTAGTCTTCCCCCGTATTTCGTATCTTTGCGCCCTATGGCAGAAAGGTTCGAAGATTTTAAGCTCAATAAGCAATTGCTAATGGCCGTTGCTGAAGCAGGTTATGCCGAGCCCACACCCATCCAAAAAAAGGCCATTCCTCCCATTTTGGCCGGGCAGGATGTAATGGGCATTGCCCAAACTGGCACGGGCAAGACGGCTGCCTACGTTTTGCCCCTGCTCATGCAGTTAAAATACGCCCAAGGCGAGGCACCCCGCGCACTGATCATATCTCCTACGCGCGAGCTGGCCATGCAAATCGAAGAAAATATTCGCGCATTTGCGCTTTATACCGATCTTCGTACAGTCATTCTCTACGGAGGGTTAGGACCAAAAAGCCAAAAAGAAGCGCTTGAAAAAGGAACAGACATCCTGGTGGCCACCCCAGGCCGTTTTCTGGATCTCTACCTGGAAGGTCATATCAATACCCGGTCACTAAAATTCCTGGTTATGGATGAAGCCGATAAAATGATGGATATGGGCTTTATCTCAAAGATCCACCGCATCCTTGAAGTGGTTCCGCGCAAACGGCAGAATTTGTTATTCTCTGCCACAATGAGCGAACTCGTACGCAAAATTGCGGGCGATTTTTTGGCTTTCCCTACCGTGATCGAAGTATCTGAACAGGCAACGCCTGCACAGACCATTGAACAGCAAGTATACCTAGTGCCCAACCTCAAAACCAAAATCCATCTGCTGCAGCATTTGTTAAAAGACGATGAGGCCTTTTCAAGACTCATCATCTTTTGCAAGACCAAGGCATCTGCTGACCAGGTATATCATTACCTGCAACGGAGATATGGTGAAGAACAAGTGCGCGTTATCCATGCCAACAAAGGGCAAAATACACGGATCAATGCGATCAATGCCTTTAAAGATGGACAAGTACGTATCCTGGTCGCTACCGATGTGGCAGCTCGGGGATTGGATGTAAGTATGGTGAGCCACGTCATTAATTTTGACGTTCCTATTGTCACGGAAGACTACGTTCACCGCATCGGTCGTACGGGCAGGGCCTACCAAAGTGGAGTAGCCATCACATTTTGTCATGAAGGCGAAAAATATTACCTAAAGAAAATTGAAAAACTAATCCGCCAGCGTATTCCGGAATTTCCTTTACCATCCGCCGTTTTTGTGGAAGACACTGGTTATGATGAAAAGCAAGCCATAGCTAAACAGATCGACGAACAGAAGCGCAAAGATAATCCGGAATTCAAAGGGGCCTTTCATGATAAGAAAGCATCCAATAGTAAGGCTTCGGCTCAAAAAAGCACCCGACCAGCGAAAGGCAGCAAGTCATTGGCCGGTAAAAAGAAACCAAAAACCGGCACAAAACACAGATGAAAAAAATACGTATCACCCCATTAAATGTCGCATCCGCCTGCTGGCTTTGCTGGATAGCATGGCGAACCATGCACGAAAACATGCCTTGGCCTACATTTGGGCGTTTATTAGCTGTAGTGCTGCTGTTCATGATTGCCGATCAGATTTTCCGGTTTATGCTCCGCGGCAACAACAAACGGCTTTGGTACATAGAAGGTGGTTTCCTTATCTTTGCAGCCATCATTATTTGGATCATTAAATTGGTTTGATTTACGATTTACGATTTTGATGGTATACACATTAAAATCTTATATACCTTAATAAGGTGTTTCCATTTTAATGTTTTTATTGGCATAAGTACATTATTACACGTAGAAGTCCAAGCATTCTCAATATTCATTACTTTGTACTCAATACTATAAATGAAAAAAGCTGAAATAAAACTAACAATTGAACTGGACGACGAAAACGTCCCTGAAAATATCACCTGGGAGTCCTCAGATGGGAAAACTTCTGAAGCACTCCCTGCCAAGGCACTTATGCTAGCGCTTTGGGACCATCAATACAAAAATACCCTGCGCATCGATCTTTGGACCAAAGAAATGCCCTTGGACGAAATGGCCAGGTTTTTCTATGAAACATTGCAAACCATGGGGGATACGTTTATCCGGGCCGCAGGCGGCGATAAAATAGCGGAGGCGGTCATCGGAGACTTGCGTGACTATTGTGACCACTTTGCCGAGAAAATGGATGTAGCAGTGAAGAAATAATTTGATCTTTTCACCGAAGCAATTTCCTTTGACTGTTCCCTGTTGTCCAAAGGAAATTAAGCGAGATACCCCTTAACAGCCCTGAGCATTTCACGTTTACCCGGCGCTCCGGGTAGTTTTTCAATGGTAAACCCTAGTGCTTTGAGGCTGCGCTTTAACTGGCCGGTAATGGCGTAAGTCACAAAGGTCCCGCCGGGTTTCAAAAATCGGCAAACATGCTTCAGGACTTCATCTGTCCACATTTCAGGTTGATGGGAGGTGCCGAAGGCATCAAAATAGAGAAGATCGAATAAACCTTCCTGGGTAAATTCCAGTACCCGGACAGGAACAATTCCCAGGTTTAAGCCAGGTTGGATAAGTACTGGTTTATCTAATGCAGCGGGATAGTCACGAAGGAAGGCCTCCCAAAGCACCGGATCCACATAATCGCCATAGTTTGGCGCCTTCAATAACCCCTCATCCAGGGGATGGGCCTCTATCCCACAATAATCCAGCTGAATACCATTATCTAAGCAATAAGCTGCGCTTAGTAAAAAATTAAGGCCTGTCCCAAATCCAACTTCCAGTACTGATATTTTTTCGGACCGGGAATGTATTTCCAAAAAATGAATTAATCCCGCCTGCAGGAACACATGCCGGCTCTCCTGCACTGCGCCGTGCGTGGAATGATAATGCTCACCAATAAGCTCATTAAAAAGCGTGTAAGAACCATCTTCTGTCAGAACAAGCCGCATTCAATCAAAAATCGTAAATCTAAAACCGTAAATCAATAAACCTTCGCACCCCGCGACAGCCAAACACCCCAAGCCTTATTGTATGCGTGTATTTCAGAAGTCTGTATATTGTCAAACGTATAAACAGGATTACCTTCGTTTACCCACTCAAAGATGCCCCCATACAGATTATATACATGTTTATAACCGGCCCTAATCAATTTCTCACCAATACGTTCTGCCCGGTTTCCTACAGCGCAATACACCACGATCGTTGAATCCAGCGGGATGTCATACACTTTGCGCATATCAAACCAAATGCAGCCCACATGCCTGGCATATTTCAGGTGGCTTACTTCAAATTCGTCCGTTTCACGAACATCCAACACATAAGCCCCCTTTTTTTCCATGCGCTTTAACGCACTAACAGATACCAGCGGCACGCTATGATGGTATAAGCTATCCAAATGGAAACCAAATTCAGGGTTCAAAGTTTTTATACTATCCTGCTGCAAAAAAGGCAAGGCCAGGACTAATGAGAACATCCATGCGAACATGGGGCCAAAACTAGAAAAAATAGTTTTAATAAGCCTTAGCGTTACCTGGAAATTTCTCCACAGGATTTTACAACCATAACTATAATCCGAGGCGTAAATTTGCCTTATAACTATTTTTGGCCGAATTTAGCCGGATGAACCGACATAACACAATCAAAAGCTTAGGCATCATCGCCTGTTTAACCACCGCTTTTATCCAGCAGGACGTTCCCTTTAGTAACAGGCAGGCTCTTGGAAAAATACAGGATCCAGAGCTGAATGAATTGTCGGGCATCACCGCTTCCATGCACAATCCACAAAACTATTGGGTACATAATGACAGCGGTGATAAGGCCCGGATCTTTTTAATAAATGACTCCGCACAACGCATAGCTACTTATTACCTGTCCGGAATTATTGCCCATGACTGGGAAGATATCGGCCGCAGGCAGCATCAAGGCAAAGCGCAGTTGCTGATTGGGGATATCGGGGATAATTTGGCAAAACGGTCCTGTATACAACTACATGTACTGGACGAACCACTGCTCAGGCCGCTTGCCAAAAAGCCATATTCAGATACCATCCCGGCAGCAACCATCAGCACATACGTGCTAAAATACGCAGACGGGCCGCGCGATGCCGAATCCTTTTTTTACGATGAGTCAGACCAGCAATTATACATACTAAGCAAGCGTGATCTGCAAGCCGGCGTTTACAGTACCCCCTTACCCGGCGCTCCAAACCGTGATACACTGATCCTGCATAAAAGAACAACCATTCCCCATACCTTTATTACCTCAGCAGATCTTTCATCCGATGGTACAGAACTACTCGTAAAAGACCTATTGCACGTTTATTATTGGAAACGCAAACCCGGAGAAACCATCGTCCACATGTTGGCCCGTCCGGCCATCAGCCTTCCTTATAAAGCCGAGCCGCAAGGCGAAGCCATTGCTTTTTTGACAGACGGATCCGCTTATGTCACGATCAGCGAGGAAGTATTAGGTTTGCCAGCGATTTTATATCGGTATAGAAGGATAGGCTTTTAAAAAGAACCGGAATTTATTTATTGAACATTTTTATTTTGGGTATTTTTTTTCTACTATTGTTCCGTATTTCAGTTATACAACCAAATTGTGAAAACTACCGGGCGATACCATCTTTTCAACGATGAAGCTTTGGTTCCTTTGTTATACAAAGGAGACCATGAAGCTTTTACGGAAATTTATAATCGTTATTTAAGCCTGCTGTACCGCCATGCCTATAAAGTATTGAATGATTCAGAAGCCTGTAACGATGTCGTGCAAGAAGTATTTGTCACTTTATGGGCCAAGCGTGAAAGCCTATCTCTCACCGGCACCCTCTCTGCCTATCTTTATACCATGGTGCGCAACAGGGTACTCGATCAAGTCAGCCATCAGCAGGTTGTTGAAAAATACATCGGATCCATACGCGATTTTGCCAACCAAGGCAGCTGGACCACCGATGAACGGATGCGGGAAAAAGAATTGTTGGCCATCATCGAAGCCGAAAAGGCAAAGCTGCCTCCACGCACCCGCGAGTTGTTTGAATTAAACCGGGAGCAGAACCTCAGTTACAAAGAAATCGGACAGCAATTAAATATTTCAGAAAAAACCGTCAAAAAGCAAGTGCATAATGCACTAAAGGCATTACGCATTAAACTTAGCTCCTTCCTAACTATATTTCCCTTTTTGTAGGTGTTTTTTAAAACCGTCAGACTTTTTTCATTTACTAGTACTCCTTTAACATAGTTTCGCCGTCTAAAGGATATATGAACTTAAAGCAATTTTTTTTCTATTTCCAGGTGTGTGCATGGACGATTATGCTATCGGCCTATGCCCATCCCTCATCAGCGCAAAACAAATTTAATACCCTCGACGCAGACATCTGCATTTATGGCAGTACCTCTGCGGGGGTTATTGCAGCCTATACAGCTGCCAAAGCAGGGAAAAAAGTGATTCTGATCGATCCGGGCCACCGTTTAGGAGGAATGAGTAGTGGGGGATTAGGACAAACGGATATAGGCAATAAATATGTAGTAAAAGGGCTTGCGCTTGATTTTTACCGAAAAGTGGGCCAGCATTACGGAAAATTTGAACGTTGGATATTTGAACCGCATGTTGCTGATAGTATCTTTCAAGCCTATATGCGCGCATGCCCATCAACCATATTATTTGATCATGTACTCACGTCCGTTGATAAAAAAGATCGTCGAATTACCAGTATCCATCTCCGAAAAACAACAGACAATAAAAAGGCCACGTCGGTCCACGCAAAAGAATTTATCGATTGTTCTTACGAAGGTGACCTGATGGCCATGTCTGGTGTGTCTTATGCTGTAGGCCGCGAAAATAATAGTCAATACCAGGAAACAATCAATGGGGTACAGCTAATGACCAAACATCAGTTTCCGGATGGTATAGATCCATATAATGTACCGGGGGATTCCTCCAGTGGCCTGGTGTGGGGAATTAGTAAAAACACCTTGTTGCCAAATGGTACAGGAGATAAAAAAGTGCAAGCCTATAATTTCAGGCTCACACTAACCAATGTACCCGAAAACCGAATCCCGATTGAAAAGCCTGATAATTACGACCCCACGCATTATGAACTATTAAAACGGCTGAAGGAAAAGTCGCCATGGAAACAGTTGTCGGATGTGTTTGGGTGGAGTATAATGCCGAACGGGAAGACAGACATTAATAACAGTGGGGGGTTCTCAACCGATATGATCGGTATGAACTGGGACTATCCCAATGCTGGTTACGAGCAACGGCAGCAAATTATCAAAGCCCACGAAGACTATACAAAAGGCCTGCTGTACTTTTTAGGTCATGACCCTGCTGTGCCGGGCGCCATCCGGGAGGAAATGCTGCAGTGGGGTTACCCCAGAGATGAATACCAGGATAATCATCACTGGACCCCGCAATTGTATATCCGTGAAGCAAGAAGAATGATCGGTGAGCTGGTCATGACCCAGCACCATTGCCAGGGAAGTGAAGTGGTCACGGACGATGTGGGCTACGCCGCCTATACCATGGACTCGCATAACTGCGACCGGCTGGTGGTCAATGGTATGGTCAAAAATGAAGGCGACGTCCAGGTTGGTGGTTTCCCCCCGTTTCCCATAGCTTACCGGGCCATTATCCCGCAACGAACAGAAGTGGGCAACCTGCTGGTGCCCGTATGTTTATCCGCTACCCATATTGCCTATGGTTCTATACGGATGGAACCCGTCTTTATGGTGTTGGGACAGTCAGCCGCAATAGCCGCATGCCTGGCTATTAAGCACAGAAAATCTGTACAGGACGTATCTCCAGATGCCATAAAAGCGCAACTTCGGCAAAATCCGAAAGGTGACGGGCGGACCGCCGATGTCTGGATAGATAGCCGCGACAGCACCCAGGTAAGTTATACAGGCACATGGAAAGAAGTAAAGCAAGGAGGTTATGGATCAGCATTCCGCGTGAGTTCCGATGTTGCTTCCTTCAGTAGCGCCCGGTTCACTCCCAAAGGACTGGCTGCGGGCAAATACAGCATTTACAGTTATTATCCCAAACTAAAAGCAGGTAGTTCAAAAATGGAATACGTGCTTTCAGACGGAAAAATACGAACACGGAAAGAGATAGACCTGCATCAGGTACACATTGAAGGGCAAACCTCCGGCGACTGGCTTTACATCGGAGATATGAATGTGGATGCCAATACCCAAAGTTTTGTGGAAATCACAAATTCCGGGGCTGATGGGGCGGTTGCTGCCAACGCCGTTTTATTTGTGCCCAAGATAAAATAAAAAATTAATTTTTTACTACTCCCTTTTTGGGATATAGCCGTCTAACAATATATGAACAACGAGGAGATACGGATTTTACTAAGTAAATATCAAGCTGGGACGCTTTCGGATGAAGAACGGGCGATCCTTGAAAGCTGGTATTTAAGTACAGTAAAAAACGCATCGGTCACTATCAGCGATCAAGATCTTCAGTTCAATTTAAAGGCAGTCGAAAAAGTAATTATCTCCGGAACCAGGCCGGGAAGGCCCAGTTCGAGAAGTCTCTGGGTGTCTGCTGCTTTGATTCTGTTGATAGGGACAGGTCTTTTATTTGTCGTATCAAAGAAGGTAAAGCCGGAATCGGTCAAGGAAGAAATAGTCTATGTGGCCCCAGGCCGCGACCAAGCAACCCTCAAGCTATCAAATGGCAAAAAGATCGATCTGAATGGAGAGAAAAAAGGGATTGTAGTTGCCAATAATGAAATAGCTTATAATGATGGGAGTAAAGTCGAAGAAACTAAGTCTACCCATTTTGAATTATCTACCCCAAAAGGCGGGCAATACCGAGTAGTGCTGCCTGATGGGACCAAAGTATGGTTAAATGCGGCTTCATCGTTGCGATATCCGGCTACATTTGATCCGGACAAACGTGAAGTTGAACTGGTCTTTGGTGAAGCCTACTTTGAAGTTGCAAGCAGAGCACAATCTGCTAATTTGCCGCCATTCATCGTAAAAAGCAATGGTTTAGAGACCATTGTATTGGGCACAGCCTTTAATATTTCTGCGTATAAAGAGGATGCGCAATCGGCCATTACACTCGTAAATGGAAAAGTAAAGGTGTCCGCAAATACAGGAAAGAAAAACGAAGTGATACTTAAACCTGGCCAGGAAACTGTAGAGACTAATAGGGGGCTTGTGACGCGAGATGCAGATATTCCGTCGGTGATAGGCTGGAAAGAAGGGCTATTTAAGTTTAACGAAACAGAATTACAGGCGGTTATGAACCAGCTGAGCCGCTGGTATAATTTAGAAGTGGAATATAGAGGTACAATTAAGGAAACCTACATATATGGGGTCATCAAACGCAACAAGCCATTAGATGAAGTATTAAACATCCTTAAAGAAGGGGGTGTTAACGTTAAAATTGAATCTAGCAGTAACGGTACAGCAAAAAAAGTAATCGTATATCCGGCTATTTTATGATAATAAACCAATTATTTACATAAACAACTATTATGAGCATGATATTACAAACCTGAAGGATCCGGA
Source organism: bacterium A37T11 (assembly GCA_900109895.1). Taxonomy (GTDB): domain Bacteria; phylum Bacteroidota; class Bacteroidia; order Sphingobacteriales; family Sphingobacteriaceae; genus A37T11. The sequence goes on from FOBR01000005.1 coordinate 112,789, forward strand.
AATAAGGGACTGACATAAAAAAACCGGATAGTGCGGTAACACTACCCGGCAAATTGCTTGGGCCAGACCATACACATTGCAGTAAAGCAATACGAGAATCAACATTTTAGATGTAACCCAAACGGTACAAACATATGAATTTTAACGCATGTGTTCAAGGCATCGTTATACGAACGCCTTTAACCATTAAATTGCTACTAATTATGAAGTTGGCAGTTTTATTAACTGTATTCACCATTTTACAGGCTGCTGCCGCCAGTTATGCCCAGCGTATAACGTTGAAAGTAACGAATATGCCACTGTCAAAAGCAATGGACCAGGTGTATGCGCAGAGTGGCTATCAGGTTTTTTTGAATGGTAAGGATGTGGCACAGGCAAAAGTAACTGCAAATTTGTTGAATGCCAGCATCGAAGAAGCGATGGACAAGCTGTTGGATGGCCTTTCGCTGAGTTGGAAACTTAAAGACAATACCATCATTATAAAGCAAAAAGCCGCGCCTATGAAATTGCCTGCAATGACTAAGCCCGTAGAAGAAGACTGGCAACAGAAGGAGGTTCGGGGAAAAGTAACTGACCAGGCGGGGCAGCCAGTGGCTGGTGTGACGATACGGATGAAATCAGGGCTGAATGGTGCCACCACAGACAGCTTGGGAAATTATCGCTTACCAATAGATCATGCAAATGATGTATTGACCTTTTCAATGGTGGGTTTTAAAGTTCAGGAAATACCGGTAAATAACCGCCAACGGATTGATGTAACGCTTGAAGAAGAAAAATCAGATCTGGACGAAGTGGTGGTAGTGGCCTTTGGTACGCAAAAAAAGAAAGAAGTAGTCGGTTCTATTACCACGATAACACCCTCAGAACTTAAAATACCATCCAGCAATTTGACCACCGCTTTGGCAGGCAGGTTAGCGGGGGTAATTGCCTATCAGCGAAGTGGCGAACCAGGGGCTGACAATGCCGATTTTTTTATTCGTGGTGTAACCACTTTTGGATACAAGAAAGATCCGCTCATCCTGATCGATGGCATCGAACTAACCACTACAGACCTATCTCGCATGCAGGTGGATGACATTGCCAGTTTTTCTATCTTAAAAGACGCCACCTCTACAGCACTTTATGGCGCCAGAGGGGCCAACGGGGTCATCCTGATCACCACCAAAGAAGGGGTAGAAGGCAAAGCCAAAGTATCCCTAAGACTAGAAAATTCCATTTCATCTGCCACCAACAATGTAGAATTTACAGACCCAATAACGTATATGCGGTTGGGTAATGAAGCCGTACTGACACGGAATCCGCTGGGCCAATTTCCATACCCGGAAGAAAAGATTGATAACACCATCGCCGGGACTAATCCCTATGTATATCCTGCTACCGATTGGCGTAAAACGCTATTTAAAGACTATACCATGAACCAGCGTGGCAATTTCAACGTAACAGGAGGAGGGAAAGTAGCACAATATTACCTCGCAGCCACGATGAACAGAGACAACGGTGTGCTCAAAGTAGACAAGCGAAATAATTTTAATAATAACATCCGGCTCAATACCTACTCCATGCGTTCAAATGTAACCATCAATTTAACCAATACCACGCAGGTAGCCGTGAGGCTGTCGGGTACATTTGATGGCTATAACGGACCATTGGATGGGGGTACGGGCATGTATAAAAAAGTAGCCTACTCAAATCCAGTTCTTTTTCCGGCCTATTACCCAGTAGATGATGCCAACAAGTTTGTCCAGCACATCATGTTTGGCAACTATGGTGATGGTGGGTACATCAACCCCTATGCTGATATGGTCAAAGGATACAAAGAATACACACGTTCAAACATACTGGCGCAATTTGAAGTAAAACAAAATCTGGATTTTGTGACAAAGGGGCTTTCGCTACAGGCATTGTTCAATACCACGCGTACCAATTATTTTGACGTAAGGCGTTTTTATAATCCGTTTTGGTATACACTGGGTAACTATGATAAATACACCAATCAATTTACAACCACACTCTTAAATCCCAATGGTGGTACAGAATATCTGAGTTATTCAGAAGGATTGAAGCAGATCACGGCTACCACCTATATACAGGGAACATTAAATTACAACCGTACATTCTCGGAAAAACACACAGTAGGGGCCTTGTTGGTATACCTCATGAACGACCAGTTAAAAGCCAATGCCGGGTCGTTACAACTTTCATTGCCGCGTCGAAACCTGGGAATCTCCGGACGTTTGTCTTATGGATATGACAACCGCTATTTCTTTGAATACGATTTTGGTTACAACGGTACAGAACGTTTTTCAAAAGCGCATCGGTTTGGTTATTTTCCGTCGGTAGGCGCCGCATGGACCATATCCAATGAACCTTTCTTTAAACCATGGGCCAATACCGTGACCAACCTGAAAATTCGGGGCACCTATGGCAAGGTGGGTAACGATGCCATTGGTAATGAAGATGAACGGTTTCTCTATCTGGCGGATGTAAATATGAACGACGCAACCCGAACTTCAGTTTTCGGCACTGACTTAAACTATGGCCGTTCAGGCATTTTTATCAATCGTTATGGCAATGATCAGATCACGTGGGAAGAAGCATTGAAAACGAACATAGGTTTTGAATTGAGCCTATGGAACAAGCTAAATATTCTTTTAGATCTTTATAAAGAAAAACGGAGCAATATTCTGATGAATAGGGCGAGCATTCCAGCTTCCATGGGTTTGTTGAACAATGCCGATATACAGGCCAATTTAGGAAAGGCAAGTGCGAAAGGATTTGACTTGTCTGTAGACTACAACCAAACCATTAACAACGATTGGTGGGTGCAGGCCCGGGCGAATTTAACCTATGCCACGAACAAATTTGAAGAATATGATGAACCAGACTATTCCGATACCTATTTATCACATGTAGGACAACCGATAAATCAGAAATGGGGTTATATCGCAGAACGGCTGTTTGCAGATGATGCAGACGTAAAGAATTCGCCGCCACAGAGCTTTGGCGAGTACGGTGCCGGCGACATCAAATATCATGACGTGAACGGTGATGGGCAGATCACCACACGAGACAGGGTGCCGATCGGCTACCCAACATCACCTGAGATTGTGCACGGATTTGGATTCTCGTTTGGCTATAAAAGCTTGGATGTTTCGGCATTTTTTCAGGGTTTGTCCCGTGAATCTTTCTGGGTGGACGCCGATTCCACAGCTCCATTTGTGAATGATCGAGCGCTCTTAAAGGTATATGCTGACGATCATTGGTCTGAACAAAACCGTGATCTATATGCAATATGGCCTCGATTAAGCGCCCGTCCAATTGCCAACAATACCCTTATTAGCACTTGGTTTATGCGCAATGGCGCCTTTCTTCGGTTAAAGAATGTCGAGGTGGGCTATACGCTCCCTGCTAAATTAACCAAGCGTATCGCTATAGAAAAAGCGCGACTTTACGTTAACGGGATGAATTTATTCTTATGGAGCCGATTTAAACTATGGGATGTGGAGATGGGTGGTAATGGTTTAGGTTACCCACTGCAGCGGGTGATCAATATGGGTGTTCAACTATCTTTTTGACGAAAAATATAAACAGACAGAAATGAAAAGATTAAGAAATGGGTTAATGGTGCTGTTGATGAGCGGGAGCTTATTTTCCTGCCATTACCTGGATATCGTGCCAGACAATATTGCTACGATGGAATATGTGTTTCGTATGCGAAGCACCACAGAACAATACTTGTTTACCCTATATAGTTATCTGCCTAAATTTACCGATACCTATGTATATCCCACTATACTTGGGGGCGACGAAATATGGGCTAATGATTATAATGTCAATTTGAGTACACCGGCATGGCAAATCGCTAAGGGTTTCCAAAACATTACCGATCCCTACTCCAATTACTGGGGCGGGGGCAACGGTGGGCGTGGGCTATATGTGGCCATCCGCGATTGCAACACATTTCTGGAGCACATTCATGAAGTGCCAGACATGGACGATTATGAAAAAAATCGCTGGGCCGCCGAAGCCAAATTTTTAAAGGCGTACTATCATTTTTTTCTGATGCGGATGTATGGCCCCATTGTATTGGTCAAACAAAACCTGCCCATTACCACTTCACCAGAAGGAGTTAAATCATTGCAGGCTCCGATTGATTCATGTGTGAACTACATAACCGGATTGCTTGATTCGGCTACAACCGATCTCCCAGAGCGTATTGTGGCCGAAGCGACAGAACAAGGCCGGATAACCAAAGCCATAGCAAAGGCCGTGAAGGCACAGGTGCTGGCACTTTCTGCCAGCCCATTATTCAATGGAAATCCGGATTATGCCACGATCACTTCCAACGGGATAAAATTATTTGGCGAGGGGTATGATGCCAGCAAGTGGGAGCGCGCGGCCATTGCGTGTAAAGAAGCCATAGACGAGGCAGTAATTGCAGGACATCAAATATACTACTATAATGGAGCTTTTCTGCCTTTTCCAGGATCCCCGGCTACCCTTACGGAAATGAGTGTGCGAAGCGCGGTTTGTGAAAAGTGGAATTCGGAGGTCATATGGACCAGTACCAATAACCGGGCTAGCACGCTCCAGTCGGAAAATTTGCCGCGTTTGTATACTGGGGACAAGCAAACAGGTGCACTATCTTCATTTGGTGTACCCCTAAAAATAGCCGAGCAGTTCTATACCAGTAATGGTGTCCCGATCAATGAAGATAAAACTTGGGATTATAACGCACGGTATGGAATACGTACGGCTACTTCTGCCGATGCACTCAGGATAAGTCCCAATTATAAAACGGCAAATCTAAATTTTGACCGCGAGACACGGTTTTATTCCGACCTCGGATTTGATGGAGGGCGGTGGTTTGGCCAAGGGCGCTTTAATGACGCAGACAATGTGTATGTTCAGGCTAAGTTAGGTCAGATTGCAAACAACCATGCCTGGGCCTATTCCATGACGGGCTATTGGGCCAAAAAACTCGTAAATCCACAATCAGTATCATCCGCAACTGAAATCACCATTCAATCATATCCCTGGCCCATTATTCGGCTTTCGGATATATATTTGCTCTATAGTGAGGCGCTTAATGAATGGCAAGGACCAAGCGAAGAAGCCTATAAATGGATCGATCTGGTGCGCGCTCGCGCCGGACTAAAAGGTGTTACAGAGTCGTGGGCCAATTATTCCATCAACCCCAATGCGCCACAAAGCAAAGCAGGATTTCGAAGTATTATTCACCGCGAACGGTTAATCGAACTTGCTTTTGAAGGAAGCCGGTTTTGGGATCTTCGCCGCTGGAAAGAAGCCGAACAAGTGCTGAATCAGCCGATAACCGGATGGACAGTCACCGGAAAAACGGAAGACGCCTATTATCAGTTGAAATATATCTACAATCAGAAATTCGAAAAAAGAGACTATTTATGGCCACAGAAGGAAGAAGACCTGATTGAGAATAACCTGTTGCTGCAAAACCCAGGGTGGTAATACATATGCAAAAATTATTGATTGAAAAGAATATGAAATCACGTCTTATATATGGGGCCCAGCTAGCACTACTGTTAGTGGGCGCCTGTTCGGAGGAAAAGCTTAAACCGCAAACAAACGGCGACAAGGCTCCCGCAGCAGTTACCAATTTACGGGTTGAAAATGGAGCGGGTAAGGCAAAGATCACCTATGACGTACCAAATGATCCTACACTATTCTATGTAAAAGCCGAATATGAAAACAGGCCTGGGCATAAAATGGAAGCCATAGCTACCTACTATAATAACAGCATTGTTCTGGAAGGGTTTAACAATACGGATGAACGGGAAGTAAAGTTATATTCCATAAGCAGGGCTGAGGTCCGGTCTGAGCCAATAACTGTAAAAGTAAAGCCATTAACAGCACCCATTCAATCTACCCTGGCTTCCCTGGAACCGATAGCCGATTTTGGAGGTATCTCTGTAAAGTACGAAAATGCCGACACCGCCAATATTGCCATCGGGGTATTAACACGGGGACAGAGAGAGGAGCCCATTCAGTCAGACATGTATTATACAGCGGAGGCTGTGGGTGAATTTGCATCACGGGGTTTTAATGATACGGAACAGTGGTTTGGCTTGTATGTACGCGATCAGTGGCAAAATTATTCAGATACGGTATGGCACCGTCTAAAGCCGTTATTTGAACAACAAATGGATAAGAAGAAGTTTGTGGGCTTGAAGCTACCTACCGACGCTTCCACATTTGGATCAACGACGCTAGCAAACCTTTGGAATGATGTTGTCAGTGGGGGATCTAGCTCGACCAAAACATGGTATCGCTCTGTCAACGGGGCAGGAATTCCTCACTGGATCACTTTTGATATGGGTGTTACTGCTAAGCTAAGCCGGTTTGTGGAAGTTCCCCGTGGCGCATTTGATGAACAAAATTTGCTTTACGCTGCGGGTGACCCTCAATTATTTGAAGTCTGGGGAACTACCCAATATAATCCGGATGGAAGTTTTAATGGCTGGACTAAATTGATGGACTGTGAAGTGGTAAAATCTTCAGGGCTGCCAATAACCCTCAATTCCAACGACGATATTTTACGCGCTCAGGAAGGACATCAATTTAAATTTCCCATTGATGCACCCCCAGTAAGGTACATTCGCTTGAAATTCTTGCAGACATTCGGTAACTCTGATTATAGCTGGATGGCAGAAATCACCTTTTTTGGCCAATTACAATAAATATGAAAAACATGAAGATGCAAATGAATTATATGTGCTGGTGGCTACTCTTAGGAGTATTTGTGGCCGCCTGTGATAAGGCCGATGAAAATTACAAAAAGTACATTCCCAATGGGGAAACCGTCTATCCGGCCAAAGTCGATTCCTTAAAAGCAAATCCTGGGAAGAACCGCATCCAACTATACTGGCTCCTCAAATCCGACTCCCGTATTACCAAGACCAAAGTATTTTGGAACAATAAACAGGATTCGCTTGAACTAAGCGTCACGTCTAAAAACCCGATTGATACATTCCGTACATTGCTTACTAACTTGGCTGAAGGTCCTTATATATTCCAAGTATATACCTATAATCCCGAAAATGCACGGTCTGTTAAATCGGAAGTGAATGGCGAAGTTTACGGTGAGGCCTATGAATCATTCCTGATCAACCGAACACTTCGCAGCATCACGGCAAATGCAGGCACTGTCACTTTAAAATGGGATCAGGCAGACCCGCGTTCGCCCGGTGTCCTCCTTAACTTTAAAGATCAAAATGGCTTGGCACAAGAAGTGCTCGTGCCATCGACAGAAGGAACTACGATTTTAAATACCGTTCCACAAACAGGAAGTATGAGCTTCAGAACGCTTATTCTTCCAGTTTCCAATGCGATAGATACACTAAAGGCCCCGGAATTGAATGTGGATTTTTAGAATTGGTAAAATCCAATATTAGGTTTAAAAAAGTTTACCTAATTTTGGATAACCATATAAACAAATTTGGCTGTATATGATGAGAAATTCGATGATCAGCTTTTGTGTAATTTTAAGTTGTTTGGTGAGTGCTTCTTTCGCAAAAGCCACAGAACCACCAAACACCTTTTTAACACGTGGCGACCTCTTGCTAAGCAACAAAAAAAAGATTGCATCCGGAGATGCTGTGTTGAGTGCAGCTTTAACTGCATTGCAGCAAGAGGCAGATAAGGCTTTAAATAATGGTCCGTATACGGTAACTTCTAAAAGTATACTTCCCGCCAGCGGCGACAAACACGATTATATGAGCGTAGGGCCCTACTGGTGGCCGGATAAAAGCAAACCCGATGGTTTGCCCTATATACGCAAAGATGGAAAGGTTAATCCGGAGCGGTTTGATATTCCGGATGCGGATCAGCTGAAGAAGCTTACCAACGATGTCCAAGTGTTGGCAGTCACGTATTATTATACCGGCAAAGCGGTATATGCCATTAAAGCCTCCCGTCTCCTTAAAACCTGGTTTTTGAATGCCGATACCCGGATGAATCCCAATTTAAACTATGGCCAGGCGATACCGGGTATTACCGAGGGGCGTGGCATCGGGCTGATCGACTCCAGGGCTTTTGTAGAAATGCTGGATGTCATCCCGCTTTTGTCAGGAATCCCTGAGTGGAAGGACACCGATACGAAAGCACTACAGCAATGGTTTAAAGCATTTGCAGACTGGATGCAGGAAAGTCCTTTGGGTATCGACGAATCGGATGAACACAATAATCACGGTACGTTTTATGATTGCCAATTGATCGGATATGGCCTCTTTACAGGGGATACGGCCCTGGCAACGCAAGTATTAAAGAATAATAGTTACGCCCGCATCGAAAGCCAACTTGACACTGACGGAAAGCAACCTTTAGAACTGGCAAGAACACGTCCGTGGAATTATACAACGATGAACCTGCGTGGCTTTTTTACGATTGCCCGCTTGGCAGAGAACGTGCATACCGATCTTTGGCATTATACTACCCCAACTGGGAAAAGCATCCGCAAAGCACTAGTTTGGATGCTGCCTTACGGAACCGGGCAAAAAGATTTTCCCTATAAAAGCATTGAACCGGTAAACACCGATGGTTTTCAGCAATTGATCCGGACAGCTTCACAGGTTTATCCGGATATCAGTTCCAAACAGTGGGTAGTGGATGATAAAAAGCTTCCACCTTTCTTCCTGCTAACAGAGCGGATGCTGTGATGGAAAGTCATAAACTAAAAGCCAATATCCAAACCCCTATGCCTGATCCGTTGGTCTTACCACTATTTCATTGATGGCAACGCGTCTTGGGTTGGTCACAATAAAGGCGATGGCTTCGGCAATGTCTTCGGCATGGAGCCATTCAATCTCGCCAAACCGCGCTTGGAAACCTTCCCGCAGCCCGTCTTTTTGTTCAAATAATTCCGTAGCTGTGGCGCCTGGTTCAACTACTGAAAAACGGACGGATCGTTTGGTGAACTCCTGCCTCCATGCTTCGGTGGCTGCTGTCACCGCAAACTTTGTGGCGTTGTAAACAGCCACTTGCGCTGCAGCAAATCGGCCTGCCACCGAAGAGATGTTGACCACGTCAACTACTTTGCGCGGGCTTGTAGCCACTGCCTCGACCAGGTGGGGCAGTGCCGCTTTGGTGATATACATCAGGCCCCGCAGGTTGATATCCACCATTTGGTCCCATTCCTTCAAGGGTGATTCGAGCGAAGGCCCGTTTAGCATAACCCCTGCGGAGTTTATGAGCGTATCGAGCCGGCCATATTGGGCGATGGTTTGGGCGACAGCCCCGGCAGCTTCGTTAGCCGAGGAAAGGTCAGCTTCTATCGAAAAAGCCGTTCCGCCTGCATCCTGTATCTTTTTTTCCAGTGTTTTAAGCCGGTCAGCCCTTCGTGCCACAAGCACGACTTTTGCACCCGCTGCAGCCAGACGGATCGCTGCTGCCTGGCCTATACCACTCGAAGCCCCGGTTACCAGGGCAACGGTATTATTGAGTTGTTCAGACATAAAAATATAAATTAACTGCTAATATAAGGATTTAATTCACTTTAAAACAACAGCGCATGCTGGCTGGCGGTAAACAAATCCCGGAATACCCGGTTTAGCTCACTGCCCGGATGTACGGCTTTCATTCCTGCCAATGGATAGAGTCTGGTGATCCAGGAGCGGACGCCCCAGGCTAGTTGCCTGCTAATCCGCGAGACTGCAGCAATTGTATCATCCGGGATGTCGCCGGGGGAGAGCAGGGCTTCCCAAGAAATATCTGCAGCTTCATAAAAAGCCGCTCTCAACTGGTTAACCGAGTCAGTTGCCTCCTTAAGCAGGGTAGCGGGCAATTCCGCATCGGTACATAGTTCCAGAAAATGTAAGCCCATGCCCAGCGTATTAACGGCCAGCGTAGCTTCAGCAAACTGGAGGAACGGATAATGGTATATCGGTTGTGGCAATATAGCCTGGTTGGCGCTTATTTCAAAACAGCGCTCCGGTGGCAGTAATACCTTATCTGCCCGGAAAGAATGACTTGCTGTCGCTCTCAACCCCATGCTATCCCAATTAGGGATTATCTGTATCTCTTCCCGCAAAAACAAGAACGATTTTATCAGCGGTTCACCCCGTTCATTTAATAAAGATCTTCCTTCAGTTGTCAGCTGGCAGTTTGCCGTGAACACCGTATTGTGGGGTGCACCCGTTGCAAAATCCCATTCACCACTCACCAAATAACCCGCATCCGTCTGTTCGGCATTGCCTGATTCTTTGCCGCTCCCTCCAAAACAAACTTTCGGATTGCTAAACAAAGCAGCAGCAAGTTGCGGATTTAAATAACCTACAAACAAGTTGGCACCGGCACACAAAGTGACTGTCCAACCAAGGCTTCCATCCACTCGTGCCAGCGCTTCTTCTGCCCGTAAGCCTTCCGGAAGTCCGAGTTCAAGTCCCCCATAGTTGAGGGGCACAAATAGGTTGAACCAGCGCTCATCCACAATTATGTCAAGCTGTGCCGGAGTTAATTGCCCAGCACTTTCCGCCTTCAGACTTTCGGCCCGCAACAGGGCCTTGAACCCATTTATCCCATTCCATATCTCCATGACCGCGCCAATATACGAATTGATTGGCGCTGGAAAGATCAAAAAACCTTAAGAGGTCTCTGATCAGGACTTAATAAAACTCAAAATATCGGCGTTTATCGTATCAGCCTCGGTGGTTGGCATGCCATGTGGAAAGCCTGGATACGTGATTAATTTTCCATTTTTCAATAGCTTGGCCGATTTCACGCCCGCATTCAGATAAGGCACGATTTGGTCGTCTTCCCCGTGCAATACCAGTACGGGGATGTCCACTGCCTTCAGATCCTCAGTAAAATCAGTTTCAGAAAATGCCTTAATACATTCATAATGCGCCAGAATACTACCCATCATTCCCTGTCTCCACCAATTTCGTTGCACACCTTCTTTAACCGTTGCACCCTCCCGGTTATATCCGTAAAACGGAAAAGTAATATCGATATAAAATTGCTGGCGGTTGTGGAGTGTCTGCTCCCTTATCCCGTCAAATACTTCAATAGGCACACCATCCGGATTTTTTTCGCTCTTTACCATCACTGGCGGAACCGCGCTTACCAAAACAGCCTTGGCCACCCGGTCTTTGCCATACTTGTTTACATAACGGATCACCTCGCCACCGCCGGTTGAATGCCCCACGTGTATCGCATCCCTTAAATCCAGGTGTTCGGCTAACGCAGCTACATCGGCCGCATAGGTTTCCATTTCGTGTCCGCTGGAAGTTTGGGTTGAACGACCGTGACCCCTTCTGTCATGGGCTATAACCCGGTAGCCTTTTTGCAGAAAAAATAGCATTTGGGCATCCCAATCGTCACTAGATAAAGGCCAGCCATGATGAAAAACAATGGGCTGACCCTTTCCCCAATCTTTGTAATACAATTCGGTGCCGTCTTTTAATGTTAATATACTCATATTTTTGAAATTTTTAATGGTAAATAACAGTAGTTAGTATATTGTGCCGATGCTAAGGCACTAAAAATATTTTTTTTCTACATTTACCTTCTCCCGCACATTATCCATGTAATCACCGGCCGGAACCACACCACTATTCCCCCTGATTATCATCCGACTTGGCTTCTTTAAGTACGCTTCTGATTTAGTGAGCAATTTAACCACGTTAATGTCCAGTTTTTCCTGGGGGTTGTCGATTTTGTTTATTACGATGCGTAAAATGTTCTTTTCATCCACCACCTGCTCATCATAGTTACTGCTGATGATCTCGTCATCTATCATAAACAGGGTGGGTCCTGCATTCAGATTCGTGTATTTACGTTTAAGTTGGTTTAAAGAGATAAAAGATGGCGCATACTCGCTTTTCGTGGTGATCAATATGCGTGCATCGTAAGTACAACCATTTAGCGTGGTATCTCTTTTCACCACTTTAAAGTCGGCGATCTTATATGGTTCTATCGTTGACTGGTCCAATTTCATATTCAGTACCAACTGTCCATTAACAAAAACAGCCACTTTATGGCCAACCGGCTCTGTCGGGTAGACCACGTCAATACTTTCCAAACCACTATTCTGGGCAAAACAACAAAACGAAAACAGCCCCATTGCTAAAATTAACACCTTTTTCATAATAACTAAGTTTATTTCTTTAAAAACCCTCAATGATAATGCCAACAACTCACTTTATAAGAAGCAGCATTTTAATAGCAAGGCTGTACCAGAAGCGCCTGTACTTAATCAATAACCCCTTCAAAATGTTCCACAATCGGAAAAGGATCATAATAATGATGCAAAAGTTTTTTCCATTCCAAATATTCAGCTGACTCCCTAAAACCGATGGTATGGTCTTCTAATGTTTCCCACTCAACCAGCAGCAAGTATTTATCTGGCTGTTCTATGCATTTGGACAGCGAATGCTTCCTGTATCCAGCTATCGAGCTGATATAGGCTCCTGCTGTTTTAAAGTCCTTTTCAAAGTTTGCCTGGAGTTCCTTTTTGACATATAATATGGCTGCTTCGGTGATCATGATTATTATTTTAGTGAATGATTATTTCTTCTTCTTAGTTTTCCTTTTGTAGTCTTCGACGAATTTTTGGATTTTTTTAACCAGTTCTGGGTTAGGTATGTCTTTAACTCCTCCATTTTCATCTTTTATTTGTATATATAGTTCAGCACCGTCATTTATAAGCCGTTTAAATTCTTTCTGAGCAGCCTTTGCTAAACCTGTATTAATTCGATTATTTGAAAGAAGCAACTCTGAATTATCTATTTCTAAAAGATCACCAATCTTGTCTAGTTGTTTTATAGAAGGTTGGAAAAAATTCGTATTCCATTTACTTACCGTGGTTCTATTTACTTCTAAATAAAATGACAATAAAAGTGAGGAGGCGCCAGCCATTTTTGTGGCTTTTTTTATGTTGTTAATATCGTTTTCTTCTCCTTTATTTTGTTTTTTAGCCACTTAATGAAAATATTAACTTGATAATCAGTAAATTAATAAATATGTTTATTTTTCTTTAAAAAAAAGTTGCTTACAACTACATTTTAATTTATATTTGCCTATGTTATAGTTGAATGAACTATAGCCATTATTAAAATATTTGTCCATTTGGACATACACAGTCTCGTCACCGAAAACGACCAACTTTCATCGACGCGAGGCCATCAGGGAGTTCCTTGCCCAAATTTTTTGTAAATTTGCAGGGAATAGGGCAAAGGCCCCCTTTTGGAAGCAGCGTCATGGTTCTTGGTCGTACCGCGGTGGCTGTGGAAAATTGGGGGTTTTTGCCTTTTTAAGCAAAATCAACCTTTCTACCACCGGGACGTATAACTTTAACCAACGAATAGATGGAAAAAACACGTACCACACCACATTTTCAGCCAGTCTCAAAGAACGTGATCTCCGCACCAGAGTAACGGTGCCCTCACTACTGGCTGCCCGCGTAGTCTGCTAAACGTTAGCGGGCAGCCTCCTTTTTAGCTCATTGTTCATCACAAATCATCAAAAAAATGAAGGTACTATACCCCAAGGGATATTTATTGCCTAAATACTGGCTAAAATTAATAAAAATAAAGCGTAAAAAAAGCATTGCGCTATTTGCCTTGTATTTTACATTAATTTTCTGCTTTACGCTTTCTGCTTTAGGCCAAACAAAACCAGACACGACTCGTAGCACATTAACCGACTCGGTATTTCAATTGGAAGAAGTACAAATAAACACCGGCTACCAAAAGATCCCCAAAGAACGGGCTACGGGTAGCTTCGTACAGTTAAATCAGCAGCTGCTTAACCGCCGTATATCCACCAACATTACCGACCGGTTGGAGGGCATTACCAGTGGGCTGGTCTTTAACCGCAATATCCATCCGGGCGAAAATGAATCGCCGTTTAGCATCCGGGGCCGCAGCACCCTTTTCGCCAACACCAAGCCGCTCATTGTTATTGATAATTTTCCTTACGAAGGGGATATTAACAACCTAAACCCCGGCGATGTTTCCGGTATCTCCGTACTAAAAGACGCCGCCGCGGCTTCCATTTGGGGGGCGCGAAGCGGCAACGGTGTCATCATCATCACCACCAAATCAGGCCGTTTCAATTCACCTGCCCAAATTAGCTTTAGCAGCAACGTCACGGTAGGGGAGAAGCCCAACCTTTATTACCATCCCCAACTTAGTAATACCGACTACATCAGCCTTGAGCAGGACCTGTTTAACAGGGGATTTTACGAGGGCTCCATCAATTCCCGCCCGCAGGCCATCCTGTCTCCGGCGGTGCAGGTGCTGCTACAGCAGCGCAATGGCGACCTAACGGAAAGCCAGGCTGCCCAACAATTAACCGCCCTGGCCCAATATGACCTGCGCGATGACCTGAGCCGCTATTTTTACCGCCCCGCCGTATCCCAACAGTATCAGGTAAACATTTCGGGCGGTGGGGCGCTAAACAACTACTACCTGTCTGCCGGTTATGACAAAAACGTCCAATCGCAAACCGGCAACGACTACCAGCGGGTCAGTCTGCAGGCCAAAAACAACCTGCACCTTTTGGCCGGAAAACTGGAAGTAAACACCACCCTAAACTATACGGGCAATAGCACAAACGCCAATGCCGTCAGCCTCGGCGACAGCTATCCTTATGCCCGTTTAGTTAATGACCAAGGCCAAGCCCTCGCTTTATATAACAAATCAGGTCGCAGCCAAGCCTATGTAGATACAGCAGGGCAGGGCCTGCTGCTTGACTGGACGTACCGGCCCTATGATGACCTCTCTGCACGCGATAACCAATTAGGCCTAAACGACTGGCGCATTAACCAATACTTAACCTATCACCTGCTGCAAGGCTTGGATATTAGCCTGCTCTACCAATACAACAAAGGCTTCCGCAATGGCCAGGACCTGCAGACCGTTGAATTTTACAATACCCGCGACCTTATTAATCAATACCTGCAAACAAACTACGCCACGCACAGCATCACCGCAGCCCCCTATCCGGTGGGCGATATACTGTACCTTCGGCAAGACGAATACCATTCCCAGCACCTGCGTGCACAAGCCAGTTACAACCGGGAATGGAGCCAGCACCAACTCAGCCTGCTTGCAGGCTATGAATTGCAAGACGATGGTGCCACCAACAACAGTAGCACCCTGTACGGTTATGACAGTCGTAACGGCACCAACAAACCGCTGCTTTACGGCGATTACCTTACCCGCCCCTTTGGCAATGTCATCAGCATCAATAGCCAAATCCCGTCACGCACGTTCTCAACCGACCGCTACCTGTCCTATTACGTAAACGGGTCCTATACCTACCGGCAGCGGTATACCCTGTCAGGCAGCGCACGGAAAGACGAATCAAACCTGTTTGGTGTAGATGCCAACCAACGAGGTGTACCCCTTTGGTCAGCCGGGGGCAGTTGGGAACTCAGTAAAGAAACCTTTTATCACCTGTCCTCACTACCTTACCTGCGCCTGCGCGCCACCTACGGTTACAATGGCAATATCGACAAAACCGTGTCGGCCTATACCACCGCCACCCCCGATCTGCCGGCTATAAACCGCTATGGCCAGTTGCAATACATCATTGTCAACCCACCCAACCCCAGCCTGCGCTGGGAGAAAGTTGCCATGTTCAATGCCGGGCTTGATTTCCGGACACGTAACGGCCGGATCAACGGCAGCCTGGAATATTTCTTCAAGCATGCCCAGGATCTCTTAGGCAACAGCCCCGTTTCAGCCACTACAGGCATTACCCAATTCAGGGGCAACCAAGCCAATCTGGAAACAACCGGGCTGGACCTTCAACTCGATGCCAACATCCTGAAAGGAACCCTGGGTTGGACTGCCAATATACTATTCAGTTATGCCAGGGACAAGGTAACCAAATACCTGTCGGCCCCGCCCTCACCGACGGCGATGGCCAATTACGATTTCAACTACCCAGTAGAAGGGAAACCTTATAGCCCCATTTTTGCCTACCGCTGGGCAGGGCTTGATCCGCAAACGGGCAATCCGCAGGGATACGTAAATGGGCAACTCTCCCAAGACTACGCAGCCATCCTCAGTGTACCAAGCCCAAGTGATTTAGCGTATATAGGCCCGGGAAGACCCCAGTACACCGGTTCGTTGCGCAACACCCTTTTTTATAAAACGCTATCCGTATCTATTAATATCACCTACAAAGGGCATTATTATTTCCGTGACAATTCCGTGGATTATTCCACCCTCATCCGCACCTTTGGCGGCGTAGCCCAACAGCCCGGCTATGAAAACCGCTGGCAAAAGCCGGGCGACGAACTAAATACCAACGTCCCCTCATTTAACTATCCGGTTGATCCCAATCGCGAAGGCTTTTACCGGCTTTCAGAAGCACTGGTTGAAAAAGGCGATCACATCCGCCTGCAGGATATCCGGCTGGATTATGACTTGAGTAACGTAATCCCTACAGGCGTATGGCACGCCGCCTCAATCTATGCGTATGTCAACAATGTAGGCATCATCTGGAAAGCCACGCATAGTTACGTCGACCCGGACTTCGTGTCCTTGTCAAACGCCAACAATTATCCATCGCCCCGTACCTACGCCCTGGGCATCACTGTAACCTTTTAAACAAGCAGCCATGAACATAAAAATAAGAACAGGACTAGGCATACTGAGTATCATCGCGCTTATTTCATGCGATAAAGACACTTTTTTGGGAAAGAAACCCAACAGCAGTATCGTCATCCCAACCCGGCTTGATGAGCTAAGGGGGTTACTGGATGACGAAACCAAGATCATAGAAACACCCTTGCTGGGCATCCAGTCATCCGATGAATATTATTGGACGTATCCCGACTGGGAGAGTGCCAGTGGTTTGGACAGAAGCACCTATATCTGGGCCAGTAACATCTACCAACAGGACAATAACGGAGCCGTAGCAGACTGGGACCGCATATGGCACCAGGTATTCCTGGCTAATGTCGTGTTGGAAGGGCTGGCCGGCCCGGATGTGGCTAATCAACCTCTGGCCGAACGAAATGACCTAAAGGGGGCCGCCTTCTTTACACGTGCCAAAGCCATGTTCTCCCTGGCCGAAGTATTTTGTCTGCCCTATGATGCCGCTACGGCCGTAACCGACTTGGGCCTGCCCATCCGCCTGTCTCCGGATATTAACATCATAAAACAGCGGTCCAACCTGCAGCAAACCTATGACCAGATCCTAAACGATCTGCTGCAAGCTGCCACATACTTGCAGGGAACAACCATACAACCAAACCGCATCAGGCCTACCAAACTGGCAGCTTATGCTTTGCTGGCCCGGGTGTACCTTTCGCAGCGAAATTACGAACAGGCAGGCAGTTATGCCCAGCAAGCCTTAAGCCTGTATGATCAACTGCTGGATTACAACACCATCACCGATCAATTTGGCATTACTAATATAGAAGCCATCTACCAAAACCGCACAGTCAATGCCATCCCGTTCTCTACTTCATCGGGAGTTATGCACATTGACCAAACCCTGTATGATGCCTATGACGAGTTTGACCTGCGCCGTAGTTTGTACTACAAAACCGTAAATGGTAGGCTGACCATTAAACGCACCTATACCGGATCTTTCTATATGTTCACTGGACTAGCGGTAGATGAACTCTACCTGATCCGTGCCGAATGCGCGGCACGCGACAATCGACCCCAGCCTGCTGCCGCGGATATGAATACCTTGCTTTCAAAACGATTTCGTACGGGAACGTACGTGCCGGTCAGCTTTAGTAGCCAAAGCGAAGCATTAGCCTTCGTATTGATGGAACGACGCAAAGAGTTAGCCTTTCGGGGTGCTCGCTGGAGTGACGTGCGCCGGCTAAACAAGGAAGGTTATCATATAACCATGAAGCGCACGCTCAACGGACAGGATTACAGCCTTCCGCCCAATGACCCTCGCTATGCCCTGTACATCCCCCTCTATGAAGTTAACCAATTTAATTTAACCCAAAACAATCGATAAGATGAGAAAATACCCTTTATTCTTCCAATTCATTTTTATTTGCTTTACCTATATTGGGTTTAGCTCACAATTTGCCCACGGACAGGCGTATCACACAGCCCATATCAGTGGTCACGTGGATTTGCCCGGTTGCGATACATTGGTGTTTGTGCTGACCCGTTGCCCTACCATTGTGGTTGATCAACTCAGTTATGAGGAAAAAAATGTATTGCTTGACGCTCACGGGCGTTTTAATATCAGGCTGGATTCCCTGACCGACCCTTTTTATTATAGCCTGTTTCCCGTGGTTGGGGGTCAACTCCATCGGCCCATCACGCGAGGTGACCAGATGCTGGGTATGCCGGGCGACTCTGTGGATTTCGAGATCGGGTCTGCGAGTATTCGGGCTAGTGGCAGGGGGTGTAATAAGTATAATGTCCATTTTCAATATGACAGCATCCTGTATTCTCCGGGTGGTCCTGAGCCAAAGGCATACGCAGAAGACATGGACACGCTGATATTATATCGGGCAGAAAACTATTACGACTCCATTTACCAGCAAAAAAAAGCCATCCTTGACCTGCATAAAAATGAGCTAACTGCACAGGAATATCAATTAATGGCGGCTGACTTGAAAATGGGCAGGCGGCAGTTTGATTTTACCATGTTAATAGGGGGCTTGATTTTAAGCCCCATTAACGTATACCGCACCTATTTAGCCCATTTGTTCTGGCGTAAAAACGCCGCGATTGATACCACCGATTGGCAAACAGCTACTTATTCGGGTAAATTTTGTGAAATCATTTTTAACAGCATGCTTTTGAAGGAACTATTGTCAAATAAAGACAATATGGATAAAGGTAAAGTGAAAATAGAAAATCTCTATTATCGCATACGAAACCATTACAATGGTTTATTAAAAGAAAAATTGTTGATCGGATTATTATCCCGTTACAGTACACGGGAAAACCTGCCACAGTATCTGGATGCCATGGAGCCCTACATCACTACGCCCATCTTAAAAAAGGAATTGGAAGATTACCGAGAACTCAATTTGTCCACGCAGAAAAATGCGCTGGTACGCTATTTTTCCTTTACCGATTCATTAGGGAACAAGGTCGATTCCACAAATTTGTTAGGGCATATTACGCTGGTAGACCTATGGTATACCGGTTGCGGAGCTTGTGCAAAGGCAAAAAATCGATTGACGCCACTATTAACTGACAAGTTAATCAACAAACGCTTTCAGTTGATCTCGATAAGTATAGACGATCAGGCTAAATGGAAGATAAGCCTTAAAAAGGGTATTTATACCCATCCCTCAGGGATTAATACTTTCACGGACGGATTAAGAGATCAACATCCGTTTATTGACTATTATAAAATAAGCGGATATCCAGCCTTTTTCCTGATTGATGAAAAAGGAAAAATTATCTGTCGGACGCAGCTGGTGAATGAAATTGAAGAGTTGCTAAAAAAAATCTAAAAGAAAAAGCGGGCGCCATTCAGGCTGCCCGCTTCCCATTCATCAGTATCGATGAATGTTCAACTAGCTTATTCAGTTGTCAAAAACAATAGGGCCCCTTTCTGCGGAAGGCACGGAATAAGAGTTGGTCACAGTGCTCCACGTATAATAGCATGGATTAGCAGAGGTGACGTGTTGACAATCCCAATCCAAGCCTTTACGGGCAAGGGAAAGGTTAGCAGTGGTCGATCCAGAGATGGTGGATGCATCCAGCGTCTGGGTGGTTAACTTGTGCTGTGCAACAGCGAGGCCTCCGCCGATTCCCCCGGCAAGGGCCAAAAATACAAATGCCATACTTAATTTTCTCATGACACTTTCAGTTGTTAGGTGGTGCTTGCTCTTTTCTATACCAGGCAGCAAACTTAACCTGTATTTTTGAACGGACAAAAATTCGATAGAAATCCCTTATCCGGTCCCAATAGGGCAAGGCCAGGGTGAGGGTGATCGCGAGGATACCCAACAGGGAATATACACTGTTAAAGATAACATGCTGTTCCCAACTCATATCCAGTATGCCCGAGCAAGAACAGGGGCGGATGCCGGGAAAATAACCAATCAGTACTAAGTGGCTGTAAACCGCCAATGTGATCATGATCAGTGTGGATATGGAAAACAAGTACAGGGAAATATCTTTGATAAGTTGAAGCATGGTTAACACAAAGAAAATAGCCAGTAATAACATCAAAGAGGGCAAACCATAAGCTATCCAGGGTGCCCACGAATCCGGGAAAGGATTGCGGACCATTTGTTTGAGAAAATAGGAGATGGTTGCCCATTTAAATGCACCGGTAAAAAAGAACATCGCTGCATACAGGCTACCTATGACCAGGAGTGTAATTTTTGCTGTTTTCATTGTTTGTTTAACTGTTCCTTTTTCTACTGCTAAATTACACCTATATCCCTCATTTACTAGTGATAAGGATGCCCGTTTTAGCTTGGTTTATCCGGGTTTTTCTGGTCATCTGTATCAGTTTTAGGTGCATGCTTTCGTTTTTCCAACAATTCACTGGGATTTATCCCAAAAAAATCGTGGAAAGCACGGGTAAAAATCTCAGGCGCCCGGTAGTGTAATGTATAAGAAGTTTTGGCCACCGTTTCACCATTCCGGTACAGGTTCTGGTAACCTTGCCCCATCCGTAAATGCAACGCATGCTGCTGCAAGGTGGCCCCAAACGCTTTTACATAATGCCGGTTGGCCGCTTTTAGGTTCATCCACGTCTCTTGGCGGATGGGGTCTTCCTTAAACGCATCGAAATCCAGGTAGTGGGCATGTACATACCTCCAAAGTTCCAGGGCATCGCTGTGGTGCTTTTGAAGAAATCGGTCATAGGCCAGGTAAAGCTTGTGCAGGTAGTTTTCCAGTTTGCTGTTCAGCAGGCTACTAATTTCTGCCGGGCAGTGTTGTAGTTTGCTGCTAAAAAATAGCATATCTGCATCTGGCCGTACCATAGGCAGGGCGTCAGCCAATAAGGTTCCGGCTGTGAGTTTTTCGAATAAGTGGTGTAAATTGGGTAGTTGGGTTTTGGCTTGGGCATGCCAGGTGGGATCCATCGCGGCAATCAGCAAGCTGGTGCCGGGCGCAGCGATCGTTGCTGCATAGGTGCCATCCGCTATTGCACTAACAAAAAGCCGGTTTTCAGGTACGGTAATCAGGGTGCGTTGTTCCAGTTTTAGTGTTAAGGACCCATGATAGAGGTAAATTAAATAAACGGCATCCTGTAAAAAGTGTATATTCAGCATCAGCGGCTCCATTGACTGCGTGCAAAGCGTACCCAACTGAAAAGCTGATCCCCGAAAGGATTGGGTTAACAGTTGGCCATGGCTCATTTTATACAACTGACCTGCGGCATAGGGCAGCGGATGGCTGCAAAATGAAGTTTTTAAGGCGGTTGGTTCAAGGACAGCCACCAGTGAAGAAGGGTAAAATTCATACATCAGCAAGTGTGGAATTATTCATAATCAGGTAGGAGAGGGGTACCGCTTCCCATCCGGTTACTACAGGGTTAAACGTGGACTTTATGGGGTTTTGCAAGATCATCGGCTAGTATGTTACGTATTACAAAACCGAAGTTAACACCCTAAAACTAATGGAACGAATTACGGTAGGAGCCTGTGAGGGGTTGGATGATCAATCATAAATAATAGATTATGAATTTGTTGATAAGGTTTCTATAGAACGTCATCCTGAGTGAGGGAACAGAAGGGATGGTGGGGAACCGAAGGATCTCATCTGAATTTAAAATATTAAACCTATTTAACACAAATTACTTGACTATTTGAATGTTAACCGATATATTTGAAGGATGTTGTAACATAACTGGATTAGAACCAAGCAGCCCATGGAGTATACCGAAGATTTCCTGCATCAGCCCTTTAAAGAATTAGGTTTTAGCAAGGAGTTTTGTGCTGTAACCGAGCACTTGGGCTATTTTACCCTGGCCGACCTGTTAAAACAAACTCCGGAATACCTTAGTACCCTGCCCGGTTTCGACCGCCGCCTCAAGCTCGAGTACATCAGCTACCTCCAACAAAAGGGAGTGAGCCATTATTTGGATTAACCCAGATTATATAAATTTTGACTACCCTTCGCGGCGGGAACAAGCCGGCTACGTGCCTCGGTCACTCCGCCTATTGTTTCCATGCCGCTCATGGCAGCCAAAATTTAATTTGGATAAAGGAAATAGAGCCATAAACCCCTTTTGGAGGGGAAGGAAAGTATAATTTACTAAAAAATATCACTCAATACTTGTAACTACAAAGGTTACATCATATCTTTGAGATATGGCTATGTTTGCACCTGCTCACCCCGGCGAGCTGATCAAAGAAACGATTGAAGGAATAAAGGAAGAAACCAACAGCAAATTAACGTTGGAAGATGTGGCAAAAGGTTTGCTTATTAGCCGGAAAACGCTTTCCGCTCTCATAAACGGAAAACAAAAGGTTACACCAGAGATGGCCTTGAAACTAGCAAAGGCATTTAATACCAGTGCAGACTTTTGGCTGCGGGCTCAGGAAAACTTTGATTTGTATGCTGCCAAGAAGAAAGTAGATATCAGCAAAATCCGGATTTTTTGGTCGCGATCGGTAGCTGCGTTATAAGATTACCTTCACCCTAATACCTAATTAAGTAGTAAAAATGGAAACACTCATTGTTCAGCCTCAAAACGCCGAACAGGTCAATGGTAAAGATAATGTGCCAGTATATGTCGTTGCTGGGCTAAAAGATTCTGTTCAGGAGGTAGAAGAAGGGAAATTAGTGATTTTTTCAGGTGTTCGTGACATGCTGGACTTGAAATGAGCTAGGTAATAAATCATATCGGTAGCAATTAATTTAGAAACCGGTCAATCTCCGCTACCATCTTCATTAAAAACCCCCGTATTGGTAACAGTACAATTTCATCCTTAATGCTCATTTTACTGCGGATGCTGGGTTGTTTGAGGTGCAGGCGCTCCCGGCTGCTGCAATTGCGGGCGGTATTTTCGGCCACTTCATCCATGGTTTTTTCCAGGGTCATTTGCACCCTGAATTGCAGGTTGCGGTATACCGCCAGTTCGCGGATGTTCAGGTTGTAATGCATACGGTGGCTGTATTCTTCCTGCATGGCCTGGTCATCCCTTTTCCGGACGTAATCGATCTCCTGGCTAATCCATTCCAGCAGCTCCTCCTTCAGACTGATCCCGCTCGTGCGGTAGGGTGCATCGGTTAAAACGGTCAGTTGCCGGATTTCCGTAGCCATGCGCTCCAGTTCGGTGATCTGGGCCCCCTTACTTTCCCACAACAGGTATTCCGTTTTTATCAGGTTTCCTAGGTAGCCATAGGTGTTGGGGTGGTTATAGTCCAGCTCAATGATCCTTTTTACAAGTGGGAATTCCAGCTCATCCTCATCGGTATCTCCCATAATGACCGATTCCAGGCCATCCAGATAGTTCAGTAAGTATTGAAATTGATCGGCAGTGTAGGGTTTATCCAGTGCGGATAGCTCTGTTACCGGTATGGCGCAGATCTGGAGTAGGAGGGAAGAGACCCCGGCTTTTACCCACCCATTTTGCAGGCGTTCCCAACGTTCACTAAGTTGTGGTGCCTGTTCTGCACGAACACTGTCTGGCAGGCGGATTCCATCCAGCAATACATGGGGAAAAGCTTGATACAGATGCAGGGTCAGTTCATTGAGTGGATCCGTATAATCCTGGATGTCCATTTGGGCAATGCCTGCATGGAACAGCAGGTTGTTCAGTTCAATGAGGCGCTGCAAGTGGATGAGCACCACGTGCTGTTGCATTGCCGGATCTTGGTAAGCCAAGAGGGTATTGAACAGGTTGTTTTCCGTTTCCCAGCTTACTTCCTGCAGGGTTTCCAGATCGTTGTTCGCCAGGGAGCCGGCAGCTGCCTTTTTGGCGAGTTGCTTTGTGAGTTGCGTAATGGCTTTGAGGTTTCTGTTCATGTGGATTTGGCAATAAATTAATGGATATTCTAAAATAAAATTGTGCTGCGATGCGCCCCAAGAGGCAATTGTCTTAAAATCCGAATAGGAAAAAAAAACCAAAAGCACATAAAAAGCGAATCCTTTCACTATTTTGTCCCCTTATACCCTTACTCCGATATAACAAAGAATTTTAGCACTCGCTCTTCCTTTACGATATCCAGACCGCATTTGTTTAAGGCTTTTTTAAGTTCATCGGGATTATTGGGATTGATTCTACCAAGATTAACATCAGCGGGTCCTTTATACCGGGTTTCATCTATTAAAATAGGATCATATAGCTGATTGTATTGGCTTACAAAATCTCCAAGATTGTAATGATGCATGTATTTATTTTCCTCCTTTGGCTCCAGACTGTGGTAATCCGTAGACTTGGAAACAAAGGAGGAGCTGTCATTGCTTAGCTGTTTTAGACTATAACAGGTGGTTACCCGGCTTTCTACCCTGCCATTAAGGTGAAGGTAATAATTTAAGTCGTGTCGCATTCTTCGTTTCATATCGCTTTCCGGGGTATTTATCGGAGCAATGGATTCATAGCAATAGGTGTTCTTTGCCCTCCAGGCATTTCTGTCTTCTTTCAATCCCGTATAAAAATACCGGTCCTTATTGACTCCTTCTACTAGTAATAGTTTTTTAAGAGGAAGTGGAGCTTTCTCAAGACTATCTTCTGGTTGAAATGTCAGATAATAAAGTTCCGGCAATGAAAGATTAATTCCGTAATAGCGGGCTGTTTGATGGATCGTGTCCGTTCGGTATCCCATGTTCACATAAGCGACATTCCCTATAAAGCCAGTGACAATGGAATAATACTTTGGTGTATGGCTTAGCTCATAAGAACCCTCACCACCGGCCTGAAAATCCAGCAAGGGTTTATTATCCGTCCAGTTCATATTGCTTTCCAAGGCAGGCCAGTCAATGGGTTCTCCTTTCAGTACTTTTGCTATATTTTCATCGGTTACACGGCTCGCATCTGTGAGCGCGATTACCTTGCCGTCTTTGATCCAAACTTCGTAAGGTTCTCCGGTATGCGGGAAAAGGTTATGGAGTTGTTTGTCACTAGTGATGATGGGGACGCTTAGTCCAGCTAACCCCTTTCCAAATTTACCACCAAACCAGTCATCCACTGCCTGCTTGGATTCATAGGTAACCCAATAAAATTGGAATTGCTTTTTGAATTTTTCCTGCAAGGCGACCATTTCGGGTAGCTTTTCGATACATCCCGGACAATGGGTAAACCCAAAGTCCAGAATGACGAGCTTATCGCCAAAGTTTCTGAGGCTGACGTTCTCCTTGTCGATGCTTTTATCCCGATATTGAATAACATTTTTAATGGCTAGATCAGGAATGGAATCCCCAACAAAAAGGGGCTTTTGTGCAAAAGCTTCCATGAATATTGATATTATGACGAAAATTAACAGCGATTTTTTCATATGAGAAAATAATTGTCATTAACGAGCATTCTGTTTAGCCCCTCCAATTTCAACTACACTCTGGGGTATTAAAAAAGCATACCTTAGATCGTTAGGAGGCAATTCAGAAATAGTGCCTTTCGCAGAATGCCTCACAGCAACTGCGAACGCAGGTTCCAAATTTAAGCGGCGTAAATCCCACCAGCGACGATTTCCTCTGAATGCCAATTCCTTTCTGCGCTCATGAACTATAGTTGTCAAAGCAGTCATTTGATCAGCAAAGTTGTAAGGTTGAAAGTTATTGGTCTTGTAGCGTTTCGCCAATAAAACGTTTAAATTATTGCTCGATTCTTTTATATCATTTAATCTAGCCGAACATTCTGCTTTCGCAAGATACATCTCATCAACAGATATTCCACTATACAGAGCCTGGGTACCCTTATTGCTATCATAACCACCTTTAAAATAATGGCTTCCATCTGAAGTTCGATAGTAAAATATGCTCTTTCTTAGGTCGCTCTCGGAATAAGACAAATATAAAGCTGAGTCAACTCTGCATCCATTAGTACTGAATACTGAAGCGGATAAAATTCTGGACTGATAAATTATTTCGATATTGTCTGTTGGAATTGGCGCAAGAGCATTACTGTCTAGTACATTAAAATCCAATAGAGCATTCCTTAAATTCAAACTAGAATCAGCATATATACTTGCCTTCTCCCACTCTTGCATTTGTAAATACACACAGGAAAGCGCAGCATAGGCTGCCGCCTTTCCTGGTCGAGTGGCTGCGCTGTTTTCTACAGGAAGATATTCGCATGCCATTTTTAAATCTTCCAGTATTTGATTATAAGTTTCTTTTAGGGTTGACCGAACAGTGGGATCATTAATATCAGATGTTTTTTTAATTGGCATCCCTAACTTCTCATCGTTATTTCCTTTTTCATAAGGAACTGTATATACCTGGGCTGTTGAAAATAAGGACCATCCTCTTATAAAATATGCTGTCCCCTTTATTGAGTTATAAGCCGATGTAATAGAATTGGACTTGGAAACTTTATCTATATTATCCAAGACCGTATTGACAAAATATAATTTTCTATAACAATTTGTCCAATCGCCATCAAATCTTACGCCAGGATTCCAGTTATACATATCCTGATATATGGTTGCTATACGTGAATAATAAGTAGGATTAATATAAAAGTCATCCGATGCTATATCTCCTGCAATAGGATCTGTTTGGTTAATTGTGATGTCATTATCTAATAATGCTTGAAGATCACTTAGGCTTTGAGGTGTTACGAGAGATTTGTCAGGTTTTGCGTCCAAATACCGCTGACAAGAAGAAACCATAATTAATAACGTCAACATTAATATGGATATATATATATATTTCATCTTATTTCAATAAATTTAAAAACTGTTTATTTCATAAACTTGCCCTGATTCCAAATCCAATTGATCGAGGAGTACGAATACCATTTCCGGTATCGGAATCAATTATTTCCTTATTGGCTTTCCATATGATACCAATGTTATTAATGTAAGAATAGATCTGTAATCCAGACAGGTAAATAGACCTTGCGAATCGATTGTCTAAATGATAAGTGAGGCTACAATCCTGTATCCGTATATTATCGCCTTTAATAATATTTGTGGATGAATAGGCATAAAAGTCGTCTCTGTAATTATCTGCAGGATAAACCATAGAAGGCACATCGGTTAACTTTTCGTCACCTGCCTTAACCCATCTTTTAGCATAATCAGAATGTCCCATTGCCCCATTAAATAGGGCTGTGTAATTTATAGATGGTTTTCTGAGTACATAGTCAAAATGATAGGAAATATTAATTGATAATTCAAATGATTTATATGTAAATGTATTCAACCAGGAACCAAAATATAATGGCATCGAAGATCCGGAATTGACTATATCTTGCCACTGCCCCTGATTGATAATGGTTGAATAATCTTTACTGACATTCTCGGCCACATATCCTTGCGGATCACCATTGGTAGGATCCAGGCCTGCCCATTTGTAAGCAAAAATGCTATACAAATTGGCGCCTTCTATAGGTGACATATACCCACTACTAACATATGCTGATGGATAACTTTGCTTGAGATAATACTTGGACACAACTGTTTCATAATAGGAAAAATTTAGAGAAGACGCCCAATTGAATGGCTTAACAATTATATTGGCAGAGAGATTAACATCCCATCCACGCCCTTTTAAAGATGCAGCATTTTTAGTTAAGGTTGTAGTGCCAGCAGTTGTGAGGTCAGCGGGTACCCCGGATATCAAATCGTTGGATTTTTTAAAATAATATTCAATATAACCGGACAATATTTTGTTTTTTAGGATAAAATCTAACCCAATGTTATGCATCGTTACTTGTTCCCATTTTAAGGATGGGTTAGCGTAGCTACCTATAACGGCATTAGGTAGATTAGTAATTCTTCCCGAAGCAATACTGCGAAAAATCAAAGTTGGTAGCGCGGATAATTGGTTATTGACATTACCACTTCTGCCGTAGGTATATCGTAATTTAAGGGAAGGTATAAATTGGCTGCTATAGAACTTTTCATTAGACAAATTCCATGCTCCTCCCATTGACCAAAGAGGTACCCCTTTTTGATTGGTCTTAACCCCAAATAAATTGGATTGATCTCTACGAACACTACCAGATACCGTATATTTATCACTAAAGTAATAGGAAGCATTGGCATACATCGATACAAAACGATTGAGTAATTGCGTAAGTTGAACGGGGTGTGGAATAACTTGCGTACGATTGATATTATCATACGTTTGATAATAATTTAAGTAATCGATATTATTTGCAAAAGTCAGCGTGTTGTCGTCATAGCCATAAAGTCGATCAATTTGGTAATTAGTTTGATTTTGCTTTAATTCAAAACCAGCAATAGCGGCTATTTTATCCTGCTTAAAACTTTGGGAATAATTAAGCTGAACCCTTCCTGAATGGGAGTTTATGGTGCTTTGTGATCGATCTAATATACCACCCATGGGTATGGGATATTTCGTGGACGAGGAGCCAAAATTCGTATATTGATTGATTAAATTTCGGGTATAATAGCTATTTAAATTATAATAATTCCTCCCTGTAGAATTTGACGATTCGTATTGATACCGTCCTTCTACATTTAAAAAAGAGGTGATTTTATAAGTTGTTGCTAAATTAACCAGCCAATCCGCGCTTCTATTGGTATTGTCATTATTGGCTAGTTCGTTGAGGGGGCTGTATCCCCAATCCAATAATTTTCCGTTGCCGGCAGTATCGGTAAAAGATTTTGAATAATCCAACCCAAAATAGGCATTATTTCCATTAACATCTTTTAACTGTGCATACGGGTAAAGATCTGATCGGTTATAATTTCTATTATTCTGTACCAACGTACCACCAAGTGAATTATTTTGAGCCTTACTATTGGTATATTGCAAGGCCAGGCTTATATCCAATTTATCCGTTGGCTTATAATTGGTTTGATTTTTAAAGGTAAACCTTTGCGATTGATTGCCAACCAGGCTTGCCAAGCCTTTATCATATCCAGCGGATACGTAATAATTAACCGCCTTATCTCCGCCCGAAAGATTAAGGGCATATTGCTGGTCCACATTTGTCCGGTAGAGGTATTTCAGATAGTCATTCCGTACATCAAGGTTCCGCAACTGATTGATCTGTGACTCGGCTTCTGCTTCGGTGATTAACTTGTTTTTTTCATCCTGAAGGATGAGCGCCACTGGTGATACGATCGGATAGTTAAAGGTGTTTGACAATGCATCGTCATATGCGCCATTTTTGAATAAGAATTCTTCCACGTCAATATAATCAGACGTAGACATTTGTTTGGCCGCAAATAGATCCGGTTTTTCCGTAAGATTAACGGATGAACTTGCCGAGATCTTTGATTTCTCCTGATATTGGCCTTTCTTGCTGGTAATGACGATGACACCATTTCCTGCCCGTGCTCCCCAAATAGACGTGGCTGCCCCATCTTTTAAAATCGTAATTGCTTGAATATCATTTGGATTTATATTTTTTATATCGCCATCGTATGGAAAATTATCCAAGATAATAAGCGGTGTTGAGATTTGTTCCGTTAACGTGCTGATACCTCTTACCGTAAAATTATCGGCATATTTCTTATCAAAATAAACCCCCGGCGTCAGGTTTTCTATACGGCTGATGATGTCGCTACTAATCTTCCGCTCGATTAATTTTTGGCCGACTTTGTCGAAGGCGGCAGTCCCGCGTTCTTTGGACAGCACTTGGTACCCATTGCTCACCACATCCACCTCATCCAACGATGCCTCTGCGCGTTGCAGTACAATGTTGGGGAGGTGATCGGATACGGGTACTTCACGCGTGATGAATCCGAGATAGGAAATTTGAAGAATGGCAGCATCTTCGACGCCTCTTAAGATGAATTCCCCATTTTTGTTGGTAAAGGTAGCACGCGAGGTGCCTTTAACTCGTATGGTGGCATTTGCTAAGGGTGTGCCCAGGGAGTCGGTGACGCGGCCGGTGAGGATTTGTTGGGCTGCGCCCTCAGATTTCTCGTCGCTGCGCTCGCTCGAAATGACGAGGGCGCTACGTATAGCGTCCAACATCGTTTTTTCCTTCTCCTTGATCAGGATGTTCTTGCCGGTTATTTCGTAGCTTAAAGGTTGATCTTTAAAAATTTGTTGTAGGGTTGTTTCAAGCGGTTGGTTTTTGATGTGGATACTGATGGGGTTGGCCTTTGCCAGCAGCTCCTGGCTACTGAGGGCAAAATAGCCGGTTTGCTGCTGGATGGCCAGCAGGATTTCGGCAAAGGGCCGGTTTTTAACAGACAGGGTAACGGTTTGCGACTTGGAAGCAGCACTGATGTGCAGAAAACCAATAAGCAGGAAGATCGCAGTTATTCGCATAACTAACCAAATGTGGAATACATATATTTTCATTAACTTCGCAATGTTTTGGATATAGAACTCTGTTAGTAAAAAGATGGCGGAAAATATCCGGGACGCGTGCAGGAAAGGGGTCGGATCCTTTCCTGTTTTTTATGACGCCACGTGCTGCGTCGGTGAGGTCATGTTTTCATTTTTTTTCGGGTTGGTTGTTAATAATTAATTTTCTGCCTTCTACGTTAAATTTAACCTTCGTGGTTTTTAATATTTCCAGTACCTGCGACAGGTTATTATTCCGGGACATGGTACCCACAAAGGTCATGGACGGTATTTGCTGATTTTTATACACTACCTCAATGTTATACCAACGGGAAAGTTCCTTCATGACCTGCTCCAGGTTTTTGCCGGTGAAGTCAAAAGTGCCGTTTTTCCAAGCTGTTTCCCTGTTTATATCAACGGTGCTAACCGTCATGCTGTCTCCTGTAACTACGGCTTGCTGCTTTGACTTTAAAAGTTGTATATTGTACGTTTTACGTTTTAAGTTTTCCGATCTGACCTGGACTTTCCCTTCTACAAGGGTTGTTTTCTCGCTGGTTTCGTTTGAATAGGCACTCAGATTAAAGGATGTAGCCAATACCAGAACCTCTTGCTTTGGGGTTTTTACGATGAAGGGCACTCGCGGCACGCGATCGCCAGCGGTCTTATTATTTACCTCAAACAAAGCCTCTCCTTCCAAAAATACTTCTCTGGTATTGCCACTGAAACGGTTTGGATACTTTAAAGTAGTTGCAGCGTTGAGCCAAACCTTTGTTCCGTCAGGTAGCATAATTTGGTATTGACCGCCTTTTGGGGTACTAAGTTGCAACAGCGCGTCATGCTGAACTTGATTCAGCATCTCCCCCGACTTGGGGGATGTTTTGGATCCCGGCACGCCAGGGCCTTCTGCCTTATGCCCTACACCTTCTATCTTTCTTCCGTTATTATATTTAATGTCTTCATCCTGAACGATAATCCCGCTTTGCCCTGAATCTAAAGCTACCTTCCTGCCATCGGCTAAGGTTAGGGTGGCTTGGTTATGTCCCGGCAGGATCTCATGAATGACGATTGTTGATTTACGATTTACGAACAAACTTGTATTGAAGTACAAGGCTGTGGCTGTTGCTAGTAGAAAAAGGGCGGCATAAGCCCATGGTGATATGATGAGTTTTTGAAAGAGGGTTTTTCGGCGAGTGTTGATGGTTTGTTGTAGCTGGACGTAGTGGCGGCTGATCACCCGTTCTCGGGTTTGCCCGGCTAATAGCAGGACGGTATGGCGCAGGGCTTCAACTTCCTCCCGGTGTTCAGGATGGCTGGAGAGCCAATTTTCCCAGTATTGCTTGTCCTCCGAGTTGCGGTTGAAGCAATAGTTGAGGAATCGTTCGTCGGTAAGGAGATCTTTAAGCGCTTTGTCTGCCATTTGTTAACCAATTTCAGACAATAGAGCAAAAGGATGCCTAGATTTCCCACTAGTTTTTGAAAAAAAATAAAAAAAGCAGGGTAAGCAGGGTCAGGGTAATGGAAAGGGTGGCCAGTTTTTCTTTCCCGATGAGGGTTTTGAGCTTCTGTACGGCGTTATAGATGGTATTATAGGCGGTTTTTATGGTGATGCCATTGCTTAGGGAGATCTCCTCATAGCTGAGGCCCAGGTAAAATTTCTGGTAGATGATCCGGCTTTGCCGGGCAGGCAGCTGGTCTACATAGTGTTTGAGCGTATCGCGCACATAATTTTCCCCGTCTTTGCGGATGGCTTCGGTCTCGGCAGAGGGGAAGGCGGGTTCTTCAGGCAGCCTCTCCAGGTCCTCACTTTCCCCGGCGGAGAAATGTTCCTTGCGAAACAGGCTGCGCAAAAAGGAAGTCACCAAATAGTTGTGGTGGCTTTGAATATGCTGCAGCTGCTCCCGGTGCTCGTATACATATAAAAAGAGGTCGTTGATGCAGTCCTTAACTTTGGCGGCTGTGGCCCCGCGTTTCAGGCCTACATAGCTCAGGTAGTCATGGTAGTGTTGGTACAGGGCATAGTAAGCCTTTTCATCCTGATCCCGGATAAATGCCAGCCATTCGTTATCAAAGTCTTTGCCTGTTTTCACTAAGCAAAGCTAATTCTTTTTTTAGTTATATTTGCCTGGACATAACATATTTTATTCACCTGCCATCTGCCTGGTGGAGCATGCGTTGCAGATCTGTTTAAGTGGTTTTGCCAGGTCGCCACCCGTGCCGGGTATACTGCTGTGACGGTGGTTTTAACGTCATTCGTCATGTTAAAACACGTATTGCTCATCATCACCCTCTTATCTCAGATCTTATCCACCCTAAAAGAATTGCTGTTTTTTGTCAAAGCACTTTGGCGCTGGCTGGAGCCCATGGTAAACCGCATAGACCCCGCCTTGCTAAACGAACTGATCCACACCCTGCTTGACTACCTGAAGCGCCGGTTGCAAGATAGCCCCGACCAGCAACCCGGCCCCATCGCCGAATACTACGACCAAAACGGCACCAAACAACTCTACGACGAGCGCCAGCTGATGACCATCAGCCAAGCCACCCGCCTCCTAAAGATAAGCCGCTTCAAACTCGACGACATGCGCGCCACCGGCAAGCTCTGCACCCTCAAAAAAGACCCAAACGACCGCGAAGTACGCCTGCTGCGCAGCGAGGTGGAAGCTGCCCGGGTATGGTACAGCATCCCGAAGGGGAAGGTGTAGGGGTAAAAAAAACCATCCGCTGGTATACAACGGATGGTTTTGTTTTATATATAATGTATACTGTCCTAAAATTTAGTTTATCTTAGATAATGAAGCCCTTATTTTTTGAACAAAGTCTTGAAAATTTACATAATAAGTTTAAAAATCTTCCCGTACTGCTATCTGGGTTTTGTTAAAATCATTGTTTAAAATACATTTTTTTTACCTTCTGGAAATTTAAAATGGAGCTTTGGGATGGGGACCTTGGCTGCGAAGCAGGCTTTACTTCCGCTTCCTCCTAATCAACAACACCGTACCAGCAATCAGTCCCAAGGCCGGGATCAATCCCAGCATAACCCATCTTATCGAAGTGATACTGCTTCCCTTAATCGTCATGGTATTATCAATAGGGTCGGGCCAGGTCGGTTCGATCGGGAACTGTCCATACGTAAACCAGCCCAAAAATCCCTGATAGAAATCAGCATTGCCCGTACCCGAATAACCATTAGCCAGTTCAGCATTGCTCAGGAAATCAGCATCACCAGTCACCAGAATACGTTGTTCCTTACCGTTGACCTTCCGGGTCAATGCCAGGGCGGTAGGTATTGCAGCCTTCTTATCCTCAGCCTCGGGGTTATACACAATATCGGCTGAATCCAGCACCAGCTTGCCGGTTTTGTTCCAAGTCTTTTCTGCATCGGTGCGCAGCAATTCGCGGATAGTAAAAGCACCGGAATCCGTATGTGTAAGTCCGGCAACGTTGCGGGTGCTGATAGGCTTTGCCAGCCGGAGCAAGCGCGTCACACTTCTACCAAACTCCGTACCCAGCGAAGTCACCAATGACTTGACCTCATCAGGAGCATAGTCGGTATCCCCCTGCACGATGATCCCATTGGTCAGCTGCACACCCAATTTCCCAAGGATGGGGTTAAGTACCGATTGTTTACCAGGTTCCCCTGCCAATAGCAAGTTGCCTCCCTCATCAATATAGCGGTTTATTTTGGCCAAAACCTCCGAAGTAAAATTGGCCCGCGGATCAGCAATGACCAGGGCCGCTAGGCTCTTCGGAATCTCTTCATCCTTCTGGAGCGATAGCCCCACCACATCAAAACCCTGATTGATCAACGCAGCCCTTACATTAATCTCACTGGTGGCCAGTTTGTAATGCCGATCCCCCATCCGGTCAATGCGGCGTTCCTCTTCCCCTTGTAGAAAAGCAATCACCGGCAGTGGAACAGTCAACCGCCGAAGTGCCGCTGTCACTTCCGTCTCTGACGGCCAGAACTGCATATCATCGAATGTCCGCAGGAATGTTTTCTTACCCTTAAAGTTCAGCAGCATGACCAATCGGTTCTTTTCCGGATACAAATTGATCTCCTTGCGAATTTCAGCAGGTTTCTTGAAACGATCTAAACCAATCTTATAAGATTTGCTATACTTTTCGGCAATCCCATCCAAGGTAAGGCCTTTGTTAGCCTTATAGACATAGTCATTAAACGTACTGTCATAGTAATACACATAATTCAGCTTGATGTTGGGCTTGAAGCGCAGGTAGCGCTCCCACCGTTTCTTATCCCCTGTCCGGGACCCGGGGCTACCATACCAGTAGGTACCATCCAACAGGTTGATGTAGTTGGTCACTTCCAGCGGCTCCTTACCAATAGCTTTTAATGTTTGTTGTGTATTTACGCTGAGCGTATTCATGTTGGAGCGGGTGGTATCCCAATAGCCAATGTAGCCCGGGGTAGAAGTCACATAACCTATTCCTAGCACCACCACAACAGCAACCACATATTTCCCCAGCGAAACAACCCAACCTACTTTCTTCCTTTCCCCCTGCAGCTTAAACCAGGCAAAACTCAAGAAAAGTACCGTGATCAGCACATAATAGCCCATATCCCGGGTGTTCAACAACCCCATGATCATGGTCTCCGTACGGCCGGAGATGGACAAGTAATCGGTCAAATCCCGCAAGAAATCATAATCCTGCCACAAGCTACCCACTAACTTGAGCAGAGCAAATACCGCAAACGTCGCGATGGCAGCAACGACCTGGTAGCTGCTGAGACAAGACATAAACAGGCCAATAGCGGCATAGGCACTCAATAGTAAAAAAATGCCAAACAAGCCAGCAACAACAATCCCCCAATCCAGGGCTTCGATCTGAAAAGACGCAAAAACAGCCACAATGACCAGCGCACCGATCATACACAGATTAAACACCAGCATGGCCAGGTATTTACCCAATACAATATGCGACAGCTTAAGCGGCGAAGAATACAACAATTTAATCGTACCGCTGCTCACCTCCCGGCTGATCAGCCCCATCGTAATGAGCGGAATGTAAAGATACAGGTTGCTCAGTACATCAGCGATAAAAATGCCCCTGGA
This sequence comes from bacterium A37T11, assembly GCA_900109895.1. Lineage (GTDB taxonomy): Bacteria > Bacteroidota > Bacteroidia > Sphingobacteriales > Sphingobacteriaceae > A37T11. The sequence continues at coordinate 148,185 of FOBR01000005.1, forward strand.
CTGTGGGTTGGCGAAAAAACTGAAAGTAAGGTTTTGCAGGGGGCGGCCCAATTCCTGTTGGGTGACATAAGACTCCACTTTACCCACATAGGCCATAGCCACCTGCACAAAGAACAGGATGAGCAGAAACCAGGCAATGGGCGAATAAAATAGCGTGCTTAACTCCACGCGGGCAATGCGAAAAATTGTTCTCATTGTTTATGTTTAATAAGAATTGAATGGTTAATGAAAGGTTAATTGGCTCTGTTAGACAATTGTGCAAAGACATCATCCAAAGATCCCTTGTCAAGGTAAATCTCCCGCAGGTACCAGTTATTTTGCACGCTGGCCCGGATAATCCGGTCGGTGATGTTGGGGTCCCCATCAAAATAGATACGCAGGCTTCGTTCCGTAATCCGGTCTACCTTGGTGACACCCTCAATTTGTAATATCACCTCGTCAGTGGGTGGATAATCAATTTCTACCCGCACACTTTGTGGCGAGATGTAGTTGTTAAAAGCCTCCATCGTATCTGCAAACACCAATTTGCCTTGTTCAATCATGCGGATATCTTTACACAACACCTGCACTTCCGACAGGATGTGCGTAGAAAAGATGACCGCCCGGTCTTCAGCGATTTCCCGGATCAGCGCCCGTACCTCGATGATCTGGTTTGGGTCCAACCCGTTAGTGGGCTCATCCAGCACCACTAATTTGGGTTTGTGGATAATGGCCTGGGCAATACCTACCCGCTGGCGATAACCACCGGACAGGTTTTTGATCAGCCGGTCACTAAAATGACCCAGGCCGCAACGCTCTTTGGCTTCCTCCACGGCACCAGAAATCGCTTTCCGGTCCATTTGTCGCAAATAGGCCGTGTGATAAAGGTATTCATCCACGGTCAAGTCCAGATATAAAGGCGCCTGCTGTGGAAGAAATCCCAGTTCCTTCTTGGCCTGTTCAGGATGCTGACCCAGGTCGATGCCATTAATAACTACGCGCCCTTCGGTCTGGTTCAGTACCCCGCACATGATATTCATCGTGGTCGATTTACCGGCTCCATTGGAGCCGAGCAAACCCAGGATGCCCGTTTTGTCAATCTGAAAACTGATGTCATGAATAGCCCAGGTGCTGGAGTACCGGTGGGAAAGGTGTTCTACGGAAAGAATGTTTGTACTCATTTGTATTTGTTTTAATATCTGATAATAGCTTAGAAATGTTCGGCAAGTTTGAGGGCCTGGTAGGCATTGACTACCCCGCCGGTGACACAACGATCAGCCAGCCTGGTGGATTTCGTAACCGACCGGAGAATGATTTCCCGCACCTGCACTGCCGTTAGTTTGGGATAATACGACCGGATCAGTGCAGCCAAACCAGAAACCACCGGCGCAGCCATACTGGTACCATCCAGTCGTAGGTAGGTGTTTTTTGGTGCCGTAGACCGGATACGCACACCGGGGGCAAATACATCCACCTCTTTGAATCCATAGTTGGAAAACGGAGCTTTCAGCGTTTCATCATCGGCTTGGTCTGAAGCACCTACGGTGATCCAATCTTTGGCGGTTCCGCCCTCCAGGTAATGTGGATTGGGGTAATGGGGCTGTTTGTCGAGGTCCTGGTCATCATTCCCCGCTGCACATACCAATAAGACATCACGAGCCTCTGCATACTGTACAGCTTCGTCAACAAGTGCTTTGTTAGCAGTGTAGGCTTTACCAAAGCTCATGTTAATGACCTTAGCTCCGTTATCTACGGCATAACGGATAGCCAGGGCCACATCCTCATCCCGCTCATCCCCATTGGGAGTACACCGCACAGCCATGATCTGCACATGATCGGCTATGCCGCGTATCCCTAATGAATTATTACGGTCGGCGGCGATGATACCTGCTACGTGGGTGCCATGCAGGGCATCCGGGCCAGTCACATCGGCATTGCCGGTGTGTGTTTCAGCCGGCACATAATTCAGGCTGTAATGGTAGTCTAAGTCGTTTTGCATCCGTTCCATGATGTCCAGAATATCTTCCTGATAAAACTCAGCAAAAGTTTTCCGCTTCATTTTTAAATTTACCAATGACCGGACTTGGTTTTCGCCATCATTTTTTGGAGAGAAATCCAGGAAATCCTGCAGGGTAGGCGCCTCTTTACCCAGTTGTTTAACCACCGCATCGATGGTGATCTTCAGTTTCTGCAGATTTTCTAACTGGTCTTTGCTTTCCTGCCGCTTGTTATCCAGCGTCGTTTGCAAAGCTAGAAAGTTGGTAAACGCATTTCGGTAATCGGCAGGCACCTTATCCAAGGTATAGCGGCCAAACCGTTGACGGCCCAGCCGAACCTGACGGGTGAGTTCCATGTTATCATACTGCTGGGTGCTGTCGGGCGTACCCACAAAGTTCCATCCATACACATCATCCACATAGCCGTTGCCATCATCATCCACCCCGTTGCCGGGTTTTTCCTTTTTATTTACCCACAACACGGATTTCAGGTCTTCCTGCTGGATGTCAATGCCCCCGTCCAGCACCGCAACAATGACCGGAGTGCCAGTTTTGTCCCTAAGCAATTCATCATAAGCCCGGTCATCGCTGATGCCAAACACGTCGTCTTTTTCCAGATCAAGGTGTTGCCAGTCGGGGTTTTCCGGCTGCGCGCAGGCGGCATAGAACAGGCCGATTAAAAATATATAATGAATGTAGGTTTTCAACTTAACGGGTTTTTATTCTTTATCTATGTGTTAAATTTTGTAATTGATGACATATGCGCCCCATAGATCGTCACCCACGTGCAGCGGGGATAGTAAGTTAGTTTGTGCCCTTAGCGCTATGGCCGAAAGAAACAACAGGACGAGGGATATATAAGCTATGCGTTTGAACGTGTACATCTTTATAAGGCTAATTGTTGGGCGTTAGTAAAGAGTTATTCTGCTGTTGTTCCAGGGGAATAGGCCACAAAAGATCGCTTTTGGTAAAACCAGGTTTGACAGCACTGAGAACTTCTAGGGCCTTCCCAGTACGCTTTAGATCATACCAGCGATGGCTGCCCTCAAACATAAGCTCAAACCGGCTCTCTTTCATAACAGCATCCAGGGTTGCTTCCTGCGATAGTGTGCCTTTGGGAAGCGAACTTAATCCGGCTCGGTGCCGGATGATGTTGAGATCATCAATCGCCTCATCTAGTTTGCTCAGGTGCGCATTTGCCTCCGCACGGTACAGGTATAGCTCAGGCAGGCGCGACATTACTTCGTATTCTTCGGGGGTGGTGCCGGCGTAATAGCCCAATTTGTACTTGTAAGGGACATGGTAGGAGGTGCCCAAATAAGTGAATCCGGTGATCCAATGGGTTTTTCGTTGATCGCCGGCTTCAAAAGCAGTATAAAGATCATCCTGAACATAACTGGCGAGCGTTTTCAACGGTTGGCTGTTGAGTAGCAATTGTCCAAGTTTAGTATTGATTTCTGTACCGGTGGCCTTTAACTGCCAGATGGCTTCTTTGCTGGTACTGATGAAGACGTTGTTAAGGCTATCTTCCAACTGATACAAATTTGAATTGATCACTTTATCTGCATATTCTGCGCTTTTTGTCCAGTTCTCGTTAAATAAATAGATTTCAGATAACAGCGAAGCGACGGCATAGCGATTTGGCCGTAAGTGGCCGGTAGAAGGATAATTTTCAGAAAGCAGGGTATAGGCTTCTTCCAAGTCGCTGATCAGTTTTTGGTAGATTTCTTTGCTGCTTGTACGGCCGAGATACCTGTTCACTTCGTAATCTGTAGTGGTTACCAGCGGCATGTCACCCCAATTATTAAGTAAGTGGAAATAAGCCAATGCACGAATGAATAGCGCTTCACCGCGGGTTTGCCGGATGGTACTTTCGGAAAGTTGCGCATTTTGGTTTATGCCTTCAAGCAGCGCATTGGCAATATATATAAGTTGGTAGCTGTTGCCCCATAACGTATTGATATTGGAGATGTCCTCTGTAACAGCATTATTTTCAAACGGCGCATAGCTTCCCGTGATGCTGAAATGAAGGTCATCGGCTTGAAGTGTTGAAAACAAGGTAGTTTTCGCATTATAGCTATAGCTGTATAAACGTGCATACATGCCCGATATAGCGGATGAAAGGGAAGCCTCGCTGGAGAAAACCACTTTGTTAATCAATGCGTTTTTGGGAGGATCGATAGCTACAAAACTTTTGCATGAAGTAAGGTAGAATGTGGAGATGAATAACAGGAATATATTTAATTTCAGAGTAGTTAGGAGATTTTTATAGCGGCTCATAATTTTATAATTAATCATTAAAAAGTAACTGTAGTACCGATAACGATAGTACGTAACGGGGGTAAATAATTTTGATTTTGCGTTTCAGGATCTGCCTTATTATAATGACTAAAGGTGAGTACATTAATGGCATTAGCATAAACTTGCCAGGACTTAATCGCAATGTGGGATAACCATAGCTGGGGCAGGTCATACGAAAGCGCGATGTTGCGCAAGCGCAGGTAACTGGCATCCTTAATACCTCCGTCAGCATTGTACATCAAAATGTGCCTGGTAACGGATTCAGACGATTGATCGGCGGAGAACCTGGGGACATCTGTAATATCTCCGGGTTTGCGCCAAGCATTTTCATAGACACTTTTAAGTTGGTTACGCATATTGCCAGGCACGGAGCTAAGATAGGCGTTGCCGTAAACTTGTTTGTGATAGTACCACGAAAAGTCCAAACCAAAATTTTTAAATTGTAGGTGGTTATTCAAGTTGGCATAAAAGGGCCAGGATAGTTTAGCGAATTGAACGCGATCGTAGGAACTACTAATTTTCCCGTCACCGTTTACGTCCTGAAAGTCATACAAGCCAGTTTCTGGATTTACTCCCAGATAATGGTAACCGAACCACTTTTGGGTATAGCTTTGTCCGACAATATAAGTTTTGTTATACGAACTGGTGGCCAAACCAGGATATGCGATGAGTTTGTTGCGTGGAAGTGTTAGATTGAACCCAGAGGTCCACTGAAAGTTTTTTGACTTGAAATTAGTGCTATTGATTTCAAGTTCAAGACCGGAATTTTGCAAGATGGTTTCCTGATTCTTCGTGATGGAAGTGAAACCCGTTTGGGACGGTAGTTTTTCTGAGGACAGTTGATTGGATGAACGGGTCAGGAAGTAAGTGGCTGAAGTGCGGATTCGGTCTTTCAGGAATCCAAATTCCATACTGAGGTCCAGTTTTCGGCTAGATTCCCACTGATAATCAGAATTGTATAAATTGGTGGGCACAAGAGGTGGCACACCTTCATATCCTTCAAGGTAAGAGGCGTCGTAGGTGTCCAGATATTGGTAGTTACCAATCTGGTCATTTCCGGTGGTTCCATAACTAGCTCGGAGTTTACCAAAACTGAGCCAGGGCAGCTGATTTTTTACCCAATTTTCTTCGGAAAAGATCCACGCGGATCCCACCGAATAGAAACTTGAGAACCTTCGTCCTGGGCCGAAACGGGAGGATCCGTCCCGACGTGCGGTGGCATTAACCATATATTTGTCTTTCCAATTGTAATTGGCCCGACCGAAAATTGCAGTATAGGCGTAATCAAAGCTACTGCCACCAGAGGTGGTGCGGCCGGCTGAGCCTATGTCCCAGAGCAGGTCATCACTATTGTAATCGTAGCCATAAGTATAAATATTGTGATAAGTGTTTTTTTGCCAGCTCCCTCCCAAGAGTAGCTGTAACTGCCCTTCACCAATGCGTGTATCGTAACCGATCTGAGGTTCGGCAATCCAATTTTTATTCAACCCGCTAGCAAAGCCTGCAGACGCCTTTCCAGTACTGGTAGGGCTTTGGCTAGTCTTAGGATAAGCATAATGATCGTCATTGTTTAATATGGTAAGCCCAGCGCTAAGCTTGATATAAAGCTTTGGAAGTAGGTAGTAGTTGGCAACAAACTGGCTGACAATATTTCCGGATTGGTAATCATACATTTCATAGGAGCTGGCCAACGGATTGGTCCAGGTACCGTCTGCCCAATTAAGGTTACCATCAGCATCGTACAGGGGCGGAGCATTAGGAGGAAGTTGTGTCGCACTGCTGTAGGTATTGACAGAGGTGTATGGCAATTTATTGTGTGAAAGGGTGTAGGTAACCCCTGCGCTAATACTGCCTTTGCCATCACCCAGCTGCTGATTGATATTAGCCATAGTGGTGATGCGTTGATTGCCTTGCTGATTGGCGGGTAAGGTGCTGTTCTCATGATGATAGCCTGCTGATAGTAAAAATTGAGTGTTTTTGGCTCCGCCACTATACTGCAATTGGGCATCGGTATACTGTGCTGATTTCCCGGCCAGTTCTTTTTGCCAATCGGTATAGCGGGTGGTGTCCCAAACGAGCAAGTCAGGAGCATTGTCCTCGGTGGGTGTTAACCCGTCATTGGCGAAAGCTTCCCGGCGCATCTGCAAGTATTCGTTGGTGTTAAGTAAATCCAGTTTACGTGGGAGCTGGGAAATGCCTTGGTTCATTTTAATCTGGAGTTGGTTTCCGTTTCCTGGTTGGCCCTTTTTGGTACTAATAAGTACGACACCATTGGCACCCCGTGATCCGTAAATGGAGGTAGCATCTGCATCTTTTAGTACTTCGATAGTGGCAATATCAGAGGGGTTTAATAGGTCGAACACATTCTGAAACATCGTAAAACCGAGGGTGCCGCTGGTCCCTGAATTCTCATTCCCAAAGGGTACACCATCCACAATATATAGCGGTCGTGTACCGGACCTAAGAGAATTTTGTCCCCTGATCTGAATATTAACACTGCTTCCTGGAATCCCGGAACTTTGGGTCACCAAGACACCTGGTGCCATGCCTTGCATGGCAATAAGGGGGTTGGAGATGGGTTGGCGTTCGATCTGCGCTCCGGTCACTTGTGATACGGCACCGGTATTGAGTCGTTGGGTCGTGGTATAGTATCCTTTATTGACCACCACTTCCTGCAGGCTGAACTGCGCCTGGACCAGCTGGACTTTTAATTGACCCGGGAAATTACTGAGTAATTGACTGTGCGCTTGTTGATTGTTGAGGGTATTTGCCTGCCCCGCCGGGCTGGCCACCTGAAAGTTGTTGTCAGCTGTATATTGGATAGTTAGCGGTTCGAAACCCATGAGGCTGAAACGGAGCAGGTCGCTGGTTTTAACGGCAATGGAAAAGGTTCCATCATAAGCGGTGGTGGCGGCTTTTTTAGTACGTTGGTTAATGATGGTAATATGCGGCAGCGCCTGCCCCAGGCTATCGGTGACGCGGCCTTTCGCTTGGATGGAATCCAACAGGGAAGGTAATAAGGCAAACTGTTTTTTGGGCGTCACAAAGATGGTACGGTCACTGATCAGGTACGATAAAGGCTGGTTATCGAAGACAAGGGACAGAAAATCTTTCAGAGCCATTTGCTTTGCCTGTACCGTAATCGGTCTGGCCTGTTGCAGGGCCCCAAGATCTGCCACCACGTCATAGCCGGTTTGTTCCCGAACCGTGGAAAGGACGCGCTCTACAGAAAGGGATTTGCCAACAAGGCTGATCGTTTGTGAATAAGTGGTGGCGCTGAGCTGTAAAAAGCCCGTTAATATGAAAAATGCCGTTATGCGCATAGTAAGCCAATACGATGATAGAAATCTATTCATTATCTTTGTAGGGTTTGGATAGTAAACATGAGTTAATTTTCTGAAAATGCGATTTGTGGTATCCGGACCAATAAGGGGAGCGTCGCGAGCGCTTCCCTTTATCAGTTATGGACATGTTTTGGGGGTCAACTGGTGTCTTTCATATTATTTCGTTTTGAGGGTTAATGTTTTTTTGGCGTAATCGACTTTGAAAGGAATGCCGGTAGTTTCCAGGATATGTATAAATGAGGTAAAGTTCTTGTCCCGGTACATGCCCCCGAAAAGCCGGTTTTGGGGAATGCCGCCTTGGTAGATCACCTCGATATTATACCACCGCGAAAGTTCGTCCATAATTGCCCTGAAAGGCCTTTTTTCAAAAGTAAAACGCCCATTCTTCCAAGCAATTTCATTAAGAGTATCTACGGCTTCCTTGTGAATACTAGGGCCCTGTATAATGCTTTGTTCGCCGGGTTTCAACAGCAAGGGGAGGGTGCTCCCTTGCGAAGACTCGCTGGTTTTAATAGCAACCTGCAAGGACCCGTCAATCAGCGTCGTTTTTGTGGAATGCGGATAGCCAAAAGTAGTCACATTAAAAGTGGTGCCTAAAACAGTAATTTCCTGTCCTGCGCTTTTGACGATAAAAGGGGCTTGTGTTCTGGAATGATTTGCAGGCTTTGCTACGCAAAAATAGGCTTCTCCTTCGAGTTCTACTATTCTGTTACCACCCGTAAATCTACTTGGATATGTTAAGGTGCTGGCGGCGTTGAGCCATACTTTGGTGCCGTCTTCGAGGATGACTTGGTATTGGCCGCCTTTGGGAGTAGACAAAGTTAACATGCCACTATTTACGATTTCAGATATACGATTTACGATTAATTTACCCGGCCCACTTTGGCTGCCTCCCTTTTCAGCAATAACACTATGTCCGTCATTATATATAATTTCTTCGTCCTTGATCTGGATGCCGGCTTTGGCGCTGTCGAGGTTTATTTTCGTGCCGTCAGCCAACGTCAAGGTGGCTTGGTTATAACCGTGCAGGATCTCTTGATTTACGATTGTAGATTTACGATTTACGATTGAATTGTTCCGATAAAAGTAAATGGTGATGGCTAGCGCTGCTAAGCAAATGGCTGCTGCGGCATAAATATAAGTGCGTTGTTGCTTGCGTACTGGTTTTAACTGCTTCCATACGGAATCACGGATGTGCTCCAGTTCCCGGGAGTCTACCGTTGGGTTTTGCCGGGCTTCTTGCAGGTACCAGGATTCAACCACAGCCCGTTCTTCGGGGCTGGCAGTGCCATCTTGGTACTTGCGGAAAAGTTCCTGTCCGCGTTTGCTGTTTTGGTCTTCGTCCATTCCTACTCAATAACAGCAGCCTTTATAACTGCTTTATAGTAGGAAGTAAGCTGAGAAAGGAAAAAGTGTAAGAAGAAAATGAAATTTTTTTAAGGTTGGCGCAAATAACAATCCAAGCTTGTTTAATTTATCCCGTAGGATGCGCAGGGCATTACTCACCTGCTTACGCACGGTGTGTTCCGTGACGTTCAGTTTTTCGGAGATCTCGCGGTAAGAAAGTTCCTCTTTACTGCGCAGCTCAAAAATTTCGCGCATTTTGGAGGGCAGGTGCTGTATTTCCTCTTCAATAAGGCGTGCCAGCTCTTTATCACGCAGGGCCTGGTCTGGCATGAGGGGTCCGCTGGCTTCAAAGGCCCCGAGTGATGCCTGATAGTTAGCGCGCACCTTCTGATGGTCCAAACTGTTTAAAATGCGGTTGCGCAGAGTGCCATATAAAAAGGCAGAAAGTTTGCCATGTACTTCTAACATTTCCCGACGATCCCACAACATGGAAAAGGTATCCTGCAAAATATCCTGGGCTTCGTCTTCATCGTTATGCAACATGCGCAGGGCGTGACGCAATAATATGGACCAATATCGGTTATAAATTGCTGAAAAAGCAGCTTCATTACCCTGGCTTAGTAAGTAAAGGAGTTGTTCATCACTAAAAGTATGATATGTAGCCATATTTAAATCTTAAATATGGGCACAAGTTACTAATTAATTGTAAATATGCCAAGTTAAACAATTTTGCACACCCATTTGCGAAGCCGGCAGTGACTAATATATAAATGGTGACCACAATTTGTTAGGTAGTGATTATAAAATGGATCTTCTCAATCACCAATACCTTTTTTCTGATTACTTAAGCGGGATGGATTGCGGTTAGGTTGTAATCAGTGATCATGGATTTCCCGAAAGTGATCACAATTTTACGTTTTGTAACTGACGAAACGGCTGCAGTCATCACCCAAAAATTCTCTTCCCTTGAATTAGCGCAAGCTGTCTTTGCAAAGGTTAAAAAAGTGATTGCCTAATTTCCACCCGCAAGCACGCATGTCACCCAGATGATCGCATGACCTATTAAGATGATCACTATAGGGAGCAAAGTGATTAATAATTTGCTCAAAACTATCACCGGTTTCTATTCGGTGAAAGAATAATTTAAATTGGTAACTACCGGATTCCATTCCTTGATTGCCAGAAAATCCCTGGTTTTTGCTGGCAAGCCTTGCTTGCCAATGCCTTTAGTGCCTGATTGCTGGAATAGCCTGCTTCTACAACCCATTTTTGCTTCATGTTTAAAAGAAAGGAGTAAAAAAATGCAAAAAAAATGGAAGTCCGCTTATGGCGGAGAACAAGTGGATGATGAAATCCCGGTGGTGAGGTTGAAAAACGTACCCCTAAGTTTTTGGCGCTGGCCGGGTTGGACAGAGGTCATCGCGGTAGGGCAGGTGCTACTGTTAGTCGGGGTATTCATCTACAGCGGGCCAATCTTACGTTGGTTCGACCCAACGGTTGGCGTCTTGGATGCAGGAATTATAAGCAATTGGCTCATGTCCATCGTGCTGGTCGATTCCTTTGTGGTGTCCGGGTGGCTGCTTATGAGGTTGGTAAGCAAAGTGATTAACTTTAAAAATAATAGCTCATCATGTTTGGAAGAAAAAATGATGCTGGGATCTTTCTGGGGATTGGTCTGGATATTTGTGTTTGTTTTTTGGGTTTTGCTTTAAAACAAGCCAGGGTTCCTAAAAAAGCCGTCATTCCGCTAGCTTCGAGCGCTTCCTTAAAAGTCGGGACAGACAAGATTGCCATCAGACAGAAACTGCAGCAAATCTTCACCGCCGAGATCGGTGTGCAAGAGGCGACCGGTAAGAACGATGGCCCGCGAATACAGGAATACCTGCATGCAGTAGGCCTGAAGGGCAACTACTCGTATTGCGCTTCCTTTGTAGCGTGGACGTTTCAACAAGCTGGTCTGAACGGACCGAGAACGGGATGGAGCCCGGCACTGTTCCCTCAGAAAAGGGTGATTTGGGAACGAATACAACAAAAACCGGTAGGCACTAGTAAGGGACTTATCACGTATAACTTACAACGTACAACTCCCTTATCCGGTGATGTTTTCGGTATCTATTTTTCTGAACTTAAACGTATCGGCCATTGCGGTTTCGTAGAAGCGTGGGATGTAACGTGGTGCACGACAGTCGAAGCCAACACTGCTAATCCGATCCGTGCCGGCCCATTTTCCGAAGGAGTCTATCGAAAAAAAAGACTCGTCAAAACAATTTACAAGGTTGCCGACTGGGTGACCTCAAAATAAGGATAAGCACAACTACACAATATCAAATAAAATGAGAAAAAATAAAGTATTACTGTACTACGGGTACATGAAAGATGATGAGCTGGCTACGTTGTCAGGCTCAGTGAATGCAGCGATGACGGCTGCGGCAACAATATTCACCGAACCAAAGCCCACGCTGGAGGAATTCGGCGCACTGGTAACCGATTTCAGGACCAAACTACAGGATGCCAGGCCAGGAGGCAGTACGCTGCAAAACAGCCTGAAGGACGATGCGCGGGATATCTTGCTGGAATCCATGAAGCAGCTGGCCTTTTACGTCAATACCGTTGCCGACGGAGACATGACGACCTTACTAAGTTCAGGATTTATCCTGGTAACGCAGCCAAAGTCCAAAAAAGTACCTGGTGTGGTAATTGGGTTGAAGCTGCGCGATGGCTTACAGAGTGGCCAGATGAAGGTAGATTTTGAACCGGTGGCCGGAGCCACTGATTACATCTACGCATTGAGCAGCAGCCTGGGAGAAGATGGCATGTCGGTGTGGGAGCATGAGTACAGTACGTCCAGTTCTCGTGGCAACGTGATCGGATCGCTCTTCCCCGGCACGGTATACCGCGTACGGGCCAGGGCCCGCAACAACCGCGGCCTGGGAGACTGGAGTGAAGTAGTCTCTTTAATGGTTAGGTAATTAAGTTTAAAATGGGGCTTTGGGGATGGTATCCTTGGCTGCGCAGCAGGCTCGGCACCAGACCGGAAGTTCCATTTTAGAAATGAACCAAAAAATAATTAAATGAACAAAATCATGAAACACATAATAACCCTTATAGGACTCCTTTTAACAATGTCTTGCTCGGTTTTTAAACACAAGATTGAAAACAACAGTAGCCGTACCCACCTAACGGTGCACAGTGTACAACGAAAAGACAGTTTACAGATAACAGCGCAAACCCAGCATATCAGGTACCTGTCTGATGATCAGCTGGAGATCACCGAAATAGTCCCGGAAGGAACATTTAGCTATCATCCCGATTCTGGTTTTCAGGGAGAAGCCTTCAGCGTGCACATATATCGCCAGCATCAGCAGCGAACCATTGACCGGGATACTACAACCTTAAGTAATACAGGCACCCGTTTAAAAAGCAAGGTGGATAGCACGGTTCAGACAGAAACCCATCATCAGTTGGAAGAAACAAAGAAATCAAAACCCATTAGCATTTGGGGCTACCTGGGTGTGGCTGTGATGTTAGGGCTGATTTATTTTTATTTTTATGGCCTTAAAAAAGGGAGTTAATTCTAGGAGCTGGATTCTGACCAGGCTGATCGTGGCCCGGGTCTTCATTTTGTTCCAGACCCTAATCGCCACTCCTCAGCCCGGCCAGAATCAAGTAATAAGAGTCAAATATTACCCGATTTCTTCCGGATTTAAACCCGTATAGGCAGCAACCTTTTGTAGGGGCTCTCCGGCTTTCAGCAGGATTTGGGCTATTTGATGTAAGGTGACTTCGGCAATGTCTAATACATCATCCACGGTAAGGCCTTTTTGGTAAGATTTTAAAACAATACTTGATGTTTTTTCTACTTTCCCTTCTTCCCGTCCAATTTCCTTCCCTTTAATAATCCCGTTGTCTTCTCCAGTTATATATGCTGTTTCATATTCACTTTCTGAAATACGCCAGTAATGAAGAAATTGTTCAAATTCCCTTCGTTCTTGATCGCTTAGTTTTAATATGTTCAGCTCTTCTTTGGCTTTTTGGATGCCCTTTGCGCTAAACTCGTCTTTGACCTCGCTGTTTTTCAGAAAGTAGATCCATTCATCCAGTGTGTCCTTGGCCACATCGTCAAAGTTGTTTACTTTGATGATGTAATATTCTGGGAAGATGTTGTTGGTTTCTTCAACTTTATATAGCTCTTTTTGCTTTTGGGTAAGCTCTAGTTGCTGGCCATTGTGCAGACCTCTGAATATCGTGCCTCCTTTATAGACGTAATCATCCCCGTGCCCCAAGTCAAAATAAAGGATGTTGATGGAGATAATACGTTTGATGACCCCATAGCGCTCTCCCTGGTCTATATCTTGTTTGACGATGCTGGAAGTAGCATAAAGCATCCGTTGGAAGTAATCAAACTCGCTGTTCTGCTGTATTTCAATGATGATATACTCGCCTTTGGTATTTTTGACCAAAATGTCAACCCGGTTTTGCTTTCCAGTGGGGGTGTCTTTATTGCTCTCGCTTTCCAGCACCTCCTGTATCTTAATATCTTCCTTTAATAGCTCAGACAGGAACCCTTCCAGGATCACAAAATTGGCCTTGTTGCGCAGTAAACGCTTAATGGCCCAGTCAAAACGTACTAAATTACCCATATCAATAAACTATACAGGCAAAGATAAGGAATTCGGGTGAATAGAATGAATAGATGGCATTCAATATATTGCTGACTAGGGGCTGGATTCTGACCAGGCTGATCGTGGCCCGGGTCTTCACTTTGTTCCAGACCCTAATCGCCACTCCTCAGCCCGGCCAGAATCAAGTAATAATAGCTCAAACGCTTTATTATTTTGTGGTGACTAACTCGGACACAAAAAGTATTACCGCTGGCCTATCGGCACAAAATCCCGGTTTTCCGGGCCGGTATAATTGGCGCTGGGGCGGATGATCTTGCCGTCCTGCCGTTGCTCTAACACATGGGCGCTCCAGCCTGTGACACGGGCCAGGACAAACAGCGGCGTAAAGAACAAGGTAGGCACCCCCATTAGGTGATAAGAAACGGCCGAAAACCAATCCAGGTTTGGAAACATCTTTTTTTCGTTCCACATCACCGTTTCCAGGCGTTCAGCAATGTCGAAGAGTTGCAAGTCGCCCGTTTCTTCAGCCAAATCCCGCGCCACCTGCTTAATCACCACATTGCGCGGGTCAGAAACGGTATAAACCGGGTGGCCAAAACCAATAATAACTTCCTTTTTTTCCAGGCGCTGGCGAATGTCGGCCTCGGCTTCGTCAGGCGAAGCATACCGGCTCTGGATGTCAAAAGCTACCTCATTGGCACCGCCGTGTTTCGGGCCGCGCAGGGCACCGATGGCCCCGGTAATGGCCGAATATATGTCAGACCCTGTACCGGCAATGATCCGGGCGGCAAAGGTGGAAGCATTAAATTCGTGCTCTGCATAGAGGTTAAGCGATACCTGCATGGCCTCTACCCAGGAAGCTTTCGGCACGCGCCCGTGCAGCAGGTGCAAAAAATGCCCGCCGATGGTTTCATCATCTGTTTCCACCTCAATGCGGCGGCCGTGCTGGGTATAATGGTACCAATATAGCAGCGCCGAGGCATAGGAGGCAAGCAATTTATCGGCTATATCCCTTGCCGGGGGTACCAAATGATCCTCCCGTTCAGGAAAGATGGTACCCAATACCGAAGTATAGGTGCGCAGCACGTCCATCGGGTGGGTAGCGGCCGGAAGCTGTTCCAATACGTTCCGGGCAACGAGCGGTAAGCCGCGCAATGACCGCAGTTTATGCACATAGGCTGCCAATTGGGTTTTGCCGGGCAATTCACCGTAGATCAACAGGTAGGCCACCTCCTCGAATGTGGCTACATTGGCCAGGTCTAATATGTCATAACCCCGGTAGTGCAGGTCATTTCCGCTTTTGCCTACCGTGCATAGTGCGGTATTACCAGCTGGTACCCCGGATAGAGCTACTGATTTTTTACTCATCATTTCCCTTATTTTTGCTGCGCGAAGATCGTGTCCAGCTTCTGTTCGTAATCATAATAGCCAATGCTTTCATAAAGTTCCTGCCGGGTTTGCATCGTATCAAGCACCTGTTGCTGCGTGCCATCCTGCCGTATATGCTTAAACACGTTTACGGCAGCCTTGTTTGCTGCGCGGAAAGCCGAGAGGGGGTACAGCACGATGGATACCCCGGCAGCACGAAGCTCGTCCACCGTCCATATCGGCGTCAACCCAAATTCAGTGATGTTTGCCAGGATGGGCAGGCCTGAGGCATCGGCAAATGCCTTGTACTGGGACAGTTCATTCACGGCCTCTGCAAAAATAAAGTCGGCCCCTGCGGCCGCATAAGCCGCTGCGCGATCCAGGGTTTTAGCCAATCCTTCCACAGCCAGCGCATCGGTACGGGCACCGATGACAAACCCTTCGTCCGTGCGTGCATCCACCGCGGCCTTGATGCGGTCTACCATCTCTGCGCTGCTCACCACTTCCTTATTAGGCCGGTGGCCACAACGCTTGGCACCCATTTGGTCCTCTATATGCAGGGCTGCTGCACCAGCTTTAATAAGCGATTTAACCGTCCGGGCAATGTTAAAGGCCGAGGATCCGAAACCGGTGTCTACATCCACCAGCAAAGGCGTAGCGCACACGTTGGTGATGCGGTTAATGTCGATGAGCACATCTTCCAAGGTGGTGATGCCCAGGTCAGGAATACCCAATGAACCAGCTGCCACACCACCGCCGGATAAATAGATGGCATTAAAGCCCTCCTGAGAGGCTAACAAGGCATGGTTGGCGTTTATGGTACCGATCACCTGCAGCGGTTTCTCGTTTTGCATCGCCTGTCTAAACCGTGCACCCGGCGACCCTGATTGGTTGTTCATAAAAAATTTGATCTAATGGTTTGGGGTAAAATTAGGGAAATATTCTCTTTTTAAAGGACTTTTTAGGATTATTGTTTAGTTTTGCTTTTTGAAGGCTGTAGGCTATAGGTAAGAAAAAAAGATATGTTAACAAAGCAAGAATTACTCCATAAAATAGGCACTTTATTAGAAGAGCTCCAAGAACAATATACCTATTTAAAAGACGAAGATCAGGGTGCAAATGACCTGGATTTTGAGCTTTTTGAAGCTAATGCCAGTTATTTTGTGAGCCATGCCAGCTTGTTACAAAAGCTTAGTACTGCTCATTCCATTGATTTTACACCCGCTACCCCGGTTGCCGAAGAAAAAATGGTTGTAGAAGATGAAAAGGATGAAGCTGAAGAGGAAATAACTTGGGGAGAACCGGAAAAGGAAGATGAAGAAGAATCGGAAGTAGAAGAACCCGAAGAAGAAGAGCCCGAGACAGCAGTCGTATACCCAGTTCAGGAGCCCGAAGTACAATCTTTTCCGCAAGAGGAGTATGCAATTGCTGAGGAGCCGGAAGAAGAACCTGTAGTAGAAGAACCTGTAGTAGAAGAACCTGTAGTAGAAGAACCTGTAGTAGAAGAACCTGTAGTAGAAGAACCTGTATTTGAAAAACCAGTTGTAGAAGAACCCATTATACAGGAAGTGACTATTGAAGAAAAATATTTTCATATCCCCGACGAACCCGTAGCAAAACCTGCTGTGGTTCCTGAACCAGTCATTCCTGAACCAGTCATCCCTGAAGCATCTGAGCGGCCCCTTACCCTAAACGAGCGGTTATCTAACCAGCACCAGCCCACACCGCAACGCATCACCGATCTTAAGTCATCCATTAGCCTTAATGATAAACTTTTGTTTATCCGCGATCTTTTTAACGGCTACAGCCTGGCCTACAGTGAAGCCATTGAACTCCTTAACCGCTATGACAATTTTGCCGATGCAGACCGCTTTTTGCAAGTTAATTATGCCCAAAAGAATAATTGGGAAAGCAAACAAGCAAGTGTCGAGAAGCTTTATGCTATCCTCCGAAGAAAATTTATTTAGTTTCTTTGGGAAAAAGTGGAGGGATACAAACTGATGAGGCGCCTGCGACGTAAATAGGTTTTTTTCGCTACCTTTATCCGTGCTCAAAATAATTACTTGGATGTGTTTATCCCTGGTGGTACCATTGATAGGCCGTTCACAGGACAGGGCAGCAGATCATGTTGTTTTCACCGGCGATTCAACGTTCTTTTTGCCGGATGAGGGCCCTATTCGTACGTTTTTCCTGAACCCGGTTGGCCCACCGAAACCAGGCTGTCCGGATCCACTCGAAATTCCGCTAGCTAAGGCGGTTTCACTAGTTCGGATAAATACGGCGTGGTGGCTACATCCTGATCAGGGAACAAGCGAACCGGACTCCACCTGCAACTGCTTCACAAAACAGGATGTGGTCAATAAGCTACGGGAAATATTGTACAAAAACAGGTATAAAACCGTTCTTTTGATCACGGAACATCCTATTTATGGCGATGGAAAAACGGGTCGTTTCCTTCGGAAAATATTTGCCCCGGTGGATGACAGGAACCACCCCCTTTATAAGGAAATGGTGCGGAGCCTGGAATCTGTTGTGCAGGATTTTCCCAATGTGATCTGTATTTCAGGCCATGAAAAGGGTCAGGAACTGATCATAAGTCCTGAAAACAAACGCCTGCAGCTGGTTAGCGGAATCGGCAACAAGCATCCGTCGCCAATAACCGCAAAAAATGCCCTGTATGCCAACACGGGTAAAGGTTATATCATGGCCGACTTGTTGGCGCCGGACAGTATACGGTTCAGATTCATGGCAGGCACGGGCCATTTTACAGAAGTTTTTCACTACACCTGGCACCGGCTTCCATACCTGGAAGGGGCGGTCAAAGCCGGAGCCGCTCTATTTGGTGATAGCGTACGGGCAGCTGCACATCCGGCCTATATGCACGGATCCTTTTACCGCTTTTTCATGGGAAATAACTACCGACGGGAATGGGCAGATACCGTTAGGCTGCCGGTTATACAAATATCCCGGATGCTGGGCGGTTTAACCCCCACACAGCTTGGCGGCGGCCTGCAATCTACTTCCCTGCGGCTGGTAGATGCCAATGGGAAAGAATATGCGCTCAGGTCGGTTGAAAAAAAACCGGACCTCATTGTGCCCAAACCTTTTGAAGGTACTGTGGTAAAGGATGTACTGGATGACGTGATCAGTTCACAACATCCATACACAGCACTCGTAGTTCCGCCCATAGCGCAGGCAGCCGGCATCCCGCATGCTACGCCCTTTATCGGGGTGGTTGCCCATGATACAGCGTTGGGCATGTTCGAGCCCCTGTTTGTGGGTAAGGTAGCACTGCTGGAAAACCGGGAACCCTTGGGCAAGTCAGACAACTATGAAAAAACGCTTAAGAACTTGCAAAAAGATCATGATAATAGCTACGATGCGCGTAGCTTTTTAAAGGCGCGAATGGTAGACCTGTTCCTGGACGATTGGGACCGGCACGGTGATCAATGGCGTTTTTTTGATGAGAACCGGAAAACAAAGGGTGCTGATAGCTATTATCTGGCGGTTCCTCGCGACCGGGATATGGTGTTTTATGTGACGCAGGGTTTCTTTCCGGTCATTGTAAAGCGGCTGCTGGCCTGGCCCCGGGTTTACGGCTTTGGTCCGGATATTACCAAAGGCGTACATGATTATTTGTACAAATCTGCATTTTTAAATGCGCATCCGGCCAGTCAGCTTGCCTACGGCGATTGGATGAAGGCTGCAGATGAATTCAGGAACGCTTTAACCGACACGGTACTGGAACAATCCCTTAAAGGCCTGCCTCCGGAGATTTATCCCTTAAGGCACGATGAACAGCTGGCTATGCTAAAATCACGGCGGGATGGTTTGCCGAAGGCCATGGATAAATACTACCGTTTTGTCAATCAGATTGTAGACATCCGTGCCAGCGACAAGGCTGAGCTGCTGAAGATTAATAGCCTGCCCGACAGTGATGCGCTACGGGTAACGATGCGGAAGAAAACCAAAAAAGGCCAGGTGGGCGACACGATCATGGACAAGGTCTATCCCAAAAAGCTTACCCGGGAGATCAGGCTGTACCTGGGTGAGGGGGATGACAGCGTTTCCATTAACAATCCGGACAGCCACATAAAGATCCGGATTATTGGCGATAAAGGCGATAAACGATATACGGTGCTGGCGGCCCGCAAAAAGGTGGAGTTGTATGACCGGAAGGAAAATAGATACGATGATCCGGCGGGCAGGTTACAAAAGCACCTTAGTAAGGAAAAATCCAACACGGCCTTTGACCCGGTCAATCTTTATAATACCGCGATTCCATTGCTGAATGTGGCATACAATCCCGACGACGGGGTGTATTTAGGTGCTGGTTTCCGTTATACCCGCCAAAAGGGGTTTCGGAAAACCCCGTATGCTTCCTTACATCAGCTGATGATCTCCCATGTCTTTGGTACGGCCGCTTTCAATGTGACCTACACCGGTGAATGGATCCATGCCATTGGCAATATGGATATTACGGCTTCGGCGTTGATCAGGGCGCCAGACAACAGCCAGAACTTTTTCGGCAGGGGAAACGAAACGCCTTTTGACAAAGCTGACGGTTATGCCCGGTACTACCGGATCCGGTTTGACCTGCTCCAGTTTGACGGCGCGTTGCGCTGGAAGGGAAACCAGCACTGGACGCTGAGCGTTGGGCCATCCCTGCAACTCTACCACATGAAGGCCGAAGATAACGAAGGCCGCTTTATCAACCAGACTTCAATGATCCATGGGTATGATAGTACGCTTATGGCCAAAGACAAGATGCATGCCGGGCTGGTGATGAACTACCAGCTGGACCATCGCAGCAGCCCCATTTTACCTACTTGGGGAAATTACTTGCGCATTAAAGTGCAGGCTTATGCCGCATTGAACAGCTATTCCAGAAACTTTGCCCAAGTATTTTCGCAATTTGCGTTTTACAAAAGCCTGGACAAACAAGAGCGTATCATTTTTAGCGATCGCCTGGGGGGTGGGCTGACATTGGGCCAAACGGCATTTTACCAGTCTGTGTTCCTGGGTTCTGAAGGCAACCTGATGGGCTACCGCAAATACCGCTTTGCCGGTCAGCATGCGGCTTTTAATAATGCAGAACTTCGCTGGAACGCATCTGATTTTGGCAATTATATAGTGAAGGGGCAGATTGGTCTCTTTGGTTTTTACGATGTGGGCCGTGTATGGCAGCAAGGCGAAAGTTCGGATAAATGGCATAACGGCGTTGGTGCGGGCGTCTACATTTCCCCGGCTTCACTGGCCATTCTGCGTTTTAGCTATGGTCATTCCAGCGAGGGCTGGTACCCCAACTTTGCGATGGGATGGCGGTTTTAAACAATTCCTTTACGGTTAGAGTCAAATTTGATCATGATAAATAGGAGCATCGTGAAGCTCCATAGGGACGACCCACCGTAGCTAATAAAGGGCAGCGGGATACCGATGACCGGCACAATGCCGATGGTCATGCCGATGTTGATAAAGAAATGAAAGAACAATATAGAGGCTACGCCATAGGCATAGATACGCGCAAAGGCTGAGCGCTGCCGCTCGGCGATATTTATAATGCGAAGCAGTAAGGTAAGGTATAGCCCAATGATGACCATAGAACCCACAAAACCCCATTCCTCCCCAATGGTGCAAAAAATGAAGTCGGTACTTTGTTCAGGGACGAAATCATATTTTGTCTGGGTACCCTGCAAGTATCCTTTGCCAAAGATGCGGCCCGAGCCAATGGCGATTTTTGATTGGTTAAGGTTATAGCCTTCACCTCTGGGGTCATTGATCTTGCCCAGCATTACGTCAATACGATTACGTTGATGGGCCTGCAGTATATGGTTATAGGCAAAATCGACACTCAATACATATAGACTGGCTGCGCCGAATAAAATAAGCGTAGCTGTGATGGCTTTGCGGCTCTTTCTAAACTGCCAGATGGCGATGCCGGCAATCACCGCCAACACGACGATGATATGCCACTGTACAAATAATAGGCAAAGTACAAACAGGACGATAGCCAACCCGCCAAGGATCATAAATCTTCCGGATACATACCCCTCCCGGTAAAATACAAAGGTCAGGGAGAAGAAAGCCAGCGCAGAGCCTGTATCGGGTTGTTTCATGATCAGGGCGATGGGGATCAACAGGATGAGCACCCCAATAAACAACACTTTTTTAGTTGGGTTCTTATTGCTATTGGCACTTAAAAATTGCGCCAGCATAAGTGTGGAGGCCAATTTGGCAAATTCTGAGGGCTGTAGCCGGAAAGAGCCGATGGGTATCCAGGCCTGGTTGCCGCCCACGTTGCGGCCTACCACGAGCACGGCCACCAGGAGCAATAGCGTAATGCCGTAAAATACGGGCGCCGATGAGCTGTAAAACTTGCTGTCTATGATCATCATGGCAATGGCCAGGATAATGGCCGTGATGATAAACATAAATTGCTTGCCATAATTGGTGCTCATGCTTAGGATGCTTGGGTGCTCCGGATCAAACACGGCCGCATGGATATTGAACCAGCCGATGATGCACAGACTAAGCCATAACAGTACCGTTATCCAATCAATATTGCCAGCAAATATTTTCCGTTGACTATTCTGGGCCATAATGATCGGTTAAGGGGGTAAATGGGGCCAATAACTGCTGGGTGGCCGTTGTGCCTTCAGGTACAGGAAGCTCATACTGTTCCACTTGTGGGAATAGGGTATCGATGCTCACGGGAAGGTCTTCGGCATTCACCGGTTTGCCAGCTTTTTTTACTTCGGGCTGATTGAGTTTGGGCAGCAGACTGGTTTTATAGATGCGGTCTTGTATATATTGCGGTAAGGTAATGCTGTCTTTGAGGTATTTTTCTACCAGCATACTGGCAATGGGGCCTGCCCAGGTAGCCCCGTATCCGCCATTTTCTACAAAGACGGCAATGGCGATTTTCGGGTTGACCCGGGGTGCGTAAGCAAAAAATACGGAGTGGTTCTCCCCATGGGGGTTTTGGGCGGTGCCCGTTTTTCCGCACATTTCTATATCGGCAATACGTACGGCATAGGCTGTACCTCCTGGACGATTAACGGCCCGGCTTAGCCCCTCAATAACCGGGGGATAATATTTTTCATCGACGCCGGCATAGATCTTTTCCGTAAATTCGGGTTTCGTGATCTTCTTCTCGCCGATCGCTTTAATCAGGTGGGGCCGGTAATAAAAGCCGTTATTGGCCACAATAGCCATAATATTGGCCATTTGAAGGGGGGTGATGCCCATTTCGCCCTGACCAATGGATAGGGAGATGTTATAGCTGGAGCCCCATTTATCATTGCCGTAACCTTTGGTGTAAAAATTGGACGTAGGCAATAAGCCGTTATTTTCATGAGGCAGGTCAATGCCCAGCTTGTGGCCGATCCCAAATTTAGTGACCGCATCCCTCCAAAGGGTGTAAGCTTTGGAACCACGCATGCCCCGGCTGTCAATCATGTGGGCATAGGTATAGCCATAATAGGTATTGCATGACCAGGCAATGGAATTATACAGATCCGTTGAGCCGTGCGAGTGGGTACAGCGCATAATCTTGCCGCCCCCGTAATGGTACCCGCCTGCGCAGAAATAGGTGGTTTCAGGACGGGCAATACCGGCTTGCTGGGCGGTAAGTGCGCTGACGACTTTAAAGACCGATCCGGGCGGGTATTGTGCTTGAATAGGCCGGATGAACATGGGGTTATAAGGGTCTTTGAACAAATTCATGAGGTTGTTGCCGCGCTCGCGGCCTACCAGCGAGTTGGGGTCATAGGTGGGGCTGCTTACAAAGGCGAGTATCTCACCCGTGGAAGGTTCAATGGCGACAATGGTGCCCACTTTGTTTTTCATCAGTTTTTCACCCAGCACTTGCAGGTCTTTGTCAAGGGATGACACCAAACCTTCGCCGGCTACGGCTATTGTGTCATACTTGCCATCCATAAAATGGCCTTTGGGGCGGTTAAAGGCATCTACCATGACATTTTCTACGCCGCGCTGACCGCGTAAGAGGTCTTCATAAGCGCGCTCAACGCCGCTTATGCCAATGTAATCACCTTGTTTATAAAATCCGCCTGAACGCTCAATATCTTTGTCACTAACCTCGCCGATATAGCCTAAAAACTGGGCTGCAATGCTGTCCGGATAACTCCTGACGGTACGGTTCTGCACGTAGAACCCGCTAAATTCATACAGATGTTCCTGCAGGCGTGCATAGGTTTTGGAGGATAACTGTTTAATAAAGATGGAGGCTTTATAAGGCGAGTATTTGCGGGCTTTCTCCAGCCGTTGCCTAAAATCGGCCGTGTCAATGTTGACCAGCTGGCAAAACAGGGCCGTGTCTGGCTCTTTAACATCACGTGGGGTGACCAGCACGTCATAAACCGGCTCGTTCTGCACCAAAATCTTGCCTTTCCGGTCAAGGATCACTCCCCGGGCCGGATATATATCAATTTTGCGCAGGACATTGTTATTGGCGGCAAGAAAAGACGAGTCATCAATGACCTGCAGATAAAATAACCGCAGGGCAATTAAAAAAGCCACGGATATAAAGATACCCTGGACTACGTACTTACGTGCAAAATAGCTGTTCAATGCTTAACGTTTTTTCTTGCGATAAAAGATAAAATCAAAGAGCATTACCAATGCTACGGTAAAGATACAACTTAATAAAATACTAACCAGCGTATAGGGTAAATTGGCAAAACTAAATGTTTCTAAAAGGAAAAGGGTAAGGTGGTGGAAAAACGTGAGTATAAAGGTGTAAATAAAAAACCAGCGTACATTCATCTCGCCCATACCCGGGGTGGCGTTGGGTTCATGGTTTTCTTTTTGGACGGAAATGTTAATAAACACGGTTCTTGCCCAGGCCAGTGCTACACAAGCGGCGGCCTGTACCCCCAGGGTGTCATAAAAGGCATCAACACATAAGCCTGTTAAAAAAGAGATGATAAAGAGCGATAAATTGGAAATGCCTAAGGGCAATAGCAATAGAAAAAGTACATACGGAAAAGGGGTGGCCAGGTTATAATAGCCCATATTTTTAAATAAGAGCACCTGCATAAGCACGAGTACCACAAACCGGATTATATTTAACAAAAATACCCTACCCACCGTTATTCTTATCCTCTAATTGTTGTTTTTCATTCGCAAAATCGTCCTTCACCACATAGACGTATTGAAGACTGTTGAAATTAGTGGTGAGGGCTACTTGTATCTCCAAAAAGCTTTTTCCTCCTTTAGAGCCGGTATTGATAACACGGCCTACACGGATGCCGGGTGGAAATACGGAATAACCGGAGGTGAATACTTCTTCGCCCTTTTTAACTTTTACATGGTTGGGGATGTCTTCCAGGTAGGCTATACGGGGGTTATAATTTCCTTCACCCCATACCAAGGAACCAAAGGCCTGGCTGGTCTGTAACGTGGCGCTAACTTTGGTATCGGCATGGAGCAGTGATTGGATCGTGGCGAAATGCGGGGAAACATTCCATACGAAGCCAACAACCCCGGTAGGCGAAAGTACACCCATGCCTTTGCGGATGCCCTGCAAGGCACCTTTATTAATGGTTATATAGTTATTTTTCTGATGGATGCTGTTGTTGATAACCTGGGCTACATAATATTCATACCGGCGCTTGGTAGTGGTATCTACTATGGCTCCTATTTGTACACTATCGGCATAGCCAGAACCTTTCAGCTGGTTTCGCAGGGATGCGTTCTCTTCTGCGAGGTGGTTGTTTACATCCCTAAGCCGTAAATAGGCCGTCCAACTATTAAATTGTTGGTAGAAATAGCCAACCACTTGGCTGGAAGAATTTATGGCACTGGCGCGTTGGTAGTCATTATTGCGTACTACCAGTAGGATTGAAAATCCAAAGAACAGGATAAACAAAAAGAAAGCGTTATACTTGCTAATGAATACCCAGAGATTACGCACAGGCTTATTGCATTAAAAATTTGAAACCACCAATATTTTTGAGGGCAATGCCTGTGCCGCGTACAACGGCCCTAAGGGGGTCTTCGGCAACATGCACTGGTAGTTTCGTTTTTGCTTGTACCCGTTTGTCCAGGCCACGGAGCAAGGCACCCCCGCCGGTGAGGTAAATACCGGTTTGGTAAATGTCGGCCGAGAGTTCGGGAGGGGTAATCTCCAGTGCCTTCAAAATAGCTTCTTCGATCTTGGAAATGGATTTATCCAGGCAATGGGCAATCTCGGTATAGGATACGGTGATCTGCTTGGGTACGCCGGTCATCAGGTCGCGGCCCTGAACGGCAAAGTCTGCGGGTGGTTCCTGTAGTTCAGGAAGTGCTGAGCCCACTTCGATCTTGATTTTTTCAGCGGTGCGCTCGCCGATCATGATGTTGTGCTGGCGGCGAATGTACTGGACAATGTCTGAGTCAAAGTTATCACCGGCTACACGGATGGACTGGTCACAAACGATACCCGACAAGGCAATTACGGCAATTTCAGTGGTGCCACCGCCAATGTCGATGATCATGTTGCCCATGGGTTCCTCTACATCGATGCCGATACCTACGGCGGCGGCCATGGGTTCATGGATGAGGTATACTTCTTTGGCTCCGGCTATTTCGGCCGAATCTCTGACGGCACGCTTTTCAACCTCGGTAATTCCGGATGGGATACAGATAACCATGCGCAGCGAAGGGAAAAACCAGCCCTTGCCGTTATTGACCATTTTGATCATCCCCCGGATCATATGTTCTGCCGCATTAAAATCGGCAATGACCCCGTCTTTCAGGGGGCGTACAGTACGTATATTATCATGGGTCTTGCCTTCCATTTGCATGGCTTGCCGGCCAATGGCTATGACCTTATTGGTGGTACGGTCAAAGGCGACAATGGACGGTTCATCCACCACTACTTTATCATTATGTATGATCAGGGTGTTCGCGGTACCCAAATCGATGGCAACTTCTTGTGTAAACCAGTTAAATAACCCCATTAAGAAAGTCCTTTTTAAAATTAAAAATATGCCTGCAAAACTAACACAAAATTCTTATATAGTGAATTTATGACTGCATCTTTCGAGGGTAATATAAGGACAAATTTATGAAAGGCAGGTAACAAAACGTAATTAAACCTTTTGTCATGGGCATGTGACAGCAAAATTTTTTAAGATTAAAAGATTATTCCTTAAATTTGTCCAAACAATGTCCGGTTAGCTTTGCTGGTTAGCCGGTGTTGAAATCAAATAAAAAATGAGAACAATCCGTATTTGTATGTTGCTCATGTTAGCAACGGTTATTGGCGCTCAGGCGCAGATGCTTAATCCTGTAAAGTGGACGTTTACTTCAAAAAAGGTAAAGGGGGATATTTATGAAGTGCATATGACGGCCGATGTGCAAAGCGGGTGGACCATCTATTCGCAAAAGACGCCCGAAGGCGGGCCATTGCCCACCAAGATCACGTTTACTAAAAATCCGGAAGTGTTGGTAGGTGGCGAAGTGAAAGAAGTAGGCTCCCTGGGCAAAAAGCATGAAGATGTTTTTGGTGTGGATGTGCTTTACTACAAAGATAAGGTCGATTTTGTTCAGTTGGTTAAACTTAAGAGCAAAAAGCCTTCAAAACTGGCCGGGAAGGTTGAATTTATGGCTTGCGATAATCAGCAATGCCTGCCACCGGAAGAGGTTCCTTTTTCTGTGAGCCTGCAATAGCACATTTGCAGAAAAGGTAATGAAGCTTAAAAATTTCTTGCTGGCCATTTCTTTGCTAATCTTGTCAACGGATCTTTTTGCCCAGCAAAAGGAAGCTTATCCGTTTGAAAATGAAATTAAAGACTTCAAAAAGATGGATGCTGTCCGGATGCCGGAAAAAGGCGGGATTCTGTTTGTGGGCAGTTCCTCCATCCGGAAATGGACCGACCTTGAATCACGGTTTGCAGACAAGCCCATCATTCGGCGTGGAGTGGGGGGATGCCAGCTTTCACAGATCGTGGACCTTTATATGGATTCTATTGTTTATCCCTACCAGCCGAAAAAGATTTTTCTGTATGCAGGAGACAACGATCTTTCAGCTGGTCAGACAGCCGATCAGGTTGTTGCCAATTTTGAAAAGTTCTATCAACTGGTGGTAACTAACAATCCAAAAGTAAAAGTTTATTGGATGTCTGTAAAGCTTTGTAACAGCCGCATAAAACTATTATCCCGGGTAACCGAGGTAAATAAACGAATCCGTGCTTTTCTCAAAACTGAGAAGAACGGTGTTTATGTGGACCTGACAAGCGTTTTATTAGACGCGAAAGGTAATCCAGACGATAGCCTCTTTGAAAAAGACCAGTTGCACCTGAAACCGGTGGGTTATGACAGATGGCAGGAGGTGCTTAAAAAATATCTGTGATCATTTTTCCCTGATTGCTTTAAACTCCGATCCGGTTTTCCACTTGGGGAAGGTCTTTTCCATACTGAGCCGATACCCTACGTCATAAAACATGCGTAGATCTCCTATCATGCCATCTAGTTGCCAATGGTCATTAAATTCATCTTTTTGGGTATGGTAAATGCCCTCTAATTGCTTTTTGAGTGATTTAATTTTGGTACTGTCTTTTTCTACCAACTGATTTCCGCTTCCTGCATAGAGGGCTGGTACGCCCACTTTGGCAAAGTTGAAATGGTCTGACCGGTAAAATCCGCCGGAGGAAGGGTTAGAAGGGGCGTTGATCGTGCGCCCTTGTCGTTTGGCGGCCGAGGCAATATAATCATCCATATCAGATTGTCCAAGGCCTTCTACTGATACATTGCTGGTTTTTCCTAATGGGCTAAGCATATCTATATTGATGTCGGCAACGGTTTTTTTCAGGGGGTACACCGGGTGCTCCGCATACCATCGCGACCCCAACAAGCCTTGTTCTTCGCCAGTGACCATCAGGAAAACGATGCTGCGATCAGGCGGAATGGGTGAAGCTTTAAAAGCTTTGGCTATTTCTAACAATCCGGCCACCCCGGTGGCATTATCAAGCGCTCCGTTATAGATAGAATCGCCATTTAAGGGCTCCCCAATGCCTAAATGATCCCAATGGGCCGTATAAATAATAGTTTCCTCTGGCCGTTTGGCACCCGGTAGTTTGGCGAGCACATTTTTAGATAGCGATTCTTTGTAGGTGTTTTTTATGCTGACGGAGGTCTTTAACTGCAAATCCACGGCTTTGAAACCAGGTTTGGTGGCTGCAGACAGTAGTGCAGTATCGCTGAGACCAGCTAATTTAAATAGTTTGCTGGCGGATTCTCCGGTCAGCCATCCTTCAAAAGAACACCTGCCCATCCCTTTTTCTTTGTCCTGCAGGGTCATTTGGGGTCCAACCCATCCGGTGCGTACCACATTCCAGCCATAACTGGCTGCTCCTGTTTCGTGAACGATGAGTATACCGGTGGCACCTTGCCGTGCGGCTTCTTCAAATTTATAGGTCCAGCGGCCGTAATAGGTCATGGTATCTCCTTTGAACAAGGATTTGTCATAGTGGCCAGGGTCATTAACCAGTACAACGACTGTTTTTCCTTTTACATCGAGCCCGTCATAGTCATTCCAATGATACTCCGGGGCTACAATGCCAAAACCGGCAAAGACAAGATCGCTGTTGTCTACCTTGATCTGGGGTTGCTGGTGGTAGCTGCCAAGCACGTAGTCGTTTAGGTATTGCAGACCTACACTGCCCTTCGTGCCAGAAAACGTCATGGCCGTGGCCGGCGTTGAAGTTACTTCTACAATAGGCACGTCCTGAAAGTAGCTTTGGCCATTGCCCGGGGTTAGTCCAAGCTTTTTAAA
The DNA here is from genome assembly GCA_900109895.1 of bacterium A37T11. GTDB lineage: Bacteria > Bacteroidota > Bacteroidia > Sphingobacteriales > Sphingobacteriaceae > A37T11. Next base: position 176,920 of record FOBR01000005.1, read on the forward strand.
GGCATCAGCTATATAATTCACTGTTTTTTCTTCGCCAGCTGTAAATGGCAATCTGCCTTCAAAGGCGTCTGAAGAGAGGGTTTTTACGGCTTCAACAAAACCTTGCTCCGTAATGGCGTTCATGGCTACGGTGTCGGCTATCGTGCCTGATTTTTCTCCGGAATGGCAGGAGGCAATTAACAGGGCAGCCAACGGGATGAAGTAGGATAATTTATGCATCGCTTGAAATTTATTTTCAAACTTAACGTAAATTAGCGAAAATAACAAACTAAAAAATGAAGTAATTTTGTAATTTTACCCGATTTATAAGATATTTGACTTAATTTTTTAGTAAATACATTTCGGTTACAATCTGCCTGCGCCTGATCGTGCAGGCGATGTATATGATATATGAGCGAAGAAACAGAAGACCTTAATAACGAACTGCAGGCTGGACAGAGCGCCAATGAGGAGCCTGGAAATAGCCTGACCATTCCCTTGTCGGGTTTATATGAAAACTGGTTTTTGGATTATGCGTCCTATGTGATCCTGGACCGGGCGGTGCCGCACATTCATGACGGCCTTAAACCAGTGCAAAGGCGTATCCTGCATTCCCTGAAAGAGATGGATGATGGTCGTTTTAACAAAGCTGCCAACGTTATCGGTAATACCATGAAATACCACCCGCATGGCGATGCATCCATTGGTGACGCGATGGTACAGATCGGCCAGAAGGATTTGTTGCTTGATTGCCAGGGCAACTGGGGAGATCCCATAACGGGCGACTCGGCTGCTGCGCCCCGTTACATCGAAGGAAGGCTGTCTAAATTTGCCAATGAAGTGGTCTTTAATCCCGATACTACTGAATGGGCTTTGAGTTATGACGGACGTAACCGGGAGCCGGTTACCCTTCCTGTTAAATTTCCATTGCTGCTGGCTCAGGGGGCTGAAGGGATCGCTGTGGGTTTGGCGACAAAGGTCATGCCGCATAACTTTGTGGAGTTGCTGGATGCGTCAATTGACGTACTGAAGGGTGGCAGGCCTAACCTGATGCCCGATTTTCCGACTGGGGGAATGGCCGATTGTTCGGCGTATAATGAAGGCCAGCGTGGTGGGCGGGTCAAGGTCCGGGCCCGCATTGAAGAGCGTGACCGCAAAACCCTGGCTATTACAGAAATTCCATACGGTACTACGACCGGCGGGTTGATGGAAAGTGTAGTGGCAGCCAATGAAAAGGGCAAAATCAAGATCAAGAAGATCGAAGATAATACGGCGAAAGATGTGGAGATTATTGTGCACCTGGCACCGGGCATTTCTCCGGATGTGACCATTGATGCACTGTATGCCTTTACGGATTGTGAGGTGTCTATTTCTCCCAATACGTGTGTGATCAAAAAGGACAAGCCACACTTCATGAGTGTAAACGACATCCTGATAGAAAATACGCACTATACGCGAAGCTTACTGAAACAGGAGCTGGAGATCAGGCTGAACGAACTGATGGAGAAAATATTCTTCAGCACGCTGCTCAAGATCTTCATACAGGAAGGGATGTACAAGCACAAAGACTATGAAAATTCCGGCAATTTTGAAACGGTGGTCAAGGTGCTGGACAAACTGTTTAAGCCTTTTTTCCCTCAATTCTACCGGGAGATTTTGCCGGAAGACTACAAAAAACTGATCGATAAACCCATGAGCAGCATCACCCGCTTCGATGTAAAAAAGGCGGATGAGCAGATGAAGACGTTGGAAGATGAGATCAAGGAAGTTAAAAAGCATCTGAGGCATTTGACAGACTATGCTATTGCCTGGTTTGAGAAACTGAAACAAAAGTATGGCAAAGGCCGCGAACGCAAAACAGAATTGCGCGTTTTTGATAAGGTTACTGCAGCCCAGGTGGCTCTGGCTAATGTGAAGCTGTATGTAAACCGCGCAGATGGGTTTGTGGGCTCTGGGCTTAAAAAAGATGAATACATTGGTGACTGTTCTGATCTGGACGAAATCATCGTATTTCGGGAAGATGGCAAGTTTGTGGTTACCAAGGTGCAGGACAAGGTTTTTGTGGGTAAAGACATCATTCATGCAGCGGTATTTAAGAAGGGGGATGAGCGTACGGTTTATAATATGGTATACCGGGATGCCAAAACAGGTGTTTCGTACATCAAACGTTTTTCAGTGCTGGGCGTGACCCGCGACAAGGAATATGATTTGACCAAGGGCAACAAAGGATCAAAGGTGCTTTATTTTACGGCTAACCCTAACGGAGAGGCGGAGGTGATCAATGTGCAGTTAAAGCCGCACTCCAAGTTGCGCAAGCTGCAATTTGATATGAATTTTGCCGAAATAGCTATTAAAGGGCGATCTTCGCAGGGTAATACGTTATCCAAATATCCGGTTAAAAAAATTGTATTGAAAACAAAAGGGGTTTCTACACTTTCCGGAAGAAAGATTTGGTATGACGAGGTGCTGATGCGGCTCAACGTGGATGGACGGGGCAAGTACCTGGGTGAATTTGACGGAGATGACAAGATTCTGTTGGTTTATTCAAACGGTATTTATGAGCTCAGCAATTTTGACCTGAATAACCACTTTGATGATAAAATGATCCGGATGGAAAAATACGATCCGGAAAGGGTATATTCGGCAATCCATATCGATGGGAAATCGGGTACTTATTATATAAAGCGCTTTTTGTTTGAAAATACACCTGTCGGTAAAGAGACTTCCATCATCAATGAAGAGGCGGGTTCTAAGTTGGTGTTGTTGACAAACGCTGCAGATCCGGTTGTGCAACTCGATATTTTGAAAGGGAAAAGCCAAACCCCGGAAACACTGGAACAAAATCTGGCAGAGTTGATTGACGTGAAAGGCATGAAGGCCCAGGGCAATAAGTTAAGTCCGCATACTATTAAAGGGGTGCAGTTACTTTCGGTAGAGGTGGATCCGGCCGAAAATCTTCCAAAGAACGGTCTGGGTAACGATGAAGTGGGTGATGACCCGGATGAGGAGGATATATTGCCGGATGAGGGTCCCGAAGATGATGGGCCAACGCCGCCAAAACCACCCAAACGGCCAGGGGTAGCTTTTGAGATCACCAATCCTGAGGATGTGGATGTAGATGACAGCGGGCAGTTGGGGTTATTTTAAACTAAGATAAATCATATTTTTATGAAAGCAATTAGCTTTTTTGTCAGTTTTCTGACTGTGTCCGGTCTCTATGCGCAGGAACCGCTGGTGACCTCCGCACATTTGCTAACGGCCACCGTATTTAGCCAAGGGGCTGAACTGAACCATGCTGCCAGTTTTAATCTGCCAGCGGGTAGCCAGGAGATTCTGCTCAATGGCATTGCCAATACCCTGGATGAAAATAGCATTCAGATTGGAGGGCCGGCGGGTTTTACGATCCTTTCTGTTCGTCCCGTACGCAACTATCTGCAAATCGAAAATAAAAGCCCGGAATATAAACGGGTAGCCGATAGTCTTGCCAAAGCCAATCAAGCTCTTGAAGAAATCCGGAATCTACAGTCGGCTAACGAAAGTATACTGGCCCTTTTGGCTAAGAACCAGCTAATTGGGGGCGACCATGGGACTACGGTTATTGAACTAAGCAAAATGGCTGACTATTATTACAATAAGCATATCAGTATTAAAAATACGCTTTCTTCCCTGGCATTGCAAAAAGCCCGGCAGGAGCAGCAAGTGGCCCGGCTTAAAAAGCAGCTCGAAGAGTTTAATACCGACCAACAGGGTACTGGCGGTCAGCTGCTGCTGCAGGTTATGAACAGCAAAGCGGGGCCGATTAATCTATCGGTCAGTTACCTCACTGGTGCGGCATCCTGGTCTGCCTATTATGATTTGCGGGCTGAGAATGCGGCTTCACCGCTGCAAATTATTTATAAAGCCAACTTGCAGCAATCGACCGGTATTCCCTGGAATAAAGTTAAACTGACGCTTTCAACCAGTAACCCGTCTCAAAATGGTACGGCTCCTTTGCTGAATCCATGGGTGCTTCGTTTTGCGGAAGATTACAGTAATAGATTGGACGAGGTGGTGGTGGTGCAAAACCGGATTCAGGGTGTAAAAGTTGAATCCAATCTCCCCCAAAGGAAAACGGCCGCCTTGCCAGCCCCCAGCACCCTCAATGATCACAGTACGCTCACCGAAAACCAATTGAGCGCCACATTTGATATCGATATCCCTTATGATATTGCTTCCAACGGTAAACCGCATAGTGTAGCACTGAAAGAATATACGCAGCCTGCCCGATTTAAATATTATGCGGCTCCAAAAATTGATGGCGATGCGTTCTTGATGGCTGAAGTGACCGACTATGAAAAGCTGAACCTGGTTCCGGGAGAGGCCAACATTATTTTTGAAAATATGTTTGTGGGCAAGTCCTTCCTCAATCCGTATGCGACGACCGATACGTTAAACCTCAGCCTGGGGCGCGACAAGATGATCAGCATCAAACGCGAACGTGTAACCGAACAAACCAGTACCCAGAGCATTGGCAGCAGCAAAAAACAGGTATTTACCTACGAGATCAGGGTGCGCAACAACAAGAAACAAGCCATCCAGCTACTGCTCAAGGATCAATACCCGCTCTCTAGCGACAAGGCTATTGAAGTGGAACTGCTGGAAGACAGCCAGGCCAGCAAAAACTCCGAAACCGGTGTGCTCACCTGGCAACTGGATATTCCACCGGGCCAGACCAAAACCTTGCGCATCAGCTACTCCGTTAAGTACCCAAAAAATAGAAACATTGATCAGTTGTTTTAAGCGATTATTGAATAGGAAGTAGCTTCACCAACGCATTTCCAAGGTTTTTGGCCCAGTTGGCATAGCCCATGTCGGACGGGTGCGTGCCATCGGTAGATGTTTCGTGGTCTGTTCCGGGCAATGCTGGGTTATTAATAAAATAAACGTTTTTGTATTGCTTCATGGCCTCCTTCATCATATTCTCGACAGCTGCCCGTTTTTCGTTCTCAAAGTTGCGTGAGGTTTCATTGAAATTGGCCGACTCCCGGTAAATGGTCTGAACAAATACGAGCGGTGTGTTGGGTTGTTTAGCCCTGATGATGGATATAAATGGAAGCAACCGTGCCTTGATGATTTCTGCGTCTGGGTTGGAAAATGCATCAAACACAAATGCGTTAACTTTTACATCAGCAAGGTAAGCAGCAAAATAGGGTTGTAATTTGGAGTTGCCGCTAAAACCCAGGTCGCACACTTCAATGCCCAGGTTTCTTTCCAATTGGGATGGATAACACATCCCGGGACGGTTGGCGCTGATGCCCTGGGTAAAACTGGAGCCGAAGATGGCTATTTTGTGGGTGAATGGGTTTGGTATGGCCTCCAGGGTCGCGTTTTTAGCAACGCCGATTTTCAGCGAGTCCAACTCGGCATATAGAGGTAAATAAAGCAAACACTCTTTGGTGCCACTACCCATACTTTTGATGAGGGTTAATGACTTTGTATCCTTTGGTGCCACCGTAGAATTGGCGTACAGCCATTTACCATCTTTTTTAATGTACAGGTCAAACCCGGCACTGGCAATTCGGGTCATGTTGTTCATTGAGGGATCAAATTTATACGTAGCATATAAATCTATCTGCGAAGCATTGGTGCGGAATAATAAGGCCATGCCAGATGGGCAACGAGCTTGTTGATTCTCACTGGGCGAAAGCCCTTTGTATACCGTAGTATCCAATCGGTGAAAGGCAAAAGGCGTTGGTAATGCCTTACCGATCATAGTCAATGAGGCTGCATTAGTGAATTTGATACTGTCTGTACCTTGCCCCAGGGCAACAGAAAACCACCACATAACTACTGCCGTTAGCATGCTTTTCTTTTTCATTTCTTTAATATTGGCGTTTATTTATTTGTTTATAATTATATCCTGGGGGTAAATATAATAATTTGTCTGTAAGGCCTGATTTTTTATGGCTTTTTTTAGGAACAGGGGCAATTTATCATTCATAAATTTAAATTTTGATATCAAAAAAATTATGGTGAACTTTGAATTCACTAATGCATTGACTATGAAAATACACCGACCCATTGAATTTACCTATCAAAAACACCTGCAAAAGGTGCAATATGTGGATGACATCATTGATCAAAAAGAAATTTCGGAAATGCTGTCCAAATATGCTGGATTTGATATTGGTCTGCGTTATGCCGCTCCGGTCCTCTACCTGCTTGATTATACCAGATCGCAATATATGGTTATGACCGATGCTTCCAAAACCGTACTGAGCTACCATCCGGAACAGTTTTTAGAGGCTGGTATCCCTTTCCTGCTTGACATTTACCAAAAGGACGATTTCAGGACCTATAATGAGCATGTATTTGCCGCTAATATGCTATTCTTAAAGGAGCATCGCCAGGAAGATCACCATCGGTATGTTTTTAACAACACCTATCGGCTTAGACACCGTAATGGCAGCTACATACCTGTAATGCAATGCAGCACATTTATCACATCGAAAGCGACTGGCCTGCCATTGTATAATATGGGAGTTGTTATGGATATTTCTCCATTTAAACAGGATAGTGTCATCTATCATTCTATAGAGGAAGTGAATGACGATATGGACGTGAAGGGGACGATAAGGAAAAAGCTGGTGGTGAAAAATCATTTTTATCCTTATGAGGAAGATAAAATTCTGTCCAAACGTGAACTTCACATCCTTGAGATGATGGCTTCTGGCTTAAGCAGCAAACAAATAGCCGATAAATTTTATATCAGTGAATTTACCGTTCATAATCACCGCAAAAGCATGCTTAAAAAAACCAACAGTAAAAATGTGGCAGAATTGATCGCCTTTGGTTTTCGTAGTCATTTGTTGTAGTCAGTGAAAAATGGCCAAGGACATAGTATTTAACTAAAACATAATAACTTTATACTTGCTAACCTGTCATTGAATAGCTACAAAACAATAATTTATTGTTTACTTTGTAAAACATACTCCATAAAATTATGTCTTTTGCATAATGATGGATAAATTCAATATTAAAGTCAATGGGATGGATTTGATCATTTCCCGGATGCAGGTTGGTAAAGAACTCGTATTTCGGGCAGTTTTGGATGGGGAAGCAGTTTTTTTTGAATATATTGATCAGGCTTGTCGTCCGGTCCCAGGAAGCAAAGGTGATGTCTTATTGCTAAATAAAATTGCCAAATCAATTGATTTACATATAAAGTAACACCACGGGTCATAATAACAAAAAAAGAAATTATAACACATTTTTAAAATTTTTATTTATTGATAGTAAGTAAATTAAAATTAAATTGATTAATTTTTTCCTAAAAGTCTATTAAAATTATAGTAATTATATATTTTTGTAAATCCTTTATGGTAGAGGATGGTTATTACATGGAGCTATAATATTTAATGACTTGATATGGTACAGCACGACATCCTATCGCAGATCCGTCAAATCCGCAAACAAAAAAAGATATCACAGGCCGACCTGGCAGAGCGGTTGCACATCGCTCTCAAAACCTATCAGAATATTGAAAACGGTATAACCCGCATTGATCTTGAACGGTTAAGTCAGATAGCTGAGATTTTGGAAGTGCCCCTTTCCATTATCCTGCACGACAAGCACAACGAGCAACGCCACGAAGTTCCGGAGGTGGTAAACCAAGAAAAGAAGCTATACGACAAGATCATTACCGATAAGGAAAAATACATTACACAACTGGAAGAACACATCCGCTTTTATCAGCAAATACTGAAAGAAAGTAAAAATGGAGCGTTTACCACATTATAATTCGGGTAAATTTCAATGATCATCCCCTGCATCCAGCTTCAGATCGCGTTTTAACGGTGCCTCCCGGTTGGCGATCTGCCAAACGTTTGTGAATATAAGCCGTGCACGCTTTGCATATAATGGATAGTTAATCTTATCTGGGGTATCACCTGGACGGTGATAATCGGCATGGACCCCATTAAAATAAAAAATGACCGGAACTCCATTTTTAGCAAAATTGAAATGGTCACTACGGTAGTAGAACCGTTCCGGATCGTCCCCATTATAGCGGTAATCAAGTTTTAAATTGGATGATTGTTTATTGGCTAACTCATTTAGCGGCCTTAGGTCTGTGCTTAACCGGTCATCTCCGATTACGTATAGATAATTGGTGGAATCTGCATCTGTCAGGTAGAGGTCGCCGATACGGCCTATCATGTCGGTATTGAGATCAACGACGGTTTTAGCCAACGGAAATAGGGGATGATCTGTATAATATTCCGATCCCCAGAGACCCTTTTCTTCACCCGACACCGTCATAAAAACTATGGTACGACGTGGGCGATGGCCATCTGCCACGGCTTTTGACATGGCTTCGGCCATAGCTACAACCGCCATAGAACCCGAGCCATCATCATCGGCCCCGGGATGCAGGGTTCCGTTTTGAAGGCCTACATGGTCGTAATGTGCTGTGACCATCACATATTCTTCTTTTTTATCTGTACCGGGTATAATACCAATTACATTGGCACAATTAAAGGTGTTTTCTACCACTTCACCATTCTGTTTGTGCAGTTTCTGCGTCCTGGAAAAGGGCTGCAGGTAAGAGTCACCATTTCCCGGAAGTAATCCAGATGCCTTAAACTGGGAGGCGATATAGGCAGCCGCTTTATGTTCGCCTTCCGAACCGGCATTTCTGCCTTCCATAAATGGCGAAGCAAAAAAGTATAGGCGCTGTTTCAGGTCATCGGCGGTAATCGTTTCGCTATATTTTTTAACCGTATTAAAATCGATTTGCTGACCCATTACCGGAGTAGCAGCCAACAGTGCCAGTGCGCATGCTAGTTTATGCATATGTTCTATTTCTATTTTTAAGCAGGCAAGATAACTATTTTTTAGGAATTACGTTTGCCCTTCAGCAGAAGGGTTAATGCTTCGTCCAGGGTACCCGCCCTGAGTACCTCTCCAGCGTTGACAAAATAGATCTCGTTGGCATTCTCAATCGTGTTGAGCCGGTGTGCGATGATCACCAGCGTTGTCTCCTGGGGAAGTTTGGTAAGAATGGAGCTCAGCAGCTGCTCGGTCATGGTATCGATATTAGCGGTTGCTTCATCCAGGATCAATAATTCGGGGTTGCGCAATACAGCATGCATAAATGCGATGAGCTGTTTTTGCCCAAGGCTGATGTCATCTGCACCTGAAGTGACCCGGGTATCCAAACCTTGATCAAAAATGTCCAGCAATGCTTGCAGGTTGGCATCATGGATCACCTTTTCCAGTTGTTCATTGCTATAGTTCTGGTAGGTTGGATTGCCATATAAGATGTTATCTTTGATGGTGCCCGTAAAGAGGAAGGGTTCTTGCAGGATAAAACCTATTTTGTGGCTCCGCTCTTGGGCGCTATACGTCCGGATGTCACGACCGTTCAGCAGTACTTGTCCACTAGTGGCATCATAAAGTCTTGCCATCAGGGAGGCTGTGGTTGTCTTGCCACCACCTGTTGGACCGATCAGGGCATAGGTTTTTCCTTTTTCAAGCTTAAAGTTGATGTTGTGCAAGATTTCCCTTGAAGCATGGTATGCAAAGTGGACCTTGCGGAATTCAAGCAATGGGGCCTGTGTTTTTGCTTGAAGTTCGTCTGCCTGAAGTTTGTCTGCCTGCAAGAGGTTGTTTTGCAAGGACAGGATCTGCGAGATGCGGTCCCAACCAGCCATGGCTACCTGAAAGCTCGTCCAAAGGGCCGCCAGCTGTCGCAGAGGGTTATAGAAATTGGTGGTATACGAGAGGTAACTGACCAGCAACCCAATGCTAAAATGACCTTCAGAGATCAGATATATTCCAAAAACAAGGACAATAAGCTGGGCCGCGCTTGATAACAAACCATAAACGGGAACAAAAAAATTGTTGGCCAATCCAGCACCAATAGCCGATCGGTAGTTCTCATGGTTTACCTCGTTAAAACGCCTCCTGAAATAATCACGCCGGTTAAACGCAATGATGACTTTGAAATTCTGCAGGCTTTCCTGAATCTCCGCACTGAGGTTGCCGGTGCTCTTCATGTTTAGGGCATTTTTTCGTTTTATCCACGGAGATAGTGTTTGGGTGATGGCTAACATAAGCAAGGCTGGCACCAGGGCTGCCGCTCCAAGCTCGAGGTGGATGGACAGCAGGAAAATACCCGCACCAACCATGGTGGCTATACTGCCTATAAACTGCATGAGTGACTGCGAAAAGAACTGGTTAAGTTTATCGGTATCGTTATTGACCCTGGAGATAAGGTCGCCCGCCTTGTTCTCATTAAAAAATGACACCGGTAGTTCCTGCAGCTTGTTAAATATGGCATTGCGCAGCGTGAACAGCATGCGTTGGCCTATGCTCCCCATAAGCTTGGTTTGCAAGTAACCTGTGCACATCGCCAATGCATACATAACAAGAAGTATACTTCCAAAAAACAGTACGCCGTGAAATTGTCTTGTGCGGATATACGTATCGATTGTATGGCCGATGAGTAAAGGGCCGAGCAGCAGCAACCCCGAATTGGCCAGAATGGCGCACAGTGCCAACCAAAGATGGCTACGTTCAAATGCGATCAGCTGCAAGAGCTTTTTAAGGGCTGCCAGCGTAGACGGCTTCCCCTGTTGTTCGCTAAGCTCGTTGAGGTTATAGTTCATAGTTGCTAGTGCTCTGCTGCGAAGCATGGATCTGTACATACTCAGGGCTGCTGGCCATGAGCTGGGCATGTGTACCCTCGGCTATGATCTCACCCTGCATCAATACGATCACTTTGTCATACGCCTGCACAGAAGCGATCTTTTGCGTCACAGAAAGCAACGTAATACCTGGATAGTTTTGCTGTATATTTTCCAGTATTCGTTTTTCGGTCTGGTAATCTACACGTGCGGTAAAATCGTCTAACAGTAATATACGTGGATTTAGAGCCAGGGCTCTGGCCAGCATAATGCGTTGTTTTTGGCCTCCTGAAAGGCTGGATCCCCGTTCGGAGACCAACGTGTCCAGTTTATGCGGAAGAGTTTCAATAAAATCTTTCAATTCGGCTGTTTGAATGGCCTTTTCCAGTGATTCATCGGTCACCGTATCACTAAAACCAATATTTTCGCGGATGCTCATCTGGAAGATAATGCTATCCTGAAAAACAAATCCCACTTGGCTGTAAAAACAGGCCCGCTGATACTGGCTTATCGGAATGCCATCAAAGCATAGCTGACCCGAATCAGGAAGAACCAGACCGACCAACATGTGCAGAAGCTGCGTTTTACCAGCGGCTGTCGGACCGATAAATGCGGTTTTGGATCCGGCTTTTACTGAAAAGGAAATATGGCGGAGCGCAGGTTTTTGACCAAAATACAAAGACACATTTTTAACTTCTACATTACCCTGCAAAGATTTTATCACCTGACCTTCCTGTGGTTTATCCGCCGCATGGAGCACGGTGTTCAGGCGCTGGTAGGAGGCTGTTGCCTGTGCAATCACATTACTCATAAAGCCAATGACCAAAATCGGGAAAATAATCAGGGAAAGATAGCTATTGAAGGCTGTGAATTCACCCAGTGACATACGACCCTGGATCACAAAATGCCCTCCCAATACCAGGATGCTAAGTCCCGCCATATTCGCCACAAAGACAATGACGGGAATAAGGCCGGCAAAAAGGCGGAGAATGGAGAGGCCTATATCCCGCGCCTTGGTATTGGCATCCAGAAATTTCTGATACTCCAGTTGCTGCGAGTTGACGACACGGATGAGGGCTGCGCCCAGAATACTCTCGTTGATCACCTTATTGAGCCAATCGATCACTTCACGGCTTTTTTTAAACAAGGCCCTTACCTTATTAAGGACATAAAAGAAGGTAACTCCAATAAGGGGGATAATGGCGATGATACATAAACCCAACCGCCAATTGATTAGGAGCAGCAGGATGCTGGCCCCAACAATCAGAAAAATGGAGGAAGTAATGGAAACGATGGCCTGCGAAACAAATAGTTTAATACTATCAGTATCTGCAGTGAAATTGGTAAGTAATTTGGATGGGTTAGCTTGAATAATATAGGAATGGTCTTGTCTGGACAGTTGATCTGCCAGCTTAGTGCGCAAGTCCCTGGCTACTTTTTCAGACGCGTAGACCTGCACGATGCTCTGCAAGTATGTAAAGATAAATATAAATAGCACAGCCAGGGAGAATTTGGTAAGCACCGACCGGATGTCGTAGTGACCGGCAGTATAGCTATCGATGCCGTGCTGTATAATTTTCGGCAACAGCAGGTTGATACCGTTACTGCCCAGGGCAAACAGGATCAGCAGCACAACCAAGCCCTTATATTGGGCCAGTAAACTAAAAATACCTGGATTTGTGGATGTATTATTAGGCATTCTTGGAATTTATCTTCATTGAACAAAGATATATATTCCTTTTAATGAGCAAAACCAAAGAACACACTAAAACAGATAATAGCAACAACGATCAAGGTAATTAATACATATAGGTAGTCTTTTTCCAGGAAAAAGGCTACTAAGGAGAAAAGGATACGTAAAATAGGGGTGAGGAACAATAGCAATATACCCGCCATGATGATGGACTGGCCTTTGCCATCAATTACACCCTGCATGGTGTTGGCAATAAAATCGCGCATATTTACGTCTTTCTCCGTAAAGTTTGAAAAGCTTTTAATTTCCAAGTGATGTCTGGAAAGATAAATAATTCCGCCAATAAACGTAACCGTGAGGGCTGACCAAATACCATACCTTAGCAGGTATCCAATAAACAGTTGGATATCCCTGTCTTTTACCTTTGGGGTTTTATTTTCCATAAATCCATATTAAAAGTTGCCAACAACACCGTTATAAATCATATTAAGTCCGAGGCTGATAATCACTACTGCAAAAAATATCCGCAGTTTTTTAGGATTTGCCCGGATCAATATTTGGGCACCGGTCATGGCACCGAGCAGCACACCGATCACTACTGGCATGCATATCCCTGGCTCGATATAGCCCTTCTGCAGGTATATAACGGCACTGGCGGTGGCGGTAACCCCCATCATAAAGTTGCTGGTGGTGGTAGATACTTTAAAAGGAATTTTCATGATGTTGTCCATTGCTATTACCTTAAAAGCGCCGGATCCTATGCCTAATAATCCAGAAAGCATACCCGCCAGCCCCATCATACTGAATCCTCCGATTACATTTTTGGTACCATAGCTTATGGGACCACTTGTACTGGGATAGCTTCCTGGCAATTTGAGTTTGACGGCCAAGCGACTAGACACCGGTACTTGGTGTTCTGCTTTTTTTCGCATGGAGTTTAAGGCTGAAAAGATGAGTGTACTTCCAAATAATATCGCGATCAGGTGTGCAGGGGCTACACTGGCCAGCATGGCTCCGCACACCGCTCCGGCCGTTGTGGCTATTTCCAAAAACATTCCTAAACGGATATTAGTGATGCCTTCACGTACATAGGCTGCAGCAGATCCAGAAGAGGTTGCAATGACAGAAACAAGCGCAGCGCCTATAGCATAGTGAATGTCAACACCCAAAACTACGGTAAGCAGAGGTATAATCACTACGCCTCCTCCAAGACCCGTTAGGGAGCCAACCAGACCGGCGCTATAAGCTCCGGCAAATAATATCAGGGTAAAAGTAAGGACCGTCATTTCTCTCGTTCCAAAAGTAGAAAAACTTACCTGAACAGTATGGACAATCATCATATTTATTACATAGCTATCAGCAGGGATTGAGGAACACATTGTGCAAAAACTCAATTAAGTTTCCTATTTTTGTCCTAATTCAATGTAAAAATATGTTTAAAAAATATGTAACTATGGCTGCTTTGGGACTTATAGGGGTAACGGAAGCCATGGCACAGCCATCAAAAGCCATCCACAAAGAATTTATGGATACTACGGTAAGACCACAAGATGATTTTTACAATTATGTCAACGGCAATTGGATGAAAACGGTGCAGATCCCTGCAGATAAGGCCAGATGGGGTAGTTTCAATGAGCTTGCCGAAAGAACGGACCAAGCTACTCTTCACTTATTAAAGGAATCATTGACCAAAACGTATGCGCCAGGAACCGACGGTCAAAAAATCACGGATCTTTACAAGGCCTATATCGATTTTGACGTAAGGGATAAAGTGGGTATTGCCCCTATTAAACCTTGGCTTAAAAAGATTGATGCTATTAAAAATTTTAGCCAATTATATACATATCTGGTAGAGGTAACTCCAGTGGGTGGAAATCCTTTTTTCGGGGCTGGCGTATCTGCGCATATGAAGAACAGCACCGTAAATGCGCTCTATCTGGGTGAGGCAGATCTTGGACTTGGTCGTGCATATTATCAAAAAGTTGATGATGCCAATAAAAAGACTTTGGCCAATTATACTGATTATATCAACCGGTTAATGCCTAAGGTGGGTCAACTAACGCGTGACCTTAAAGGACCACGCATTATTGCTTTTGAAAAAGAAATAGCCAGCCATCTTCTTACGGTAGAACAAGTAAGGGATGCTACCTTGCAATACAACCCGGTAGCCGTTTCAGACTTGCAAAAGATGGTGAAAAATATTAATCTGGCCCAATATCTGCACGATATAGGTTTCAAGGCCGATACAGTGATTATCGGTGAGCTTAAATACTTCCAGAATCTGGACCAGTTCTTTAAACCGGAAAACTTGGAAACCATCAAAGATGTGCTACGTTTTCATATTGCCAATGATGCCTCTACAGCCTTGACGAAAGAACTGGATACCATTAGCTTTAATTTTTGGGGAAAAACTCTGAATGGACAAAAAGAACAGGAGTCGCTCGAGAAACGCGGCCTTAAATATGTTAATGGTACTGCTGGGCAATTATTGGGAAAATTGTATGTACAGGCTTATTTTCCGGCAGAAGCCAAGCAGTCTGCCAAAGAAATGGTAGACTACCTACTGAAATCATTTAAATCACGCATTCAGCAACTAAGCTGGATGTCTGAAGATACTAAACAAAAAGCGCTTGCCAAATTAAGTAAATTTTCTGTGAAAATAGGCTATCCGGATAAGTGGAAAGATTATTCCAAGTTGAAGGTAGGCACTTCGTTATTCGAGAACGTATTAAATGCACGTCGTTGGCGATTTGAAGAAAACAGGGCAAAGCAAGGTAAACCTGTAGACAAAACCGAATGGGGTATGACGCCCCAAACGGTCAATGCCTATTACAATCCTCCATATAACGAGATTGTCTTTCCGGCCGCAATCCTGCAGCCGCCATTTTATGATTATAAAGCGGATGCAGCGATTAATTTTGGCGGTATCGGCGCCGTTATTGGGCATGAGCTTTCGCACGGTTTTGACGATAGTGGTTCTCAATATGATGGTGATGGAAATTTGAATAACTGGTGGACAGCCGAAGACAAGAAAAAGTTTGAAATAGCTACTGCGGCTCTGGCTACACAATTTGATGCCTATGAGCCTTTACCAGGTATACATGTAAACGGCAAATTTACACTCGGTGAAAATATTGGTGACCTGGGTGGCGTATCGGTTGCATTTCAGGCATTGCAGATGTACCTTAAAGACCATGGAGATCCTGGAAAGATAGATGGATACACTCAACAACAGCGCTTCTTCCTATCTTGGGCGACCATTTGGCGCACTAAAACCACCGACCAGTTTGTGACCAATCAAGTAAAGGTTGATCCGCATGCTCCTGCGCAATTTCGCGCTATCGCACCTTTGGTAAATACGGATGCTTTTCATGATGCATTTGACATCAAAGATGGAGACAAGATGTATAAACCCAGAGAACAGCGTATCGTAATCTGGTAGAACCAGGCTTTTTTAAATAAACGTTCAACGTGGAGGCGGCTTAGTGCCGTCTCCTTAAAGGAGCTTAAGACGGATACGGCGGTAGGCGATAGTCATGGCTGGGCCTACGTGTACCTGAACGCCAATGAGCCCTGACATTTTTCGGTTTTTAAGATCATTATCCATTACCTCGCTCATAAGAATGCCGTTTACATAATGTTTAATGTGGTTGCCCATCGCCACAATGTGGACTTCATTCCAATCACCTTTTTTAATGTATTTTTTCAAATCATCCCGATCGCCCAAACTTCCGGTGACTTTGCTAGCAGTCCAGATATTGTTTTTAACATATTCTGAAATGCCACCCTCCACTGGAGGAAGCTCAACTTGCTGTCCGCGGAAAGCCACGATTGTTCGGCCCCGTTCTTCGTAGTTTTGACCGGTATAAACATCTTTACCGTCAATATCTTCCTGATAGCCCTTTAGTGCCAGGGGTACATTTGGCAATTCTTCACTTCGGTAGTTAATGCCGCTATTGCCATCGGCAGACACCATATATTCAGCCACCAATTCAAAATCAGCAGGTTTTCCGCCTTCCCATATTAAAAAAGAATTCCGCTGCAACAAGTGGTCTGGTGTTACTTCGCCAATGATCTGCCCGTTCTCTACTCGCCAGCGCGTGGAATCGCCACGCCAGCCTTTCAAACTCATCCCATCAAAAAGATCAATAAATCCATCCGCGTCTTTACGTTTCATTGTAGGTTGGCGTGCGTTGTAATCACGTACGTAACTTAGCACCAAATCATCATTAAAGCGGCTATTATTAGCAGCAAGCTCATTCATCAGGTCTGGGTCATCATCCATCAATTCAGCAAGCTGTTCCTTGCGTTTTTCCTTGGATGCTTTGATCCATTGTTTATTGTTGATGATCCTTAGAGGGGTGTTGCCTTTCCTTAAAAAGAGAGCAGATGCTTTTGAGTTAAGGTTAAGGCCTATTCCGATACCAATGCCCCCTGTTGAAATGCCCACTCCCGACCCGGTTAAGTTACCGCTGTTGTAAAGACCGCTGCTATAACCAATCATGCGTAAGGCATCAATGGGCCCTCGTTCAATACAAAGCAGATAGCTGTTGTTCTTTTTGTTGGGTAAGATGCAGCTCAGGTAGGTTTCCCGGTAGGCTGCCAAATAATATTCCGGTGCTTCGTTAACTTTAAACGTTTTATATTTACTCTCACCGTTGGGTTTTATACGAACCCTTTTTTCTTCGGGGAAACGGATGGTACCCACCACTGTGTCGCCAGTGGCTGTTATAACATAATCATGGCCCGTTTGTGTAAAACCCCTTTGGTAAAGTCCGGAAATAAAAATCACAAAAAGCGAAAGCGCAATATAAAACTTCATATCCAATAAATATAAGATGTGCAAATTACTCATTTCGTAGAAAATTAATGGATTTCTTTTTACATTTAAGGTACATTACAGATAAAGGCATTCTTTAAAAAATACGTAATTTTACTTCCCAAATTATAATGATTATTGTACTACCCGAGAGGATTTATGAAGAAAATAGGTTTTTTATCATTCGGGCATTGGTCTAAGCACCCCGCTTACAAAGCTCGTACAGCAAGTGACACATTGCTCCAGTCCATTGATTTGGCCGTTGCTGCCGAAGAAATTGGTATGGACGGAGCGTATTTTCGGGTACATCATTTTGCGGCCCAGTTAGCATCCCCATTTCCTTTACTTGCTGCAATAGGAGGCAAAACCAGCAGCATAGAGATTGGAACAGGGGTTATTGATATGCGGTATGAAAACCCGCTGTATATGGTTGAAGATGCAGGTGCTGCTGATTTAATTTCGGGGGGGCGTCTGCAACTCGGCATTAGCAGAGGGTCGCCAGAACAAGTAATCGATGGTTGGCGATATTTTGGATATGAGCTAGCAGAAGGAGAGACTGATGCAGATATGGGTCGCCGTAAAGCGCTGGAATTTTTAGAAAAGCTAAAAGGCGTAGGGTTTGCCAAGCCCAATCCATATCCCATGTTTCCAAACCCACCAGGGTTGTTACGTGTGGAACCATACGCTGAAGGATTACGGGAACGAATTTGGTGGGGTGCCGCTTCAAATGCCACAGCTATCTGGGCTGCAGAAAATGGTATGTATTTACAAAGTTCTACTTTGAAATACGACGAAAACGGCAAACCCTTCCATGTGCAGCAAGCTGAGCAAATCAGGCTATATAAAGAAGCGTGGAAAAAGGCAGGGCACCAGCGCGCGCCTAGAGTCTCTGTAAGTCGGTCAATTTTTGCGTTGGTTAACGATCAAGACCGTGCTTATTTTGGGCAAGAAGCGGACCGGAATGACAAAATTGGAATGATTGAAAAGGACAAGCGCGCTATTTTTGGGCGTAGTTATGCTGCCGAACCAGACCAGCTCGTTAAAGAATTGGAAAAGGACGAAGCCATCCAAGAAGCGGATACGCTCCTCTTGACGGTACCTAATACTTTAGGAGTCGATTACAATGTACACGTTCTTTCAGCAATTTTGGAGCATGTGGCACCTGGATTAGGTTGGCGGTAGGAAGTTTCATTTCATTGAAAACCTTAAAAATCTTCGTAATTTTGTGTTTATAATAAAGGTAATAGCGAATAATGCCAGTAAAGATACCCAATAATCTCCCAGCAATAGAGCTGCTTAAAAAGGAGAATATATTTGTGATGAATGAGCTCCGGGCAAACGAGCAGGACATCCGTCCATTGCGGGTGATTATCCTAAATCTAATGCCACTAAAAATTTCAACGGAGACTGATTTTATCCGGTTACTTTCTAACAATCCTTTGCAGGTTGAAATTGAATTTATACGTTTGGATACCCATACGCCGAAAAATACACCTGCAGAACATTTGGAGTTGTTCTATAAAGGATTCAACGAAATTTCAGGTAATTATTATGATGGGATGATTATTACTGGCGCACCCGTTGAGCTGCTCGAATTTGAAGATGTTTCATACTGGGATGAAATTAAAAAAGTATTCGATTGGGCAAAGAGGCATGTTACATCCACCTTGTATATCTGTTGGGCAGCACAAGGAGCATTATACCACTTTTTTGATGTTGGTAAAATACCCTTGAAAAGTAAATTATTTGGTGTTTTCAAACACCAGGTTCTCAATAAAAAACACCCTTTGTTCAGAGGCTTTGATGACGAGTTTTACATTCCGCACAGTCGCCATACCACCGTCGCGCCAACAGATTTGGAAGGAATTGAAGGGCTTACGGTATTGGCTGAATCACCTGATGCTGGTGTTGCTATCCTTGCTTCCAGGGGAGGGCGCGAATTTTATTTAACCGGACATTCAGAATATTCGCCAAACACGCTCCATGAAGAATACACGAGAGATGTAGAAAAGGGTGCGCCCATTGAGTTACCCAAATATTACTATGAAGGAGATGATCCGACAAACCCACCCGTAGTTCGATGGGCCAGTCACGCAAACCTGCTTTTCAACAACTGGCTAAATTATTTCGTTTATCAGGAAACTCCGTTTGAATTGGCGAAAATAGCTGATTTAAAAGAGATCAAACAAGAAAGCTAATATATTTGCGTTTGTCCTGGATCCCACGACAAATTAGTCAAGAATTTTTGGAAACTCATTTGTTATAATTATGCTGTTACCTATAGGAGATGATAATCTCGACCGAAAGGCGTTCCCATATGTAAACTATCTGCTGATAGGCATCAATATTGTGGTTTTTATATTTCTACAAAGTTTTGGGTATAACTTAAACTTCACCTACTCGTATGCCATAATTCCAGCTGAGATATTGACTGGCCATGATGTAGTGACTAAAAGCCAACTGATTGCTGACCCGCTCTCCGGACAGGCATTTGAATTACCTGGATTACAACCTACAGGCATACCTGTCTTTTTAACCCTCATTACTGGGATGTTTATGCACAGCGGCTGGGCACATTTAGCCGGAAATATGCTTTATTTGTGGATATGCGGCGACAACGTGGAAGACAAACTTGGACACTTGGGTTACCTCTTTTTTTATCTATTGTGCGGCGTATTGAGCGGCCTGAGCCACGTATTTAGCACCCTTTTTTTTGGTCAGGACCTTTTAACACCCTGCCTTGGTGCATCCGGGGCAATCTCAGCCGTTTTGGGAGGTTATGTGGTGCTTTTTCCGCACAAACGCATTGTTTTCTGGTTCTTTTTCTTTGTTTTCACACTGCCTGCATTTGTCGCCATAGGATTATGGTTTCTGTTTCAGCTTAGCAACGGTTTGGGTGTTCTTGGAGGAGAACAAGCAGGAGGAGTGGCCTATGCGGCACATATTGGTGGTTTTATATCCGGATTATTATTGGTGAAATTTTTTAAACTAAAAATTACCCGGTAAATTAAATATCATTCCACAATAACAATGGAACAGACCCTACTCATTATAATCATCGGCTTATTATTGCTGGTCATCATACTCATCATTACCTTTCGATACAAAGGGGATACGTTTGATGCACTTAATAAGCTTGAAGGTGGTATAAGAGAAGATTTTCGCATTAACCGTGAAGAAAACGCACGTATTTCACGTGATAACCGCACAGAACTGAGTAATACTTTAAAAGATTTTACACTAGATGAACGGGAAAAATTCGCAGCATTGCGCCAGGAGCAAAAGGAACTTACCATCCGGACTGTCGATCAGTTGGACAAGATAAGCAGTAAGGTAGAAGAAAAGTTAGGGATGCTCAATGAACAGGCCAAAAAAGATAGCCATCTGCTGCGAGAGGCAATAAACAATACCTTCAAAAGTTTCCAAGAAACCTTTGACAAGAATATGCAAGGCTTTAGCAACCTACAGCGCGAAAAATTTGGCCAGCTTGAAGAAAAACAAAATAAGCTAGTCGAAAGCACTGAAAAGCGCCTGGAAGAAATGCGGGCCACCGTCGACGAAAAACTGCAAAAAACCCTTAACGAACGCTTGGGCCAGTCCTTTGAACTCGTAAGCAAGCAACTGGAAAGTGTGCAGAAAGGCTTGGGCGAAATGCAAACCATGGCCACCGATGTTGGCGGACTGAAAAAAGTATTGAGTAATGTAAAGCTGCGCGGGGGGATAGGTGAGGTGCAACTGGCCATGTTGCTTGAGCAGATACTTGCACCAACCCAGTATGACGCTAATGTACGCACTAAGAAGGGAAGCGCAGATCCAGTTGAATTTGCTATCAAACTCCCTGGCAGAAGCGAAGATGAAAATAGCGTAGTATATTTACCAATAGATGCCAAGTTTCCAAAAGACACTTATGAACAACTTATCACTGCCTATGATCGAGGCCTTCCAGAAGAAATAGAAATAAGTACCAGAAACCTCGAGATTACCATTAAAAAAATGGCCAGGGCTATTCGCGATAAATATATTGATCCACCCTATACCACCGATTTTGCCATTATGTTTCTTCCTTTTGAAAGTATTTATGCCGAAGTCATCCGCAGAAGTTCATTGGTAGACCAGTTGCGCGACGAGTTTAAAATAACCGTTGCAGGCCCCACTACACTAGTGGCTATCCTCAACAGCTTGCAAATGGGATTCCGTACGCTGTCTTTACAAAAGCGAAGCAGTGAAGTGTGGAAAGTTTTGGGTGCCGTGAAAACGGAATTTGAAAAGTTTGGAGGCCTCCTGCAAAAAGCTAAAACCAATTTAGACAAAGCCAGTGATACGGTAGATGAATTATTGGGCAAGCGTACCCGCGCTATTGACCGCACGCTGCGGCAGGTTGAGGCATTGCCAGCTGTTGAAACCAATCAACTACTTCCCGATATAGATACCATTGACGAAGAGTAATATTCATTTATACTAACTGTTTTTGAACGGTCACTAATTTTCAATTAAAGTGACTCGAATGTGCTTGTATATCCTACTTAATTTATATAGTTTTGTGTTCCGTTATCGGATAACAACTAGTTGAATTGGAAACAGAAGTCGAAGCCATCAGAAATGGTAATGAAAAGGCATTTGAGGATGCCTATTATCGTTGGCATCAAAAAATATATGCCTATATATTGCATAAAACCAGTTCAGCTGATACTTCAGAAGAAGTAGTTCAACAAGTATTTGTTCGGCTATGGGAGAAACGGGAAGAATTATCAGTTCACTATTCCCTTTCCATACAACTTTTCCGTATGGCTCGGACCATATTAATAGACGAACTACGCAAAGCAGCCCATGCCCGCACTTATAAATCTTTTATGGAATTAAAAGGACCTGCCGTCGTAAATGGTGATCTATTGGAATATAAAGATACGTTAAAAAGGGTAGAAGAGGCTATTAACCAAATGCCTCCAGTACGTCAGCGCATTTTCAAGATGAGCCGGTTTGAATATAAGTCATATCGCGAAATAGCCGAGGAATTGTCTCTTTCCTCAAAAACCGTGGAAAATCATATATCTTTAGCGCTAAAATTTCTTAAAAAAATAATACCCATATTTTTTTTCTTTTCAGCTCTTTTTCAATAACAGCTGAAAAATAACCGGTACATTTTTATAGACTGATTGGGGGTGCCTGCCTCAATAAACGTATTGTCAGATATATGATCACGATAACAGAGGATTTAATTCAGAAATTTTTTAACAACCAATGCTCCGCTGAGGAGGCAAAAGCCGTATCCCGGTATCTGAAAAAATATCCCGAGGAACTTGAAAAGTATATGCCTTCATCGGGTTGGAATCAATTCAGAGAACAAAATCTGTTATCAGCAGCTGACACTAAACGTATTCTTGGTCATATAAAATACTCGATAACTTATAAAAATTTGATAAAACCTGCAAGAAATTGGGCGCTATGGTATAAAGTAGCCTCGGTATTGCTGATGGCATGTATAATAAGTGCATTAATATTCAGGTACAGGACTTTCAAACAGAAAGAGTCTGCCCCGTCGTCAAAACAAAATGTCTTTCCAGAAGTTGTAGAAACTAACAATCTTAATACACTTAAAAAAATATGGCTGTCGGACAGTACAGAAGTCACACTTCATCCAGGATCGCGGTTAACGTATCTAAAAGGCTTTGAATTTAATAAGCGGGAAGTACGGTTAGAAGGGCATGCCAAATTTACAGTAACAAAAGACCGGGTGCGCCCATTTACCGTATATGCAGGTGGATTGGCAACAACGGTATTAGGGACTGTTTTTGAAGTGATGGCGGCAGGAAAAGAGGCCTATACCCGCGTCAGGCTAATCAGCGGTAGCGTGCTGGTAAATACTGATAAAGACGCCGGCATATTGCATATAGCTCCAGTTTATTTAAAACCGGGCGAAGAATTACAGGTTAACCGGGCAACCTCAATTGCCCGAACAATCAAAGCAAAAAAACCAGCGGAAGATATCCAACGATTGGCTAATTCAAGCTCACCTGCCAAGCAACTAGTCCCAAGGGGAGAATTGATATTAAATGACAGTATTGCCAGCTTTAATCATGTTCCAGTAATGAACGTATTAGAGACCTTACAAAAAGAATACAGCCTGAACATTAAGTACGACGCTCACTTACTGGATAACATGTTTTTTACTGGCAATTTTAAACGTACATCGGGTTTGCCTGATGAAGTGATCGGTGCGATCGCCCTGTTAAACGGTTTAAAAGTAGAACAAATAATAAATGGTTATCAACTAAGTAAATGAAAAAATTTAAATAAATATTAACAGAATGATTAAAAAAGTTACAAAATGGTTCGTACCCCCTATTTTCATGCACTTGGTGGTAGTATTGTTGGCCTCTACTAGCGTCAAAGGTCAAGGTAAAACCACGGTGGCAGGTCTAGTAAAAAGCGGAGCCGGAGAATTGCTGACAGGAGTATCTGTTTTGGCAGAGCAACAAGGTACCAGCTTTAAGCGCATGGTGACGTCCAATGATCAAGGAATGTTCGTGATTAATAATTTCCCGACAGGGAAAGGATTTCGTTTTACATTTACTTTTATTGGTTTCAAAAAGCAAGTATTAGCCGATTATGCAGTGAATGACGGAGATAAGCTCTCCTTAGTAGTCACACTTGACGAGGAACAAGCTATACTTGATGAAGTATCCGTAGGGTATGGTGCAGTTAGGAAAAAGGACATTACCGGTTCAGTGACCCAGGTTGACATAGGCGAAATGCAAAAGCAACCCGCGCTTAGTTTGGATGTAGCACTAGTGGGGCGAGCTGCAGGCGTAATGGTCACCAAATCTTCCGGAGCACCCGGAGCAGATGCCAGCATCCGCATAAGAGGTGCCTCTTCTGTATTTGGTATCAATGAGCCTTTGTATGTAATAGATGGAGTTCCCATTCAAATAGGTCAAGGCATGGGAGATGATGAATACCGTAGCTCCAGGTCATTTCAAATATCACCACTGGCATCTATAAATCCGGATGATATCGAGCGAATAGATATATTAAAAGACGCATCCGGCACCGCAATATACGGCTCTAGAGGAGCTAACGGAGTCATTCTAGTAACTACCAAAAAAGGAGTAGGCGGAATGAAGCCTGCCTTTACCGTAGCATATAACGCCTCGGTCGATGATTTTGTAAAGGATTTCAACATGCTCAGTTCAGATGAGATGGTTCGAGTTGCTACCCAAGCGTACAAAAATAATGGTGAAGAACTACCTAGCGATTTTTTGGTTTATCCCGGTGTCAATACCAATTGGCGTAAACTGGTCACTCGCAAAAGCTATTCTGACACCTGGAACATCAGTCTTAGAGGAGGCAGTTCAAATAGCCAAACAATATATGCCTTTTCTGCATCAACCAACAACCAAAAAGGAGTAATAAAAGGCAGTGATTTCAAACGGTACAATGTAAGAACTAACGTCGAATCAGAAGTGGTTAAATCATTGAAGGTAGGTGGTAGTGTAAATTATACTAAAAACCTTACTAACGGATTATCAAATACATATTATTATAATATAGTCACCTACCGACCGGATATTCCTGTTTTTGATCCCAATGGACATTATGCCACCACGCCAGATAGCGTGCAGGCAAATCCTGTTGCACGCACAAAATACACCAATAATCTTACTAATGACAACGTGTTATTATCAGTATTTGGAGAGTTTAGGCCTATAGAAGCGCTAAAACTACGATCAACTATTTCATACAATAAAACAGACAATATCACCATTGATTATACACCCAGTTATGACCCGTTTGAAATGCGGAATGGCAGGAAAGGATCAAGGGATGATATTAATTATAATTATAGCTCCGTTGTATTTGACAATACTGCCACTTATGACAGGTTTTTCGGTAAACATTACCTGAACGCTGTTATAGGAGCCTCATTTACGAGCGACAAGGTCAATAAACTGAACATCGAATCTGTTAATTTTCCAGACGACAAGGTGTTGAACAACTTGGGCTCAGCAGGTTCTATACAAAGTTATGAAAGTGGTGGAAGCCTTAGCGGGCTGGAATCTTACTTTTCCAGGATCAATTATAATTATGGTGGTAAATACTATGTAACCTTTACGGCAAGAACAGATAAATCTACTAAATTCGGGCCCAATAATCAATGGGGCTTTTTTCCGTCGGGTGCCTTAGCTTGGCGTGCATCTGAAGAAAAATTTTTTAAAAATAAGCCATGGATAAGCGACCTAAAAGTCAGGGCCTCCTATGGTAAGACCGGGTCGGCCAACCTAGGTGATTTTTTATATGCCACCTTCTTTTCAACAGGCGGGAGCTATTCTTTTCATAATGGTGAAAACGGAGTAACCCTCAATTCAGTGCCTAACCCCAGTATAAAATGGGAAACAACCACCCAAGCTGATGCAGGCATAGATTTTGCATTTTTTAACAATCGGCTACGAGGTGC
Source organism: bacterium A37T11 (assembly GCA_900109895.1). GTDB lineage: Bacteria > Bacteroidota > Bacteroidia > Sphingobacteriales > Sphingobacteriaceae > A37T11. The sequence goes on from FOBR01000005.1 coordinate 202,530, forward strand.
TGTTGATGTGTACCGTAAATATACCAGCGATTTGCTTTTAAATGTAAATATCCCCTATGAAACAGGAGGTAGCACACAAATTAAAAATGTTGGAGATATAGCTAACAAAGGTTTTGAGTTGGTAATTGGTGGCGACGTATTACAGAAAAAAAATTTCACCTACACCTCAGACATTAATTTTAGCATCAATCACGGCCGTTTAGAAAAACTGAACGGAGGTGCCAGTAGTAGTTTAAATAATTTTAAAGAAGGTGATCCACTGGGTTCAGTTTTTGGTTACCTTACAGCTGGAATTTTTAAATCTGCAGAAGAAATAGCCGTATTGAATAGTGCATCCCCCAATGGGTTCTATCAATCATCTAAAACAGCACCTGGCGATATTAAGTTTATAGATCAAAATAAAGACGGCTATATTTCCGCAAGTGACGTTGTAAAGCTAGGGAACACTGAGCCCAAATTTTTCGGAGGTTGGAACAATGTATTTCGGTATAAACAATTAGAAACTTCCTTGCTATTTTATTTTTCATATGGCCAGAAATTATACAATGGAGCTAAGGGAAATTTGGAAATATATTCCTCTGATAAAAACTATTACCACTCCATTTTAGGGGCTTGGACCCCAGAAAATCCCAGTTCAAATATCCCACGCATAGTACGCAATGACCCCAATGGCAATTCAAGAGCCTCTGATTACCTGATACAAGATGGCTCATTTTTTAAACTAAAAAATTTGCAGATAGCCTATTACCTGACTCCGCGGTCCTGGACAAAAGATCAAGTATCACAGATCAAGATTTTTGCATCCACATCCAATTTATTTATCCTTACTGGATACGATGGCATAGATCCGGAAGTAAGCACCTCCACAGGAGCTGGGTTAACAGCAGGAGGCTATGATTCAGGGAGCTATCCATCTACCCGTACTTTTAGTTTTGGTGTAAACATGACTTTTTAATAAGAATATGAATTGCTTAAAAATATTTGCTGTAAGTTGTATAGTGATGCTGGTGGATTCCTGTAAATTAACAGACGTAACCAATATCACACCTCCTAACCAATTAAGTGAAGAAACCGTCATTACGGATATTTCCTCAGCTGATAAAGTTTTAACGGGCGCATACGCCCAATTGCATAAATTTAGCCTGATTGTCGATGAGCCAGGCATTACGGGTAGCATGGGCTTAAGCTTTACAAATGGCCCTTCAGGCGGTTCCAATTACGCTCAATTTTATAACAACTCTATCACATCAGACAATTACGTCCTGTCGGGCATTTATACTGCTTGGTATTACCTCATCAACATCAGTAGTCACATTATTGAAAAAACCGGAAATCTTAATATTACGGATGCCCGCAAAGAACAAATCGTGGCAGAAGCTAGTTTTTTAAGGGCCTTAGCTCATTTTTCCTTATTGCGTTTATATGGCCGTTTTTATGATAATTCTTCTGAATATGGTATCGTTACGTGGGATACGCCCGTCAAGGATATTACGGCAAAGGCAAGGAGCACTGTGAGCGAAAGCTATCAACGAATATTAGCAGATCTGGAAGTTGCCATTGCCAAAGCCCCAGAATATTCAAGCGCAGTGTATGCTTCCAGGCAGGCGGCCCTGATGTTAAAGGCAAAAGTACTATTATACCAACAAGAGTATGCAAAGGCGGTATCTGTGGCTGACCAATTATTGAATCAATTAGGTACAACAACCCTTGAACCTATATACGACAATATTTTTAAATTATGGTTTCGATCAAAAGAAGTTTTACTTGCCCCACCATTTGATGATAAAAATGAACGTAATAACAAAGCTTATGCTTTTCGATCTTATGTATTGCCCACAGCATACTATTTTGACCTGATGCAAGGAGACAACCGTGATACAACCACCGTGTATAAAAGTGGCGTCAACTTACGGAGTGGTAAGTTCCGAAATACCACATCAAATGGGCAAACTCTAACAGCTAATACCGAATATTTCCTTAGATTAGGAGAGCTATACCTCATCAGCGCAGAAGCATTGGTGCGCAACAGTAACGGCGACGCCAATTTCCAAACCGCACGTGACCGTATCAACACCATCCGTAGGAGGGCAGGAATGCCTTTGCTTACGCAAGCTATAAACAATAAGGCTGACTTACTAATGGCTGTTTTAAAAGAAAAGCAACTTGAGCTAGGTTGTGAGAGTGGAGAAGATTGGTATGATCTTATACGTTTTACGGTAGCTGGTGATATAAATATTGCGACCTATAAACCAAATGTAGTCAATGAAAGTCGTTACATCGTACCTATTCCCAACGAAAGCATCTTAGCATCAAATGCTGTTGTTAAACAAAATCCCGGATATGAATAAATATATAAAATGGATAGGCTGTATTCCGTTCACAATGATCAGTATAAGCTGGGTAAACTTATATGCACAATCCATTGATTTTCAGCAATCACAAAGCGGCACAGACTGGAAAACAATACTAGACAGCGCAAAAAGAGTTCATAAACTCGTTTTTGTAGATGTATATACCGATTGGTGTGGCCCCTGCAAGCTCATGGATGATGAGGTATTCACCAGGAATGAAGTTAGCCGTTTTTTCAACGACCATTTTATCAGTTATAAGCTTGACGCGGAAAAAGGAGAGGGGCCGGCCTTAAAAACCACTTACGGTGTAAAAGTATTTCCTACCTATTTATTTGTGGATCCGTCTTCAGGAACTCTTGTACATAAAAGTACCAGCAGGCAGACACCTGAGGTCTTTTTGTTTACAGGACGCTCGGCCCTCAACCCTGAATTGCGCTCTGTATGGATGGAAGATCAATATTTGAAAGGCGCCATTGATAAAAAATTGCTCAAAAATTATGCTGCTTACCTATCATCCAACTACCAACACGAAAAGCTGGATACCATAACGCAGCAATATCTGCACCGACCAGAAATAAATCTAACCGATTCTTTGGCGTGGCATTTTTTTGTGGCATATCAACAAAGCTCGGCCTCGCCAGAATTTGCGTATCTTTTACAGCACCGTCAAGCATTAAACAAGCAGTATGGTAATAAAAACGTCGATGCCAAAATTGCCTCAGCTTTTGAAACAGACGTGCAAGGTTTAGTATACCAGGGAATTTTCCGGGAAAATGAATTTAACCAGCCCGCCTATGACAGCCTCATGTCAGTGATAGCGAAACTGGAGTTCGCAGGAAAAGATTGGCTATTAAATAAAACAAACGTGTTAAATGAATTTATACAGAAAAAGTATTCAAGTGCTGCCGACTTGGCAGATCAGATGCCCACTTTGCAAGGAATCAACGAAAAGGATCTGTTGAACTTTTATGGATCCTTGTTGTTTTTAAGCCGGAACAATAACGATCCGATTTGGATTGGAAGAGCCTTAAAATATGCCCGATATATAGCATACAATGATTTGGACCGAAGATCACAGGCCGAGATACATTATAATTACGCGAGTCTGTTAGAAAAATATTTCCGGCTCACCATGTCGTCAAACGACGTCGCTGGTTACTTAAAAACAGCGCCAGCGAATGGCGTCAAGGATTATACCTTACGTAGCCCAACATTAAAACCAAAACATCGGTAAAGATATACTGGCTGGACTGTTCCTTCACATTCATTTATGGTATCCCAGTAAGCTGGTATCCTAAGTGTGGAGACAGCCCAGCCTCCACAAAATCTTGCTTACGTTCACTATCCTGAATAAAAATTTCGGGTCGTAGAGGTGTAATAAAAACTAATTATATTTTTTAATAAAAAAATAATATTTTTGGAAGCATTTTATAAATAAAAATTATTAGAATATCGTATGATAACACATTCTTTAAAAACAAAAGCAAGTATTTACGCGCTAATTTTCCTTTTATTCTCCTGTGGCGGAAATCAAAAAGATCAAAAAGAAGATCAACAGGAAGCAAAAAAGGAAGAATCCTCGGGTGGTAGCATGAGTGATGCTGTTAAAAGTATAAAAGGCCTTTCAACCATCGCCAACCATTCAGAGGATATCGAAAAAATGCAGAAAACGCTAAGTTCACTTAAGCCGGTAAACAATGAACAACTCAAAGCAGCTCTTCCAGCCACGTTGATTGGAATAAAACGTTCCGAATTTTCCATTGGAGACAATGCAGGACTAGCCGGGCTTCAGTCAGGGCAAGCCACGTATGATAAAGATGGTGAACACAGCCTAAAATTGACGCTCACTGATGGGGCTGGTGAAACTGGATCAGGCATTGCAAGCCTTCAATATATGGGTCTAATGACTGATCATGAAAAAGAGACAAATGAAGGTTTCGAAAAAAATATAGATTTAAACGGTCAGCGCGTAAGTCTGGAAGAATCAAAAAACGGAGACAGGGTTGACTCAAAGCTTACTTCTTTGTATAATAAACGTTTTATAGTGTCTCTTGAAGGGGATGGAATTCCTGCAAGTGATCTTGAAAAAGCATTTAAAGAGCTTGATCTTGGCGTACTGAAGTAACACATCATAACAACATAAAGAAAGGATAGTATTGCCTAGCATGCGTGAACAGAAGATGAAGCAAGTGAAGCAGGAGGAAGAATGGGTAAACAAACCTAATTATTTATTTTTCAATTTCTGCAACCGTTCTTTTGCTGAAGGTATGACATCATCATCTTCCGTATAATTTTCAATCACACTTTTCAATGTACTTCTCGCCTGCAAAGTATCACCCTTGCGGGTATAAATATCCGCAAGAAGAATGAAGCTCTTAGCCACCCAATAATCGTGTAAAGCCATATTTTTGATTACATCAAAGGCTGACTCCTGAGCTTTGTCATACTGTTTGTTATCATACTGAAGTCGGCCCAGACGGTACCGGGCCTCGGCACTGACTGCCGTTTGGCTTTTCAGTGCCGCCAAATTCAGTTCTTTCATCTCGGCCTCCAAATTTCCCTCCTGTTCCAAGGCCATTGCGCTGTACAAGTGAGCTTTGGCAATATCCTCCTCAGTAGCCCCATTGAAATCTTTGATCAATTTTACGTACTTATTCATCTGGTCAAAGTCACCAATTTCGAAATAACAAACCATTAGATTAGATATGGCGTAGCCATATTTATCTTTATAATCTGCATTGAGCTCTAATTTTTTGAGGTGCACGATTGCCTCGTTGTATTTCTTCAAGTTTAGGTATAGCTCAGCGACCGTCAATAAGGTTTGCTCCGTATATTGGCTTGTCCAGTCGTTTAGTATAATGTTGAGATCGTGCAGCGCCTCCTCCGGATGCCCCGTATGGTATAGACTCACCCCTCGGATATAGCGCGCATGCTTCTCCTGCCTAGGTTTCGGGAATTTATCAAAATATGCATTTATTGCCTCCACCGCCGGACCGTATTGGCCCCTTGAAAACAAGGTGAGTCCTGCCTGAAAAGTCAAATTATCCTGTTCAGTGTCACTAAGGTCAGCAATATTAGCGGAGGTAGCGTACTTAATAAAGCCTGCAGCATCCCCTTGATCCAAGTAAATATTTTGAATGGAAAGCAGTGCTTGCGATGCCTCATCGGTTGTGGCATAATCCTTCACGATCTGCTGGAAGGTTACCAGAGCGGATTCGGTGTCATTTTTATTATATTGGATAAGCCCAATAATCATCAACGCCCTAGGAACATAACTACTGCGGGGGTACTGTTCGATCATCTTTTTTAAGCCTTCGATCGCGGTATCGTAATCTCCAGTCGTGAAATGAATATAAGGAATCTCAAACGCTACATCATCCGCATAATTCGAACCCGGAAATTTTTCAACAACAGATCTCAAGGTGTTAATCTTAGATTCATTATCTCCTTGTAACCCTTGGATTATACCATGCTGAAACAACGCATAATCCTGATTAGGAGCTTTATCGCTGATCAATTGGTCATAATATTCGTTTGCACGTACATAATTTCGCATGGACAGATACGAATCGCCTAACCGTGCAATCACATCATCATATATACTTTTATCCAATAAGCTTTCCTTTGATTCCAGAAAACGTTCAAAATATTCTGCCGCCAAGCCATATTTATTAATTCGGAATGCAGCATATGCCAAGCCATAATTTGCATAATTATATACATTCGTGGTTCGCGCGGCAGGCAACAAAAGGAACTTAGAAAAGTTATCCACCGCTTCATTATATTTTCTAACTTCATACATGGCCTCCGCCTTCCAATATTTAGCTAATGAAGCCATTTCCGGGTCAAGTTGAAATTTTTCCGATCGCATAAACATGGATATACTATTTTCGAAAGCACGTTCGTTATAGAACTCCAATCCACGGTAATAGGTTAACTTTTGATAAATGCTATCATCTTTGCGCGTTCTATTAGTAAAAGATTCTAACAAATATACGGCTGTTAAAAAATTGCTGCTGCCAGATAAAACCTCAGCCATTCGTGATTCCGTCGTCTCAACTATTTTTGTCTCAGAATTACGATTAAGATCAGCATTTTTTAGCGCAATATATGCCTGAAAGGGCTTCAAGGCACTTTGGACCGAGTCTAATTCATATAAAACTTTAGCATAGTTATACAGCCCATCCGCTTTTAATTCCTGGTCATAATCCATACTGGAAGCTTTGTAAAATTCATCTCTTGCCCGATGCTTATCGCCAGTTTCTATAGAAATATTACCTAAAGCAATTACTGAGCTCTGATAAAAAGCATCCAAAGGCTCCACTTTTGACAGAATAGATGCCGCTCTTTCGTATTCGTGCGCACGATATGCCAAGATGCCAATCCTGTTATTATCGATATTACTGCGTAAGGCGTTGGGGTACCTTTTCGGCAAAGGACTGTGAAAAGCTTGCCTATAGGGGTTCCTGACAAAATACATACTGGCGACTGTTTGCCGAAGTTCAATTTCGAACGCACCTCTGTCTATATTCATATCCGGACTTCGGCGCACCTTTATGGCGTCGGCCAACATCGGGCGGTAATCACGCACCACCGAAATCGAATCAAAAACTGCAGTTTGCCTTGGCTGCTTTTCCTCTTTTTGTGCATATCCTGTAACCAGCACAACAGAAAAGATGGCGGTAAGTATATTTTTCAGATAATTACAGCCAAATACTTTCTTAAGTAACATCTTTCGTACGTATTTTTATGCAGGCTTACCTGATCAAATACCCCGCCATCTTTCGTGTTGACCTATAATTCTAACTTGAGAAATTTGATTTGAACAGTGGTTAAAGCAAATAGCTTCGCAAGAATAATTACAAGAAATAAAGTATTTAGGCTAAAAAAAATTACCTACTTTTGATCAATTATGCCATATAAATATATGATAAGCCAAAATCTATTAATCCTTTCGCACTATAAAAATTTTCTACTATGTAGAAACCGATGATTTGGCTTGTTCTCTGATTGCCAATTTATCCATTAACTTTTAGAAGAGTTATCAATTGAAATTTAATAATTAACTATATTATGTTTATAAAAAAGCGCCAATTATTTACCATATTAAGTATCTTTTGTTTACTCAATAATTTCGTTTTTGCTTTTGAAAAAATTGTAGCTGTCCACTTAAATACAGCTTTAATAAGGCAATATGAAAAAGCTGAATGGACGGTTTCTATTCATACTACGTTCGGAAACCCATATTTGCAGGAGGATGTTGCGTTAAATATGGAATTAAAGGCACCCTCAGGAAAAAAGCTTCTGCTACCCTGTTATTATGAATCAGGTAAGAGTGGAGGAATTTCGGTTTGGAGATCAAGGTTCTTACCACAGGAAAACGGCAAATATGAATACTTTTTTCGATTCTATCATAATAACAAGCTCATTTCTGAAACTAGTAAATTATCATTTACCACTAAATTTTCCAAAAAAAAAGGTATTCTTCACGGTCATGACAACTGGACTTTTCAGTTTGATAACGGTACACTATTTAGAGGTTTAGGCGAGAACTTTTGTTGGGAATCAAGAGCTATTGACGATTCGAAATTTTATAAAACCTTACATGAAAATAGTAATTATAATTATGAGTACATGCTGCCAAGGCTTGCTAGTTTTGGCGCAAACTATTTCCGTACCTGGATTAATTCCTGGAATTTACCTCTTGATTATAAGGACGGTATTAACAATCATCGTTATGATAAATCTGACAACTATTATCATCCACAAGCTATTAATAAACTAGATCGGCTTGTGACCTTGGCAGATTCCTTAGGCCTATATATCATGTTGACATTAGGGCCCGGATCACATAATGCAATGAATGGACGTCACGAAGTAACTATGGATGAATTTTTCATAGATGAAAAATCCAAGACTGAATATAAAAATAGGCTTCGTTTTATTGTCGCTCGATGGGGTTTTAGCCCGGCAATAGGAGCCTGGGAATTCTTTAATGAAGTTGACAATATACAATACCAGCATAAAGAGCACCCAATACCGGCTGATCAAATAGTAAATTGGCATAAAGAAATGGCTGATTACCTAAAATCAATTGATCCGTTTGGACATTTGGTCACTACAAGCATTTCACATAGAGATCTAAATAGTTTGAACAGCATTCAAAAAATGGATTTTAATCAAAAACATATATATAAAAATACCCATTCTATACCACAAACATTAAAACAATACTCTGATCAATACCATAAACCTTATGTCATTGGTGAATTTGGGTACGAGTGGGATTGGTCTAAAAACTTTAATGATTTTGGTAAAGAAATGGATAACGATTACAAACGTGGGCTTTGGTACGGCTTGTTCTCTCCCACGCCTATTCTGCCCATGTCTTGGTGGTGGGAGTATTTTGAAAGTAAAGGAACAGATCAATATTTAAGTAAAGTGAAACCAATTTTAACTCAAATGTTAAAATCAGGCCAAGGAAATTTTAAACAGACCATATCATTTGCATCTTCAACAGCAATAGAAATTTACAGCGTACAATGTGGTGCTAAAATCTATGTATACCTATTTAATCCAACATCAAGCCCAATAGAAACAACCATTAACGTTAATGTTAAAAATAATGTTGTTCATAACGTAAAAATATATGATTGTGAAAGTGGATTATATAAAAAATTTAAAGCAATTATTATAAATAATACATTAGTTATAAATAAATATAATTTACAAGCAAATTCTGATGTTGTCCTTATTATTTAGTTTATATAAAAAACCTAAGGTTGGCTCACACTAATTTCTTTGGAAAAATCACTTTCAATACCTTTATTATTTATCGAGGTAACGTAGTAATAATAATTTCCTTTGGCTAGATTAGCATCTTCATATCCTGACAATTCGTTTTCTGAAGGTTTTACTTTGCCAATTAAGCGAGGCGCATGATTACCATCTGAACGGTATACTTGATAGGAAACAATATTTTCACTTTGGTTCCATGAAAGTAAAACAGAAAGGTGATCTTTTGCTACCGTAAATAAGGAAGGAGGTAGTGGTTTATTCAATGGAGCATCAATTTGAAGGATTGGTCCAAAGGCACTTTCTTTTCCTTGCAAATTGAAGGCCTTAACGGAATACCACCGTGACTTTCCGGGTGGAATGGTGTCGACATATTCATTCATGGCCTGATCCACCAGGTTGGTTAAAAGAACTAAACTATCGTTTTTTTGTGCCTTTTTATATACATGGTATCCGGCTACTTGATATTCAGATCGTTGAAGGTCCCGCCAGGTAATGGATACAACTGTATCGGAAAGCCATAAAAATCGCATGCCTGACGGAGTAGCTACCCGTGAGCTGCTGTCTGCTAAGCCTACCAATACGCTTACTTCATCCGATGGAGGCCCAAGCGATTGTGTAGTAGAAACTGCGGCAACCATATAATGGGCATGCGTCAATTCGGCTACCCGGTTGGTATCAGTATACATTTGTATACCCGGTTTTAAAGGGATCAAACCACTTACTAATTGCGGTTTATCGTAAGAAGTGAACGACCGGTATAAGTAAAAACCACTTACATTCAGGCTATCTGTATATGACCACTCAAGCCTCACCAAGTTACCCTTACTGCTTGCAGACAGGTTTTGCGGAGGGAGCAATCTAACAGCCCCGTGATAAATTCCCGAAACGCGGGGAGAGGCCCTGGATATATTGGATTCACCCTGTACCAGTAATTGGTAATAATAACTTTTTCCTGCTCTGATAGCGTTATCTACAAAATCACTATCTGTAGTTGGTACTGTTGCCACTAAGGTGTATCCATCATCATATAGCTCACTGCGCATCACCAGAATATTTTGTGCTGATTTTGTTTTGCTTAAAGGATCCCAATAAATTCGGATACCTTGGTTTACCGCTTGCGTATTAATATTGAAAGCAGTCTCTAGGTTTCTTCGACCACCAGACTGCACCGACACCGTGTCTGAACAGTTGCCCGTATTACCTATCAGATCCTTGCTTTGTAAATAGTAATCATAGCGAATCCCAAAATGTGAGGTCGTATCTGTCATTAGGTATATTACAGAGTCTCCATCGATTGAATTGCGGATTCCCACGGGCGTGGTTAATCGGGAAAACGGTAGGGTAGATCCGGCTACTTTTCGGTAAACCTCAAATAGTGGGGCGGCATTATCGGAGGTGGTAGCCCATTCTATGTGGACCTGCCTTTCTCCAGGGTCTGCCAATAAGGTCGAAATGGGAGAAAAGACCGGGTGATCTTCCTCATAACGGATAGGTTCAGATGTCATTTCTTGGCTTTCGCCCTGTACAGCTAGTTGATAACGATACGTATTGCCCAGGTGTGCCGTAGTATCCAATACGGATAAACCGAGACTAAGCTGAATGATCGGAACAGCCATTTGTACAAATAATCCGGCAGAATCCGGCTTGTTCCAAACCTTCCATAAGGTATCTGCCATGCGGGCAGATGGAAGAGCATAACCTGGAAATAAACCAGCATAGCGGGTCATGCGGTATTGAAACTCATTGCTGCTGGCAGCTGTTATAAAACTGGCTATCAGCTCGGGTTCTTTTTTATCTTCTATACGAAATAGTCTAAACCCCGATTTTGGTATAGCAACATCCGAAAAACTAATATATAACCCATGAGAAGTACCAGTAAAAGAGATACGGCGTGAATTCTGTTGCGCCAGCAGTACGCTCGGTAATACTGCCAAACATAAAATAAAGTGTTTAATACAAGAGTTCATCATTTTCTAATAATCAAAATCGTTTGATTCACTACACTTTTCACTGGTATACCTTAAGTTAAATTCGATGTGCTTTTGGCAATTTCCCGCACAAAACTTCATTAAAGCTTGAAAGCCAACTCCGATATGCCCACTTACAAATAAGCACCAGGCACTAGCATTAAGATTGATGGATGTACAAGCCGCAGCAGTAAAGCTAGGGTCACCTCCAGTATTTGCAAAAGCAAATTTAGTACCCAATTCAGCACTGGCATCCCCTTTGATACCACAGGCCCCACCCAGTACAGCCAATTTCGCATAGGCGCGAGCAAAGAGCATTGCTCCTATGCCAATTTCCATATCAGGACCAAATTCTGCGTATATACGCCCATCTAATCCCGCCATAGCAGCCACTTCAAAATCGGCAACCCAAAAATTCACACCAAACTTTACTTCTTCAATAATGTCTTTGCGACCAGTCATAAAAAATCCATTAATACCCTGGCGGTGATATATGGCAGGTAATTTACGGACATAAGACACCTCCGTAATCCGTTGTTCAAGTGCAGGAGAAATTTCAGGATAAGAACCTATGCATATACCTGCCCCGAGTGGAAAAATAAGTGGAACGGCCCTCACATTAATATTCGCCCCAGCATAAAAATACCAACCACGCGGATCAAACAATACTTCAATACCTAGTTTAGTGAGTGAAACCGCACCGGCATCTAGTTTTGGCATGCTCAGCGATCCAAAGATGCGGCCATTTTTAAAGTCAAAGTCAAACTTCATACCACTAAAACTATCACCAGCACCATTAGCTGCATCGGATATTTTTTGAACTGGAAGCTCATCCTGCAGTCCTTTGAGCGCTTCCATAGCGACCATTTTGGCTTCCTGCTTTGCTTCATTGGCCAGATTAATACCCGTAAACCCATCAATTACGCCATTCAATTGCAAGAGAGAACCAATTGGGTTTTTGTCAATATTATTGATAGCGTCCATACCCTGTCCTACCAATTTCCATTTGGCAGACAATTCTTTCATCTGTTGTTTAATTTCACCAATAGGGATCATCTGATGAAAGGTATTATTAATTTCATTGAGCTGTGCTTCGATCTCACTTCTCATTTCATTGAGGCCAGCATCCTGCATGACTTCGTCGATGACGTCTGCAGCCATATTATGGGCTTCCTTTTTGTATTCACCCAATACTACTTCGACTTGCTTTTTTAGGAGGTCTGCTTGCTGCTGTGCAGTCTCAGTCACCATACTTACCAAATTAGCTTTGAGAGCCTGCGCTTGTCCGGGTAGTTGTACCAAACCTGCAATACCAAGTCCTGCCGTTTTAAACACTTGAGATGCTGTGTTATTTAAGCTTGTAAATAAAGTACCACCAGGACCTTTAAAATCAAATTTAAGTGGGCCAATGTTAAGTTGGGGAGTATCATCGCTTCCACCCAATGCCTTTTCTCCGGGAAGATAGGTCAGATCGACCGCAATGTTATCCGGCACGTTTGGCAAGTGAAGGCTCATAGTTCCAGAGAGTACCAACCGATCAAAATTACTATAAAGTGCACGAGGCTTAAATGAAAGCTGCTTGTAAAGCGTGATGTCATTACTAGAGGCGTTGAAACCAAAAACCTCTTCGTCGTTGCTTAATAAAGACATATACTGGATGTCCAGGCGCTCATTTGGATTAGTCATACCATCTAACCCTTGTATATATGCTGCCTGCCCCTCATCACTTTTTAGGCTGAGTTTATAATGTCCTTGCCCGGCTATACGGCCCACATCCGGGTCATACATAAAGACGATTTCGGTCAGTGGGTTAACATTGAGCTTTATGTGCGCGGCTCCACCTAAATAAAAATTATTCCGTAAAGATGAAGAAGCTCCCGAACCCATAGAAGGACATATTAATTCGCCAGGTATTAGCGTCATTTGCGGAATTTTTAAGTCTGCCCGGCCAGTATAAAGTGTCAGGTCATGCATGACAATACCACCAGACGTGTTAGACAATTCCCACGAATTCGTACGAAGTTGCCATTTTTCCAGATCAATCTTGAGCGAATCATTCGTTTCTATACGCTCCAGCCGATCATGGCGCAAGACCGCTTTTCCAGCTTGTAAGTTTATCGGTATGTTGCCTTGAATGGTAGAACTTAGATTCATAAACAAGTTAATGCTGTCGCCCAGGATAAAAGATTCGCGATTGCCCGTTTGGTCTGTAAGACCGTCAAAACCCAGATATTTGAAATTAATAGGCCCACCATTATCAGTAGAGAGAGAGAATTGCTTTAACGGATAGGGTAGGTCCGTGCGGAAAACTGGGATTTTTACTTTTTCGGACCCTGCCGCCAGCCCATAATTACCCAAGAAAAAATCCTTTTCGTCAGAGATGGTCATATAGCTACTTGGAAAATTGAAGGAGTGGTTTACAATCCTTACTTTAGCGCTCAGTATGCCCGTCGTGTCTGACCCGGATTTTAAAATGCACATCGACTCCTCTTCAGGCGCAGACGCTTCAGCCATAAATACACCAAATGCATTTATCCTTATCTTTCGCATGTTTAGATCCAAACGATTCTCCACAGGGACTGCCAGTGGCACCCCAGCGGCATTATGAATGTTTGAAGGTTTTATAGCCAAATCATTGAAAGGGAGAACCTGGTCAGTTTGTATTTCATTAGTGACTGCAAAGTTTCCGTTTTGGAGTTTACCAAAAATTTCGCCACTTACGTGGTATAGACCGTCATCGGATCGCTTCATTTCACTGATTCTTACAGGAAAACCATAGAGCTTACTTACATCAATATCTTTTACCTCACTGATGGTTAAATTAAGCGTATCAGAACCCCCTACTCTATAAGATTTACTTTGATATTTTATTGAGCTGCCAATAAACGTTTTCCCAGGTTCTGAATAGGCAGTTTTAATAGAAATAGGAAAGTCTTTCACCCTATTTCTTTGAATAATTCTTAATTCTGGCCTTGCGACAAGAAGTGTGTATTCCCCATTTTCTGTTGTGGTAGTGCTTATAGATGATTGACCTCCTGTACCTTCATCCTGATAAACCAGGGCATTTTTTACCGGGAGGCCAGAATCAGCCATTGTGACCCGTCCTTTTAATAATTCGGCTCTCTTAACCCGGATAAGTACAATACGCATCTTATTGTCATCCGGACTAACGATATTACTTTTCACAGTTGGAACGATCAGGTTACTGTTTTTTGGATCGATTTCCTGGTTGCCATTATCTGCCCAAATAGTAAAATTATCCGTTGCATTGTTGGAGAATTCGATTTTAACATTGCCATATAAATTCGAGTAAGCGGTTATGCTATCAGGTCCTTCCACTCGTAGCCTGACATTAGGTACCACATTGCCATTTTCATCCATCACGCGAACCAACATTCGGTGTTTTCTTTTGGTTAAGGCAAAGTCGCCGAGGTATTCATCCGCTTTGCCAGGATTTACTCCAACAGTTCGTGGCATATAAGCGGGGTCATAAGGCAGTATGAGGATGGAGTCTGGCCGCGCAGGCAGATCAATGTCAAATCGCTGCAAATTATCAACCAGCGTAACCACAGGAGTCACAGGTGCAGAGACTACTAACGGGTTTAAATGACTGGCAGTAACTTCTTGCACTGTAAGCGTATTTGGTGAAAACTGGCTTATTTGTGTGGCTACATTCACCACAGCCCTTTTACCAATGGATACGGTAGGTCCAACGGTAAGCTTTGTTATACGAGTTCCAGAAACTACCTGGGTAGACAAACTCCCTAATGTGCCAAGTGGAGTAACGGTAGGGGTAGCGATGACTCGCGATTGCGACTGTTGGATTACATTATTGTTAACAGCGGCTTTTACAGAATTGGCTAAGAAACCGAATGATATATCATTATTAACTTTAGGGGCTGGCGACATTTTGTTTCCCGTGTAGGAATAGGTATCAGTCCAACGACCGTTTATTTTGAGTTTCACCCTAGCAGCCACACCCGAGGCATGATTATCAGCATCAATGACATAACCAAATGCATTATTGGCAGCTGGGGCTAAAGCGGTGTTCCATACATATTGGCGGCCGCTACGTCCCATATCAAGCGCTCCAAGCTCCGTTTGAAATCCCTCTGAAGGTGTTATCGTATATCCGGAGGCGCTGAGCACAGACAGCGTCGTCCAGCTACGACCTTTAGATGAACTATATATATTATATGGAAAGTAAGGGTTAGATGAAGTCAGGAGGCTACTTAAGTCGTCAAATTTGTAATATCCATTATCGTCGGTTTCAGTATAAAAATAAACGCCTTTATTATTTATGGACACCTCGAGCCTCATGGTGACACCTTTTATTCCGAGCGTGGTGCTGTTGTCTGTAATGCGCCCACGTACAGTAGCAGGTTCTGGCAAAATACGCAAATAGGTGTCCTGTGTTGTATTCGGGTCAAATTCACTGTTAAATACAACCGAGGAAATATCATTAGAGTTTAACTGTCCCGGTAAGTCAGGTCCGAACGATAAATTTTCAGACTCACTGCGCGTAGATAGGTTTTTGGTATCTGGAAATTCTAAATAAGCTTTTTGAAATGCAGTAGACCCTTCCCGATCCTTATTATCAGCTTCAATCAAAATAATGTCGTTTTCCTTGCCCTTAGATTTCACGACATTTGGAAAAATAACTGTACCATCCCCAGTGCTTGCCCCTTGCCTGAAAAGTATATAAGAAGAGAGGGTGGTGGTGGTTGAGGGTAGAAAAGCAGAATTTAAATACACCAACCTTGTTGGTAAGCTTCCAATGCTTCTCTTTCCGATAGTGCGTATGGAATTATAGGCCTTGTTTGTTGTTGAAATATTTTGAGTGGAGGTATTTGCTACAGAAACATTTTTGGTAATAGACAAAAGCATTTCCTTATTGATGTCAATACCCTGTACTACGGGCCACTCACTTCGTAGAGGGCTATTTGCCACCCGATAAATGTTGATGGGTACATTCGGAAAATCTGTAAGCGTTTCCGGATGGTCTAATTTTTCTACTTTCTGTACATGTACTTTTAGATTAAAAGTTTGTACATAAGAGTTGAGGGTTCCACAATCGGTGTTTTGCCAAGGTTGTAATATAATGTCATTATCAGGTGCACAATAATACGTATTATCAGGTACAATCCTGTACACCCGGGTGACTTTTCCATACGTATCACTCCTAAATTCTCCTGATCCTGTTGTTAATGATCCATTTTCGCTTATGCCTGTATAGTCGCTATTGGGAAAATCAAAGGTAAAATTGCCGTCAGCATCAGTCATCACCGTTTGAAGCACTTTTAAATTATCCGATTTGTACTGTCCATTTATGAATATTGTTCCAGAGATCCTCTTAGTGGTATGATCTATAACAGGTGGTTTGTAGTTGTCAATCACTTCCTGCGCCATATAAGGCATTGGGGTCATTCCAATCTGGTTAATACGCATGGAGCGAATATTTTGTGTTGCGAATGCAGTGGCGCCAACACTAAAAGTAGACGTTATCGGCCTTGCGGCAGTAGTTATATTAGTAGGAACCGCAGGGGTTTCATCTTTATCCATAAGGTAAAAAACCACCAGTTTTACAGGCATATTCGCATACGGAGTAGGGGGCATACTCTTATCAGTTTTATACGTATATTGCAGTTTACCGGTTAGCCTAGAGCGGGGAGGACTCACTAGTTCCTTGGTAAGTGCCAGCCAGGTAGTGTCCGGCTGTCCATTGTACAGGAAGGATTGCCATTTAGCATAGATGCTGTCTGCAGGGGCAGATTCTTGTTCACCGAATGAAGACTCTGTTACTACTTTTGTAGCATCCTCCAAGCATATTTCATATTGGTAGGGCTCCGCATCAAGGCTTCTGAACAGGCGTTCAAAACTTACCGTGTAAGCTTCCGGCTGGGCACCTGGTCCAGGATTAGGAGTTACTCGTTCCGCAATGAGAATTTTATCACTTTCGCTGGAGGATGGCTTTCCATTATCATCTGTTATATCACCCTCGTATTTTGGAATGCCCAGTTTGATGTCATTTTTATAAGCCGATTTTCGGTATAGCTTAATGTGTGCACCGGCTACATAATTTCCCTTCAAACTTTCAAATGCTTCTTGTACATTCACCCGTAACGTATAGCTATTGGCATTTAATACCACCGCCGTAAGGTCTTGTCGACCTCCAGGTGTAATGTGTAAGTACTGCGCATAAGGCTTATAGTAGGGGTTAGTTGTTTCCAGTTGGTAAAGCATCGCTAGGTTGCCGGTACCACTATTATTTGCCAAACCGCTTGCGCCATAATAATCCAACCTATTGGTAGGAATTACTCCAGCACTGTCTAATGAAGAAAGAAGGCAAGTAAGGTTAAAATTGCCATTTTCATCTGTTTCTGCCGTTAAACCATCCAGCATGGATGATTCAGAAGACAGCGCACGTTTGCTTTCTTCATCCAAAGGCTCATAATGAGCCACAGAATCGCTCCCCATGGTTTCCCTTACAAAAACCCTTTTTAGAAAAACCTGTTCATGTGAAACGGGATAGGTTTTTCCGTTAGAATCATGGGCAAAACGATACAAAAGTTGTCCGGAAATCCGTGTGGTATCTTTATAAATAGTATCTTTTTTGTATATAACCCGTTTATCCACATTCAGCGAATCTGGAACCATCGCGCTAACCGGCTGTATATAGCTAAACGTGATCACCTCACTCTTACCCCCATTGCGGAAGGTAACGCTATTAAATGGGTCTTCTGCCTGTACCATAAGTGCATATTGCCGTCCGGGGGTAAGCTGCGGATCTGCCGGTCCATATAATAAGGTGTTGCCTTGCACGGTGCGTTCAAAGAAAGCAGGTGTCGTGGAAGATTGCATGGCATCGTTCGGGTTACGTGGTGAAAGCATCTCTACCATTCGTACATGGTATTGCGTCGCAGGAGAACTGCCAGGAGGAGTGCTCCAGGTAATGGGGAAAGCCTGTGGCCCCAGGCTACTTAATTCCTGCTCATTAGCCGGGGAGATAATGATAGGCGGTTCAACGTTACTGATGTTAAACTCTTTACAACCGATGGGTTCCTCAGGACTCAATGGCTCATGGCCATCATACTCCAAGGCCCTGACGCAAATGTTGTAGGTTCCTTCAGGCAGGATGAAGCCGCGGTTAATGTCAGATGCACTGATCCCAGTATAGTCGATGGTATTTGGATTAAACAAACTAACAATGTCACTGGCATTAAGGGTTTTCGTCTCAAGTGGTGCCAACTCAACCGGTTGCGGACTCCGATAGCTGTCCTTGACACTGGCCGAGACGCCATTGTCGCCGGTAATACTGCCCCGCAGCTGTATTCTGAGTGAATTGCGGCTGGTGTTAGTCAGCGTAAGCAACATCAAATCTGGCCTGGATGCATAATCGCTTACCCGGCTCAAGTAGGGAGGCATAATGCGTATCTGCACGTTTACTTGCGCCTGCGTAACTTGTTGTATAGCCAGCATGAGCCAAAAGAAACAAAACCTAAGGCAATTTTTACGTATATTCACAGTACATATTTTCATCATCAGAAATTTAGTTGGTAGGCAAGTTCACCCCGGGTCTCTGTGAATGCAGGGTTGACACCCGTGATAGCACTGCCGGGATTATTGTTAGTCAGATAAAAAGAAAAACGCAGGGTCTGGATCTTGTTAATCCGGTAATTGAGGTTTGCCGTACCGTTGATGATCAAACTTTTGCTACCGTTATTGGTATCCCCCTGCATCACACTCGTGTTCAATCCGGCCTGTAGAGCATTGTTTTTTAAGGTATAGTTGCCACCAAGACTCAGCCCCTGGTAGCTATTCTTAACATCGATACTTTTGAGGGAAGTATAGCTCAGGTTTCCAAAAAGGCTCAGCCTTTTAGCAGGGATTGAGAGTGTATAATTCAAGAAATATTGTCCAGTACGTATATTTCGGCTTGCGGCCTCTGTGCCATAATAACTATTATAGTCATCCATGGCGCTAATATTAACTGAAAACATGATCATCTGGCTGGTCTGCGTTCCCTGGATGAGGTAGCGGGGCATGATACTGATGACCTGAGTAGTTTGCACAATTTTGAGTGAATCGGCAAACTTGAGTGTGTTAGGCTTTTGGTTATTTGAAAAATTGCTATAGTTGATGTCCAAACCCAGTTGTTTTGTAATCTCGGCACTCAGCACGCCCGAGCCGATGAAGCGCCGGTTAGTAGCTTGCTTTTGCTGCCGTACATTGTCGTGCTGTATCCCCACACTGCCATTTACGCGCAACTTACCATTAGGCAGGCTAAAGTTGGGAGCAAATGTCCAGCTTTCCAGGTCGTTTGAAAAAAAGTAGGATCCCATTGTTTTAAAGTCTGGGTCAATACGCCGGTAATTGACCTTCAGTCCATAGTTTTTATCTTTATAGCCCACAGCAGCATCCAGCGCCATGAACCATTCGGACGAGCCGTTGATGTCAAAGAAATTTTTTACACGGTGCAACAGCTTACTGTCAATGGAATCCAAATTGATGGGCGAGTTAATATCGCGGGTATAGATACTGATGGCCCCATTACTTTCTATAAAAAGATGTTTAATAGTCCACCGAGTGCTATAGCCCATGGAAGTATTTGCTTCGGCAAGTACATTGATGCTGTCTGGTAGGCGGATGTCAGGACGGGAAGTACTGTCATCCTTTGCCTGGAAAAAATTAAAATCGAAATAATTAGCCTGGGTGCCATACCCTAACTTAGCCGCGTAGCCTTTACGGCTGAAGGAGAAGGGTACTAAGGCTTGCGTAGTCGTATCAATAACAGTGGCCCTGTTCAGACGTCCTGCCATAAAACCAACACGAAGTTTGCCCGGGTTCAGCTCAAAACCAGCTCCCAGCATAGTGTGACCTGCTAGCGTATAAGGAGAAAACGTGATATTGCGGTAGCCAGCATGCACCGTAATCCATTTATAAGTGGGGCTTAACCCAAACTGATTGAACGGTTGGCGAAATGAACGGTCGTCTTTGCTCAACGTAAAACTAAAAGGAATGCTCCATCCATAGAGGCTTAGGGTAGGGCTGCCGCTCAACAAATAAGTAAACGGCTCCCGGCGTCCAGCAATTCCACTTGCATTATAAAAAATGCCGCGCAGCTCCAAGCCTCCATTAAAAGCTATTGGCTTTTGGTTACCTAGGTTTGATAGGTCTTGAGTTATACCTGAAAAGGGAAGTAACCCTAGCGCTATTATTAAAGTCCATTTAGTCCATAACTCCGATTTCCGCATTACTAATTATTGAAGGTATTTTATCCTACAAAAAACCTTATCTTATGCCGAAAAAACTTTCGATTTTGTTGCAAATACTTATTCATTTGTTTCATCAATCATTTTTTACCCTATTATAGCATAGTTTCGCGGTATACAATGTGATTCCAGCAGAATATTTAAATAATAAATTAGAAGGGAATGAAGATTCTTTTAATGGGAATTACATAAAGCTTCTGCACGTTCACAAAGTCGCGTAGCATATCCTTTTTTGTTTCAGAAACCTCTACGCCCAAGTACTTTTTAAGATTTGGTGTCTCACAAAGTTAGAGGCGAACAAGTAAGGTGCCTTTGAAAGGTCATTTAAAAAGAAACTATTTAACAACAGTTCATCATAAATTATAGTCCTTCCATAGAACATGAGATACCTAATTTTATCCGTTATACCGAGTGGAAAAAGAATCTGACCACCTGTCAAATCGACCCTGTTTTCCGAACCTTATTTTTAAAAATTTAAATTATTTTTTTCTTTCAAAATACGAAATATAAAATCAATTCTTTTTTCGACAGTTGTTCGCGGTATTTCTACAACAGCGTAATTTAAATCAGTATAAACCTGAAACATCATTTCATAGGTAGCAATTGCCTCCTCGAAGGACTGCTTTCTCTCTGCATCATTCAAATAGATTTCTTCCCAAGGAGGAGTTATAAATACAGTATTGTAATATCGGTTACACCGAGCAGACCGCCGCACATTCTTATGAATAGGGAGATGGCATAATTTTAGGTAGCCTATTACATCTGGGATGGCACGGTCAAAGAAAACCAGCGAATTTAAACATAGGGCGTTTTTGTAATCTCTTTTACCCATTTTCAGCATTTCGTCAGCAAAGCCATTTTTGTCAGCCCATGGAAGGCTAGTACCACCTTTTTTAAGTTGTTCTTGAATAATGTGTCGACCAGATTCTTTTACGCAAAAGTACCCTATTTCGGATAGCTTCCCCACAATTGAGGTTTTACCCATTCCTGGTCCTCCGGTAATAATGATCGCGTTATGATTTATTTGCTCCATATTAATAATTGTTAGCATCAACCATTGGCTATTAGTATGGTCGATCTATTAACCAAAAGAATACATAGGTTGTTTCTTTTACAGATGCTGCCATATTTTCATTTTAATCTGATTTCAAACAAACTGACGGTTGCATTATCATAGTGCGCAGGAAGACCTTTTGTATTGCTCAACTTTAACGAATCAAGAAACTCGAATCCACATTTTCCATAATAATTAATCAATTTGATATTATTACCTACCGTATCCATCCTAATGTACGCTTTGTCGTGGCCGGTGGCGAAAGTTCTTGCCCATTTAACAATTTCTGCCACTAAGTATTGACCGCGAAAATCAGGATTAGTAGCTATTCTGTGAATGTAAACCGCAGGGTCTGCATTCCGCTCTTCCCATATCTGTGGATCATCGAACGTAGTCGACCAGACACAAGCAATCCTGCCATCGATCTCCAGTTTCCATTGCCGTTTCTCGTCGATCTCGTTTTCCACCAAACCACGCTCGAACTCCGGCCAATGAACCGTAAACCTCGTTTTTTGAAAGTCAGTCGCTATCTTATAAAGCCTGAAAATTTCGTCAATGTCAGCTTTTATACTATTTTTTATCGTCATCATGTTGTTCTGTTATTTGAATCTGTTACTTTGAGTCATAATGTTCAAATTCGCTGATGTCATGGTATCCGAAAATTTCTATTTCCGGATGGTCTTGCATCAACCTACGGATTTTATCCACCGTGTCGATCCGTAATTTGTTGTCGTCAGCCCTCATCTCAGCGAGTTTGTTGACAGGATGATCAATGTTTGACAATTCTTCCCGTAAATAATATGCATCTGCTACATAAAACAGCCATTTGTCACCGTTTTTTATAGCAATTCCGCAATGGCCCAACGTATGTCCTGGAAGCGGTATTAATACCATTTCTACGTCTAAGGCAATAGCTACTTTTCTTGCTTCGAGGCCAAACCACAGCCTATCTGAAGTACCGTAGGTCTTGATAACCGGATTATGCTGCAAAGGAATTTTTAAGTATCTCGGATTCCCCAATATATAATTTTCATATTCCTCACTGCTTACATGCACCGTCGCATGGGGAAAATCGGCAAGACCACCGATATGGTCGTTGTCCAGATGTGAAATGATGCAATCGGTTACCTGTCCTGGATTTAACCCCAGACGTTCAATTTGCCTAACAGCGGTTTGATTTTCATCAAATTGATACCCCGTTATTTTCACAAGTTCGTGCCCTATCCGTTCTTCGGGTATCTGGCTGTCAAGAAGACCGATGCCGGTATCGATCAGCGCCATCTGATCTTTTTGCCTCAGAAGCAGGCAGTGCCCGCAAACATTGTCAGCATAGGGAGATAAGATCTTGACACAGTTTAAGTGAAAAATTTCTGTCATAATTATTTATTTTGTTAATAGATCAAAGGTGCTCTGTTAATGAATCCTAATCTTCAAGAGGTAAAAGTACGCCTTTTTTTAAAAAAATAGAACAATTGTTCTATTTTTGTGATATGAAAACCAGCGATAAGATATTAAATGCCGCGAGGAATCTATTCAACGAAAACGGATTCCGAAACACAACAACGAGACATATAGCGAGTTCAATGTCCATCAGTCCGGGTAATCTTCATTACCACTTTAAACATACCGAAGATATTGTAATTGCGCTTTTCCGTGAACTTACCGGCTGGTATGACGTTATTGTTGATAAAGTCCAGGAACTTCCCATTGAACATCTCGAAGATTTAACCCCCATCTTCAATCTCATATACGAGCAGGTAGACAAGTTTCGTTTCTTTTTTATTCATTTTGTCGAGATCAGCATCTGGATACCGGAAATAAAAAATGACTATGGGAAATTGCTTACGAAGCGCGAACACCAATTTAAAAAGTGGTTACGACGCCTCCAAGACCAAGGTGTTTTGGTTCAGCTTGACGATGTGGTGGAGGAGCAGCTGGTAAAAAAATTATTTATCGTCGGCGACTTTTGGATATCCCACAATGCACTGTTCAAGCAGTATACCAGTGAGGAGGCAAAGCAGGATTTCGTTTCTATGATGCTGTCAATACTTTCCCCCTATTGCAAAAAGTAGACCATTACAAAGCAGTAATCATCCTAACTAAAAGAAATTACTTCAGGAGGAGTAAAAGCATAATAGCTATAGGAATAACTTTCCCGTCTTCACGGTATAGGTGACCCATACGATTGGTGAAGGGGAAAATAGTGCAATGGTGTCCCTCCATTGGGCCTCAGTTTCACGGATAATACGGTCAGTTTTCCTTTTGATTCCAACGATGTGCGTTCAAAAGTTACTTTATTTTTTAAAATTGGGTTAACAATTGTTTTTATATTGGTATGGCTATTTTTATTTTGAAATCTACGCATTACCTTATTTATCAAGTAATCGTTTTCCAAATATGGATATTTAGCCTTTAATTATGAAAGAAGGTCGATATAGCGTATAGGTACGTAGATCAACAACTACCTATAGCCTATCAGATAACAAAAATATCCCACAATTATGAGGTTTGCTTTTCGGCAAGCCTTACAGTCATATTATCTACCAAACCATGCTTTTCGTCTACAGCCATATTTTTACAGCAGCAGAATGCCAATAATTGCAAAAAAATTAAATGATGAACCATGATGTAAAAAATCTTGATAAACAAAGTCATATTATTTATTCAAGCTTTCATCGAAAATTAAAAAAAGAAAATATGAAAATGAAAAATTTATTGGTAGTGTTTTGCTTAACCTTGGCTTTTGCGGCATGTGAAAAAGAAAAAGATGTCGATAATGATGTCGATGAAACTTTGGTTCTGAAAGCAGGATCGACCGCAAAGTGGAAAGGCTATTTAGAAACAGGCTATTTTAATTCGGGGACAATTCAACTGGATGCGGATGATTTGCAGTTGAATGGCGATAAGATTACTGGAGGTGACATCATAATCCCGGTATCTTCTATCATCATCACGAATGATCTGTCGGACGACGATAAGGTACACTTAGCAAATCACCTAAAAAGCCCTGATTTCTTCGATATGGTAACCCATCCCAATGTAGTTTACTCCATTAGTGATGCGGAGATAACAGGAAAGTCAGATGCTCAAGGAAACAATTACCTCATAAAAGGCACTCTAAAACTCCTTGGAAAGTCATTGCCGTTGGATATCCCTGCTAAGATTAGTATTTCCAAAACAGAAGTAAAAGTTCAATCCATCTTTAAATTTGACCGCACAAAATGGGGAATGACGTTCGCATCAGATCCCGGATTGCCCGCCGCGGATAAGATCAAAAATGATATTGAGGTCGAAATTAATCTGCAAGCAACACGGCATTAGCTTCTAATCATATAATCGATGCATAACAATATTTCCCCAGGTGAATGGATGGCAGCGGATACCATAAAACATAATATGCTGTTTTCTAAAAATGTAATTCTATATCACTAAAAAATACAATTAAAAATAAAAAATGAATAAAGCAACAAAATGGATCGTGGCATTGCTAGTGATGGCCACACTTTTTTCCTGCAGAAAGGGTTATCCTGTAGGGGTAGATGATCCGAAAGATCCGGATACAGAAGTCGTCATCGAAGGTGCTTATCGAAGTAAGCATGGTGAAGTAACCGGGGTAGCAGTGGAGAAGACAATAGGCCCCGAAGGTGGTGAGCTGGTCTATTCGGAAATGGGGATGAAATTGAAAATCCCTCCTGGAGCGGTGGACAAACCGATAAAATTCAGTGTGCAGCAGGTAACCTTTCCGCCTGCTGATGCTGACGGATTGGCCGCGAAGAGAGTGGGTTTGGCCGAACAAGCACCTGAAAGTATTGTGAGTGAAATCTATCGATTGCTGCCGGAAGATGTCGAATTTAAAGAAGATGTCGAAATCTCGCTTCCCTTTTATTCCGGTAATACTTTTCAGCAGGGGACGCAACGGCCGGTATATCAAGACAAACATGGCTATTGGCATGTGCTAACAGCGGGTTTTCAGACTAATTTTACCCGTCCTATAACCGTCAAAACCAGGCATTTCAGTGATTGGGGTGTGAATGCGGATGTAATACTTAAAAGAACCGGCAAAGAAGTGTTGGACAAAGGTGAAAGTAGCGATTTTAGATTGATTTATACACCAATCATTCCCCAAGATGAAATGGACGAAGCAATTATGGGGACGGTTGTTGGTTTTTATGCTGATAAGATTGTAGAATGGAGAATTTATGGAGGTGAGGGCAGCAGTGCAGGCGGAAAGCTGACCGGAGGAAAGTCGTCAACAGCCACCTTTACAGCATCCTCAACCTATCCACCTGGGGGAGGTACAAGCGCTGTAGGTGTTGAAGTAGTAATACAACTTAATGATAAAGGAGCACTTATACGTCTGTTTGACTATGTCACGGTATTGCACGAAGAATATTGTTTTGGCTTATTTGGGAATGGTCACATTTCGCTCGGTGAAGAAAAAGTGGAGGTATCTGGCGGCACAGAATCAGTATATCTTAACTACTATGGAACTAGAAATGACAGGATGCATATTGAAGCTCCCCACAGCTCCGGAAAGCAAGTTTTTGGCGAAAAAGTTATGGTCAGCCATTATCAACGACTCTATTTCAATACCACGTACACCAATTGTGTACCTTCGGAAGTACTCTATTGCAAAGGCGACATCGTATTTATTGGAGAGAATGAGGGCTTGATTTCCGGCGATATTAAAGGCGAGATGCGGCAGAGAAAAGAGGGCTCATATTATTGTTTTGAGGATCCGACACCATTCAGAGTAGAATTTAGATATAGAAAACGGTAAAATTTTAATCATAATGAAAAAACAATTTTAATTGTTTTTGCTTGTAGCGCTGATACATTTCTACAAGCAAAATCTTTCAAAGTATTGGTTGTGATGTAGTTAATATGTGAACACGGGAAAATAACTAAAGTCGCTATTCCGAATACCGTATATCTATTTTTCGAATGGGTATACCACCGGGTTTCTAGTCAATGAGCCTTGATCGATGGTAACCCTGATTCTTATGTATTGGTCGACTATTGTCTTCTTTTAATCGACATTGGTTGAATGAAGGATACAAGCCACCCTATTATTGTCAAAAAAATAATATAAAAATTGAAAATGAAAAGAAAAATTTTAAAAAGCAAGTCCTTAATATTATGGTTAATATTTGGTTTTTCGTTAATCGCTTGTCACAAGGACGGTACTGATACACCGGCAGAAGATGTACCAGAAAATAGTTATATTCCCAAGACAAATGTAAAATATGAGTACAATATTTCTGAAGATGGCGAAAACATCGGCACACTAACCAAATGGATTGATGAAAGCAGGGATTCTTCGGGAATAAAACTGTATAGCCTGCATAGCAATCTCGTTTTTTCGGAAGGTTCCCTGGGGATAACAAATGAAATGTATGTCGCGAACGGCAAAACATACACGAAATTGGACATGCCCGAAGCTTGGAAGCTGGTGGAAGAAGAAATGAAAAAGAATCCCGATATTATTGTTGAAGAGTCCAAATACACCGGTTTTCCTGCTTATATGATCATAGAAAATGCGATGCGCGAAGGCAGCAAACTGACATGGGAGATTCCCGTTACAATGGGACAATATTTCAGGTATAGAGACAAAGATTCCCAAAGCCCTAAGATTGAAATAACGCAAACGATCGAGCAGCACCCCGGAGCAGTGGTTACTTTAGAAACACTTACCGTGCCAGCCGGGACATTCCCATGCAGTAAGATTGTGTACCAAATTTCACAGGAACAGGTGGCAAAAATCAACGGAGATGTCTTTATGTCCGCTTCCGGAATGGAGACCATTACCCTTTGGATGGCGCATGGTATTGGTGTTGTAAAAGAGGACAACATCACCGTATTTGACGGTAATACCAATCATACCATTACCGTATTAAACAGAATAAAGACCTAATTACGCAAAAGGAGAACTTAATTCGATTATGCCCTGGACCCTGTATGCAGGACGGACTAATGAAGGTATGACGGCCATATAGGCCTATTTAAAAAATGTAAAATTCAAATTATCACATATTAAAATAAAAAGTTATGAAATATAAAGCGATTAATTTTTCCTTTCAATACCACTTAATGTGCTTCATCATGTTCAGCTGCTTTATGGTTGCCATTGTCTACGGACAATCGGGTACCCTGATTTCCTTAGAAAAAATACAGCAGCGCTATGCCGGAAAATGGCCGAAGCGCATGAGCTATATCAAAAAAGTATTATCGCATCGTTATGGCCGCACAGACAGTTCTTCTCACTATTACGCCTATGTTTTTCCGCAATACGCACGAATAGATAACCGCAGTCCAGATAATGGCAATACCAGCATTTTCCGGGGGGATAGTGCCTGGTATTTTCGCTACCACAGAAAGGATGGAAAAGGGTCAGCACACTGGCATTTTTCGGACTACATGCTGGGCGAAATTTATTGGGATGATATCGAAGGGCTGAAGAAAGTGCTTGCCTATTCCAAAATTGATTTTACGAAACAGGCGAGAGGCAAATGGGAAGGGCGAACGGTATATGTTATAGGAGCCACTTCTCTGGAAGATAGGCTCCATATACAGGTGTGGTATGATGCGGAGCTCCTATACCCGATCCGCTTTATTTACGGATCGATTGGTAATGTTGAGGACAGCTGGTACGAGATAGAAAAACTTGGAGCAATATGGAAACCGAAGGCTACCAAAGAGTTTTACAATAAAAAGCAAACCGGGGAGGTGCGCTTTGTTAATTTTTCATTTGACCGCCAGCTTTCTGAAGCATTATTTGATCCTGATAAGTTTGGCACCTATCATTGGACGCAGGATTAATAGGCAAAAAGAAAGCCAGGCGTAAGGCTGGGGTGCGCCACCTGCACTGCCTTTAATGCAGGTGGCACTACCGCTTTCCCTTCCCACAACGGAGTTGTTAAAAACTTTGAGTAGCTGTAATACGAGCAAGCCAATCCGGATGAAGTGACGCAACAACCAAACAATGAAAGCAATTTATGGAGGAGCATTATTGTTTAATTTTAATATTAACTATAACTAAGAAACCATTTATCTCAATCTTTTACGGCACTCCTCCTTATAGTTTCGCCCAATTGGCAGCTCCCTGCCAAGGATCTCAATCGCAAATGAATGATAGCTTTGAACTTTTTCGATGGAAACAATAAAAGAGCGATGTATGCGAACAAATTTTTCTTCGGGTAGTAGCTCCTCCAATACACTTATTTTCTGCTTACTGATATATGTTTTGTCAGCCAGGGCAATCTTGATATAGTCCTTAAGGCTTTCCGCCCAATAAATATCATTAACGTTGATCTTAACCATTCTGCGATCAACACGCAAATACAGATAGTTATCATTTTTGATTTCCGAAACCGGAGGTTTGGAAATTGAGGCAGGTAATTGTTCAGGTCTATAGCCATTGAACACCTTATCCATCGCTTTCAGAAAACGGTCAAAAGGAATTGGCTTAAGAAGGTAATCCAAAGCATTGAGGTCAAAACCTTCAAGCGCATAATCCTGATAAGCCGTCGTAAATATAATTTTTGGCGGATTCGTTAGCGTACGGACCAACTCGGTACCCAGCAGGCCCGGCATCTTGATATCGAGAAATAACAGATCAATAGCATTCTTCTGGAGAACATGGAATGCCTGTACAGCATTATTGCATCTATCCACCAATTCCAGCTCCGGAAAATGGACAATGTACTTTTCGATAATCTCAAGAGCATGCGGCTCATCATCTACAATTAGTGTTCTTATTTTCATGATTGGCTGGGTTTTGATTCCAGAATAATCGTATCTGTACAAGGTGTTTCAAATGTTGCTTCTTTTTTCATAGCCTTTACGGGATAGGAAAATGTATCAAAGTTTATTTGCAAAATGGCCAGATAGATATCATCTTCTTCATAAATGGTCAAAAGATGATTATTGGGATATATCAATTCTAGCCTCTTTTTCAAATTTTGCAGGCCGATATTGCCGCAGGTAGAATCCCGCTCTGGTAATTGGCTCGGCCTGCTATTAGATACCTTCAATTTGATACGCGCATAATTCACATCCAGATCTATATTGATCCAAGCCTCCTCGATCATCTCACTGGCCCCATGTTTGAATGCATTTTCGACCAGCGGGATCATCAGCAAAGGTGCTATACGCTGATCGGCGATATCTCCCTTGATACTGAAATTAAGATCCAGTCGATCTCCGTATCTCAGCCGCTCCAGGGTCAGGTAATTATGGATAATAGCCACATCACGCTTTAGGAATACATCTTTGGCATTGCATTCATAAAGCATATAGCGCAAAATATCCGACAAGCCCAAAACCACTTCCGGCGACTTTGGAGATTGATTAAGGGTAAGAGCATATAGATTGTTTAAGGTATTGAAAAGGAAATGAGGGTGAATCTGTGATTTCAAAAAATTGAGCTCGGCTTGCAAGGCGACTTGTTTACGCTCATACCACATCCGGAAAAACTTAATGACTAATGCTATCCATACGACCGAATTACTCTGTTCCAACGCATGGATCATATATTCCATGTTTGTAAATTGTTCTGTAAATGTACCTTCTATCTTTTTCCATTTCCAATCGGGATAGAGTTTGTGCATCTCTTTAAAGAAATAAGGGTCTGCAAAAAGAATCTCAATACTACGATACACCAGCACGCACCCGATGGCGAGAAGCGCGAAGGAAAGGATTAACTGTAGAAATTTTCGGGTATAAAGATATTTGGGAAGTACGGCATAGGCCAGCGTATAAAAATAGATGAGATGTATGGGAAACAACAGCAGTACAGTATTAAATGCTACCGTATATCCTGGCCCGCCAACCTCAAATAACTGCGTCAGCCAAAGCAAAATCACCACCCAAAAGAACACGTGGGTAAGTAAACGTTTCCGGGTTTGTATAAAAGCTGAAACAACCATATTCAAAATTAGTAAATTTCCTTTTCTGTTTGTATGTTTGGTCGACAAATATCCACTATAAGTCGACCAACGACATATCATTTAAACATCAACTTCAACTTTTCTCTTCACCCAGAAAAGACTAATGTATTATATGGCCTATGTTCATTCAATGACGGCACAATCCAGTTCGCATTGAAGCAAGTGAGCTCTATACCCTTTATTCTGCGATATGGCTGCTTTTACCGATCAGCATATTGTTTACAATGGTTATGCTCAGTTTATCTTTGGTTCATTTTCATGGGCATTCTCAAATAGTCCATGAACCGGCAGACACCCCTTCAGAATGTTCAAAACCCTATCAACCCTTTCGGATTGTAGGGAATCTCTACTATGTAGGCACCTATGATTTGGCTTGTTATCTGATTGTCACCCCACAAGGAAATATACTTATAAATACAGGTCTTGCTCATTCGGCCGACATGATAAAATCCAATATATCATTTTTAGGCTTTCACTTAACCGATACTAAGATTCTGTTAACTACCCAGGCCCATTATGATCATATGGGAGCCATGGCGAAGATCAAAAAAATGAGCGGCGCTCAAATGATGGTAGACGAAACCGACGCGGCTGTAATGGACGACGGAGGCAGTTCAGACTATGCATTAGGAGGCAAAGATCCCCAATACGAGCCCTTAAAGCCCGATCGTTTATTACACAATGGAGATACCATTGCGTTGGGAGGAATGGAACTGCAGATGTTTGCATCACGCTGGACATACAAAAGGTTCCTGTAGCTATTTATTAGATGTTAAGGACGGACAAAAGACTTATCGGGTGCTGATTGCCAATCTACCCACTATAGTTACAGATAAAAAGTTTTCTGAAATTAAAGCATATCCAAACATTGAAAGTGATTATCGCTATACCTTAAATGCTATGAAAAAGCTCACATTTGACATTTGGTTATCTTCACATTGCAGCCAATTTCATCTTCATTCCAAGCATAAACCAAATGACCCCTACGATCCTACTATTTTTATGGATAAGAAAAGCTACGATGCCTCAATAACCAATTTGGAAGAACAGTTTTTTGAAAAAATTAAATCTGAATCGGCTGAACGAAAATAATATATGTATTTGACCCCTTTACCCTTTACTTAACATATTGCAAGATCGTAAAAAGCTTAAGTTAACCCGGTGTGCAATGACAGAACCTTATCCGGCGAAAAAAGTGCTGTAATGTTGCTGGTAAATATATATTGGCCTATTGCAGAATTCTTTTGTATTCGCAACGATTCATCCAAATCACGAATATGAGTATGTTCGACCGTGCCGAAACCATAGGAATACCTCAAGGTCATAAACTGGCCGATGTTTAAATCGGTCATGAGAGGGACTTCTGGTTGCGATAACCCCTAATGGAGCCATAATTTTTTAAGCAAATATATGGATGAAATAAATTTTTTATACCTTTGGTTATATTACGGAGGTAATTCCCAATTATGCCTTTATAAACTGGTTGGAATTTTTTGTAAAAAGATTCGGTGTATTGTTATGATTGAAAATTTGGATCAGGATAGAGATTGGGTTGAATTTATAGCCGGAAATAAAGAGGCATTTTGCTGTTTATATAACAACCATATCGACAAGTTGGTGGCTTACGGAAAATGTTTTACACATGATATCCAAATGATAGAAGATTGCATACATGATTTGTTCTTGGACCTTGACAGGTATCGTGAAAGGCTGAATCCGGAGGTGAACGTAGCTGCTTATATGGCAGTTTCTCTAAGGCGGAAAATTTTTTCCGCAATTAAAAAGTCACGCAATTTTAAGGCGATTGAAGAATGCAGTTTGGACGAATCACGATTAATGGATGACGCGAACGTAGAGACAGCCCGCATTGGGAAAGAAACAGATATGTATACATTTTACCAGATAAAAAGGGAGCTTGAAAATCTACCATGGAGGCAACAGCAAGCCATTCATTTAAAATTTATATTGGAACTATCCTATGAAGAATTGTCGGAAATAATGGAGATATCTGTCAGCACTAGCCGAACGCTGGTCTATAGGGGAATTAAACGGTTACGCCAGAAAGCAGAGGGTTTAACTGCCATTAATTTTGTATTATTAACGGTTATGTTTGTAATATTATAAAGAAAATAATTTTTTTTCTATTTTTAGTCTATAAAACTTCGGTTGCTTTCTCTTACAGTAAAATTATCAAAAGGAATGGCCCATAAGGCAGAAAATATTATTTTAAATAAAGGAAAAGATGACCCATCTCTTTCGGCTAAAGACAATCGCCAGGGTCATATAGCAACGCTTATATTAAAAGCCGTAGGGATAAAAGGAAATTTATCCAGCGATGTGCATTCAAATAAGAATTTATGGCTTCGTATAGAGGCGTCTGTGGAAAAAAGACATCGCAGGAGATTTATAACCCGATTAGCTTGTTGGACTGCAGCAGCGATCATCCTGGCTGTTTCCATTCCTTTTTTCTGGCCTCACTTAACTAGTAGCACCGATGTAAAATTGGAGCTGGCGCAGATAGCAAATAAAAACTTGTACCTGTTGGCAGATACAAGCGGCGTGAAGGTTAAAAATGGAAAAAAAATCCAATACATTAAAAATCAATCAAGTATAAATTTTGCTGGAGAAAAAGAAAACTATATTCATAATTCAGAAGCTTATTCAACGGTGACAGTGCCTTATGGAAGGCGGACGGAGGTCATACTGCCTGACCGATCGTCTGTATGGTTAAGTTCGGGATCTCAGCTTACATTTTTAAAGTCATTTAATAAAGGTGAACGAGAGGTTTTTTTGGAAGGGGAAGGTTTCTTTGATGTAACTTCTGATCCTGGCCATCCGTTTCATGTTTATTCAAAAACCTTGCATATAAAAGTTTTGGGTACATCCTTTAATGTTTGTTCATACCGTGAAGATGAAAAGTCATCAACTACTGTGATGAGCGGTAAGGTGGCATTATTTCCTATGTGTGAGGTGTCTTTTGATGAAAAGATACTTACGATTGGTAAAAATGCCCAGTTAATAAAAGGAAACAATCAGTTAATTGTAAAGGAAGATGAAGGTGACAGCCAGATCCTCTGGAAAGAGCAGCAGCTAATTTTAAAAAACAGTCCAGTAAAAGAAATTTTAACTAAATTGCAGAGATTATATAACGTCAATATCCATGCGGATGAAGTAGCAGTAGGGCAAACTTTCTCAGGAAGGTTTGATTTGACTCAGCCTTTGGAGGAACTGTTGGCAACGATCTATGATCCTCATCAGTTCTCCATAGAAATAAAAGAAAGGAGGGTTACAATCCAACACATAAGTTAATAAAGAATATAAAAAAACGGAAAGATGTTGGAACCACCTTCCCGTTTATAGTCAATTAATCTGTTCAATTAATTATTTACAAAAATATGATTTTTTTTAAACTTCATAGAGCATCTTTATGCTTTAAATGGAATGGTGTACAAAAACTACTACAGATAATGCGATACACGGCATATATTTTTTGCCTGAGTTTAATGAGCGTATACGCTGATTCGTATTCTCAACGAATCAGCGTAAACTTCAAAAATGTAAAACTTAGCGACTTTCTGGAAGATATGCAAGCCCGGAGTGGTTATTCCATTTTTTATAATGACCAATCTTTGGAGGGGCAAATAGTTACTATATCGGCAAAAGATAAAGATTTGATATGGATATTGAATAAAGCCTTTGAAGATCGTAACATCTATTTCTACATGAATGGTAAGCAAATTACCGTTAAGGATAAAGGTGGGGTGCAGCAAACCATTAGCGGCGTGGTGTTTGACGATCAGGTGCCCCCATTAAGCCTGCCAGGTATAAACGTCAAAGTAAAAGGTACTACGAAGGCTACGACAACCAATGAGCGTGGTGAATTTGTAATATCGGCATCAGGAGGAAATGTATTAGTGTTTTCTTCTGTGGGTTATGTAACTAAGGAGATTGTGGTGGGAGGCGAAAGTAAACTTACGGTTACTATGCAAAAAGATTTGAACGTTCTTGAAGAGGTCGTTTTGACTGGATACTCCACCCAAGTTAAAAAAGATATTACTGGCGCCGTCTCTGTTATAGATGCCAATGATTTAAAAAAAGTTCAAGCCCCCAATGTCGCGCAACAATTACAAGGGAGAGCCCCAGGAGTGACCGTTACGAGCAATAATTCGCCGGGAGGTGAGGCGACGGTACGGATTAGGGGGTTCGGAACCATCAATAATAATGATCCACTTTATATTATTGACGGCGTACCAACAAAAGGAGGTCTGAATAGTATAAATCCAAATAATATTGAGTCAATGCAAATCTTAAAAGATGCCTCTTCTACCTCAATATATGGTTCAAGGGCATCCAATGGAGTGATAATAATAACAACAAAACAAGGGAAAGCTGGAGATACACAGCTCACCTTTGATGCTCGTACTGGAGTGCAAACAGCCAATGTTGACTTAGGGCTTATAAAAAATCCACTGGAATTCGGCCAATTACTTTGGCAACAACTCAGGAACGCTGGCATATTAACGAATGGTAATCCCTCCCATCCGCAATATGGAAATGGAGCAGATCCAGTAGTGCCCGATTATATCTTGGCAGGAAGCAGTTATGGTCTTTTTGAAGGCGACACTCGGACAGATCCGTCACTTTATAATTATAATAAGGACAGTTTTTATCAAATTGTTAAAGCAAATAAAGAAGGGACCAGTTGGCATGATGAAATATTAAGTCCTGCAGTCGTACAGGAGTATAATTTGGGAGCTTCAGGAGGATCTGAGAAAAATCGCTTTGCTATATCTTTAAACTATCTGAATCAGGATGGAGTATTAGATTATACCTCTTTTGACCGCTATTCAATTAGGGGCAATTCTGAATTCAATATCAAAAATTTTATTCGTTTTGGTGAAAATTTAGAGGTCAGTTATACGGAAAATAAAGGTTATTACTATAATAATGGAACAGCAAGCAGTTCAAACAATCAAGATGGTAATCCAATTGGAAACGCTTACCGGATACCTTCCATCATTCCCGTATACGACATCATGGGCAATTTTGCCGCTACCCGTGCCGCAGGTTTAGGCCCTGCCACTAATCCGGTAGCACAACTTTACCGTACCAGAAACAATCAGGCTAATACTATTCGTGTATTTGGAAATACATTTGCCGAAGCAGATATCTTATCAGGGCTCACGGCCCGTACAAGCCTGGGATTTGACTATACCAATGTTAATCGTGTCAATTATGTCTTGTTGGATTTGGAAGAAGCAGAAACGGAATCAGCGAACTCACTAACCAAAGCTAATGTCAACGATATTAGCCTAACATGGGCCAATACGCTAAACTATAAAAAAGTATTTAATGGCATACATAGCATTGCAGCCCTGGTAGGAACCGAAGCTATAAAAGGCAATGGAGAAGATTTTTCTGCCGTTCGCACGACGTATTTTTCGGAAGATCCGGATTATATGGATCTTAATTCGGGTACTGCAGGCATCAATAATAGTGGGAGCCGGTACGAATGGGCGCTCTTTTCCATATTTGGGAAGGTTAATTACAGCCTAAAGGATCGTTATTTACTGGAAGCAACCGTCAGAAGGGATGGTTCAAGCCGGTTTGGCAGTCGCCACCGTTATGGGACATTTCCAGCCTTTAGCGGCGGATGGCGATTATCACAAGAATCTTTCATGCAAAATCAGAGCTGGCTTGATAATTTGATGTTGCGCGTAGGTTGGGGAAAAACCGGTAATCAGGAAATTGGAAATTACAATGGATTTAATACTTACCGTTCTACTCTCAATCAATCCTCCTATGCCATTGATGGTACCAACAATTCGGTGACAGCAGGATTTGATACCGGTGCATTTGGCAATGCAGATGCCAAATGGGAGGCCACTACACAAACCAATGTGGGCTTAGATATGACTATTTTGCAAGGAAAACTTGGTTTTAACCTTGACCTGTATAATCGAACAACTTCTGATATGTTATATCAGGTTACCCTTCCGGCTACGCAAGGTACAGCCACTATTCCATATGTTAATGTAGGAGAAATGAATAATAAAGGTATTGACTTTGCTGTAAATTTCCAGGACAATACCAAAGGAGGTTTTAGCTATGGAGTGAGTGCCAATATATCTGCGTATAAAAATAAAGTCGTCAAATTAACAACAGATGAGTCGGCAACTCTGCTAGGACCAAGTATCCGCAGCTATGTATGGACACGTTCAGTGGTAGGCCAACCTTTATATTCTTTTTATGGGCAGAATATAGACGGATTCTACCAGAATGAAGCCGACGTGGCAAATGGACCATCCTATCCAGGTTATGCTGGCGTAGGAAAGTTTAAGTACCACGATAAGGATGGAAATAATGTGATCGATGATAATGACCGTACATTTATTGGTAGTCCACATCCCGATTTTACCTATGGAATCAATTTAAATCTGGGATATAAAAATTTCGATTTATCGGCATTTTTTCAAGGCGTGCAAGGCAACCAATTATTAAATATGGTTAACCGCTGGATTGACTTTAATAACCAAGCAGGAAATAGAAGCCTAAAAATGTTGTATGATTCATGGACGCCCGAAAATCCCGACGCATCTTTACCTATCCTCGATGCCAATGATAGTCGCAGCCAGCAACCATCATCCTATTTTATTGAAGACGGATCCTATTTACGGCTAAAAAACTTAACCGTTGGTTACACATTCCCACAAACTGCGCTTACTAAAATAGGACTCAAGAACTTGCGAATCTATTTACAGGCACAAAATTTATTTACCATTACAGACTATACAGGGATCGATCCCGAAGTCACGACTGTGGGATCAACACCCGGTAGCACAACCTTTGGTGTGGACCAGGGGAATTATCCACTAGCAAAGACATTTCAAATCGGTTTAAATATAGGTTTATAGGTATTAGTTAACTTCGTTATGAGAAATTTAGTTAAGA
Organism: bacterium A37T11; assembly: GCA_900109895.1. GTDB lineage: Bacteria > Bacteroidota > Bacteroidia > Sphingobacteriales > Sphingobacteriaceae > A37T11. Next base: position 239,871 of record FOBR01000005.1, read on the forward strand.
TATATAGTCTGCTTTTCCTATTATTATTAACGATAGGTTGTAGCAAAGGGTTTTTAGAAAAAGAACCGCTAGGAGTAGCTGGAGAAGAATTGCTGGCAAACAAATCAGGGGTCGATGCAGTGCTTATTGGTGCCTATAGCCTGTTGGATGGTGTTGGGGCAGGATATAATTTAGGTACTTCCGTTAGCAACTGGATCTATGGATCAGTAGCTTCTGACGATGCCTATAAAGGAAGCGATGTGGGCGACCAGGCACAGATCACTACCATAGAACGATATGTAAGCCAGCCAGACATTAGTGTATTCAACGAAAAATGGGTAACGGTTTACGATGGCGTTTCGCGTTCCAATAATGTACTCAAACTTATTGCACAGGCTACCGATATGTCTGCAGATGATATTAAGCAGTCTACAGCAGAAGCCCGATTCCTTCGTGCATGGTATCATTTTGAGGCAAAGAAAATGTGGAATATGGTGCCATACGTAGATGAAAATGTCACTGATTATGTTCATTTACCTAACGATGCAGACATTTGGCCTAATATAGAAGAAGACTTAAACTTTGCTATTGACAATCTGAGCCTAAGCAAAAGTGAAGCCGGAAGAGCAAATCAATGGACTGCCAAAGCATTATTGGCCAAAGTTTACATGTTTGAACACAAAAATGATGAGGCGCGCACGCTTCTGGACAATATTATTGACAGCGGTCCATTTGCCCTGGTTGATCACTTCCATGATAATTTTAAGATTTCTACAGAAAATAATGTAGAATCTGTTTTTGAAGTGCAAATGTCAGTCGGCGATGGAGGCAATGGCGAGAATGGCAACTGGGGGGACTATTTGAACTTCCCGTATGGCGACGGGCCAGGGGGCTGCTGTGGTTTCTTTCAACCATCCCAAAATTTAGTGAATGCCTTCAAGACAGACGCTAATGGATTGCCATTACTCGATGATTTTAATGATACAGATGTGAAGAACGATGAAGGAATAGCATCAGCAGCCTCATTTGTGCCTTATGCCGGCACATTGGACCCTCGCCTGGACTGGACCGTTGGAAGGAGAGGTATACCCTTTCTGAATTACGGAATTCATCCCGGGCGCAATTGGATAAGGGATCAAAGTTTCGGCGGACCTTATACATTCAAAAAGACACTTGGAGCCGACGGCGATAATACCGGTGCAGAATCACCAAGAGCCAATGCCAATAATTTCAGGGCCATCCGCTTTGCAGACCTGTTATTGATGCGGGCAGAAATAGCAGTGGAAGATCAGGAATTGGATAAAGCCCTTGAATTGGTCAATCAAGTGCGTATAAGGGCGGCAAATGAAGTGGTTACAAAGGACGATGGCACCCCGGCGGCCAATTATTTGGTAAAACCCTATCCGTCGTTTGCCAATCAGGAATATGCCCGCAAAGCCGTTCGGTTTGAAAGGCGTTTGGAACTTGCCCTGGAAGGTCACCGCTTTTTTGACCTAGTCAGATATGGGACCGCAGCAGAAACACTGAATGCCTTTATCGAAAAGGAAAAAATTAAGCGAACCTATTATGTAGGTGCTATTTTTACGGCCAATAAAAATGAATATTTTCCCATCCCTCAGGCACAGATTGATATTATGGGGGCTGATGTTTTAAAACAGAATCAATAATATACAAAAAGATATGAAGCATTTTAAATATTTAGTTAGCCTATCGGGTCTGGTATTAATCTTGTTTCAGGTACAGGTGCGGGCCGATATCAGGTATCCGCTTATTCCCGCACCTGTATCCTTAAAAGAATTGCCTGGAGATTTTTTGATGGATCAATCTGTACGGTTGGATATACAAACCAACGATGAGCGGGTACTGGGTAGTTTGCATTGGTTTTCGGAAAAAATCAAATCTCTAACAGGATTAGACCTCCAGCAGAAAAAAGGGAATAAAAGAATTTCCATCGTGTTACTTAAACATAATGAGCCTTCCCTAGCTAAAGAAGGATACCATTTAAAGATAAGTCCGCAAAATGTACTGTTGGAAGCGAATGGGGCAGAGGGAATCTTTTACGGTTTACAAAGCATTTTGCAATTATTGCCTCCGGCCAATAAATGGGCAATTCCAGCCGCAGAAATCACCGACTATCCACGCTTCGGATGGCGTGGGCTGATGCTAGATGTAAGCCGGCACTTTTTCACAAAAGACGAAGTAAAAAGATTTATTGATGAAATGGTGCGGTATAAGTTTAATGTCTTCCATTGGCATTTGACGGATGATCAAGGATGGCGCATCGAGATAAAACAACTTCCAGAATTAACAAGGCATGGAGGTTTTAGGGTGCACCGAGAAGGTGCCTGGGGTTCTTTTTTACCAGCTTTGGAATATGAAAAGGCAACTGATGGAGGCTATTACACGCAAGATGATATAAAGGAGATAGTACAATATGCAGCTGAAAGATTTGTGACCATTTTGCCCGAAATCGATGTTCCTGGCCACAGCCTCGCATTTATTTCGTCTTATCCAGGGTTGAATGCAACCAAGAAACAGTTTAGTGTCAATGCGGGGTGGCGAAATACACCCCGCGATGACAATGCCCTGGATCCTTCAAACGAAGAAGTTTATGTAAAGTTGGATATGATATTTACAGAGGTGGCTAAATTATTTCCTAATCCTTATATACATATCGGAGGGGATGAGGCTTATAAGGTATACTGGGAACAAAGTTCCAATTGTAAGGAATTTATGTCAAAAAACGGCCTTAAGAATGCGGATGAATTGCAAAGTTACTTCATTAAACGTTTGGTGAAAATACTGGAATCTAAAGGTAAAAAGCTGATCGGTTGGGATGAGATATTGCAAGGAGGATTGGCGCCAGAAGCTACGGTAATGAGTTGGCGTGGCATGCAAGGAGGCATCGATGCTGCAAAAATGAACCATGAAGTGATTATGACCCCTTGGGATTATGTCTACCTAGACCTTTACCAAGGAGACCCATCTGCCGAGCCAAGTACCTATGGTATGTGTCGGCTTACGGATAGTTATCGTTTTGAACCAGTACCCGAAGGCATCGATGAAAAATTAATTTTGGGAGGTCAAGGCAATTTGTGGACAGAAAGTGTTCCCACATTCAGGCATCTGGAATATATGCTCTGGCCCCGATCTATGGCATTAGCAGAAGTCTATTGGAGTCCTAAACAGTCCCGCAATTGGCCTGGATTTTTCGAGCGGTTGGAATCCGAATTTACCAAATTGGATATAGCCGATATTAATTACGCAAGGAGTTGTTATGATGTGGTAGTTATACCAGTACAAGAATCAGGGCAGTCAGTATCGTTAACCATGACTACAGAAGCACCTAACCTGGACATATATTACACATTTGACGAAACTAATCCCGATCTACATGCATCCAAGTACAATGGAGAAACCTTGTATTTCCCGCCTGGTTCCAGCAATTTAAAAGTGGTTAGTTACCGTGGTAATAAGCCAATTGGAAAGCAACTAAAGCTATCTAAAGAAGAATTGACCAAGCGAAGTTTGCAGCAGCATCATGTTTATTAAGTCGGAGTTGATACAACTAAATCATTTACCTCATTCGTTACCGGATTCTTGCCACGATCCATGCATAATGGAAAGGAGGGTAGAGAAGTAAACTATGTGTTTAGCGGCATGCACAATTTTTTAATACTATATGTGGTTGGTCACACAACAAACCCCCAATAATGCTTACGGAAAGCTGTTGGCTTCATTTCCAAATCCCTCAAGTTATTTTCTGTATCTTGCCATATAGTGGGTTTACCCCATTTTACTTTCGAGATATTTTCTCAACAGTATCATCGAAAAGGCTAAAATACCAAAAGTCAGTGTTAACCACGGCGTGTATTGCACACCATAGGTAACGATTATCCATCCCCCTACGGTCGTTCCTAACGTCACTCCCAAGTTACCAAATGAAGTCGCTAAGCTGTTAGCAAACTCCATAGCTTCGGGTGCGGAAGAAATCATATAGGTCGAGGCATTCAGAAAACTTGGAGAATACAGAAAACCCCATAAGGCAATTACGATAATCGTTGCAATGGTATTGCCTCCCGAAAAGTGCAAGAGTATAGGCACTATTATCGTCCCCGAAAGAAAAAAAGCTGCTGTATAGACTATGTTTTTATTCAGCATTTTACCTGCTGTCCAGTTGGCAAGTACACCAATAATGCCAAAAACAAATAACATATAACTAACCATTGTGCTGTTCATATCTTTCGCTTTATTTAGATACTCGGCAAAGTAACTATAGGTTGAAAACCAAGCTGCAATCATAAAGAAATTCATTGCCGTACTTACAATGAATGTAGGCTTAGATAATATTTTCAACTGGCTTTCATAAGATTTTTTCGCTTTTACAGGCATTGGTGGTAATACAAAGTAGATAGCCAGCAATGCCACAACGCTGATGATTGCCTGTACCATAAACGAACATTCCCAGGAAAAAAGGCTGGCTATATATGTGGCGAAAGGAACAGTTGTAACCATTGCAATCGCAACGCCACTAAATACAATGCTCATCAATTCGTTCTCGTTCTGTTTATTGCCTTGCGAGACAGCTACGGATAAAGCCGTTGCAATGTAAACAGGCTGTAAAAACGCTGGTAATATCCTAACGAACATTAACAACCAAAAGGGTGGCGAAAATGAAGATACAACTCCCGTAACTAGAAAAATAAAGATAGCCATCAACATCACTTTCTTGCGGTCGAAGGCCGATGCCAGTAAAGTCATAAACGGTCCCGTAAGAGCGATGACCAATGCAAAAGCACCCAATAAATACCCTGCTTTGTCAATGCTGATATGATAATGCTCAGCTACCTGCGGCAAAATACCGATGATACCAAACTCTGTTGTAATGACCGCCAAAAAACCCAATGCTCCTATGTATGCGTATTTTTTCATTTCTTAAAATTCCGTTTTAAAAATTTTCTGTATGATTGGAAACTGTCAATATATTCCAGCAACGATGCATCGTTTGCCATTCACAAGTCCTCCAGTTCCGTAATTGATTTTAAGATTTGAGGAAGAACGTCCATTCCCTGTCCAAACCCCTTTGTTTCTTTCTGCATTCAATACTTCACCCAAATATTTTTTTAGTCTTTGAGGATGAAAGTGAAAATCTGTCTGTACATCTTTAAATTATTTGAATTGGACACACAAAATTATCAAGTAATCACTAAATTTGCATAGTATACACCTATTTGTATGGTACGAACAAATTTGTAAGTAATGGGAAAAAGAAAAGAAAATTCAACCAATATGCAAAACGAAAAGGTCATAATTGGTGGTTGTGACCTAACCTATGCGGTCTGTATGATTGGGGGTAGATGGAAACTGTTAATATTATGCAAACTTGAAAATGGAAAGCTACGCTTTAGTGAACTCCGCAACCGGATTAACGGCATCACGGAACGAATGCTTACGCTACAATTAAGAGAGCTTGAAAAGGAAGGATTGCTGAAGCGTACCGTTTATCCGGAAGTACCGCCACGGGTGGACTATGAGCTGACTGAAATAGCTAAAGAATTAGTACCCATTTGGTCACAATTGAGTGACTGGGGCGGGAAACATAGAAAATTGATGAACACTCCGTACGTTGGGTAGAAGTACCTTTCTAATAATTTAGTTGATTAATTGCAAATTTGTTTCCTATCTTTAGTCCGAAAATATCAGATGTAACGATGTGTTGGACTTTCAGGCAATGTCAATTCTATCCAACCAAATTTTAATAGCGGATCTATGTATTTTTTGCGCGCATCGGTATGATTTTTCAACCCTAATTCGCGCAGAATATCACCTCTTTTTATGGGGATGGTTAGCATATCTAAGATTTGGAGGACTTTATTGTGTATCTCTTGATTGATTATTTTTTTAGCTTGGTCGTTAGCTTGGTTAATATAATTGATAATATCATTTATATTTTTGAATATAAGTTTATTAAAACGAATATTAGCTTGGTCACCAGCTCCGTTACTCACTGCACCGAGATGGATAGGAAGTGTCACTAGCACATACGTACGGTCATCCGTTTGAAATACTGGGTTGGGAGAACCGTTATTAGCCATAGCATCATAAATGGTCGGGAATCCTGTTCCCCGTCCTTCCGTTAGGTGAAGTTCCTTTAAAAAGTCTCCAATCCGTCGGTTACGATACTCTCTGGCCAGGATGTGTCGTTCGGTAGATAGAATCTGTGCATTGACCGGCGGGACGGGGCCCGGATAACTCAAAACCGTTATCTTATCCTCCCAAGTCCAAGTCATCTATGGAAGCCTGGTTGTTTCTCCGGTCATCAAACGGAATGCGGGCTGCCAATCCCTGTAACTGCCTAAGATTTTCTCCTTGGGCAATCAGGCTTTTCGGACCGATGCGGATGAAGGGCTGGCGCTGGCCATCTTTGCCCAAGCCAGTCGGTGCCATATAGGGTCGGTTATCCCCTGCGGGGCACTAAATAACTAAAATATGCCTGCCCTGCATAACATAAGGTTGTACGATGGGGAAATAGTTAGGCGATATCTATAGTGTATAACGTATAAGTAACCCAATAGTCCTTCTCTACATAAATAGCAGCAATTTTCAATTGGTCGGCGGTAAATTGAACAGCCTGCCTAAACAGCGTTTTATTTTCATGCAGTTTCATACAATATGCCATTTTTCGGTGGTTGATATAGCTTTCGCAGCACCTGGCAGTTTATATTTAGTGATGGGGTTCAATGATTTTAGGAGTGGCCCGGTTAAATTATTCCGTTGCAATTGTTCCAATAAACCACCTAACAATGCCCTCGTAGCAGGCGGATATTTTAAAGCCAAACGGATCAACGAACTTGTGTCTTTTTCCGAGAGCGTTTTGAGTATGGCTAAAAATCGCCTGCAAGACGATTCGATAGAGGTGTCAGGTATTTTCTTGATATAGCGCATGGCGTCCAGAATTTGTAATAACGGGATATGCTCTTTGGTGATGGTATTTTTTTGTTTTAAAAACGAAATCGTATAGCGCTCTCTTTTAAGATTCGGCCGAACCTCATTTTTTCCGATTTGGATCGTATTGCTCACCTGCGTGGTTAAACCAAGCTGATTGTACATACTGTATCCTGTCAGGTAGCCTGTTATTTTTCCATTATCTTCCAATAAGTCTTTTACTACCTGCGCCTGGCTAGGTTGCAGGTTGCCAAAAGGAGTGCTCTCGGGTTTGTAGTATTTACCTTTAGCCAGTTTGGCTATTTTGCGCGATTCCACCATCCTATTAAGTGCTTTTATAACGGCTTCTTTCTTATTCACCTCAGTTTTGAAATCAGCATAGGTGAATACATATCCTTTTGGAAACCTATCTATAGTATATGATATATTATCAGTTATTTTCATTTATTTTATTAGAAAGCAAAGGTAGTATATTTGTCCAGTTTATTATAAAAAAAACTGGACATTTTAAAATTCTTAATTCTTATGCCCAAAGCGAGCGCAGTCAAAGAGGGTCTCCTGACGAAACACCCTTTTTACCTGACGAAATGCAAAAACCCGCCCCATGGCCTCTATTCGTAGTGCCTATTCCGTTCACCTCGCAAAACAGGCCGTTCGTCCCGGATAAATGCCTGTTCGCATAGGGTAGCATTTTTTACTTGCAATTATCAATTGGAGTTTCTATATTTATCACGTAATAAGCTGAAACATAAATGATGACCTATTGACATAAACTGATAGCCACTAGTAGCCACCTATAAACAACACATAAACCGATGATCCAAGTATTCATCCTGCTGTTTGCAGGGCTTAGCCTGTTGCTGCCTGTTGCCCCGGTAAAGAGCCTGGCGGTGGAAGTGCAGACGCTGCAGCAAAAGGAAACTTAATCCCCCACTTTACGTTAACATTAACCGGAGCAAGCCCGGGGGTAGTCCCTTTAGAATCAAAATAAGTCCATTTTGGACTATTATAACTAAAATCTACCTTATCCCTGCACAATATTTTCCCTCCAGATTCCTTGCTTCGTTTAGCTAAAAATTTTATATTTGTTGCGGGCCAAAAGGGTGATTTACTACATTGATCTAATCAACGTATACCGTCCAACTTAAATTTTACAAAACAAAAACTCAACTTATAGGTTGATTATATAAACATAAGTCATATCTTTGCATCAAAATTATTCGCTGTCCATTTTGCGGGAGAAAGCACAAATGAGTGGCATAAGCTCGTCGACGAATGGGCGGATGTGGAGTGGCTGGAGGCATTTTTTGATGAAAACGGGGCAGATCTGGACTATTTTGGCTTACCATCTGTTGAAGATGCGGTTAGTCAAACCATGGATGATGCGGAAGAACTGTTTGAAGTAATTCAGGAGCTGGCCGATGAAGCAGGAGGGTTGGATAAAGCGTTTATTAATCTGGATGATCATGAATACCGGGTTGTACAGCTTTCAAAGAAAAAGGCCAAAGGCCTGCGGAGAAAAAGTTGGCTTCGGATATATGCCATTAAAGTTGACACGGACGTGTTCCTTATCACAGGTGGTGCTATCAAGCTCACTCACCAAATGCAGGACAGGGAGCATACAAAAAAAGAATTGATCAAATTGGAACAATGCAGGAATTACCTGCGGGAAAATGATATCAGTGACGAAGATTCCTTTAGGGAATTAGCTATATAGACCATGGCAAACAAAAACTTAGAAAAATTTAAGCAGCTGGTGTCAGCTGATGATCAGGCCTGGCTTGAAAAGGTAAACTGGCGGAAAAAAAACCGTGCCTGGTTAAAAAAATCAGCTGCCATTGCCTTGAAAGTATTGCGTACCTTGCGTGAACGGGGGCTGAGTCAAAAAGAATTGGCTGAGCAGCTGGATATTTCCGCACAACAAATCAGCAAGATCCTGAAGGGCGGGGAAAACCTGACCCTGGAAACCATCTCTAAATTGGAAGCTGTACTCGGCATCGAGCTAATCAATGTTCCGGTCTATGTCAGTACAGAAACAAAAGAGCAGGAAATTTCTGTACCCGCTCATTGGTTCGCTCAACCTACAGAACACATCCGGAAAGAGAAGGTGTATTCTTATGATTATGATAGCATGCTCCAAGAAAGCACTGTCTATCCAAATGGAGACGATATAACGGCAGCGTAATGGCGAAGAAAGCAAAGGCAGGAGTGGGGTTTAAGATACGGAAAATCGCGACAGAGCAGTTTGCCGTGTTGGAAGAGAATTTTGTGGAAGGCGAGAAAGTCCGTCTCAACAACGGGTTTCGTTTTGGCGTTCATAAAACCGACCACATCATCGTAGTATTCGCTAATTTTAAATTTGAAATCCAGAAAAAACCATTTCTCCTTATCGAGGCAGGGTGTTATTTTGCAATAAATGCTGAAAGCTGGAAAGAGTTTTTAAGCGACGAGGAGAAAAAACTTACTATACCCAAAAACCTATTGTCCCACCTGGCTACCCTTTCAGTCGGTACTGCGAGGGGTATTTTGCATGCCAAAACAGAAAATACACCTTTTAATAAATATTTCATCCCGTCCATCAATGTAGCTGAAATGATTAATGAAGATATTGTTTTTGAAGTTTAAAGAAAATTTAAATTGGATATTATGACCACCTCATAGCTGCCACCCAATTTCCACCAATTTTTCCCTACCTTTATTGCCAACATACCCTTATAACATGAACGATTGGGAAACACTTATCAATAAACTGCGGCAGTTCAACCAGGAGCGGGATTGGGCGCAATTTCATAATGCCAAAGACTTGGCGTTGGCACTGAGTATAGAGGCCTCGGAGCTCAATGAATTATTTCTGTGGAAGAAGGCGGAGGAGGCTGATCAGGAGAAAATCAAGGAAGAGCTGGCCGATGTATTTGCCTTTGCGCTTCAGCTTGCCGATAAATACCAACTGGACGTGAATCAGATTGTCAGCGATAAAATAGCCAAAAATGCCCAGAAATACCCGGTTGATAAAGCCAAGGGTAGTGCTAAGAAGTACAATGAGCTTTCTCTATCCCCTCAATAACCAGGCAGAGAAAATGCCCAGTGCATACGTAGGGGAGACCACCGATGCCCAGAGCCGCTTTGCCAATCACCTCCACCATCCTGACAAGCAAAAACTCACCCAGGCCTACCTGATCTCCAGCGATAAATTCAACAAATCGGCTACCCTGGATCTGGAAGCCAACCTGATCAAGTACCTATCAGGAGATGGGAAATACCAGCTGCTGAACGCCAATCTGGGGTTGGCCAACCACCGCTACTATCAAAAAGACGAAGTCTATGCCGCCATCTTCCGTGCCGTATGGGATGACCTACGCCAAAAGAACATCGCACAGCACTCTCTGGAGTACATAGACAACTCAGACCTGTTTAAGTACTCGCCCTATAAATCATTGAGCCCAGACCAAACCCTGGCACTCATCACCGTGATGCAGTCACTCCTGGATGACCGCTACCGCCATATTGTTATTGAAGGCGGGGCTGGTACCGGCAAAACCATCCTGGCAGTCTTCTTGTTCAAGCTGCTCCAGACCCATATCGAAGACTTTTACTTCGGTGGATTCGGAGCCGATGAACAGCCCATCGTAGACCTGGTCAAAAAGCTCAAACAAAAATACCCGAACCCTAACATGGCGCTGGTCATACCCATGGCGTCCTTTAGGCAAACCGTCAAGAAGATCTTTAAACACGTCAAAGGGCTACAACCCTCCATGGTCATCGGGCCGGCAGACCTCTCCAGAAATAAGTATGACATCGTTTTTGTAGACGAGTCTCACCGCCTTCGGCAACGGGTTAACCTGGGCGCCTATTTCAGAGCCTTTGACGAGGCCAGTCAGAAACTCGGTTTTGACAGCGACAAGTGCAATGAGCTGGACTGGGTCGTTCAGCAATCCGACAAAGCCATCCTCTTTTACGACGAAGACCAATCCATCAAGCCCTCCGATGCCCCCAAAGAAGCATTTGACCGGCTCAAGAACCATCCCCAGACCCAAACCAAACTGCTCGATTCGCAGTTTCGGGTGCGTGGAGGCCCTCGCTACGTCCGATTCATCACCCAACTATTGCATGGCCGTCTACCCAAAGGGCAGGAGCCAATTAAACTCAAAGACTACGACTTCAAACAATTTCATAGCCTGCAGGCACTCATAGATCACATCAAGCAAAAGAACCAGCAGGAGAAACTAGCACGTATGGTAGCCGGCTACGCCTGGCCTTGGGTCTCCAAGAAAAATCCCGGTGCCGCCGATATCCATATCAACGACCTTGCCCTTACCTGGAACAGTACCAGTAACGACTGGATCAACTCGCCCAATGCCATCCATGAAGTTGGCTGTATCCATACTACGCAAGGCTACGACCTTAATTATACCGGTATCATCTTTGGCCCGGAGATTGGTTATGACACCCAAAAGCAGGAGATCATCATCCACCGGCAGCACTATTATGACCGTAACGGCAAAGACAACGTCAAAAACCCCGAACAACTTAAAGCCTATATCCTGCATATCTATAAAACCCTTATGCTGCGCGGCATTAGGGGTACCTATCTTTATATCTGTGATGAAGCCCTTCGTGACTATGTAGCTCAATATGTTCCCTGGGCAGATCAGGCCGCCGCAACTGTCAATGACGATGAAACCCCACTGGAACCCTATATCAATAGCGTCCCCCTGTATGACCTGAAAGCCGCCGCCGGAGGTTTCAGTGAGCTACAGCAAGTAGGGGAGGACACTGATTGGATACGTGTGCCCATCCATATTCCTATCACCAAAGACCATTTTGCCTGTCAGGTGGTAGGCGAGTCCATGAACAAGGTCATCCCTAATGGATCCATCTGTCTCTTCCGAAAGGATAACGGGGGCTCCAGGAATGGTAAGATCGTACTGGTGGAGCACAGTAGGTTTCGCGATGCAGCGTTTGGTGCCAACTACACCATTAAGGAGTACCACAGCCAGAAACACTATGAAGCGGACGGTACCTGGGCCCATGACCGCATCCTGCTCAAGCCGCTCTCTGACGATCCCACTTATCAACCCATTGTTTTAAAAGGGGATGAACTAACCGAGTTAAAAGTGGTAGGACTTTTTGAAGGGGTTTTGCAGGAATAAGTTGGGGAAAGGTTGATGTTATAATTGTTGCTGTTTGCAGGGTTTAGCCAGTTGCTGTTTGTTGTCCCGGTAAAGAGCCAGGCGGCGGGGAGACCGCGATGGCTATCGGTATTTGTCCAGGGAACCAGATGAAGGCAAGTAAGGCTAGCTATTGATTTCTGTTAAGTACACTAATCACCAGATTTTTTGCCGTATCCATTTCATCCGGTTTGCTGGCAGCCATGAATAAGGTCAGACTAGCTAAGGCTTCGTTGCTAATGATCGGTTGTTTTCCACCCGTATACAACAACCCATTCTTTTCCAGGAACATTAAAAAACATGCAGCCGCTATACGCTTGTTTCCGTCCACAAAGCTATGGTTTTTAATAATAAGATATAATAATGTGGCCGCCTTTTCCTCAATGGATGGATAAAAATCTTCCTTGTCAAATCCTTTGCCGATTTGACCAATGGCACTTTGAAAACTCCTGTCTTTCTCCTTGCCAAACACTGCAGAATCGAAATCAGCCTTCATTGTATTAATAACCCGTTGGTAATCGTCTATCATGGGGTAAACAGCCGATCGTTTGGTCAAACCATTAGTATCCAATTGCTCATGATCATAATCGTCCAACAGTTCCAGCCCTTTGGCAAATTGCCGCAACCATTCCAGGCCAGCTTCTGCTGATTTCCCTTCTATGGCACGGCTCAGTATACGGATGCCGTCCTTTAACGTTTGTACCTCCTGTTGTTTCTGCGCCAAGCGCCTTTCATTGATGGCATACCCTTGTACAAGGTAGTCTTTCAAACGTTGAGTGGCCCAAATTCTAAATTGTGTACCTTGCGATGATTTGACACGGTACCCAACCGATATGATCACATCCAAATTATAGTGATCTACTTTATAAGTTTTCCCGTCTGCAGCAGTTGTCGCAAAATTTGCGACAACTGAACCTTGTTCCAGTTCTCCTTCATTAAATACATTATTTATATGCTTCCCTATCGTTTTAATATCCCGGCCAAATAATACTGCTAATTGATTCCTGTTCAACCATACGCTATCCTGCTCAAACTTAACTACAATTTGCGTCTGGCCATCGCTGCTTTGGTATATTTCGATCTGGTTATGCATATACAAATGTAATAATAAAATGCTTTAAACTCCTCTTCAACCTTATCATTCCACTTATACTGTTAATTATCGGATAAAAAAATAATAATCGGTAGGTGAAGGATTTTACTACGACCCAAAGACCGTATTCCGGTTTCCCGTAAGGTATCCACATACCCAATCTATACATTTGCTTCATGGAAGCAGTAAACCCCAAATATCCGCGCTTGGCACAAGTATCTTTTCATTTCACCACGAAAATTGGCCTATTCATCACCAAAAAATGCTAATTCGCGAAAAATGAAAAATTTTCTTGCAATTCTGCATTTGTATTTATACCTTTAAACGCAGATAATAAGCTAAAACTAAAAAGCATTTGGATTGATATAAATTAACGTTAACATTAACCAATATAAACAAATATCTTATCTATGAGCAGATCATTGCTGTTGTTTGCAATCTTAAAATAAATTAATGTCTATTGAGTAATTATATCGATTTATATCTTAACTAATATGTAATTTAAATGGGTCACGAACGTATCGGCAATTTACCTAAAACAGAACGATGGAGAGGCATTGTAAAAAGCATCAGTAATTATTCTGAGGCTAATGATACAATCGTAGATATAGCTGCTCAGACCACTAAGAATGTACGGAAAAGGTTTCATTATATCGATAATGACGGCAGCGTTTTTGCTGCATTCAAGTTTATTATAACACTTTCGCATTTTGCAAAGTCAAACAACGCTTTTGAGAAATTAGAGGAAAAAGGAATACAACTGCCAAGAGATTTCAACCTTTATGACTTAGCGTTCTGTATTCAAAATTATGTAATCGAAAATGCCGGATCGAAAGAATACTCCTCGTTAGCTACACAATCAATTATCGAAACGGTAGGTGATTGGGCAAAAGCACATGAAACCAATCAGTCAAGTTTATTTGATTCAAACCACAACAGTTTAGGTGTATGGCAAAAGGCGGCTAATGGAACTGGATTTTGCGAACTTTCCCGGTTATTCTTTTCAAAATTCACTGAACGGTATTTGAAATACTTTTTGGAGCGAGAGGCTGCAGCAAATATTGATAATCTTTTTGACAGAACCCAGTTTAATAAAAACTTAGAAAACCATGTTGACAGAATTTCAAAGCATGCTTTTGAAACTTCTAAAATAACTCAATCATTTGCGGCAGCGTGGTTCAATAAACATGCAAAAGAAAAGCTACCTACAGACAAACGCATTCAAGGTTTTCTGTCGTTTGCGTTTCAAAAAATAAGCAGTGAATTAATAAGAGAGGAAGCGAAACATGATTAACTCCAATAGCCATGTAATATTATGTGGCGGAGTTAATCTTCCACGTAAATATAAAAAGTATGCATCCAATCATATCCACTATCTTAGTGCCGATCCTTCAAGTAGGGAACATAATATAAATCTCGAATTACCGCACTTTATTCAGATGGTAAATTGTCACTTCCCAGATCGAATAAAGGACTTACTAGAAATTGCCGGATATGTTTATGCAGCCGATAGGATGATCGGACGTGGAACAAACAATAACGTTGAATTTCATAGTTGGGCGAGGCAATTGAATTTTTATATAAGAGTAAGAGATGTATCTTTCTGGTCGAATCCTGCGATCATTAGCAGTTTGTCAGAGGCATTGACCTTTGTATCTGGCGATCATAGTTATTCTTTTATCTTCGAAGGTGGGGGATTCGATATTGGACAAAGGAATCTATATGATCATGAGGCTATTCAATTGGAGAAAAAGGACAACTCTATTATTGGGTTGTTTTCCGGAGGACTAGATTCTTTAGCGGGCGCTCTCGAAATACTAACTACAACGGATAAGAAGCTCATATTGGTTAGTCATCGTTCAAACACAACTGGGGTATCTAAAATTCAGAAAGGAATCCACAAACTACTCGAAAGTGATTTTCCAGAGCGTATTCAGTATTATTCCTTCTATTGCAATTTACATGGCGAAAGAGCAGTAGAAGAAACACAACGAACTCGGATTTTTCTTTATACGGCCATAGCCTATTCGCTTTCAACTCTTGCATCCGAGAAAGAGATTTATGTTTTTGAAAATGGTGTTACATCCCTCAATTTTTCAAAACGAGCTGATTTGATTAATGCACGCGCAAGCCGAACCACTCATCCCAAGACGCTCAAGCTATTTGAGAATTTTTATTCGTTAGTTGGAGAACAGGAGCGACCGATTGTACATCCTTTTCTCTATAACACAAAGACAGATATATTTAATAAAATCAAAGCCGCTGGCAAACTAAACTATATTAATTCTACGATCTCTTGCACCAAAACATTTTTAAGCTTTGAAAATAACTCACAGGCAACTCATTGTGGCGGATGCTCGCAATGCGTAGACAGGAGGTTAGCTGCTTTTGCATCGGGCTTACAAGATTATGACGCAATTTACGATACTGACATTTCGAAAGATCCTATTACTAATCCAGAATCACGTACTCACTTACATGACTATATAAGAGCCGTAGTTAGATATAGCAGCTTTACAGAAATGAACTTTCAATTTGAGATGTTAGCAGAGTTAACGGATATAGTACAATATTTAGAAGGGCAGCGACCGGCGGAAAAGGCAATGAAAATTTTTGCACTGTTAAAAACTCATACAAAGCAGTTATTGAACGCTATTAAATCCATCCAGCTTTTGCAAGATCCTCTGAAGCCCAAAGTACCCAATACATTACATGCTTACATCGACGAAAGGGTTTATCTCAAACCTCCGGTGGAATGCTTAATCGAAACTATTAAATCCAAGCTTAGTGTTTCTATACCACAAGCATTCGAACATGAGAAACCCAAGCATGAAAATGCATTAAACGACTTAATTCACGCTTTAATTCAGGGCGAAAGCAGTGACTATGGGAGAGAGTATCCAGCAATAAAGTTTTCCGTTTCCCGAGTTATACCAGATCATTCTTTTTTAGAAATCTACGATCTTCTTATTGAAGCAAAATATTTACGAGGAAATACATCAAAAGCGGCTATTACAGATCAGATTGGAGCCGACATTACAAAGTATCCTGCGGAAAGGCATAAGCTTTTTATCATTTACGATCCGGAAAGAAAAATTGCAAATGATTTGCAATTCTCAAGAGATATAGAAAAACAACCTAACTGCTTTGTGTTTATCATTCGCTGAGACAATGGAATATGCGACAACTTTTATATGCCTAATTATATATTGGATATCGCGGAGCAAGCTGATTCTCCTTCAAACCTTTTGTAGGACAGCACAACAAAGTCCAGCGTTCCCCCGTGAAGCAGCTTCTTGTGTGTGGAGACGTTCAAGAACGCAAATATGTCGCCATCGGTGGCACTACGTCCCAATCGCGATGATAACAGATCAAAAAGATCTCCAAATGACTTATACATATCGAATAACAGATAATAACGATGTCGGAAAATGCTCTAGGTCTTTTTGAGCGGCAATTATGAATTTTTGAATATGTTAGTCATAGATAGAAAATATAATTTAGTATATGAATGAAATACTACAACAATTAATCACGAGCGAAAAGTTAAGTTTGAGCGCCTATGTTAATGCCTATGTCGATAGTGAAGATTCACTTGTTCATTCAATAGCTGGCTTTCAAGGCATCAAGGCTGAATTTTTTTGTAAGAGCGTTCATAGTGAAAGTGATATTATAAAATTTTTGGCTGTTTATTCTGATTTATTTTCTGTATTCATGTTGCCCAATAATACGGACGAGTATAAAATTCATTATTATCCACCAGAGGATAAGAGGACAATTACGAGAACCCTTACTTTTGATACCAGCCTATTTAACAATGCAATTCCCGAGCCTTCTCAATTTTTTCCTTCCTATGGTACACATTCAGAAAACGGTGTTAGGGACTTATTTAAGGTATTAACACCGTTAATAGAGAATCAAAAGTGTATAATACGCCCTCAAAGACTGATTTTAGTTAAAGATAAAGAGGCTTCAAACAAAATATTATACATCAATTCAGATACACCAAACAATTCTTGGGAGGTCAAGAAAGTTAACGAAGAAAATAGCTATGTAATCGCAAATGGTTTAAATACATTTCAAAGCGAATCTCTGTTGGATATAACATTACCCTTTTTAGCGAATGTTGATGTCCACTCCCTGACAGAAATATTGAAAGATGAATACGATATATTATCGACTTTCAGAGTAGAATTGAAGAAAATCATGAATTCCGCTGTTCAGAACGGGAATCAGAACTTACGCGAAATAACAAACGACATTTTAAGGCCGAATATTGACACCATTACGAGAAAATTTAAACATTACGAAAACATGGATAGGCTAAAATCAGGCGGTGCAATAGCTGCTTTTACACTTTCACTCATCGGTATACATATTGGAATCAATTTTAATTTTCAATCCCTTATAAGCGGCGCACTAGGTTTATTGGGGCCAACAGTATTGGGTTTTGTTGCTACAGAAGTGTCCTTCCGAGATAGTCAGGATAAATTACGTGATAATCCGTATTTTCTCCTTTGGAAACTTAGTAAGTTCAACGGCAAATAGCGTGAAAGAAATGAGGTAATCAGTGACCCAATATAAACCGACATAAAATTATGATTGACAAATGGCTAAACTATCTTGAACGGAATCCAAATCTTTATAATACGTTTCGGTTAATTGATATTACTGAGATATGTGACCCCGATGAAGGCGTATTAGATCTTTTAGGTAGTGAACTCCTTGATTCGTATAGAAATCTTGATTCACTGAAGAGGTTTTATGAGAATGAAAGCCCTGAAAAACTTGATAAATATATCGATGACCATATATTTCCTGCTGACCAAGGACTACCACATAATATCGTAAAGCCGGGAGATTTTGGGGAAATTCTTGCTGCAACAATTGTCTCTTATTTCCAGGGACTGGAAGTTCCCATAAGGAAAATGAGATGGAAATTCAATAAAGATCGCTCTGTTTTCTGTACCGATATGATAGCCCATAACCCCGGTGATACGATTCATGATATTTATTATTATGAGATAAAAACCCGGCAGACTATACAACGTAATAAGGGCAAGCATATAACGGTCATTGCTCATGACAGCCTGATGTATGATCAACAAGTGAAAAATAATAGCTTGGCGGATTTCCTTTTTAGGTACCATTCTGAAAAGGAAAACTGGGATGAAGCCGCCAAATACCATAGTATCATCCTAGAGCCTGAAAGCTATAACCTTTATTATGAACTGTTTTTTATTATTGAACGTGATAAGTTCAAAGAGGAAATATTGGAGGATCTCCATAATCTTCCACCACAACTGGTTCCATTGAATATCACAGTGGTTTTAATAGAGAACTTTCGAGACAAAGTAGACGAATGTTATAAGAGGGCAAGGAGAAAGGCTCATCAACATGTTTATGAATAATGAGCGTTTATGAACAGGGAGCAATACGTTGAATATGTAGAGAAAAGCCTATCCGGCGTTTTAAGGGAAAGCCGTTTCGATAATCAGAAAAAACAGCTATTAGCCATACGTTTGGATGCGGTTTTCAACGCAAACTACTCTGAAGATTATTTGTGGAACCACTCTCTTTTTCTGTCAACCAATGCCTGTGTACTTCTACAGCTCAACGGAGATAAAAAGTTGGCTATTCGTTCTTTAAAAACAGCAGCAGAAGTTTTTGAGGCGCTTGGATTGACAAGTGAATCTTATGACAAGATTTTCTGTCTGATATTATCTTCCTTATGTTACGATATTTCCGGTTACCAAGCTAGTGCTTATTGTCTTTTGAAAGACACAGAAAGCTATTTGCTAGAGACAATTGGGGAAACTGATAACAATCTTACAAGGGACAATTACATTATCAGCCAAACAATTCATATTCTATTAAAGAAGATTCCACTTGCAAGACAACTGTTAGCCGAACAGGTTTCGGACTCCAATGGCCTCATACTTTTTAATTCTGCTATCGACAAATGGTTCGAAGTAATATTGAATGGAACCGATTTGGCTTATATGGAAGAAATTGGGGAGGTATACCGTTATTTTCTTCAAGAACAGAATGTATATATCAGCCAATTGCTATTTCTTTTAAGGGAAAGAATACGAACATTTGAAGAACGGTCGTTCTGGGATAATATTTTTAGTCGTGAAGTTATTCTGCAAAACCAGACTTGGAAGAAATATTTGAAGTTACTAGCGAATGATATCTATAGTGGGTCAAACATAAAGCCGATAGATAGGCGTATTTCGCGTTTTGAATTTTGGACTTCCCAGTTACGGGCTATTGAAGGTGGATTAATAGAAGAAGACAACAACTTCATTGTTCAAATGCCGACAAGCGCGGGGAAAACTTTTATCGCTGAATTATCCATTCTTAATGCTTTATTGAAGTATCCTGGACAACGCTGTATTTATATTGCGCCGTTCCGAGCATTGACCAATGAAAAGGAGACAGATCTTGCAGAGTACCTATCCAAGCTGGGCTATTCTGTTTCCGCTTTATCAGGTAGCTACGAAATTGATGAATTTGAGGACATCGTTCTGGACACTACTGACGTACTTGTCGCTACCCCAGAAAAGATGGATCTATTGCTACGTCTTAACCCGAATTATTTTCTTGACGTTGCCCTGATGGTCGTCGATGAAGGCCATATAATTGGCGACATTTCTCCTCGTGCCAGTCTGTTGGAATTTTTGATAATCAGATTGAGAATGAAGGTGCCCGGTTTACGAACACTCTTCATCTCCGCTGTCATGCCGCCGGAAAATGCAAATGAATACTCAATTTGGTTAAATGGCCAACCTGACAAGGTGCTTCGAAGCCGATTACATCGCGATGAGACGGCTGAAGAATGGGAGCCCACAAGAAAACTCATTGGACGTTTTGACTGGATGGGAAGTAGTGGACGCATAACTTATCTGAATATGGATACAGTGAATGACGAGACCAGAATCTCTACCCCAGCCTTTGTGCCAGGGATACTCAGACTGAATCAATATCAAGGTTTTCGTTTGGACAACAAAGCAAAGACAACTGCTGCACTGGCATACCGGCTTTCTGCCAATGGGAATACTTATGTCTATATCTCGCAAGTGAGATGGATAGAAGGAGTTGCACGTAATCTATTAAAGGTAATCGCATTGGAAGAAGCATATAAAGACTTTCCGCTGTATTTCAGAAGATCAAAAGACAAAGAGTCGTATCATTTTTCAGCAATATGGTATGGGGAGGAGTCCTACATCACGCTTTGCATTGAAAGGGGCATAGGCATTCATTTCGGTGATATGCCGGAACCTGTAAGGCGAGCGGTTGAAAATGATTACTCAAATGGCGTACTAAGGGTACTGCTGGCAACAAATACAGTTGGCCAAGGTATCAATTTCCCTATTAAAGTTGCTATTATCCATTCAACAATCCTTACCAGCTCCGAAGATAGGCCAAAATATCTGTCCGTTCGCGATTTCTGGAATCTCATCGGAAGAGCAGGGAGAGCAGGCAAGGAAACCGAGGGCCAGGTCGTATTCGTCGTTAATTCAAATGCCGATAAAAGAGCATTTGGACGTTTTACAAACAAAGGAAATATAGAAGAGGCTCATAGTATATTGTATCTTGTACTCACTGCTCTGGTAAATGGCAGAATAAATCAGCGAACCTTCGAACGTCACCTAAATACTTTGGCGGAACCTTATATCCTGAGTTTGTTGGCAGAAGAAGCCGCAGAACAGGACGAACAGGTAATCATTGAACGAATGATTGACAACAGTTTATTTAAAGTACAGGCGGATATAAGTGGTATTGACACCGCTCCTCTCAACCAATATTTCCGTGCCACTTTTGAGCGAATCAGGGATGAAGTTAATGCCGAAGAGTTAAGAATTTTTGGCATGACAGGGTTGAATCTAGAAAGCAACACCTTAATACTCAAATTTATCGAGGATAACAAAGGAGAACTTGAGGGGTATGTAGACTCCGGAAATTATGAAGGTATTTTGGAACTAATCTTTGAAGTTTTCGATATGGAACTCGATGAATTTGACTCCTATAAATTAAACCGTACCGAAATCAAACCCTCCCAGACTCTGCCCTTAGCACTACATTGGATTGCAGGATCAGAAAGCGCGGTATTGCGAGAGGAATGGTCTAAACTTTCGAACGATCCCAATGGGTTGTTTGTTCTGCTTGCCGATTGCTACTATTATCGCTATTGCTGGGGAATTTCATCCTTCCTTACAATAATGAGTCATGTTTTGCAGATTGAATTGACTGATCTACCAGAAAACGTGAAACATCTTTCCAGCTATTTGAAGTTTGGGGTAGATAATCCCAATGCCTGTTTGGCACGATCAATCGGAATAAAGAATCGAGAGACGGCCCTGCTTCTATCTAACAGACAGCTTGGGATATCCGGCAGAGACTTCCTTAAATGGATGGCTAACTTGGAGATGGAAGATATTGTTGCTTACGAAACTACACCGTACGAGAGTCAAAACATTCTGGAGACTGTCGCCAAGCTCAATCCGGAGCGACAAAGAACTGAATTAAACGATATCGAATTTGAAGTGAAGGGAATAAATCATGAAAGGAGCAGAAGAGACCTTTTCTTTATCGTAGATATTGGAGACGAGCTCGAGTATGAACGGGATTCCTCAAACCAGTATGATCCGTTTGCTATCCAGATATTAAAGGATGGGGTCCAGTTAGGATTTGTCCCGCGCGAGTTTGCAAAAATCATTGCAGTAGATATTGATTTAAATCAAGCGGCATACGAAATTACAGTTGAAGATTATATTTCAGGTGTTGATTATGACAGAATATTTGCCCGTATGGTAAGGATCTAATACATTTTGAGTATACCATACCGTTCATGCTGTTTCTGTAGCCACGATTTGGCTATAATTGGGTATTTTTTCGGCTTGCCCCTCCGAAATATCCACGATTTTAATGTCCTATACAGAAAAAATGCTGTTAGGGCTGTAACGCATATTATCACCCAATCCGACACCCCGCCCCATACACCAGCAATAAAAGGAAATTTGAATATTTCCGACTGCTTACCGAGTGTAATTAGCGCGACGGTTACAATCAAAGCTACTACTAGTACCAGTGCACGATATTCTGCTACGGTTTTTGCAAAATTTCGTCCCAATCCTCGAATGGTATTTTCTATTTTTTTAGGGTTCATAATTATATGGTTAGCTTTTTTGTTGTGGTTCAAATCGCCATCAATTGGCTCACCTTATTAGGCACATTGTCCACCTTCTGAAAGAAAGGCGCCAATTCAGGGTCTATCCAGGTGATCAGGTCGTATAAAATGTCACGTATATGCAGCGCTTGGGAGCAACTCACATGATGGTTATCGAAGCATAGTGGTTCGCAGTGGTTCACGCGGTTTCTGAATGCCCGTATCTGATCAAGTTTGCCTTAGATACTAGCCCGGTCTTCATGCGCAGGTTTATACGGAAAGATATGAATTGGCTGACCACTTATAAGCGCGTAATGGTGGCCCAGAAAGAACGCTAACCAAAAACCGAAAGTCTGTTCGGAGATGATCTTGCCGCTTGT
This sequence comes from bacterium A37T11, assembly GCA_900109895.1. Taxonomy (GTDB): domain Bacteria; phylum Bacteroidota; class Bacteroidia; order Sphingobacteriales; family Sphingobacteriaceae; genus A37T11. Next base: position 262,608 of record FOBR01000005.1, read on the forward strand.
TACCGGGATGCTTTTCCGTATTAGTGTATTTTCAGCTTTTTGGACGCAAGTTCGTAAGAAGAAATGCGAACGTTTTAATGACGGATGGTGCATAAAGCCGCTTTTCTGATTAATGATCCAATCGGGGTCACCGAAAAAGGCGGTCAGCTTTAGGTTGATACTGTTCCTTATCACCACCTCAAATTGTGTAATTAGCGGATGAAACGCCTGCGCCAGCCGTATATTGGCATTGTACAGTCGTTTTGCCCTATCGGTATCATTGGCAGTTGCGCTTAAGTAGCGGTTGTATCTTGGTCGGGAGAGGTATTGGTTACGTAAAATTATTTTCTTGCTTTAAATTAAAAAAATTGTTTTATATATGCATCATATAGACTTGGTAAAGCCTCTTTCTCTCTGTAGAAATGTAACTAAGTAGAAGAAACTGGGGTTTGCATGAACCCCTTTTTTATTTTCCATCAATACGGTTACTTCTTTTTCGAATATAAATTTGTACCCTTTTTGGTTGGGTGGTGTTCTATTCTCACTAAGTGCGTCATTCGTCTTAGTGCGGAATGAATAGAATTACCTTTAAACTTCCATCCAAAATTATCTCGAAAGAACTTTGTAATCTGTCGTGTTTCTTTCGGTACGTCCAAAAAATTGGTATTTAATAGCTTATACTTTATGCAATATGGGATAGAAGGCTCTTTGCTAAGAATAACATGCACCGCTGGTTCATTTTTATACTTCTCCGTAAGCTTCTCGCGCAAATTTTTAGCTGGAGTAAATGACGATTTACTTAACTCATCTAATTTAACCTTAGTAAAATCCGATATTCCATTTAATGTGTTAATTCTAAAAGATTTTTTTCCAGATTCAATGTTAATTAATGTCGACGATGAAATATTAGCCAATAGGGCAAAATCCTTTTGAGAGAGACCCAAAGCATCTCTAAGTTCGATTACGTTAGAACTGATGAGTGAAGTTGTGTTGTCCATAATGCAAATGGACAACACTAAATCGTGGTAAATTCAATAAGTATTTGTTTTTATTGAAATGATTTTTTACATTTGTTTCGTTGATAAACAAACAATTGATTATAGAAAAGAAATAAAACATAAAATAAGGACATATTAACGAACCCTCGTAACAGAAATCCACTAAATTTCACTATACGAGTGTGAGTAACGCGCCAAAGTCTTATCTTTGGATACCTTATTCCTGGGGTAGGGCTGGCGCTTGCTTATTCTTTGTATAGTATCCGGTTCCGTAAGGGCCGGTAGGCAGAAAGTTGTCCCCAGGCGGCAAGTATGCTAAGGCCGTAGTGGAGCCTCTGTTGCAAAGATAAGTGGGCAGTCAGCCCCCCTCTTTGAGGGGCAAAAATCCGACTTAGCTTCTTGGGTTCGTTATCGATCAAACGATAATGAACAAAAAAAGACCCATACCGAAAGCCCCTGTTCACTTACCTTTTAGCAAGCGGCAGGGATTTTTTTGTTTTGGGCCTGATCAACCAACAACCCCCTGCCCATTCGACATCCTATTCGCCAAAAAGCCCAAAAACCCCATTTAAATCCTGCTTCACTTATCGGATTGCCTCCATTTTTGCGGCCATCCAGTTTTCTTAATTCTTAATATTTTAACTTAAAATGAAACGAAGTGAAGCAAATTTTACGCTTGGGGGAAAGCAATGGCCTATCCCCTATCAAAAGACACGTTCTTTATACGCTTTTAATATCTTTATATATCATTCTATTGCCAACCGGCTTTGCCCAGGCTCAATCTGCCAGCGTTAAAGACCTTGGCATCCCCGAAGGCGGCCTTAAGATCGGCGATACCATTCCTGAAGCGCTTTGGCACCTGCCCTTGCAAGTGGTCAACCATCCGGAGGGGAAGGACACCATTACCCTGAATGACTACCGGGGGAAGTTGATCATATTGGATTTTTGGGAACGAAGTTGTGTTCCGTGTGTCAGGGCATTACCAGCACTAAACAAGCTTCAGCAGGCTAACCATAAAAATGTCTCTATATTGCTTAGTACGCAGGACAAAGCTGATGTTACTGAAAAACTATTTGAGAAGAATACCTATTTGAAAAACTTGCAATTATCCAGTTTTGCCAACAATCCCTTGCTCTTAAAAGTTTTTCCCCATAAGGTTGTCTCCCACATTGTTTGGATAAAACCATCCGGAAAAATATTCTCCACCACCTATAGTGACCAGATTACCCAGGCAAATATAAATGCTATATTGACTGCCAAGATCAATGGCCTGCCGCCTAAACTCGATGTCATGGCGGCAAGTACAAATGAAATTCATGTGGGCATGCCAGCAGACGGTGTAAAACCGCCCGAGCATATCTACTTTTCCATATTGACATCAGGTATACCGGGGATCAGCTGGCCGCAGGGCCTTAGATCAACTCCTGGTAACAAGCTATTCAGGCGTTATAATTTAACGTTACTGGATATTTGTTATTTGGCCCAAGGAACATCCTCCTCTGAGGGCGTTGTACCTCACTTTAAATTGGCTGTTAAAGATAGTTCCCGGTTTTATAAATCCCGTAATCAAATTTATTCAGCCTGGAAGGAAGAACACATGTACTGCTACATCGTCCAATTGCCGCCGGACATACCGGATAAACAGCGGCGTGAGTTCATAAAAGCAGACCTTCTTAGGTGGTTGTCCGTTTTAGGTGTTTCAATAAAACGGGATTCCGATAATCAGTACACAATTACAGAAACCCATTAATTTACTACCAATGAACTATAAAGATGTACTTCCTATCGCTTTTTTTAGCCTTTTAACAATGGTTGCATACCCTCAAAACGGACGAACGGCTGGTGGAACCGTTATTTCACAAAGTGACCATGCACCCCTTGAAGGGGTAACCATACAAAGCAAGTTGTTGCATAATAAATCCTTTACAGACAAGAACGGCCACTTTACCATAAGGATCAATGTTGTGCCAGACACGCTTGTCTTTTCCTTTGTTGGCTTCGAAACAGAAAGGGTGCCCCTCTCGAAAGCCACAACCGGAACATTGATAATATCCCTTAAGCCTACGTCTGTCTTTCTTGATGAAGCTGAAGTACGCCTCAATACAGGGATAAGCAGTATCTCTAAATTGCAGGCAACGGGATCGTTTTCACATATCAGTAATAAGCTATTCAATGAACAGGTCGGTACAAATGTATTGGATAGACTGAAGTATATTTCTAATGGGGTTGTTGAGGTTACCCGGCAAGGTGTGCTCAATGGGCAGATTCTTATCCGGGGGTTCAGCACGTTCAGCCAAAGTATCCAAAAGCCACTTATTATTCTCGATAATTTTGAATACCAGGGAGACCTTAACAATATAAATCCAAATGAAGTTTCAGATGTCACCATTTTGAAAGACGCAGCAGCCTCCGCTATATGGGGTGCGAAAGCAGGTAATGGGGTTATAGTAATCACGACTAAAAAGGCCAGGCTTCGGCAAAAACCAACCATCGCTTTTTCCAGTAATGTTTCTTTTGTCGAAAAACCCGATCTTTTTCAGCTTAAGTCAATGAGTACTTCCGATCTAATCGATGTAGAGCAATACCTTTTTAGTCAAAAATACCGTTTCGCAGATACTGCAAGGTTCAACCATCCGGCATTTACACCGGTATATGAGATCTTGTTCGATCGATTAAAGGGAAAGATTTCTGAGGAGACGGCAAACAGCCAGATCGATGAATTGCGCAACATCGATGCAAGGAAGGCATACGAGGACATCTTTTATCGTGGTGCACTCAATCAACAGTATGCGCTAAGTTTTCAGGCTGGCTCGGATAAAAGTACATTGGTGGCTTCCGCCGGGATAGATAGAAACACGGATGAGCATTATGGCACCTATCATAGGTTGAATCTGCGCATCGCCAATACGTATCAGGTGAGCAGGAAGATTGCCGCCAGCGCTGATGTTTTGTATACGCATAGCAACAGCACACAAGGACGCCCTTCTTACGGCACGATCCGGCCTGCCAGTTTTGACCTGCCGCTCTATACCCGCTTCCGTGACGATGCCGGAACGGATTTGCCCGCATATATTTATTACAGGCAAGGCTACATTGATACGATAGGTGCCGGCAAGCTGCTGGACTGGCGTTATTTCCCGTCAAACGATTTCAATAATTTGGATGCCATCAGCATTGTCAAGGACCTCCATGCCGTTGCAGGCTTAACTTACAAGCCATTACCGTGGCTCAACCTGGATATTAAATACAGGCATGAACTTCAACAGGTGGATGGCAACAACCACTATGGAGAAGAAAGCTATTTTGTAAGGGACTTGGTGAACGGGTACAGCCAATTGGTTAACGGGAACATCATGACTCCGGTTCCACAAGGGGATATCCTGGATTTAAATAATCATCAAATAACTGCGAAGAACCTTCGTGGACAGTTAAATATTGCCAAAACCTGGGTCAATCACGATGTAACAGCCCTGCTCGGCACTGAATCTTCAGAAACCATATCCTCGTCAAACAGCTACCGGACGTATGGCTATGATCCCGCTATCCTTACCTATAAGAATGTTGATTTCGCCAACAATTATCCACATTATATACTGGGTTCAAGAATTTATATCCCGGACAATCGCAATTTCATCAGGACAAATACCAGGTTTTTGTCTTTCTATGGTAATGGGGCTTACACATTCCGGAAGAAATATACCCTATCTATGAGTGCCAGGCGTGATGCGTCAAATCTATTTGGCGTTAAAACGAATGACAAATGGAAACCGCTTTGGTCGCTAGGAGGAAGTTATGATATTTCCAAGGAGCCTTTTTACCACGTGCTGCTTATTCCCTATCTTAAAATCAGGCTCTCCTATGGAAAGCAAGGCAACATCGACCCCAGTATGGTGGCAGTGACAACAATGAGTTATCGGGGTACCAATCCTTATTTGATGCAACCTTATGCACAGATCGATAATCGCCCCAACCCTGAATTGAAATGGGAAGAAGTGAGCATGTTGAACGCAGGCTTGGATTTTGGCAGTAAAGATAGCCGTGTTACCGGCTCTTTTGATTACTTCAGGAAAAGAATGTCTGATCTGTATGCTTCTGTACCCATGGACAAAACCACGGGTGTTTCCAGCATTATCAGGAACGTGGGCAATGGCTTTGGCCAGGGGTTTGACCTTGAACTGAACACGCGCAATTTAAGCGGTCCGCTAACGTGGAACAGTTCCCTTAACTTCAGTTATTTTACGGCCAACGTACTTAATAACGGGAGGGAACCATCAGAACTTGCGTCAGACTACGTGATCGGTGCAGGCGGGTTAAGGCCCGGGTATCCTTTTTACGGAATGTTCGCTTTCCCTTGGGCAGGCCTGAGCCAGGCAGACGGATCCCCGATGGGATATTTAAATGGGGAGGTTAGCACGGATTATAATGAGATGTTGACAAACGGGAAAGTGAGCGACCTTAAATATGTAGGGTCTGCCCATCCGGAAATTTACGGGTCATTGGGCAACCAGTTGAATTGGGACAATTTTTCATTGGCTTTCCGGCTGACATTCAAATTTAATTATTTCTTCAAGCGCGAGTCGATCTCCTATAGCGGGCTTGTGAGCAGGTTAAGCGGTCACTCCGACTATACCCTGAGATGGCAGCGTCCCGGCGATGAATCAATTACCGATGTCCCGTCTTTTCAATATCCTGCACCCGCAGCACGTGATCAGTTTTATCAGAATGCAGAAATATTGGTAAACAAAGGCGACCACATACGCTTTCAATACATTAATATCAGCTATACACTCAGGGCGAAGGACAACCCTTGGCTCCCTGTAAACAACCTGAACATATTCTTGGTAGCCAACAATCTTGGCATTGTCTGGAGGGCAAATAAACTGGGCCTTGATCCCGATTATCCTGAACTTAGGCCATCCAGGACCTTATCCATAGGATTGAACTTGACTTACTAAATGATAATTGACATGAACAGAATTTTTATAATGGGCATATTGCCGGTATTATTTCTATGCGGCTGCAATAAATTTCTGGACGAGAAATCTGACCAGAAATTGGTTACGCCTACCAAGATTGAAGATTTACAGGCACTGCTTAATAACCATATCCGGAATAGTGACCGGTGGGTCTATTCGCCGGTTAGTTGTGCAGACGAATATTTTCTTACCCAGGATAACTACGGACAGTTGGACGAGTATCAGCGTAATATGTACACATGGTCGGGGGCATATTACAACGATCCCACAGCCGCGACAAACGACTGGATAACCCTGTATGACCTGATATATGTGACAAATGTTATCTTGTCAGGCCTGGAAAATGTGGAGAGATCGGTGTCAAATGCCAAAGAATGGGATGATGTGAAGGGCCAGGCGTTATTTTTAAGATCGTATGCTTTTTTCACGGCTGCAACTATTTATTCCCCTGCTTATGACCCGGCAACCGCGGCCAGTGATCTGGGTGTTGTCCTGCGGGTAGACCCTGACTTTAATATTCCGTCTATAAGGTCATCAGTCAACCAAACATACGAATTAATCGTGCATGACCTAAAAGAATCCCTGGCATTATTGCCGCCTGTTTCCATTCATCCGGTGAGGGCAGGAAAAGTCGCAGCCTTGGGCCTTCTCTCGCGGGTATATTTATCCATGAATGCACCGGATAGTTGTTTAACGTATGCGGACGAGTGTTTGAGTATAAAAAGCGACTTAATGGACTACAACAATAGCCCTTCAATTAAGATAACTGCACAATATCCGTTCAACCGGTTTAATCCTGAAGTGATTTTTGATGTAAAGGGTGGCCGACCGGTGCATCTGACAAACGCCTATATTAATAAGGAATTGTACGATAGCTACGAAGAAATGGACTTGCGTAAAGAATTATTCCATCGGGGAGCGGAGGCTATCAATGATTTCAAAGGGACTTATAGTGGAACCATTGGGTTATTTTATGGCATCGCCACCGATGAAATTTATTTAAATCGTGCGGAGAGCTATGCCAGGCTCGGAAAAACGAAGGCGGCAATAGATGACTTGAACACCCTTTTGATCAAGCGATGGAAAACAGATAATCCTTTTGTGCCGTTAAATGCATCTACGCAAGATGAGGCGATCGGCTTAATATTAAATGAGCGAAAAAAAGAATTGGTTTTCAGGGGCCTGAGGTGGATGGATTTAAAGCGGCTTAACAAAGCCGGGGCGGAAATTACCATCACCAGAAAGCTAGAAGAAGGTTTTATTAACTTGCTTCCAAACAGCTCCCGGTATGCCATGCCCATTCCGGAAGACATTATTGTGTTGACAGGTATGGAACAGAATAATTAACCTAAATCTTAGATAAAAAAGGCGGGCTCAATTTTGGCCCGCCTTTTATTGGCATTAAGTTGATCTTTCGCATTTAATTCCTGGAATAAAATGCATTGTCATTCACAAAATCGGTAACGCTTGAAGGATCATCGTCATAAAGACTGGTTAAGTACTGATTTAGTTTTTCCTCCATAGAAAGACCCGGATCTGTGGAAAGTAATGATTCGTCTACCTGCAACACGCATATGTGTGCACTGCCGCCGCAGTCGGTAGGATTTGTTTGCTGAGCCCAATTGCCTTCTATAATGTAAGCAGCCGGCGTATAGGTATTATTATCGTAATAAAAATACACATAGTTCTGCTTTTTGGAAAGCAATTCTTGCCCGGCTTTCTTCTTTTCAGTGGTTTTTGCTACCTCCATTGCTTTTGCAAGCTTTGCAGAAACCACGATAGCCGATTTGACTTCTTTGGCCGGGCTAACAACCTCTGTTGCGTCAGCAGCTTTTGCTGTTGCTATTCCCTGTGCAAAGCCGGAGCCAGCCAGGAACATCAACACAAAACTTACGATGAAGGCGAGCATTAAATCTTTTGCACTCAAGCCTTCGTTATTGACCGTATTTGTCATACGCATGAACTTTTGTTTCCCTTATTTCGAAAAAAAGCATCCCAAAAAAATGTTAAATGAATATTTATTTTTCTCGCTGGCCTTTCGAAGCTGGCCTGGCTTGATAGGTATCCGCTTGGCGGAGCCTATCGGCGTTTTATTACCCACTATGGTCTCCACAGCCTACGCTGAAACAACGCATTTTTACGGTCGTGAACAATACTATGCTTCATTTTGCTAGCCACTGGTTTGAAGGGAATGGGGCTGTCCATGAATTCCCCTATTTCTATCGGCCCTTTACGCCATTTCGTCAGGCTGTCTCCGGGTTTGCCCACCATCCCAAAATAAAAGATCAGGAGGGCGATAAACATCGCGACCAGCATGCAGACGATATGTAGTGTCGTTTTCATGTAGCAAGTATACGGCAGGATTTTACGGATTGAATAGAGTATATAAACTGCCTTTACGTACTGGAAACGCGGTTTTTCCAGACCCCCATAGGATTGTCCGCATTATTTTTTGAGGAATACACTTGCTAAAAACAGCCCCTCCAACGATTGTGGGGGCCGTTTGAGTAGATTAATGTGCTTGAAAATATCCGGGGGTCTGAAAAAAGTGAAAAAATTTTAATGGTAAGGCTTAAAAAACGCTATATAGGGTCTTTAAAGCCATATTCCTTTTTTAGGTATTTTGCAATCTCATTGATTTTGTCATACCATTTTTTTGCAGGCATATATAAGGCATTCTTATCGTGTTTGGTGAGGGTTTGCGCCGAAACCTCATTTCCGCTTTTACTGATATGGACAGCAGCATAGGCTTCTGCTGCCTCCAGTTGTGTTTTATAAGGATATTCGCCGGTTTTTTGAAGCGTGATAAACCGGATGGCCATATCCCCGGCCAGGTTATTCGTGCGCAAAACACTGTTTAATTCTGAATTTGCCACCTGTTTTTTGTACAAAAGTCGCTTTTCTTTATGCTTTAGGTACACCTCCATATGGACTTTCAAGGACTGGTTGGTAGGGTCAAAGGCCATTCCGGCTTTCGGATTATAATGACTGATGGTGTCTTCCCATTTCCAATAGCACGCCTCTTCTTCACCCTTGGCGGCAGCTGCTGCAAATTCGGCATCGCGCAATTCCCTCCAACGGTTAAAGATGCCCATGTAGTTGAAGTTATAATTGACAAAGGTTTCCAGCAAGTGGTCATTCCAGCGGCTGCTCACCTTGTCACGCTGCAGGCGCATGCTTTCTCGTAATAATTGGGGGATATAGTGTTGATGAGGGTAAGACAATACCGGCAGTTTATCTTCATCAAACAGGGCCCTGAAAGCACTTTTTATCTCGTGGCAGTAGGTAGTGGGCAGTTTTTTCTGCTCAATGGCCTGACAGATGAGAGGGATCTGTTGGTCGGCCAGCGCTTTGAGTGCTTCCCTGGCATCTCCCGGAAGTGGTGTATTGGCGTCAATGAATGTTTTCATATGAACGTTTTTAGTAATTAGCTTTTACAAAGGTAAAGCAGCTATTTGTCAAAAACGTATCAATGAGGACATGACCAAAAATGTTTTTTAATCAAACCATCCTGGATTTTGCCAATTTTCCCCTCCTAACCCTATGATTTTATTGACCTCACTTTTATCTATCGGATACAAAAGCCACTTGTCAGAGGAACAATTCCGGTTAGAAAAGTGGAAGCGGTTATAACGGAAGTTATCCTCAGTTTTTTCGATACGCATTCCGGTCACCAGTTGATCCGTTTGGTCCAGAATTTTCCAACGCCTTACATCAAAGTACCGATGTTCTTCAAAGGCGAGCTCTACCCGGCGTTCATTACGATATCTTTTTTGAAATTCATCGGTTGAAAGGCCTTCAGGTAAATCGGGCATTCCCGCGCGCTTTCGGATGGCATTAACAGCATCACGGGCACTAAGGCCAAGATCATGATCGGTAATGATCGCATCCGGTCCGGATGATTGGTAGGCTGATTCAGCAAAGTTAAGATATACCTCTGCCAGCCTGAACAATCTTACTGCACCATCTGCATTATTAGATATGCCTGAAAGATAATTATTATACTTTCGGATATAATATCCGGTCCGTGTATATTTGTTGGTGCTGGTATTAGCAGAAATACCCTCCAGGCCACCAGCGTAGGTTTCTACTAACGAAGCGGCCTGAGTTTCTTCGCGCAGTTGAATATCACGTATTTGAACAGTAATGCCAGCGGTGCTACCCAAATCAAATCGGATAAAGTTACCGGCATCCCCCCATTTGAATTTCGCTACAGCACTGGAAATATCAATGGATTGTGTCGTCCAATCATCAGCAGCAGGGATATCTGATAGGGTGGTAGACCTGGATGCAGAAACTGGGCTGAAAAATAACTGGGGCTTTGAAATAGTGGCGGTACTTTTGTAGGTAAAAGTTAGGTGCACGATCGGATATTTTTTAAGGGCACTGCTAAGCGTAGTGAAATTAATATGCGGATCACCTCCTGTTGTGCTGAGTTCATAGTAATCTGCATGGTTAACCACATCCAGGTTATTTGCACCTGCTTGAAAGTTCAATGGATAAACCGCACTTGCCTGTTCGTTTAACGTACGTGGAGCGCCATTGTAATAGATGGAGGCATAAAAGCGCGGATCACGTGCTGTGTATGGATGTGAAGGATCATAACCGGATGCTGCATTGATAATGGGTTGAAGATGATTTGCATCTGAATACCCGTTTATAGCTGGCTGACCATTGGCCATTTCATAACTATCAATAAGTTCCTGGGTAGGGCAAGGCCCGGCTTTTAAGGAACCGCTTGTGGTGGGAAGTCCGGCATTTTTCCAAACCTGCAATTGCGTGCCTCCTTGATAAATGGTTTCTTTATCATATGACCGCTGGTCATTTGAACTGGTGATGAAATATAAGGCATAGGCATTTTGGGCCACGGTTTGAACAGGCTGTTCGTCAAATAACTTATAATCATTTGCAAGTAGTGCCGATAAAGCTTCGGCATTAATCTCGGTAGCTTTTTTCCAGGTATAGGTACCGTCTGACCATAGGGGGCTGGCGGCATAGGTTACCGCTTCAGACTTTATAGCATACGCTACAGCCCGGGTCATCATGCCATATTGATTATTGTAGATGGCCCAATGAAATCCGTTTTCTGTGTCTGGTACTAATAATGCCGAGTCGCAATCTGATAAAATAGCATCCACTACTTGTGAAAAGGATGCACGGCTGTCTTTGGAAAAGTCATGGTCTATTTCAAGCGGCTTAAGAAATAGGGGCACATGGGCATAACGCTTTATAAGTTGTAAATAATATAACGCCCGCAGCGTGCGCGCCTGCGCTACCCAGCCAGCTTTTTCTTCTGCTGACGCATATACGGTTGCAGTTTTCATACTTTCTATAAAAACATTGCATTTACGGATGCCCTCGTATAACTTACCCCATGGCGTTCCATCGGCTGAATTTCCTCCGTAAGTTCCTGAGGTGATATTGCCGGCATACCAATTGTTATAGGGCGAACCAGCTGTTTGATCATCGGCATCTTCTGCTTCGTCTGTATAAGACGAACGATCTATTCCTGGATGCGGGTCATATCCATAACAAGCATTAAGGTATCCTCTTGTGCGATTATAGTCGCTAAAAACCTCATCCATCGTTACCTTACCATTGTTTGGTAAATCTAATTGTTTGTTGCAGGCACCTATTCCTGCCAATATAAAAATACCAAGTGTATAAAAAATCGCTTTCATCGTTCTTCTGATTAATTCAACGTCTCTTTTTAAAAATCCAGACTTAGCCCTAAATTATATACCCGATATACAGGAATATCCAAATATCCACCACCCTCTGGGCCGAAATCGGTGGTTTTCATCGTATCCCATGTGAGCAAATTTTGGCCCGATAGGATAATCCTGACCTTAGCTGCTCCAATGGCTTTGGCTGCTTTAGTGCCTATGGTGTAGCTGAGCTCTACATTTTTTAATCGCAGGTATGACCGGTCAAAGTAAAAAAAATCCGAAGCTTGTTGGCTGGCCGATTTGGTGAGCGTGAGGGCAGGGTAACTAATTTTTTCTCCATTTGCATAACGTTGCGGTGTCCAGGCATGGAGGTGCCATGATCCGAAGATGCCATCATTGGTTGATTCGGTAACGCCAGCGCCCTGAATTAGGGATGAATAGTCGGCTAAACCTTGAAATAGGATATTCAGGTTGAAATTTTTATATCGAAATCCTCCATGAAAACCATAAACCATGCGTGGAATTCTTCCTTTTCCCACCGGAGCCTGATCCTGTGAATTTATCACTCCATCGTGATTCAGGTCTTGTAGGCGGAGATCACCGAGTCTGGGTTTTCCTTCGGCATTTACCGTACCGGGATATACAACTTGGTTGGCATCTATTTCTTCCTGAGTATTAAAGTACCCATTACCGTGGCTATAATCAACCAAGTAGGTGAAGGCTTGCCCATAGCTGTATCCTTCCTGGCGTTTGCGGTAAATATAGTCGTCGGTTAATGTTCCTTCGTTTATTTTTAAAACCTTGTTTTGTACATAGGTTAGCATACCGCCCACGTTTACGTGCAGGTTTTTGTTAATTTCTTTTGAATAATTGAGCGTTAGTTCACCGCCTTTATTTTCATAGATTCCCTCATTTACATCCGGGTAATTTCCTAGCGGAATACCTTGATATAACGGAATCGTTGATACGGCTGGTACGATCATATTGCTCATTTTTTCTTTGAAAATATCAACAGTCATCGTCAGGGAGCGCCACAAACCGATATCGATACCCAGGTTTGTTTTGGTGGATATTTCAGCTTGGATATTGGGATTTCCAAATTGGTTTTCTGTAACCAGGTACTGCAGATAGGCAATGGGCCCGCCGCCGGCTGCTGTTACTTGGTCCTGATAGGAATACCTGGGTTCGCCGCTTTGGTCGTTTCCGGTTTTACCCCAGGAAGCCCGAAACCGAAGATTGGTAAGGACTGACTGACGTTTTAGAAAATTTTCGTTTGAAGCTAACCAGGCTACGGCAAATGCAGGGGTAAAAGTATACCGGTGGTTTCTGGCATATTGGTCAGAACCCGAATAGCCAAAGGCAGTTTGTAGAAAATACCTTTTGTCATATCCATAGCTTGTTTGCATACCCGTACTTACCCGTTTAAAGGGGAAAAGATCGGGTAGCGTGGTTGAAGCGGTACTGAGGTCTTGATAAAATCCATACAATACACTTCCAACCTCATGAAGGCCAAATGAATGGTTATAAGTGATTTTTGTTTGATAATCGATGTGATAGTAATTTGAATTTGATTTGGAATACGATAAAGGTTCATTTATATTGGATCCTTGTTTAATAAAGGTGAGCTCGTCTAAAGACGCCGATGGGTCACGAATCCAGCGCTCGTAATCTTGTTTGGTGGATAAGCTTCCTACTGAATTGGTTTGGTAGGCAAAAATACCCTCAATCGCTAAGCCTGGGGTCAAAAAGCTAAGATCGGCATTGAGGCCGAACTGAGAAGTAATGTTTGTTACCATGTGATTGATATAACCGCTACGATTTAACATCCCATAGGTTGTTGGGTTGGCTTTTTCTGTAACAACCACTTGTTGGCTTCCAGCTGCAGGCTCTCCTGTAAGCTCATTAATAACTTCGGGGGTAAGTGGCCCGGCCATAATGGGAGGTACCATAAAAATACTTTGATAAATAGCGGCAACGCTGTTGCCAGGGGTATGTTCCCGCTTTATATTTCCACTGAGCCTAACGAAGGCTTTCAAATAGTTCGTAATGGTCATATCGACGTTTGAACGGTAATTAACCCAGAGGCTATAGGGGTCAGGATTATATTTTTTTTGATCGGTATAAAAAATTCCTCCTTGGCGCATAAAATTGAGGTTAGAATAATAAAGAACCCGGTCATTTCCTCCAGACGCATTTAACCCTACCCGTTGCATGCTTGAGAGGGGTTTGACAAATTCGTTATACCAGTGATGGTTCGGGTAAAAGTCAGGTTTATCGCCAGTGCGGAAATGGGCAAGCGTTTCATCTGAAAAGGGAAGGGCTATGCCATCGTTTTCTGCAGCCTGATTGCGTAGTTCTGCGTACTGAAGGGCGTTAATAAATAGGGGTTTGGTCGTAGGCTGCTGCAGTGATTCATCCAAGGTTGCGTGAATACGTAAAAGTCCTTTTTGCCCGCGTTTGGTTGTAATAACCAATACGCCATTAGCTCCCTGAATACCATACATGGCTTGCGTGGAGGCATCTTTTAGTAATGATACTTCCTCAATTTCATTCGGAGAGATATATTCTAATGACTGGGCGCTGTTATAAGAGTTCATGATGCCATCGATCATGACGAGGGGCCCATTTAACCGCGCAGCAGATAGGCCCCGAATGTAGGTATTGGTAGTTGCTCTTGATAGTTCAGAAGAAGTTTCCTGCGTTATCATGCCTGGAAAATGTCCGGCAAAGGTTTGGGTCAGGTTGGCCACTGGCGCACGTTCTAATTCAGAACCATAAACGGTAGTGACAGCGCCGCCCAATCCTTGCCGAAGCATTTGGGTATAGCCTAAGTCAACTATTTCATCCATACGGTGAGCATCAGCAACGAGTATAATGTTTAAGGGGGCTTGGCTGCTGCAGTTTATTTCCTGCTGTAGATAATTTCGTTTGCGGATAATAAGTGTAGTGCTTCCATCATCAATCAGTAAACTAAAATGGCCAGCCCTATCGGTGCTGGTGCCATTTTTACCCATACCGCTTGTTACCGTCACTGCATTTTGAGGCGTTCCCCAAAGGTCTTTTACAAAACCTTCCACGCGTCTTTCCTGTGCATTACTTACACAAAAATTAGCCAGGGTTAACATAAATGGAAAACATTTTTTAAATAGCTTTTTTCTGAGGCCTTTCAGAAAAAATACAAAAGTATTTTGATCTTTCATGTTTTTAGTGAGGTTTTGGTTTTCCTACCATCCTGGATTTTGCCAATTGGTTCCGGTAATAGCCAGGACCCCGGCTCCAAAAATAATATAACGTCCCTTTTCCGGGCATGTAAGCATAACAGCTATTTAAAAATGCTCCAACTTTTGTATTATCCTTAAAAACATCATCTATGGATATTTTCCCATCCGGTGCCTCATCAAGCGCTTTGTTACATGAAACACAAATAAATAAAAAGATGAATATGATAGTATACTTCATGGTCGCTATGTTAAAGGGTGATGTTTAATCCAAAATTTATCATTTTTGTAACGGGATATCCAATGGCATCACTGTTTTCCGGATCCAGGTGTTTCATGCGGAGATGATCCCATAGGGCGAGATTTTGCCCACCTACATAGATTCGCAATGATTTGATTTTCCATTGGCTTAACAAGTTATTGGAAAACGAATAGGCTAATTCGGCATTGCGCAGCCTGATAAAAGAGCGGTCCATAATAAAATAATCATTAGCAACGTGATTGGTGGTTACTTGTGTGCTCAATGCCGGATAAGTAATTTCTTCGCCGTTAGCGTAACGTTCGGGGGTCCAGGCGGTACGCTGATATCCAAAGTAAGTACCTTGTTTTATATTTTCATAAACCCCCTGTTCAGCGTAATTAGTGGAATAATGACCCACCCCTTCAAAAAAAGCACTAACATCAAACCCTTTGAAACTTAATCCTATATCAAGGCCGTAAGTGATGCCTGGTATGTTACTATATTTAATAGGAGCCTGATCTTTATCATTTATAATTCCATCCGCATTCAAGTCTTTGTATTTAAAGTCGCCTACCCGTGGCGAACCAAATCCATAGGAGGTATGTGATAAAAACGCGTCAAGTTCTTCTTGTGAGTTGAAATATCCATTCCCATTGCTGTAGTCTATGCGATAGCCCCAAGCCTGACCAATTGAATAACCGGTAGTCCGGTAAGTAAAGGGGTAGGTTTCGTCTCTTTTAGGTTCATCGTAAAATTTAACCCTATTTTTATTGGTGCCATAATTTCCATGGGCATGTATACCCCAATTTTCTGTTAATTTTTTCTGATAATGTACTTCTACTTCAAATCCTTTATTGTCAACAATACCCATATTGACTTTTGGTATATTATTTAAAGGGATCCCTTGTAATACAGGAACTGTACCCCGCGATATTAGTATATCATCACGATGTTCAGTATAGTAATCAACATTTATTTGAAGTTCATGAAGTATTTCAATGTCTGCGCCATAATTACGTTTGGTAGCGGTTTCCCAAGTGACATCTTTGTTTCCCAACAACCCCTGGTTAATACCTTGTCCTAATCCCAGGCTTGGTAAAGGGCCTGTACCTACCGTTATATTGTCTTGATAGATAAATCGCGGGGTGGTTTCCCGGGTTGCTCCCAAAACATCATTTCCTACCTTTCCGTACGATGTTCTAAGTTTTAAGCTGGTGAGCACCTTATTATCCTTTAGGAACGCTTCGTTGCTAACTACCCAACCAAGAGATGCTGCAGGAAAAAATCCAAATCGGTGGGTGGGCGAAAATTGCTCAGAACCATTATAACCAGCGTTTATTTCGGCGAGATAACGATTGTCATAAGCATAGGTTATTCTTCCCGAAAAGCCAATAACATTGAAAGGAAGATCTGCCGATGCTTTTTCCCAATAGTCTCGTTGAGCCAGTATCATACCGGTAATAGCATGTTTACTATTAAAGGTACGGCTATAATTAAGCGAGCCCTGTAAATTAATATTGTATCTGGAGTCTCCTGATTTTGAAAGGGTAAGTAGGGTTTCGTCTTGTTTTAGAATGTCATACGAAAGTTCGTCAGTAGCATAATTTATACGGGCATCGTAGAGTTTTTCAGATTTCAAACCTTGTGTGTAAGAGGTGGCCCTTGTATCAAATGAAACCATACCCTTGATGCTTAATCCCGGAGTGATGAGTTGGCTAAGGTCCCATTCGGCCCCTAACGAGGTGTTTAGATTGGAACGCAGTTCATTTCGATAGCCCATACGGTTCATCACTTCAAAAGCTGAACGGTCCAGGTAGGTAGGGTCAACAATTTGACCGGGCTCTACGCCGAATCCGTCAATCGTGGTGGGGCCAGGGGTAATGGGTAAGATGGTTTGGGCTTGATAAAGCATGTCGCGCATCATCCAATTTGTATCACCGCTGTAAAGTGAAGACGCTGGAGGCATATTGACCCGTTCAATATAACTTCCAATATTTAGAAAGGCTTTAAGGCGATTGGATAATTTATAATCCAGATTTGACCTGAAGTTGTATCGGTCAAGCCAGGATGACGGGTCGTACTGTAAAATGGATGCTGGTTCAGTTTTTAGGTTGCCTCCCTGATGCAAAAAAGCGCCATTTACAAAGTAACTCAACTTGTCTGTGCCTCCAGATGCATTTATATTTAATCGGCTTTGTGGGGTGTATTTAGCTATTAATTCACGGTAATAATCGTGATCTGGATAAATATAATTTAAAATCCGTTTTTTATTGGTGTAATCTGGATCATCCGGACTTAATCCTTCCAGGGGGTTAAGATATTTTTGACGCTGCGCCTGCGTAAATGGTAAGGGAATGCCGTCATTGGCTGCTGCCTCATTTCGAAGATCAATATATTCCCAGGAGTGAAGGCGTTCAGGTTCTCTGGTAAATGAAGTAAAACTCTGGTCATACGATATATCTAACCTTGCCGGACCTTCTTTACCGCGTCGTGTCGTAATAAGAATTACCCCATTAGCACCCCGCACGCCAAATACAGCAGTTGCCGATGCATCTTTTAATACACTGACTGATTCTACTTCATTTGCATCCAGAGTTCGGATATTATCCCGTGGTACTCCATCAATCAAAATTAATGGGGAGGTACCATTAAGCGTTGCCGCACCACGCAAATAAAGGGTGGCATCATCTCTTCCGGGTTGGCCCCCACCTGATTGGATCGAGGTAAGACCCGTAAGTCTTCCGGCTAAGGCGTTAGCTAAACTGGCTGATGAGCTTTTGCGCAGGTCTTTGGTTTGGACAGTGCTAATGGCTCCTGTGACGGAAACCTTTTTTTGTTGTCCATAAGCCACGACGACAACTTCATCCAAATTTTCATTGGCTGGTCCAAGCATTACCTGCCATTCTTTTTTTCCTTTCAATACGATTTTTTGGGAATGATAGCCTATATAAGCAAATAGCAGGGTGGAATTAGGCGGTGCTTGTATACTGAAACGGCCGTTGGCCATCGATTTTGTTTCTGTGCTTGTGCCTAAAACTTTAATGGATACACCTGGAAGTGCAGTTAAATTTGCAGAATCCAAAACAGTACCCTCCACAATAATGCGTTCCTGGCCCTGAGCAGGAAAAGACAAATATCCTACGATTAACAGAACAAAGACTGGTACGTGGCGCAAATAACCTTGCACGGGGTTAACTATCATAATATAACTGTTTAAAAAAATTGATTTTTAACGGGTGTGTAAACCTTAAATAACCTTGATGAGAATATGTTAAGAGGAGTGTATACGCTTATGTCATAGTCTTATAGTATTAACGTTTAACAATAATATGAAATTGGGTATATAATAAGTTAAATTAAGGTATAAATCCGTTTTTACCCGGATTTGACTTAATCACAGGCAATGATATGAAGTATTTATATAGGCAGCAACCTGCACTGTGCTGGCACCATCATGCATCATCCTGTACGTTGATTAGGGTATTCCAACGATCAGGATATAATTGCTTGGAGTAACCTTATACGTTCTTTTGAATGCTCGTGCAAAATTTTGCGGGGCCGAATACTCCAGCAGGTTGGCCACAGAACTCACATGTATGCCTTGCCTGAGCAGCCGCTTGCTGGTTTCCAAACGTTGCTCCTGGATAAAGGTGTGGAAGCTCTGTTGGTAGCGTAGCCGATAAAGGTAGCGTAAAGTTCGGGGCTTGGTGTACAGGGCCTGGGCCACACGGCTCACGGTAGGCACCCCACAACTGTGCAGGGTGCCAATATGTGCCAATGATTGGGTGACCAGTTCACGGGCCTTTTCTAACAAGTCTGATGGAGGGATTAAGTCTAATTTCATGTCATATCTTCGCGTGGTATTTGTATCAGCCCGCTGGCTTTGCCGCGGGTTTCGTCGGTTGCAGTAAGTGGACTGAGGGGTGAAACCATGGGTATACTGATCTGTTTTTGATTGGCCGGCATGAGGTAGGGGTAGTAAAAGGTACATAGGTTAAGCAGGATCATGATGGCTGAGAAAAAATAAAGCCCCATAAATAAGGCAATACTAAGGTGAAGCCCAACTATGCCCCAAAGCCAGTACTTACGGGTAGGCTTTAGCCAGATGAACAAGGGGTAACTGACTTCTAAGAGAAAAACGCTTTGTCCGGCAAGGACCCAAATCCAGGGATAGGCAGCCAGCCCATGCAAATCTGGTTTAAAAGTGCTTTCAAAGCCAGGTTGTGTAAGTGCTTTCCATAGTGCCTCGCCATTGCGCCAATTGTTTCCGAGGAGCTTTCCAATGCCGGCAAAAAAGTAAATGATACAAACGTGAAGCTGTAACCACCGCAGCCAAAAGGTCTCCTCTTTGGCTGGCTTTAGCTTAAATAACCAACCATCCAGGCTGTGATACCGATTTACCGGGAAAAGCAGGCAATAAAATAAGCAACTTGCAGCGATGTAATCAAATCCGTAACTGTATAGGGCATATTGTGTCATAAAAATTGTGCCATGAAGGAAAAGTAGCATTGCTGCACAGGCGCGCACGGAAAGGCCGGCCATTAGCAATAGACAAAGTAAGGGGTATGCTGTGCGGACGTATGGATTTGCTGATTCAAATAACGAAGGAATGGCAGTAGTATGCTGATCCAGTTTAAGTAACCGGATATCAAGAATGCCGTTTGGATGATAAAGCCGCGAAAAATCAGTTCCAATGCTCAAAAATGAGGCAAGGAGGATAAAGCCTGTACCCACACGGAATATGCTTAGCCAAATAGGCGGAAACTTGTTGCTGTAAAAAAAGCGCGTAAAGCTTTTCATCAGTTGGACAGGGCTAAAAGAACTTTTTTTCATAAAGATTTATATAACCGGCTTTAAGTGACTGATGGGTGTGCAATAGGGCATTTCGATAAATGTAGATACGAATGCAGGCCAGGTGTGCGTGCTCCTGTGCGGCAGTACGCAAGCCTGCAGAGGTGGCCAGGGCCCTGATCACTCGCTGTTGCCCATTTTCTTTAGTGGATGTAGCGGAATGTGAAGGGAGCAACCCCCGAAAACGAGTTAAAAAATTGTGATACCTTATGCGGCCCTGAAGTGAGCGTAAAGCTTGTCGCTGGTCTATTACCTGTTCAGAACCATCGGTATGTTTTAACGTAATCTGAAGAAAACAAGGGCTGCCCACATTTGGTGAAAAGAAACCGTACCCGCACTTCATGCCGCTTAGCCGGGCATAGGTTTCAAGGGCCGTGGAATGGTCAAATTGGTCCAGGCAGAAAAGTATGGGCGACAGCACCCTCCAAAATGCTGGCTTCCCATACATGTCTTGATAGGTACTGCAACTACTGCCAATATTATACATTAACACAATACCTAAGTGGAAAATGAGGAGAAAAAATTGGAGGATTCTGCTCATGGCCAGTTATTGTTTGTAAAATAACAGCAATTGCTCATCCCCTGCGCTAAATGTAAAATCAGCAGATGGTTGAAATTCGGAGAAAATTAAGGTGGTTTCAAACCAGTCAAACCAATCGTCTTCTTTCGGATCAGGTTGATCCGGATAAGCGATGGTTAACGGCTTTTCATTTTTTAGTGGGCTGGTGACATCGGTTTTGTTGAATGACAGTCCAATTAGCGTGAGTAGTGGTATGCTCAGCGAGGCAAACATTTTTTTAAAATTTTTCATGTTTCTTATTTTTTTTTTGATAAAAGTAGAATCGGAGTGGGTTAAATTATTTTTTTTGGGATAGATTGGTAATTTTTAATCTTTTTTTGGGGTGAATTACAGTTTTTTTTGGGGTACTTTTCTTAGAACTAGGTTTATAGAAAAATTTTTAGTATATTTGGAAAAAACAACTACATGTGATGAATCCCCATAAAATTTGTACATATGTGCTTATTGAAGACAATCCGGAAGATCAGATCCGATTTGCCCGGATTGCTTTGAAGTTTAACGTATTCGTTTGTAAGGGTACATACACCACGGTCCAAGAGGCCATCGATGATCTGGAGTTAAAGCGGTTAGTTGTTGATGTTGTATTTTGTGATGTTGAGCTTTTTGATTTGAACGGCCTTGAATATGGAATAGTTTTAACAAAGTATTGCCGGTTCCTAACCTATATAACTGCTTTTGCCCATTACGAGGAGTTTGTGTTGCGCAAAAAAGGTGACGCCTGTCTCATAAAGCCCGTAACGGAAATGGCTATGCAGGTCGAGGTATTGGACCGGCTTTACCGGCGCCACGGACATCATTTGCCCATTACGATAGATTTTGGTAAATTGATGCTATATGATTCGCATGAAAAAGCACACTTTCCGGTTTCATTTGAACAGATTCTTTACGTGCAGGCCGCTGATAACTATTTGAGCTTTTTTTTGGAGGGGGACGAAAGAAAGATGTTACGATGCCCGTTGACAACCATTATGCATTACTTAGAGCCGGTAGACATATTTCTGCAGGTTAACCCTGGTATCATCGTAAATACACAAAAGATAACCCGTTCAGAGCCGGCCTTATTATATTTAAAAGACCGCATATTTAAAGTTACTGACAAATATTTAGATCGATACAAGCTTTTTAGGGAATTTTACGGTTTTTAATAAGATGCGATATGAAAGGACTGTTACCCTGGGCGCTGTTTCGAATAGTGTGCTTTCATGCGGTGTGCTGGTTTTTATTTGCTTGTTTACTGAAGATTTTTCTTTACGAAATTGCCTCCCATACACCGCAGCTGAAGGCAAATTTTTATTTCCTGTTGCTGGTAAACATGGGTTCGTTCTATATTACCCGGTATAAGCTATTGCCGGGTTGTACAGGTTATAGGGGTTGGATTCGCGCGGTAAAAAGAGTCGTGTTTGAAGCATTGTTTTTATTAGTATTCATCATAGGAATAAGTTTTTACAGTAATTCGTTGAAAACAGTACATCACCTTCCTGAAAAACCAAGAAAGGGTATAGTGAATATGTGGGATGTATTGTTCAGTCTATACCCGGGAATTGTTCTGGCCACGACTCATTACGTTTATCACCAAAAGAATATACGAATTAATGAAAT
Source organism: bacterium A37T11 (assembly GCA_900109895.1). Taxonomy (GTDB): domain Bacteria; phylum Bacteroidota; class Bacteroidia; order Sphingobacteriales; family Sphingobacteriaceae; genus A37T11. Next base: position 284,719 of record FOBR01000005.1, read on the forward strand.
TAGTACATCAGCCGCTGATTTGAAAATGAAGTTATCTGATAGTGAACGAGCGCGTATCAGCACGATGCTTATCCCACACATGGTCGTAAATTTGTGGGGACAGCTTCAAGACATTATTGCCTTGCGACCACAAAATGCCGGGCAGGCCCTTAGTATCATTCACGACCTGTCGGGCAATTACGCAAAGTTTGGTCAAAACCAATTAATACCGTTACGTGGTGAACTGGATTTGGTTGAACGATACTTGGTGTTATTGGAACTAAAATTAGGCAAAAGGCCTTGTCTGGATATCCTGGCAGAACCTGAAGTACTCAAGGAAATGATCATTCCGATGTTAATTTATCTGCATGTAGAGAATATGGGTAAGTATGCAGTGCTGGATGATCCGCAGTGTCGTGCCAATATCCGTGTTAAGAAGAGCAATGAAAAGTTGATAATTGAGGTTGAAAATGCGATTCGGGAAATAGTTAATAAACCAATTATAAGTACGAAGCAAGGACTGGCCAGTATACAAAATAAGTTGAAAAAACTTGGTTTGGAATGTACAATGACTGATTATTCTAAACCGGGTCATTTTATCCTGATGATGGTTATTGACTTGGAGGAGCATGATTGAATCTATCGTTTTTTTCGCGATCTTTACCCAATTAATTCATTGTTTTAATTACCATCTGCCTGGTGGAGCAAGGGTAAAGGGCAAGTATCTGCTGATCTGTTTGGCAACATAAATTAGGGGGATGCGCCACTTAAACCTATTGCCGGGTTTCCTGCTTTTGCCGATGGTGCTAATCTACAGCATCATGATCACCCCATTGATTCAATTATTCACCGTATGTAATCAGGTTAAAAATGCCTTGGGCCAGTTTTTAGGAACGCTGAGCCTGGACGAAATCATCACTTTATTGGAAAAGGTAAATGCATCGCTAGCTGGCCTAACGGCTGAGGAGTTGGTGCTTGCGCTGAAAGCCCTGGCCAAACACATGCAGGAAATGCAGCAACTTTCTGTGGATGAATATTCCCGCTACATTGTAGTGGGCAACCCACCGGACCCAGCCATCTGGGTGCCCAAGAAAGAGGTTTGGGATAGGTTGGGCATTGTGCGCTCTACGCTGGATGTAAAGATGGCCGCTGGGGAATTGGTGGCTTACTATAAAGTTGGTGCCGAAAGGCAGAAAACGCCCCGGGTCTTTTTCAAGCGTACGGACATCGAAGCACACCGGGCTACTTATAGCCACGACAAGGGAAAAACCCGCTAGGAAATTGTTTTTATAGGGGCATAGGAAATTTCTGTTAAGTAAGTATAAAATGAGACGTTTGGATAACGTCTCATTTTATACCAGATTGTTATAATACAATACTCCGGTAACTTTTGAAGGCGCCAGATTTTTGTATGCAATTACAAACGAGCGCCTTGTTAAAGATCAAGGATCTTATAGAGGCAATTTTAGGGAAGATGAATGAAATAAGCAAGCCTTCGCGTAATTTTTTTGGTTCTGTACTGGATAGCTGGTTTGTTATTCCGGGGCGTTACACCTTCAGTACATTGAGCCGCTACGGCCGCTATTGTGATAAAAGCCTTCGGCTGCAATTTGATCGGGGCTTTGATTTTGTCCGCTATAACCGGCTGTTGATAAGGAGTAAGTGCGGCAAGGAACTGATTGCAGCCTTTGATCCGAGTTTCGTTCCATTGCTGGAAGCAGGGTTGCATGTGATCACCAAGATGCGCCCGGATGCCAACCTGCGGTATCTGTATACCGGTGGTAAAAAGAAAGGACGCGG
>FOBR01000017.1 GCA_900109895.1 bacterium A37T11
ATCCGGCATACTGCTTGGCATCCCGGAACAAAAACTCAATCTGAAAGCGCAGACGGTAGTAATCCAGGATCTTTTGCGGACTTAGCCCGGTATCTGTACACATCAGCAGTACTTTGGGCCTGCCACGTAAAATATTAGCCTCTTAAGGCTAAATAGAGTCTCGATATCCAATTTGACGACCGGATTGAGACGGTAGGATGAAGGCCCTTTCCTTTCAAAGTGTTATCTTTGCGCTTTGGAAACAGGGAGGGCCCTTGCCGTGAAGCCATCGTCCGGTCGTCAAAATTGGGTGCGGTGGTGGAGTGAGCCCGCTTGTGTCGGCAAAACTTTAGCGGGTAGCCTGCCTTATGCTTAAATAACTGATTTTTCAATCACTTAACCATAAAAAAATGAAGGAACGTCTCCTTAAGGGGTATCTATTGCATAAATCTATACAATATTTTTTAAACAGGAACTGGAAAATAGCAATAATAGCTCAAAAACAAATAGCATCAGGGCCAATGCCGGATTAAAACAGCAGTTGCTTCCAGGCATGTCTATTGAAATAAAATACCATTATGAACACCAGGATCAGGACCTGCAAAACTTGTACAACCCCGATACTTACTATACGCGCGATTTGATCAATAGGTTTTCCTCACTCAGTAACAATACAGTCGTGAAACGGAATGTCCCACTGGGGAGTATACGCTTGTCCTCGGCTTCAGGGTTGACAGTTGAAAACTTCCGTTCATTGCTTAGTTTTGAAAGACACTGGCAACGACACGAAGTGACGGCTATGGCCGGTTTTGAGCTAAGACAAGCATCTGCAACAGGCTATGGCTATGGTTACTACGGTGAAAAGGGAGATCATATCCGCCTTCAGGATATCCGCCTGGACTATCAATTGGCCTTAACCGGTACTGTCCGAAAATATATCCAAACCTTGGGCATCTACTTTTACGCAACTAATTTAGGCATTCTCTGGCGCGCTAACAAGCAGCACCTTGACCCGGATTACAGCGTTGCAAAGCCCGCGGGCGCTACATCAGCCGTTCTGCCAGAGCCTGCTAGTTATGCGTTTGGCCTGAATATCCATTTAAAGTAAATAACCCTCTCTGCGGAACCGGGGGGCGATAATTATTATATTTCTGGCGATACTTACCAGTCATTGTCAGAACAAGACCGGTCTGCCTATCTCTGGGCCGACCAAATGTTCACCGGGCGGGATCCGGTGGCCGAATGGAACAGCAATTACGCGCAGGTGTTTCAGGTGAATGATGACATAAAAGAACGAGTTGGGGTGGCAAAAATGAACTTACTGGCTGTTTTTGTATCTTTGAACAATGATTACATCACAACAACCCATCCGCGTATTGGTGGTTGGCTGTGGCAATATGGGGGCTTCCCACGCTGCTGCTTACCATCGGTTAGACGGATTTGAGATCGTGGGCCTGGTAGCTACCGGGTCCAGTAAAGAAAAACTGAATCAAGAATTGGGCGGGCACTATACGTTGTTCTCCGATTATGAAACCGCATTGCTGGCTACCCGGCCCGATGCGGTGTGTATTTCTACCTACCCGGATACCCATGAGGCCTATGCGGTCAAAGCAATGGAAAACGGGTGCCATGTGTTTCTTGAAAAACCGCTGGCTGATACCATGGCTGGTGCTGAACGGGTGGCCGCTGTGGCCCGGTTAACCGGTAAGAAACTGGTTATTGGCTATATTTTGCGATATCATCCGTCCTGGCAGCAGTTCATTGCCCTGTCGGGCAAGCTGGGTAAACCCCTGGTGATGCGCATGAACCTGAACCAACAGAGCCATGGCCGGATGTGGGATGTGCACCGTAACCTGATGAAGTCCCTGAGCCCCATCGTTGATTGCGGGGTGCATTACATTGATGTGATGTGCCAAATGACCCGCAGCAAGCCTGTGCAGGTGAGTGCGATTGGGGCAAGGCTTACGCAAGATATTTCCGCCGGTAATTACAACTATGGCCAGCTGCAGATCCGTTTTGAGGATGGATCTGTCGGTTGGTATGAAGCGGCTTGGGGGCCAATGGTCAGCGAAACGGCTTTTTTCGTAAAAGATGTAATGGGCCCGGAAGGCTCGGTTTCAATCGTGGCCAAAGAGACGGTTTTAGGTGGTAAGTCCGATTCGGTAGCGGCACATACCAAGACTGAATCGCTGCGCTGGCACCATGCGGCCATCTCGCCGCAAAATGAGTTCCTGATGGCAGACGAATGGATAGACCTGGCCGATGAGCCGGACCACCAGGAGTTGTGCAACCGCGAACAGCAGTTTTTCCTGAAAGCGATCCGCGAGGATCTGGACCTGGATGAGCAGATACAACATGCCTTGGATAGTCTGCGCATTGCCTTTGCCTGCGACGAGTCTGTCAGAACCGGGAAGATGGTGAGCTTGCTTCCGTCAGAATATAAAATGTGATGACGAAAAAGAACTTAATGATCACCCGGACTTTTTCCAAACTGTTTTTTATACTGCCGGATGAAATGGCGCACATCGGTATAACCTCTTTGGTACGCCACTTCTTTTACGGTCATGTGCTTATCGCGTAGCATGCGCCGGCATTCTCCCAAATGGATGGCCAGGTAGTATTGTTTGGGGGTGATGTGGTAAACCAAGCGGAACTCCCGGATGAGATGCTGCTGCGAAAAGCCAAAATGCCCGGCCACCAGCGCGACGGAGAAAGGGGCTGCATGCAGCCCGAGCTGCCCAATGTGGTGTTTAACTACTTCCAGCCTTTCGGCCAGCAAATGCGTTTTTGGTTTGCCGGCCAGCAGGTCGGCTTGGGCAATATGCAATAGGGTTGCCAATGGTCGGTATACCTTCACATCCATTATTATCCCTTCTTCTTCCGGAAGGCTGGCCAGCAATAGCCACTCATCGCTGATCAAAGCATGCATGGGTAGCGGGCCAAGCACCACATAGCGATCGGTTTGCTTAAGAGCTTTTTCAAGCAATCCATCAAAGCCGATCAAGTAGGAATGCCGATAGCGCTTAAGCCAGTCTATGGCCACAGCATAGAAGCCGATCACTGTAGTGCCGGCTGGCACCTGGAGATAATAAGGCCCTTCAGGGCAGTAGACAAAACCGTAATGGTCTTCCTCCAGGCGCAGGATAGGATTTTGGCTGGTACAATAATGCAGTTGCAGGTGTTGTTGCAGGGCATAGACGCCAAAGATGTCTGCGTGAGACACCCGCAGTTTTACCCAGCGGGGTTTGTCTGTTCGTATCTCCAGTTAATAGACCAGGGCATGCTTGGCATTATATCCCTGTAAGGTAATGCGGCAAGTCTCGGCCTTCCAGCAAGCTGCTTTCATATAGGATGCTCGGTACGCACAATTGGCCGGCGCCTTGTCGCTATAAGTATAAGGAGGGTATACCTCCTCCAACTCAATATGCAGGGAATCTATCATGGATGTAATTTTAGGAACTTATTAAAAATGAGCGCTGGTTTTTTCAGACGCCGTTTTAGCACCCACTATCCCTCGCCGCACCCAGGCTTCGGGACATCAGTTGCTGATGAATAAATAAAAAAACCGGTCAGGCAGCAGCCTGCTGTGAAACAATGTTTTAACTAAGGCTAAGTTAAGGGGGGAGGGGGGTGATTGAACCTCATAAATCTGAGATAAATTTTCTCAGATTTATGAGAAAAAAACTCAGAATTCTGAGGTAAAAAAGTATAAGTATTTTATTTTCAATGACTAAAATTTAATAATGGGGAATTCTTTATAAAAGTTTAAAAGGGAGATAGTTTCTGTACGCAGCTTGCTGCGGACAAATTTTTTCATGTTTTCATCCATAAGCTCGCCTAAACCGTTCAACAGCCCTTTATCGCTCATCTTTTCTAAGTGATGAATGCATTTTTGGATATAATCTGCTAATGGCATTTCCATACGTAACTCTACCAGATGTTGATTAATAGGGGTTCGGCGTTGCATGAAGAACCAGCTGTCAAAAATATCCCGGTTGGTTACCTCACTTCGGTCAAGCAATGCACATAACTTGTGGGCAAACATATCGGGCTCTACCATGACCTGCATACGGATACCTAACAGGTCTTTTATTTCATATTCGTTAGGCCATTGTCGGTTAGAGATTTCTACTTTTAGTTTCCGCTCTCCAATACCATAATCGAGCACCACAATAGGACCAAAGAATTTGGAAGCCTCATCATGGATCTTTCCATATTTCAGTAAAATCTTTTTGGTTTTCTCGTAGACAACTGATTGTTTATTAGCATCCAGTAGGTTAAAATCTAAGTCGACTGAAAATCGAGGCAAGTCATAAAAGAACATTAGTGCTGTACCTCCTTTGAACCCGAGTGCAACTGCCAGGTCGATATCTGTATACAGATCCTTAAGTATCTGAGCCATGAAAAAGCGATGCTTGTTAATATTAACCATATGAGAGTAATTTATGGACCCGGTGAGATAAACGCTTGTTCTGATATATCTCCAGTAATTGTTCAACCAGTTCTTTATTTAGCGGGGAAATATTGTCAAAGTAATAATGGCTGTTTAAATACATTAAGTCTAAGAATGCCCGTTCGGGGGTGGCTATATTGACCTGGTTAATTTGCTGTATGCCCTGCGTGCAGATTAATATTTCACCTTTTATTTTGCGGTATTTGTAGGTTTGCCCCGCTATTTCCAAATTCCGGCTCAAGTAGCTAATGGCTGTAATCCTTTCGTCATATTGGAAGATGATGCCTGCCTGCTGAAGCACATATTCAAGGGAAATGTAGGATGGAGTGTATAAACGGCAACATAGTTCTGTGGCTTTATACCCACTTTTTGCATAGATTCCCCGGACCGGATTTTGTAATTTTCCCTGATGTACGTAGTAATTTAGTTTCTTATTCAAACTTCCAAAATCAGCCTCTCCCGCTAGCATGGCAACGTCGGTCAGGGTAAATATACTCTTCTCCGATCCGTAAATCAGAAAGAGAATATCTTTATTTTGTGAACTGTACATCCGATTTTTTCGTATTTGCAGTTCACAAATATAGTGTTTATCTTCAAAACATCAAAACAAAGTAATTTTTTCAGTGTATCCAGCTCAGGTAATTGGGGTTTTTATCCAGATAGCGGGCTAAGAGGAGCCTGTTTAATATCTATGATCATCAGTTTATAATGGATGAGCAACATTTCATACCACTCCTCCATCAGCTCATCAAAGCGCATTCCGATAATCGGAAAATGCGTACGAAGCGCAAGATAGTTCTCCCGGCTGAGGCGCAACAGGATACAATTTTCGAGGGCTATGAGAAAACCTTGGTAGCCATTCAGGGTAATAAACAACGGATCGTCTTCTTTGATAAAACGGGTAATAATGATCTTGCCGTGCTGATCATACGCTTCTTTCAGCAAGCCTTTACATACAAAGTAAAAATCACCAGGCCGGTTTCGCAAGGGATGTCCCTTTATACAGGATACGAGTTCCATACAAGGTCTGAGCCTATCCCATGCTGCGGGTGGGACTGCATCGCCGGGTAGTGGGATGCGTCGACTAGCACCGCTTGCTCAGAAAAACGTAAAAATGGGCGATGTATTTGGTTTGTATTACTCTGAATTAAAACGAATTGCTCATTGTGGTTTTGTGGATCAATGGGATGGTATATGGTGTATAACCGTTGAAGCCAACACCAACAGTGTTGGTGCTGTGATAAGCGAAAACGACATAGGCAATCCAATAAGAGCCGGCCCAGATGAAGGTGAGCTCACCGAGATCATCCCCGCCGGAACATTTGTCTACCAACCGGATTCCGGGTATGCAGGGGCAGCTACCCGTGTGCGGATATATCGCCAGCATCAGCAGCGATCCATAGACCAGGATACTTCAACCGTGAGGCTAACAGCCATCACAAATCGGGTAGGGGTAGACAGCACCGTCCACCAGCAGGAGAAGCGACAAGTAGAAGGAACGAAGAAGTCAAAACCATTGGGGATATGGGTCTACCTGGTAGTAGCGCTAGGGGTGTTAGGTGTGGTATTGTACCTGTTCGTCACCATCAAAAATCATAGCTAACCAGTAGTAATTTTATTCTGCCATTGTTAATAACAATTCTCGTATTCCCATGGTATCGTTGCCTCCTGCTATTTCTAGTTTTTTTCATGTATGTTTTTACTAGCCATCAGTTAATTATCGTCCAGATGAGATAGTTTCAGTTCATTATATTTGTAGGTAATCTCAGTACCCATAAAAGATAGCTTGAATGTATCCTGTCGGGCTTTTTTGCTGGGTCAAAAGGCTTTGGTCAAGTTTTGCAGAATCCTGAATTCAAAATGGAACTTTGAGGGTGGGTACCTTGGATGCGAAGCAGGCTCGTCCCCGGACCAAAGGTCCATTTTAAAATATTTACTAAATAATGGTTCTAAGTAAGAGCATTTTTGTAAAATAAATGTCAAAAATTATACATATACCATATTATTTATAATCGTTCTAAATAAAAAGTATCTTTGTGGTGTCTTTGTAAGACAATATGTATTATAAAAACAAGTCCTGTGTGCCAGCATAAAACTTGCTGGCACAGCAGGCACAATGATAAGGACTTAAATATCGGGTATATGAGTTGTAGAATGAAAATTTTAACGCAGCATAAAAAAGGATTTGTCAGTATGCATAAAGATTATGATCTGATACATTTATCTTTTAAAAACTTGTTCCTTAATTTTTCCTTTGTAGAGTATTCTGAATTCCGAATGCTTACTAAACACATTTTGGGTGAAGAGTGTACTACATCTTTTCCGGATGGTTCTGAAAAGTTTATTATACGGACACCTTTTGAAGGAGTGAACTTCTCGTTGGATGCTATTGAAATGCAGCAATTGGCAAATTTACTGGATGAGGCTCATTTTATGAAAGAACTCTATGTAATGAATCATCCGAATTAAATGAGAACTTTGAGGGTGGGAACCTTGGCTGCGGAGCAGGCTTGGCCCCGGACCAAAGGTTCATTTAAAATAACTACCTATAAAATGGATCTTTGAGGATGGGTACCTTAAGCGTATAGATGATGGGAATTAAAAAAATTAATTCCCATCATGTTGTGCGGTTATTTTGCTGCCAATGCAAAGGATAGCTCATAGGTGCCAGTAGCCAGTTCGAAATAACGATTTTCGATGTTCTTTCTTTTACCGTTGAGCGTATAACTGATGGCTTTTTCAGGAATACTGACGGTGGCCGATACGCCGGTAGGCAATGAAATGTGCATGGTTTGCAGGTTTTCTTTTAATTCCCAATTTACGGAAACCGTTCCATAAGGCGTTTCCTTGGTGGTTTTTGACCAGGTAACGCCTTTTGGAATTTGAGGCTCAATATATAGGTGTTTATAACCCGGTTGTTTTTCATCAGGCCGGATACCGCCTACCGCCTGATAAAACCAACTTCCGATGCCATTATAACAATTGTGTACGCGGCTGCGTTCTCCACTCCAGTATTCCCAGGTAGTCGTCGCTTTGTTATTGATCATGTGCAAATAACCGGGATAATCGGGTTTTTTAAGCATGCCATACATAAAATCAGCCGCTTTATTTTTAATGACCCATTCGGTAAGAATGGGTACGCCAACCAAACCTACCCCAATGTGATCATGATAGTGGGTCGATGTGCGGGCAATCAGTTGCTCCTTTACTGCTGTGTTTAAAGTGTCGGGAACGGCACCAACGAGCATCGGATAGGACATATCCAGCTGCGATCCGGTAGCATAGGTATGATCATTAGGGTGATAGAAAGTCTGATGGATCAATAAATTTAATTTCGCTTTTCGCGCCGCAAATTGTTGCCCCTCTTCCGGCTTTCCAAGTACGATGGCTATTTTTTCCAACACATCCAAACACTGGCTGATAAAACAATTATTGACCAGGTCTATGGATGATTGAGCTCCGGCATCCACACCTATGGGAGCTAGCCAATCACCCAGATACCAATCACGGTAAGGTAGGTCAGGCCAGCGTTTCAGCAGTCCGTCAATGGTGTACTTTTCCACATACCTCATCCATTCTTTCATGGATTCGTAGTATTGGCTAATCAGGCGGGGATCGTTGTAATTTACATAGGTTCGCCAGGGCGCTAATACTATAAATCCACACCAATAAGGGCCACCACCGCCGGCTCCCGGATTTGGGGCCACGTGTGGAAGGCTTCCTCCGTCACGCATGGAATCGTTCCAGGCCTGTAGCCAATTGTAAAAAGTTGGCGCTACATTATACATGGTTTGCAACGATTGGGTGGATGAGTTGCCGTCCCCACCATAACCTGCCCGTTCTAAATGCGGGCAGTCAACCATGTATCCGCTAAATGTGAGGCAGCTTAGCGTATATTGTACCATGTTATGGATGGCATTTAGATCAGCATCTGAACATTTGAACGTGGCTGCCGGTAGATAATCACCGTGGATTAGGTACCCTTTGATCTGTTCATTTGTGGGTTTAATTGGTAGGTTTATGAGCTGTACATAGCGAAAAGCATGGTGGTTGAACTTATTGCAGAACACATCCGATGCCTTCCCTGATGTAATATACAAGTCACTTTGTCCTTGGTCATCCAAATTCCCATCTTTTGTGAGGTTATCGCTGTACTTTGCGACAATTTCATGCCCTGCTGGAAGTTGTGCGGTATGTAGTTCAAACCAACCGGTGAGCACCTTTCCCATATCAATGAGCCATGAGTCCTTTCCCAGAGCTTTAATATGTATCGGGGTGATGGTTTCTTGCACTTTATCCGGATCGGACATTTGTGGGGAGGCGATTTGTTCTGCTCCAATAGATACTTGAACAACCGGAAACCAACGTAGTTTATTTAGCTCATCCGGCAATAGATTATCCGGAAGTATGCGCCGGTCTATTTTTTCCCCTCCAAATTGAAGGGCCATCCAAGTACCGGTATCCGAATAGCCACTTTCGCGACCTTCCCAGGACGTGTCGGTTGCGATTATGGGTTTCCATATTCCCTTGAAATGAGTTTCCAATTCTGCGTTGACCAATGGACCATCATAAGCTGATCCAAATGTGGTTTTTTTATACCATCCCTGTCCTAGCCATAGAATTACTTCGTTTTTGCCTTTTCGTAAATAGGGGGTCACATCATACGTTACGATCAGCGAACGTTTATTTAGCTGTGAAACGGAAGGGGCCAATACATTGTTGCCTACTTTTTTGCCATTGATATATACTTCGTGATAGCCTAGCGAATTTACATGAAGGAAAGTGGTTCCAGGTTTGGTAATAGTGAATGTTTTTCTTAACAATGGAGAGCGTATGTCTCCGGCTTTTGTTGAAAGTCCGATATAGTTACCGCGCAAGCGGTCACCTTCTAAAATTCCGATACCAAATCGTTGGATAGGGCTCCATCCTGATCTTTTTCCTTGAGCGTCCCATACACGGACACGCCAAAATGCCAGCATCCGTGATTGTAGTTTATGCCCTTTATAAGGTACCATTACTGACTCCTGAGAGGGTACTTTGTCAGAATTCCACAGATCAGCGCGGTTTTTTGTAAGCCACAGGCTGTCTGATGCCACCTGGATTTCATAATACCGCTGCTGCATGGAATGGTCACTACGTATTTTCCAGCTGAAATGCGGTGCCGTACGATCAATGCCATTCGGATTGGTCAGATTTTCACAAGTTAGGTCAGCAAGTGTGATGGATGAGGCCATCAATATCTTTAAGTTTATAAAACAGCATAAAATAATAAGCATTTCTTTTTTCATCATTATAACCCGATTATAGAATAAGGTACCCGAATGCCTTTCACCCGGTAATAATATGGATCGATCACCCCATCCTGGCACTCACTGAGTCCGCATGCTGAATAGTTGATACAGTATGTTAATAATAATTCGTTACGCCCATTATCAAACTGTGGATGAATGGCCGGTGTATAATAACGGGTATACTTACCGTAAAAATACTCATTGATGGTATAAACCAACTTTCGATTCGTAAACGGCCCTGTAGGGCTATCTGCGGTGGCAATATAAACATTCCGGCTGGCATCACAATTATACCCTTGGTCCATGGTCATGAGAATAAATTTTCCTTGGAGGTAGCTGACGGTAATTGTTCCAAGTCCATCGGCTATTTTTGAACCAGCCCCTTTTATGGGAGCGTCGGTCCAGGAGTTTCCGTCAAAGAAAGACCATTTTTGCGGATTTTCTTGCCGGAAGCGGGCTACATGCAAGTAGGTTTGATAGCCAAAACCGATCGTTTCACTTCCAAATGCATATACGAAACCATCAGCCCCCTTTACCATGCCCGAGGAATAAATGATTTCAACTTGGCCGCTTAATCCTGCGGGTAAGGTGCGTTCTGCCTCCCAAACGGTACCTTCATTTTCAGAGAGGACATAAAGTGATTGATTGGTGGCTCCCAAACCTGATCCTTCTCCGCAGTGAATATAAATTTTTTGACCAATCTCTACGCCCATGCCTGGCCAGGCAAAGGTATTGTTCGGCTGTATGGTGCACACTTGCCTGTTACGGCCATTGGCCCCTCCTGGAATGGTTACGTTAGGTGTATGTACATTGTTCCAATCCTGTGCCGAGGGTTGCAATAACATAGAATTTCCATAACTAAAAAAATAACCGCATTGAAATTTGTCGTCTTGGGTGAGTGATGTTCCGTCCCAGGCATCTTGTGTGACCCATAATATTTTTCCGTTGTTAGGGCCCCAGCTTAACGGGATGCTATTTCCTTGATCAAAAGCAACCGATCCTTGGCTGGATTCGTTTCGGTTAAAAAATCGGACTACATCATCATCCCGATAGGTATCTGCTTCAATTGGTACCATCATCCAATGTTGTATTGGTAGATTTCCTACGGAGCTTGAAAAATGCTTATTAATAAGCGTATATTGTCCCAGGTTTGAAGTTTGATCCAATTTCCACAATTGCCGGTCGGTTTCTGCTGTTAAGGATGTCCGTTGAACTAACGCAATGGATGTATTTGGATCATTTCCGTCAGCAGTAAGCAATTTGCCACTATGTAAGTTCCTCAATTGATAATAGGAAACACCGTTAACCGTATTTTTTTTTATTAAATGCCACTTTTGGTATCTGGGTATTTGAATTCCGCCAGGCGGCAATGTGCTTACCAAAGCGCCATCGTCGTATTTTTTATTATATAATGTATCGCCTAATACACTTAAATACTGTTTTTGTGCAGTATCTGAAATGAGATAGGTACCGTAGTCACCAATAGTGAGTATTACAAATTCTACTTCCCATTCCATACTTAACCCCGATGCAGCTGTGACTGTATAAGTAAATTTGTGATTTTTTGATACATCGATCGGCTGGCCGGAAGCTGGTGATATGATGGCTCCTTCAGAAACCTCGATCTTGGGAACTAGTGCTTTCAAATCCAGCCCGTCATAAATCTGAACGGTTATTGTACTTTTATCTTCCTGTATGGTCATCTGTGCTTTGCCATATTGTCCGCTGGCTAATCTGAAGGACTTTATGAGACGTTCAGGACTAGGGGGTGTTTTTAGCTCTTTTGTGCATGCGACCAATAATAGGAGGCTGCATAACAGGTGTGTTCTTTTCATCATGCTTTAGTTAAACTAGTCTTAAAATCCTATCTGAACGCCCAAATTTACTACCCGCTGGTTAAAATAGGCGTCGCCTGTGGAGTTGCTGGATATTTCAGGGTCTTGCTGGTATTTGTTATAATTTGTCCATGTGAGCAGATTGTAGGCACTCAGGTATAGCCGTAGGTTGTTTAATCCTAAAGGAAGGTGGTTACTTGAAAACTGATATCCTACATCTACCGTTTTTAATCGGATATACTGTGCATCGATTAACCAGAAATCAGACATATAAGTGCGCGCACTATTAATCGTGGTAGCGTTTTGGGTCAACCGGGGGAACTGGGCTTCAGTTACATTTTGGGATGTCCAGCGTTGTTGATGGATGGGTTGGAATTGACTTTGAAAGGCTTCTATGCCAGTTCCCATGACACTAAAACTGTAGTTAAATGATCCTTGCACGAGTACGTTGATGCTAAATCCGGCATAATTTACGCCCAAGGTTAGTCCAAGAACCGTGCTGGGTAGGTTTGGCTTGCCGATAGGTCCCATGTCCCGCTCATCAATAAAACCATCCGCATTTAAGTCCCGGTACTTCAAATCGCCTGCCTGTATACCGCCTTCTCCGGAGGATGCCAGCCCATACAGGGGTATTGCTGGTCGGTTATCTGCTGGAGCTACGCCATCGTCAGTATAGATTCGGGCTACGTCATTTTCTGAGTAAAAGCCGTCAAATGTATATCCAAAAGGTTGGTTAATTGCCCTGCCGGTTCGGGCTAGCCAAGCAAATGCAGGTAAGGCTTCGTCCTGATACAGAATTTTATTTTTGAATACCTGAAATACCAAATCGCTGCTGAAGGCTACATTCCCAAATTTTGTTCGGTACCCAAGTATGCCATCGAATCCTCTATTAACCGTTTTTGCAACATTGGTAGGTGCAAATCCGATTCCCAGAATAGTTGGGATTGACCCACGGTAGGTGAGTTGGTCAAACCGGGTGTTATAAAAATAGTCAATGGTCAAACTGAGTTTTTGCTTGAACAGATTGACCTCGACCCCGATATTTCGTTTCCATTCCTTCTCCCAGGTCACATTTGGGTTTCCCAATTCTCCTTCTTTAATGGTGTTTACCGTACTTCCACTGGTTCCAAATACATAGCCACTCGATGGATTGTAAGTTTGGTTATACAGGTAACGCCCCCCACCGGTTACGTCTGAACCGACCAATCCGTAGGAACCCCGTATCTTTAGCAGATCGATCGCAGGCAGGTGATCTTTTATAAATGATTCCTGCGAAACAACCCAACCCAATCCGACTGCCGGAAACCAACCATAACGGTTATCCTTAGCAAAACGATCGGTGCCATTATAGGCGGTATTAATATCCAACAAATACTTGTTTTTATAGTAATATCCCACTTTGAAAGAGGTCCCTCTAAAATTGGCAGGTACATCGGCTTTTGTTGACACACTTTGTTGATTAAACAGCAGTAATGAACTGAGCTGATGGTCGCCAAAAGTGCGGTCAAAATTTAAGAATCCTTGCAAATTCAGGTTTCGGTAATACTGATTGGTTGTGCCGATAACGGCATAGGGTGCCAATACAAATGCGCCTCTTGGGTCTAATAAATAGTTGCCTGTTAAACTATTATAATGGTAGGAGGGAGGAAGGCTTTCCCTAAACAGGTTGCGGCCATATTCCTCGACACCCCCATAGGCAACACGTGCGGTGAGAGAGAGTCCTTTGCTAAGGAAACTAAGCTGTTGAGTAGCCTGGAGCAATGCATTATAATCAGACCGTTTTGTCCGGGTATAGCCCCCATTTGCCAAGCGCGCATTTAAGGTAGGCAACGCCTCAGGGTTGAAGTCTGAATACGCATAGGCATAACTGCCATTGGGGTTAATAAATGGGGCAGAAAATGGTGTGATCTTCTGGAAATCATATATTTCTCCAACCGCATTGAGCGCTTGTGGCTGGTTTATATCTGCAAAACGCGTACTTAGATCGAAGCGCAGCTGCAGGGTTTCTGTCGCTTTGAGATCCAGGTTTGACCTGAAATTATATCGTCTGAAAAAGTAATTGGTGTTCACCTCATTTAACGGATCTTTAAAATCCCTCACAAGTCCTCCTTGGGTTAGTGCGCCACCTGATAGGAAATATCGTAAGCCGGTAGAACCACCTGAGAAGTCAATGTTAGCATTGGTTTGGGTGGCAAGCGACTTAAAAATGGCTTGATACCAGTCTACATCCGGATAGGTGTAGGCGTCTTGGCCGCTTTTAAACATGTCAAGTGCATGCGCGCTAAATTTTGCGGGCAATCCGTCGTTGGTATAGGCTTCGTTAATGAGGGTTGCTGCATCGTAAGAATTCAGGAATTTTGGAGTTCGTACTGGATTTTGAAGGCCTGTCTCTACGCGCAAATTCATTTGTGGTTGCCCACTGCTTCCACGCCGTGTAGTGACCACCAAAACACCGTTTGCACCTTTAATTCCATAGATGGCTGTGGTAGACGCGTCTTTTAGGATGGATATGTTTTCGATTTCATTGACATTTATCTGCTGTAGTTGATCATATGAATACTCAATATCGTCAACAATAATGAGTGGTCGGTTTCCTTCATTGTTTAAGGAACTTACTCCGCGTATGAAGAAATCTGAGGCGTCTTTGCCTGGTTGGCCTGAACGCTGCTGTGCTACAAATCCGGGCATTCTTCCCATCAGCGTGTTTTGTACGTTAGCTGTGGGTATATTCCGGATCTCAGTTCCGCTGACTGAACTAACGGCTCCTGTATTGGTAATTTTTTTCTTGGTTCCAAACCCGACTACGACCACTTCATCCAATCCCTGATTGGAGGGCTGCATGGTTATATCGATATTATTCTTACCTAATACATGTACTTCATTGTCAGCAAATCCGATCAGTCTGACGATAAGTATATTAGAAGTACCCTGAAGGGTTAGCTGGAACCTTCCTTTGCTATCTGAGCCAGTGATGTTTTTTGCGATCCCCTTTTCCAATATAGTGGCTCCGGGCAATATTCCTCCTAAATCCCGGATGGTTCCCTTGATGATCCGCTGCTGGGCAACAAGGGTATGCTGGTTTAAAAGCAAAACTATCAGGAGCAATGCAAATCCTATTTTTTTCATGTTCATTTACCTTTTAACGTCAACACGTTGATTAGTTCCAACCTGGGTTTTGCTGCATCTGACTATTTTTTAATACTTCGCTATCCGGAATGGGGTATAGATACATCGCCGTGGTAAAACGGGGTTCAAAAACAGCTATTCTATTGTAAGTCAGTGCGCCTGATGTCTGTACGATTTGCATCCCGTGCAAGGGTTGTCCCATCACAGAGGTTGCTGTTTTCCATCGGCGAATGTCCCAGTAGCGGTGTTCTTCAAAGGCCAGTTCCAAACGTCTTTCGGTATGAATCAGTTCCCGCAATTGGTCTTGCGACAATCCTGTAGGGATGCCATAATTACCTTCGTCACCTGGTAATATACCTGCCCTTGCCCGCAGTGAGATAAGTAGGTCATAAATATCCTGGCTAGGTCCCGAATATTCATTTAATGCTTCCACATAATTTAAGATGACTTCTGTATACCTAAATAGGATGTAATCGCGTTGTACATCGCTGTATTGGGTAGCTTCTTCAAATGAACCCATAAACTTCTTTAAGTAATAACTGGTGCGGGTCTGCATGGTTGTTCCATCGGGTTTATTGCGGCCCCCATCATAGGTTTGCAAGTTGCTGTTCAGCCAACGTGCACCGTTGTAAAATAGGGTTTTTGAGAGTCGTGGGTCTCGATTTGCATACGGATCATTTGTGTTATAGTTGGCTGCAGTGCCTATGGGGATACCTGAGCTCATCGGAAATGCATCGACCAATTCCTGGGTGGGGCTAGTCTGGCCATTGCCACCTATTTGTGTGCCGAAGCCATAGGGTCCGTTTACACTTTCAATGCTGTGATTTGCCCCCCACTGCTTGAAAAACAGTATTTCGGTATTATATTGAGTGATGAATAGTTGGGTTGTATTGTCAACTAGCTTATAGGTACCTAAGGCCATTATGGCTTTGGATGCGTCTGCTGCACGTAACCATCGTTGTTTATCAAACCCACTGTAACCAGTAAGGGGGTTGCTTGCATCTACATTGCCACCATTAAATAATGGGCTAGCTGCGTACAAAAGTGTGCGGGCCTTAAGTGCTAATGCGGCCCCTTTTGTGACACGGTGACTGTTGCGTGAGGGGCTCGGCACGGGGTATGATAGTAAACTATCTTGGATAGCATCCATTTCTGATACGATGTAGTCGACGCATGCTTCAAACGAATTGCGCGGAAGCTCCACATTTTCGCCAAGTTCCAGGACGTTATCTCCCATAAGCGGAATGCCTCCGTATCGTTTAAGTAATTCAAAATAGGCCAAGGCCCGAAGGAAACGGGCCTCGGCTTTCCAGGTTCCTTTAACAGTCAGCCCTACCGGCAATGGGTCGAAGCGGCTGTCATTGACCGGAACGATACCAATGTTATTAATAAAAATATTGGCTGCCCGGATATTTTTATAACAAACCCCCCAGATCATGTCTGATGAGACTCGGTCGTAAGCATTATAACGGCCCTTTCCAAGCCTGCTGGCGTCGTTTTCTTCCAGGTCAGAAGAAATGGCGTCATCACTGGCTGCATCCAGGAGATTCCCGCCCACGCGATTGATGGTTACATCCTGCGGAAACATATCTGAATACATAGCGTTTAAAAATCGGTTTGAGTTGGTCCCCAACGAATCAAGCGGGTCAAATACATAATCAATGGTAATACTTTCCAGTGGAACCGCTTCGTAATCTTTTTTGCACGCAAATGCTGTTGTGCAAAGGAGTATGAATAAGATCTTTTTCATGACGTCTTTATTTATAAATGGATAGTTATACCGAGGTTTACAACCCGTTGGATGGGATACGCGCCAATAGCGACTTCCGGATCCTGCCCCTTAAAACTTGCCCAGGTAGCTACGTTGATTGCATTTGCAAATAGTTGCAGGCCTTGAAGTTTTAAAAGGTTGGCCAATTGCTTCGGAAAATCATAAGCTATTTGAACGTTTTTTAAACGTAGATAATCGCCAGAACGCAACCAAAAAGATGAGGTTGCATAATTATACGTATTTCCAATGGTCACTCTGGGATAGGTGGCACTCATGGCGGTTTCTGGGGTCCAACGGCTAAGTACCGGAGTATAGGCTTGTTCATAACCTCCAAATCCTTGAAAACCACTTTGAATAGTGCCGTCTCCCCAATAAATTTGCCGATTTTCGACCCCTTGAAATAGTGCGCTAACACTAAACCCTTTGTAGCAAAATCCGACTGTTAATCCATAGTATAACCGTGGTTTTTTGTTGGAAATGGGTGTTTGGTCAAATTGATTTATAATTCCGTCATTATTCAGGTCGCGGTATTTGATATCACCGGGTTGGGGCTCATAACCATCGGTAGAAGCACTTTTTGCTGCCTCTTCCGAGGTTTGGAAAAGTCCCTCTGCGATGTAACCCATGCGCACTCCTATAGGTAAACCGGTAACCTGCATCCAGGGATAATGCTGCTGTTGTTCATCAAAAAACGTGATTTTTGATTGTTCAATGGAAAAATTGCCAGTAACGAAATAGCTTAATTCCCCTTTTTGTTGTTGGTATGTTAACTGAAATTCTGCACCTTTCATCGTTGTCCGGCCAATATTTTCAAAAGGATAGCTAATGCCTATGAGCTCTATACTTTTGCCTCTGGTTTGTAACAAGTCAAAATATCGGTCGTAATAAATATCGCTGACAAGGGAAAGTTTATTTTCAAAAAAGCTGGCATCTAGTCCGATGTTCAGTTTATGTGCGCCCTCCCAGGTTCTTACATTTGGAAGGGTGGTGTTTTCCCAAAAACCACGTAGCTCTGATCGGGATGTTCCTGCCGAATACACTCCGCTTCCAATACGGCCATCTGTAGACCGAAATGTTGACCGGAAGTCGTAATATCCCGAATTGTCTACGCCATTGCCCGTTTTTCCATATGTAGCACGCAGTTTCAAGAGGTTTAACCAAGCTGATTGATCCTTAAGGAACGGTTCTTCAGAAACATTCCATCCCACTCCAAGAGCATAAAAAACTCCATATTGATATCCTGGACGGTATCGGTTGTACCCACTGGTATTCAGCGCTCCTTGTATTAAATACTTGCCGAGGTAATCATAGAACAATTTGCCGGTTAAATTGGTGGCTACGGCTGGCAGGTCGTAGTTGAATAACGTACGTCGCTGATCGCCCATAATGCTTCCGTTTAGGTGATGTTTTTGCCAGGTACGGTCATAATTTATTCCGATTTGTCCGAACCAAAAACGAGCATTGAAAACGGTGTTAAAATCATTTTTTTGTGCCACTGCATTGGCAATGGAGGTATAGGTAGTATCTCCGCTTGGGCCGATAACCATGCGGAATGTGGGCTCTTTCCGTTCTCTGACAATACCAGTGAGCGACTGTACGGCAACGTTGGTGGTTGCCTTGATCGATAATCCCTTAACCACGTTGTTCAGGTCATATCCCAAGTCTACATTAGCCATGACATCTTTCATGTTATCTTGACGATAGCCAGAATGAGTGGCCATGGCCTGTAGATTGTCTTTAAAATAATTGGTAGAACTCCAGCTTCCATTTGGATTTTTGTTTGGATAGGAGCCATTTGGCGTTTTTTTTAAGGCTTGCAATAAATTATTCATGCCCACCCCCGGTTCGTTGCCATCTTGTATGCGGCCCATAATCTGAAGTCCCAGACTAAACCTTTCGGTAATATTTATGTGAACATTGGTGCTCAGTAAATATCTTTTTAAGGATGCGTTGGTATTGTAAGCTACCCCTGGATCTTCATTGAAAAGGCCTTTTTGCTCAGTGTAATTTAATGCTATGGCGTATTGTGCCGTTTTTCCACCTCCATTAGCACCCAGGTTATAACGCATGAGTGGTGCGTGCGCGCGCAATACGTTCTTATACCAGTCAGTGTTTGGATAGCTATAAGGGGTATTTCCCAAACGGAATGCGTCAAATTCCGATTCCTGATAAGCGGGTTGATATCCGCTATTGGTGAGTGCTTCGTTAAGTAGGTAAGCATATTGGTAGGAGGGTAGTGGTTTGGGAAGAAAGAGTGGTTCTTGTAAACCAGCCTGTGCACTAAAACTAATGTTTGTTTTGCCGGCTCTGGGTGTTTTGGTGCTGATCAATAAGATACCCCGTGAGCTCCGTTGGCCAAGGGCAATGGTAGATAGGGCATCTTTCAACAGGGTGATCGATTCAATATTTTCGGGGTCAATGGAGAAAATGTCGCGTTGAATACCGTCAATGACCACGATGGGGGTTTGTCCACGCAGTGAGATATTGTATTCGGTATTTTCGCTGGGTACTCCTGCACCGGTGATTGGCCGATTGCCGAGGAACGCATCCACGTTGTAATTGACTGCGGTATTGATTTGTCGAAAACCACTAGTTTGTTGTGTATAAAATCCAGGAATCCTTCCAGTTAGAGCTGGTAAATAACCAGTTGCCGGGGTGCTGTTTAGTTGTGAATTTTGGAGCGTGGCCCGCGATCCGACAAATGTCTTTACGGGTATTATATCATAAAGTACGGCTACGCTATCCTGGCCATAGCTTGATGCCGGGAATGTCAGCCAGCAGCTGCTAAGTAAACCAATCGCTATCAGATATGTCCTTATATGCATAATTTTAGGTGCTAAGTGCTTATTCGCAACGGAATGTATAAACAAAGGGCTCTTCGGTATTTGCATATCCAACTTTGACTGCCCCGCTACTATCGGTAAAATAATAGGTGAGTTGCGATATGCTTTCGCCAGACGCTAGTTCAAAATAGGCTCTGGGCCAAAAGGTGATCTCAAACCTTCCCTGGGCGCCGTTTACTTTTTTTAAGCGGTGTTTATCGGTAGGTTCACAGATGGTTTTTGTTTTTCCATTGGTTAGTTGAGCGGAGGCACATAGATAAATATCATCGGCCAGAGGACCCGGAATAATGTCCCTGTCATACGTCAATGTAATAATGTCGTTATCATTGGAGTGGTAGGGATCAACAAATGTTTGCGGTGGGTTACAAAAATCCTGTACATCGCCTTGGCCATCGGTCACTTCAAAGCAATCGGTAAATAGCTTTTTATAGAGTGCCCCCGGACCGCCCAGAAAATCGCTTAATCCGTCGATACTTGAACCAATAAAGTATCCAAATTTAAACTTCATATTTTGCAAGCCACTTTTCAAAGCTATCTGCGCTGTAATCTTCGGTTTGTCACCATTTGGCAGATTATATGTTTCCTGTGTCCAAAATGCTACCCATTCCATATCATCAATCAGGTTGGGTCCTATACCGAACTTGTTCATTAATGCAGGCGACCAGGTGAGTGTATTGCCTGATTGTGGCGCCCGAACGTTGGCAGGTATTTGCACTAATTTTCCACTGCCAAAATCAGGGGCTGAATAGGTCATTTGCATTGTTTCACCCGCCTTCCAGCTCCTGGGAACTAATAAAGCAATAATGAACCGCACATTGGTCCTGTCTTCGGATACATTGACGTGGGCCTGAAGGGTCATATGGACAGTTTCGCCAGCCTTCACCGTATCCGGCTGGTCAACGTTGTCTAAAAATACACAGTGTGTAGTAACGGCAAGCACTAGGCATGCAATTAGGTACTTAGCAAGTGTATAGCGTGTTTTCTTTCTTTTTGTGAACGTTTTCATTCGTTAATAGTTGCGTTATTTCTATTTAATCCCTTCTTAAGGTATAGCGGTAAATATTGGTAGCACAGCCCGTACTGAAGGTGAGGGTGAGGCTTCTTTGCCCGTCAACGATGGGATATTCAAAGGCTGAGGTGGCTTCGCCGGCCTGATTTTCCTGGTCAAATTTTATTTGGAAGGGATATTGCGGATCGTCCAAAGCATATCGTCCATTTTGAGAAACAATAAAAGGAACGGGTTGACCAAGTTGGAAACTACCGTCTGTCTGAAAGACAATTTTAAAACCCGAAAAATCAAATTTATCGGTGATATCCGTTCCGTTGCGGGTGGCTTTGCTTATATGCCAGGTGCCCTGGATTTCTTTGGTAGCCTCATTTGCCACCATTTCTTCAACTTTGCAGGATCCCATCATCAGGACCACCCCGATGGTTGTTAGCAAGCTCCAAAGGTTGCTGGAACACTTGGTTCCGGTGTTTCGCGTATTGGTCATAATTAGCTTTATGTTTGCTTCTAGTTATTAATAGCCTGGGTTTTGCTCTAATTCTGGAGATTTACCGACTTCTCCCATAGGTATGGGCCAGTAGTACATTTCAGGCCGGAAGTTATGCTTATCAACAGGTACTATTTTATAGGTTGCTACTCCGTTTGCTCGCGTCACCTCCATGCCGTGCATGCGTTGGTTTTGGGTGTCACCAAGCATCCACCTGCGTATGTCCCAAAATCGGTGTCCTTCATAAGCAAGCTCAACCCGGCGCTCATGCCGGATGATCGCTCGTAGTGCTTCCTTTGTTAGCCCGGGAGTTAACAGGTAGGGATCCAGCCCAGCCCTTTTCCGAACGGCTTCAACAGCTTGATAGACGATTTCAGAAGGGCCGCTATACTCATTCGTTGCTTCGGCATAGTTTAACAGTATCTCTGCATAGCGAATCAATGGAAAACACCGTTGGCCGCCATGTATAAAATTGGCGGCGATCTCTTGATTCAGCATTTTATTCGTATAATACCCGGTGGGAGTGCCTGAATAGATGGCATCTTGACTGGATGGTGTGCCGTTGGCATATAGATAAATATTTACGGGTACCATGGATCCTTGGTTATTGGCTATTACGGTTTGGTCTTTAATAAATGTATATGCGAGCCGGGGATCCCGGTTGGCATAAGGATTTAACGGATCATATCCACTGCCTGGATCATCAATGGACTTGCCATTTTTCATGCTGAACGCATCTACCGTTTCCTGATAAGGAAATCCACCTTTGGCTGCCCCCCGTGATGGTGGTTGCCATATTTCTTCCAACTCTTTATTGCCTGGTTGCATACGGGCCACGATGTACTCTGGATTTTCCCTCAGTGTAAATAAATAGTAAAAACTATTGCCGGCAGGGCTATTGTTTGCTTCATACAGCGCATACTGACTCGAACCGATGACTTTCTCGGCGGCATCGGCAGCTAACTTCCAACGTTCAGGGTCTTCCTGGGTGTATCCCAGCAATGGATTTGAGTTAGCCCGGTTATACAATGGACTCGCGGCATAGAGTAAAACACGGGCTTTTAAAGCGTCGCACGCAGCACCACCTATCCGACCATAATCACCTCTGATTTGTTTATAGGGTAATTTATCGCGTACCTCATCACATTCATTCATAATATAGGATACAACTTCGGCATAGGTATTTCGCACAGCTGGAATATGATCTGTGAAGGCATAAACGGTATCTCCTACGATGGGTACGCCACCATAATGTTTTAAGAGAATGGCATAATACCAAGCTCGTAGAAAACGTGCTTCGGCAGCAACCTCAATTTTTTGAAAACTGGCCATGGGAACTCTTGGCAAATTTTTGAGCAGTATGTTTACTTTACGTATGTTAGCATATGGTTTATTCCAACCATCAGTGGCGATGCTTGAAGCCGTAATGGTGCCTGAAGAAAAGAGCACTGTTGTGGTAACACTGGTGCTGTTTTGCGGGCGCGATTCGTCACTGGCTGCATCCAATCCGCCATTTCCAAAGCGGTTTGGGTGCTCAGAAAAACCGATGTCCACATAGATGTCGCTGAGGAATTGTGAGGTATAAGTGCTATCTGAAAATACCAGATCTTCGTTTAAATCGGAAGTCACTGTCTGATCCAGAAAGCCTTGTTTTCCGCACGATAATAGGGAAAAGATGCCTACGCCGACAACTAGTGACAATAATTTATAGTTCATAATGGTTTTAAAAAAATGGTTAAACTTAAAATTTTACACGTTACTTGGTTTCTAAATTGTCATTGGGCGTTTTTCCCATTTCAAGCACCAGCAGCCCCCCTTGCCGCATGGTTTCATAGGTAATATAGCTTTTATGATATGGCTTTCCATTCCAAGTGATGGATTGGATATACCGGTTTGTTTTTGAATTGTGAGGTGCTATTATGGTCAATGTTTTTCGGGTAGGATATGCAGGGTCTAATTGTATGTTGATTTTTTTAAATACAGGACTAGTTATTTCAAAGCGGCCGTCTCCGGGGCAAATGGGATGTATTCCTGCAGCGGCCATTACGTACCAGGCAGACATCTGCCCGACATCTTCGTTTCCTACCAATCCTTTTTCTACGGCGTTGTGATAGGCTTTCTGACAGATTTCGCGCGTCCAATATTGCGTTAATGATGGTTTCCCCAGTCTATTAAATAAAAACGGCACGTGATGGACCGGCTCATTGGCATGATTGTAAAAGGCGTTCCAGTGGAAATCATTGGGTGTTTTTTCAAAAAAATGGGTTAATTCCTGGAGCATCTTTTCCTTGCCACCCAGAAGGGTCGCCAAGCCGTCAAGGTCATGAGGTACAAACCATCCTTGCTGGCTGGGGTTGGTTTCTATGCAGCCGTAACCTTCGGTTTCCCGGCCTCCTTCTGGCCATGGAGCCCAACTACCGTCTGCTTCTTTGGGACGAAACGATTCTTTTGCCGGGTCGAATAATGCCTTATATGAATTTGCGCGGATGGCATACTTTTTTTCATCGTTTGGCTTGTTTAGCTTTTTTGCCAATAGGGAGACACACCATTCGTTGTAGGCATATTCCAGGGTTTGCGAAATACTTAACCCACCTGCAGTGTAGCCCTTTTCTCCATTTCCAAATTGCTCTACTGAGCCAACGGCAAGGTTATATGCTTTTTCTACATCGTAGTTTCTGATTCCTTTTACATAAGCATCTGCCAATACATTGACCGCCGGATTGCCAATCATGCAGCCCGAGTAGGCGTTGAGTAATTCCCATCGTTCAAAGTAGTTTTTTTGCTTTTCTCCTGCCAGATCTATCAACGAGGCCAGCATGTCGTTTACTACACTTGGATTTATCAGGGTCTGTAACGGCATTTGGCTGCGGAATACATCCCATCCGCTGAAAATCGTTCGGCGGGTATTCCCATTTTTTGTTATTCCGATTTTGCCATCGCCTCGCGGATATCGGCCGTCCAAATCCTGTAAGGTGCGTGGGTCTAGCATAGTACGGTATAACGCGGTATAAAATACAGTTCGTTCCTCTTCAGTGCCGCCGGTTATACTGATTTTACGAAGGAACTTGTTCCATCGTTGCCGGGCTTCGATACGTACTTTTTTAAAGTTCCAGCTGGGTATTTCTGTTTCCAGATTCCGTTTGGCGCCTGCTATGTCAACAAATGAAATACCGGCTTTCATCAATACTTCTTCACCTTCATTCGTTGCGAATTGTGTATAAAATCCGAGATGTTTTCCTTTCAATTCCCGGAGATTTTCATGTATGCTAGCATCGGCTACCCATTGTTGGTAGTAATCTGCTGTTATATTTTCACGCTTACGGTGGGCAGTGTCTGGTATGTTTGCTGACCAGATGCCTACTTGCTTAAGGGGTTTACTGAATGTGGCATAAAAGTAAACGGTGTAGGAGGCATGCCCGTCGCCATTGCCCCAACCACCTCCCTCCGGTGTGCACTTCATCCACCCGATAATGGCAGTGTCGTTTACTACTTTTATATATTGTTCCGTTGAGGTGCCGCCTACTCTTCTGGCCAGGTCAATTTGAATGCGCGACTGAGCATGCCTTGGGAACTTAAATTTAAGGATACCGCTGTGGGGTGCTGATGTCATCTCAGCTTCTATGCCATAGGTGGCCAATAATACCTTATAATATCCGCATGTGGCTTCCTCACTTGATTTGTCAAGCTGGCTGCGGTATCCTCCAGGTTTTCCTTCCTTTCCTGCATAGGTCGATAATTTTCCAGTGGTGGGTGTTACTAGGAGGTTGCCCAGGTCGCCATACCATCCAATCCCGCTCATTTGTGTGAAGGCAAATCCTTCAAGAGTTTTATGCTCATAGCTATATCCAGACCCATTATCCCCTCCGGTAATGGTGTTGGGACCTAACTGTACCATGCCAAAGGGGGTAGTGGCTCCAGGGATGGTTTTTCCAAGTCCGTGGTATACGCCGGCAGCCCCCACGCTCGTGCTTGCGCCAATAAATGGATTGACATAGTCGGCAGGCGTCTTGGTCGCTTGTTGCGCGCTAAGAACGTAAGGGACTATTCCAATAATTATACCAACGAGTAGCTGCTTCATGATGTATTAATAAGCTTGTACTAAAATCCGGTGTGAGGTGGGTTTGTTCAGCTGGTAGAGTTGTTTTCGGATAAGCGCCATTTGCTGTTCCAGATCTTTTCTCTTGGTCTTGTTGCGTACGATCTCATAATCGGCCATTTTTGATTTTAAAAAAATATTGGTTGCAGTATAAGCCAATGCGGTATCACGGGCAGCTTCACTGTCATTAAACAACAAGCCCTTATCCTTTAAAAAATCATATTGTACCCAATAATAATTGCGTAACTTGGCTTCCAGCTCACGGTGCTGCCGGTTGAGGTCCATCAGCCGGAGTGCTTGTTTGTATTGAGGGGTATTGGTATATTCAGCCAGATTTATTCCAGCGGCCAGTTCTTTATTTGTAGTCTTCAGTAGGTGTTCTCCATCGATCAGCACGTCATAACGACCGTCATCAAGTCCGGAAATGGCCAGCCGCTCCTGGTTAAATTCCTGCATAAAAGGGATGACCTGTAGTGCTTGTTTTTGGGTTTGGAAATTTTCCCAAACACGAGGTACGGTATCAATGGGATAGGGGAGTGATTTAGCCAGATAATCAAAGGTGATGCCTTGTTCTGTCTTTTTTATATTGTTGACAGAGGCATTTTGTGTCTGATTTGTGCGAGCGGTTTTTGCATCCAATACGACATCTGCTACAGGTTTATTGGCAAAGCCTTGGTTTTTCAAAAAGAGGTAAGCCATCACAAAATGCCCGGCACTTCCCGGATGTATGCGGTCTGGGCCTGTAAGCGTGAAGTCGGACTTCCGAGCCTGTTCGCGCTGATTAATTGTTGTCATTGGATGGAACATGTCAACAAAGTCCCAGTGGTTAATTTTTGCAGCTTCTTGTTGAAAAGCAGCGATTCGATCCATCGCTATACTTTTGCCTTTGAACAGGTTTTTGCTGTTCTCCATGGTTTCATCGTAAGGGGAGGAGGTCATCATGATTTTTCGCAACTTTGGAAGTTGTTGGAGCCTTGTCAGGATCTGATCAAAACTATTTTTTGAGGTAACGACCGCGTCCTGGATGGTTTGCTGGGTTTTGGTGGTGTCTCCATATTCAAAATACTTGCTATCATTCATCCCAAATGTCAGCACCAAAACGGTTGGTTTTTTTGGCAGTAGGTCGCCATCAAGCCGGGCAAGAATCTGGCCGGCGACATCGCCGCCTACACCACCATTGATCACCCGTATGGGAATGTCTGGAAAATGGGTTAGGTAATATAACCAGATGTAGTTTTCGTAAAGTCCGGCTTCGGTAATGCTATTGCCAGCAAATACAATCTGGTCCCCTGGTTTAAAAGGGGCTATCTGCTGTGCATGAACCCCGAGGTGCATGGCTAAAAGAAATAGCATAGCTGAGAATAGTTTCATATGGATTATAAATTATGCGGGTCGTTAAATGATAGTCGTATGGTTCTTACGCCAAATCTTGGCATGGCTATGCTGAAAGCGTAAGAACCGGTGGGTGTTTGCTTAGCGTCCGGATGCTGCAAGGGCCGTCCGTCTAATTCCTCCATCGTGATCCTGCTTGGATGTACTGGTACCAAAACCGTTAGTGGGCTAACATCAGATGCGGCATTAAAGATGCGCATGATCATCGCATTATCTTCAATATATAAGGCGCTGAGCTGGTAGCCAACTTTGTCAAAGGCTACTAGCGAAGTGGGCGTCTGGTATTGCAAATAGTCATCTGTTATCAATAACGGTGATTTCATTCGGTCATCTTCCTGCCAAAGTTGGGCTTGGTCCCAGGTTTTGGCATGTGGCATCAGGCTATAGGAAATTTGGGTTGGACCATCTACCTGATAGTCTTTACCCCAAAGTCCTTTTCCCGCATATTGAACCGTTAGCCCAAGTGGGTGGTCTTTTCCATGCACGTAGGACGTGGTATGATCTGTAAATAAGGCCATCCCTTGCTGCCGTTTTTGGTCTACTTCATCAACCCAATCAAGCACCACATTATTTTTAATGCTATCCCAACGACTGAAAAAGGTATTATCCAGCGTACTTTCTGTGACGTCAAAAGGGGCATTTTTCATAATCTGCTGGCCAGCCAATGCGGTGGGGAATAATAGTAACAATTTATAGCGATCGTTGTAAAACGCCTTATTTCTATTTTCAGCTTTATAGGCTGTCTCTTCGTATTGACCGATATGTGGCTGGCCTTTCCAGTCAATCGTTAAGTTAAAGTCAATACGTGGCTGGCCATTCACCAATATCAGCTCCTGGGTGAATGGATGCCCGGCGATGTGTCCGTCTACACGTAGTTTGAAGCGCACGGCTCCTTGTTCCACAAGGGTTATCGTTGCTGGGTTTTCTGCACTTGATCGAAAGGCATGTTCTTGATAAAAAAAGCCACGTAATTCATTGAAACCTGCGTTATGATTGGTATCAACCCATTCTTTCTGGAGGGACGCCTTGCTTTTGAGACTGGTGATCACTCCTCCTTGTGCCGTATCGAGACAAATTTGATATTGATCTGATTCGATAAAGTAATTAGTACCTGCTTTATGTAGATTGACAAATGATTTTCCCATATTTCGTTTTGACTTTTTTAAATGATATAGTCGATCTGCCATTGCTGGTATTGTTGCTAAAAATAGTAAATCGGTCCCTGTGCCATCTACCCGTTTGCTCCATTGGGTAGGTTGTGCGCGACCTTGGCTATCAAATACGACCAGATTTGTGTCAGTTTTACTACCTTTAAATGAGTAATTTAACTGGCCGTTCTGTGTATAGGGTAATGTATTCCGAATGGTTAGTGATGTGCCAGCTACTGCCTGATGTTTAGCCGGGGTTAACACTTGGTTGGCGCTGCGAAGTGTAGCTGCAGTCCATTGAGCTACTTTTTCAGCCCAATTGGAATTTTCGACCCTATTATAGGGCACGATCCAACAGTCATGATGTTGGGCTAATAGCAGGCTGCGCCATGCTTCATCAAATTTTTGTCCGGGCCATGTTGCCTGCTTGAAAAAATAGTCCATGGTGGCTGAACGTTCGGCCAGTAACAATTTATTTTCTGATTGGCGGATTTGTTGGCCTATTCGCTGCAATATCTGAGATCCCCATACCAGGCTCACGCGGATGTCTTCTTGTGATAATCTCCATACGGGAGCTTGCACTAGCGGTATAACCATTGCGAAATAATCACTCCACAAGGTGGTTATAGTGGGTTGAAATCCGCTATTTATGTGACCTAACCAGGGTCCGTTACGCCAGCCAGCGTCCTGAAGGCACATGCCCAGGGGATATTTGATGCCAGCTGCTATTGCCGATTGTACATAATTTAGACTGTTATTGTTGCCAATGGTTTCCCAGGTAGAACCAGGCTTTAATTGCTCCATGCCATACCTCGGAGATGTTGGTATGTTAGTGCCATCAGGTCCCTGCCAAGTAATCAAATCTTTGCCATAGGCTTTGACGTATCCTCCCCAACAGGTATTTGGGTTTTTTAAAGAAGCATACCGAATGCCAAAGGAGGTGAGTAGTTGTGGCAAACTGCTCGTAAAACAAGGTTCTTCTGAAGAATAGGTGGTAAATGTGAGCGTAGGAAAATGCTTTCTTAATTGCTGCATACCATAACTTAATTGCCGAATAATGCTTTCTCCGGAGATATTGTACATATATGGTTGTCCATATGCCGGATTGACATATTCAATGCTTCTTCCTGTGGTTTGGTCGGCGGCCATCTTTACAACTGTTTGATAGCTTATGGGATCAACTTGCTTAACCCAATCCCAGGTCTCAGGTTCTATTTCCAGATTAAGTTTCCAGGTGGGGTATTCTGTCAGTTTGGTTAGTAGGTATTGGGTAAAATCTTGGGGGTAATGGCCCCATTTTCCGCCATGATAGCCGTCAATAAAATAGGCTTTTTGTGCCACCGCTTTTGTGGGCATCCATAATGCATTGATTAGGGTGATAAATATGCAACAGCGTATGTGGACAAGCCGTAAAAATATCATATTTGTGTGTACAATTAGTTAGGCAAAAGTAGTTTTTTGCCTTTTTTAATGTACGTGTTATCGTGCCAATCTTCCGACCTATTATGCCTTTTTGGGTCTATACGTGCACTTTCTTGCCAAATGCCGTTGGTGTCTGGCTGAATTGTTTTATAAAATTTCTGGTAAAGGTGTCTGACGATTTAAAACCGGTCTCCATGGCAATTTCATAGATCTTCTTGTCAGTGGTCAACAATAATTCGGCCGCTTTTTTCAGTCTGATAATGGTTATCATTTCTGAGGGGGAAACTCCCGAGATGCCGTTGATCTTGCGGTACAAATTGCGACGGCTCATATTAAGCGAGGCGGCTAGAAAGTCAACGTCTAAGGCTGTGTTTTGTAGGTTTGCCAGAATAACTTCATTTAATTTGCTGAGAAATAGATCATCGGCTTTTGAGATGGCGATACTGCCAATTTCTGCTACTGCAGAAGTGGCAAAGCGGCGAATAGTGCGTTGCCTGTTTTCAAGCAAACTGACTATTTGGGCTTTCACGTAGGTGGGTGAAAAGGGCTTCTCAATATAGGTGTCTGCTCCCAAATGCAAGCCTTCTACTTTGGCTTGTATGTTGTTTTTAGCAGTAAGCAGGATAACCGGAGTATGACTAAGGTGGAGGCTAGTTTTGATGGCTTGACATAGTTCAAATCCGTCCATTTCCGGCATCATCACATCACTCAGTACTAAATCAATGTGGGTGGTATGTAGAAGTTCCAATGCCGATATTCCATTTGTTGCGGTGTGTACGTGATAGGCATCCTCTAATTCCTTTTTTAAAAAGTTAAGGATGTCTTCACTATCTTCTACGATTAAAAGATGCGTCTTTTTTTCATTCCTTTTATCGCTTGTTGCGGAATATGTGTTTTTTTCTAACTGTTTTTCGAATTCAAATTGTATTTCCTGATGGATGGGCACGGTTAATTGAAACGTTATATGGTTTGCTTGGGGTTTGGCTTGTAAACTGCCTTTATGCAGCTCTGTGAGTGATTTTGCCATGGCCAACCCAATTCCTGTTCCTTCGGAATGCGCTTTGGAATGAAAACGGTAGAATGGTTCAAATAGTTTATTTTTTAAGTTTTCAGGAATAGTTTTACCATCGTTGGTTATTGTCACTTTGATGGTGTGTTCATCCTGCTGGGATAAGATGATTAGAATGTTTTTAAGTGCATATTTGATGGCATTATGTATCAAATTGCTTAGTATTTTAGTCATTGCTTCCCGGTCTATATAGGCATATATTATGCTTGCTTCCGTTTGGAGCTGATAGGTATATCCTTTTGATGCTGCAATGAGTTGGAAAGATTGGTAAATGTCTGTTAAAAGGTCAACGAAGTTTGTCTTAATAAAATTAAGTTTTAAATCTTTTTGTTCTATTTTACGAAAATCCAATAGTTGATTGGTCAGGCTGACCAGCCTGTTGGCATTCTTTTGTAAGAGTGAAAGATTACTTTTTACCTCATCCATATGAGTTGCTTGTTCTATTTTTTCTATAGGTGCAACTATTAGGGAAAGTGGTGTGCGGATTTCATGGGCCACGTTGGTAAAGAAATCGATCTTGGCTTCGTAGATTTCTTTGTCTTTTTCATGATTTAAATAGTCGATCATCCGTGCATTTTTTTCTTTAATTTTTCGATGGTAATACTGAATGGTCAGATAAATAAAAAGTATTGCCAATGCGGTATAAAGAACATAAGCGGGACTGCTTTGCCACCAGGGTGGGCTAATGGTAATAATCAATGACCGGGTGGGTCCCCAATGTCCATTAGCTATAGCGGCTCTGACCTTGAAAGTGTATTGGCCAGGCGGTAGTTTAGAATAATATATTTTGCGATTTGTTTTTAGGGATGTCCAAGTTTTGTCTATCCCATCCATTAGATATTGGTATTGGGTGAGAAGTGGAGATTGATAAGATAAAGCGGCGACATCTATACTGATGGAGGAATTATCATATGGCAAGTTGAGGGTTTTAGTCCTTATAATAGAGGTGCTCAACGGAGATTGACCTGTGTCTATTAGCAGTTCTTTATTTTCTGCTTGTATACCTGTTATATATAATGGTGCTTTGGAAACGGGTTTTAAAACATGGTTTTCATCAAAGCTAAGTAACCCTCGGGTTGAACCAAAATAGAGCATTCCATTTGCTGCTGCATAGCCTGCATTGTAGTTGAATTGGCTTACGGGTAAACCATTGTTTTCTGTGAATGGCAGGATTTTCAGATTGTATAGGTCAAGCATAGCTAAGCCTGCTGCGGTGGCTATCCATAGGGTATTTTTCTTGCCTTTTAATATTTTAAAGGTGTTATTGCTGGGCAAACCTTCATCTGTGGTAATGAATGTTAGTTTTTTTCTGTTACGATCGTATTTGGCTATCCCCTGTCCTTCGGTGGATAGCCAGATATTGTTGTGTTCATCTTCAGCTATGCTGGTGACCGTATTGTTGAAATGGCCTCCATCTGAAAAATCCAGGTTAAGTGGGGTGCCGGTCATCGCTTTCGGATCGATATAAAAAAGGCCTGAGTAGGCTGACCCAATCCAAATTCCGCCTTCATGATCTTCAAATATGGTGGATACAACTATATGCTCTATACCTTTCACTGCTTTTAGTTGTTTACTAATCGGGTCATAGATAAACACACCATCGTTGGTGCCGGCTATGATAGCTGTTGATGTTTTAAATAGGTTGTTAAAATTGGTGGTCCCGTTAATATCCCTATTTTCTATAAGTTGATTATATGTGGATAATCGTTGACCGGTTGTTTTATCAACGATATCTAAACCTTCCTGGCCTTTACCAATCCATAATTCGTTTTCATGGATCATGATGCTTTCTATATGCTTATGGGGGTATGGGTGGCGCTCCATGGATTGATGTGCCGGATCTAAAATATAAAGTCCGTTGTTTTGGGTAGCTATGTATAAGTTGCCATGGTTATCGGGGATGATTTGTGAAATAACATTTGGGTTTTGTATGGATTTAGTGGGGATGTTTCGAGTAAATAAGTTATTATTTCTATGGTAGTAATTGATGCCTTCATATTTGCTGCAAATCCATATTCCTCCATCTTTATCCATATTTAAATCTTGAATATAGTCATCTGATAAGCTGTTTGGATCATTGTTTTGGTTAATATGGTTAATCTTTCCAGTGTTGGGATGGTATATATAAATACCCTCTGTGGTGCTAACCCAATATTCATCTTGCGCAGTTTTCAAGATGTCAGTAACTGTAATGCCTTTTCCGTCTTGGGTATTGCTCAAAAGGTCTTTATAGGTGTTTGTATGGGTGTCAAAAATTTTTAAGCCTTGGTCCTGGGTACCGATAAGTATGGTGTGTTGGGGAGTATATAAAAGCCGGTTGATTTTTTTTGTGTTGGAAGAGCGGGATGCGTTGAATACGTTATATGAGATAAGTGTGTCTCTTTTTGGATCATAACGCGATAGCTGCCCGGTATTGGTGCCTACCCAAATTTCTCCTGTTAGGGTTGCCATGATAGAGACACAGTTTTTGTAAGAATAAGCATGATAGGTGTCTTTAATTGTATTATATTTGATCAATTGTCCTAAGCTTATAAACCAAAGGTTTCCATGTTTATCTTCTGTTATGTCAAATATCCACTTTGTAAAGGTAAAGTTAAGCCGGGTGAAATTCTCTTTAATGCTGTTATATTTCCATAATCCATTATGTGTGCCGATCCATAATGTCCCGCCCTTATCTTCATAAAGTACACTTACAAAATTATTACCAATGTTTTTGGACGATGGATTGCCAGTACGGAAAACTTTAAAATTATATCCGTCAAAGCGATTAAGCCCATCTAATGTGCCAAACCAAATAAATCCATTCTTGTCTTGTATGCTACAATTAACAAAATTATAGGATAGGCCATCTTTATTGGTGTAATGCCTGAACCAATGTGTCTGGCCAAGGCCATATGTGTTAAATAATAGGATCCAGCATATCTGTGCTACCATAAATATAAAGATTTTTTGAACCATAACGCTTATTAAAATGTTAGCACAAAATGTTTAATTGGCGCTGCAAGTTACAAATATCTGATTATTTATATGGGGTTTTAACTATCTTTTTTTATGGTAGTTGAAGTTTTTTTGTTTCTAAATTATTGATTAATAAAAAAATAAAAAGCTACTCAAATAGGAATAGCTTTTTATTTTTTAATGCTTTGGATAGTTAAAACGTGTATCTTATACCAAATTGCATTTGCCACCTGGATGCAAACAGATCGACTGAATAAGGCAATCCAGGATCTTGGAAGGTATAGGTGGGATAGGTGGATTCCATTTGACCAAAGGTTGGAGTCGTTTTAGGTTTTAAGCCAATACTCGCCGTTGAATTGAAGGTATTGGCAGAGAAATAATACTGACCCCAACGCTTATTTAATAAATTGGTCAGGTTAATGATGTCATAAGTGAACGTGATTGATTGCTTATGCTTATCACTACCAAACTTAAAGTCTTGGGAAAAGCGGAAGTCTAGATTATTATTCCAGGGTGTAAATGCAGCATTACGCTCGGTAAACTTTCCCCGGCGCGTTTTTAAGTATTTATCATTATCAATGAAAGCGTCAAAAGCTGCTGCTTGTTGTACCGCAGTTGTACCTTCACTGATATCTTCAAAAAACTTTACGGTCTCACCAGTTTTGGGTATGTAGGCTAAACTAACCTGCTGTCCGGTACCGTCGATTGATTTTGGATAGAAACCATAAGAATACGGGTTGCCAGACTGTGCGCTAAAGAAGAACGAAAAATTTGCTGTGTAATTGGCGTTTTTATCCCAGTTATGTTGATAGTTCAGCGTGGAAACGATGCGGTGCCGGATGTCAAAGTTGGAGTTGGCCAATCCAGGATCATTTGGATTCAATGCCTGGTTTAACTGCCAGTTTGATTCCATTGAGTTACGGATACCATTTGTTACATCCTTAGAATGGCCATATGTATAAGCGACCGAAGCACTAAGTCCAAACAGAAAATTTTTAGCCACTTGTGCAGTGACACTGTAGCGGTATCCCTGATTGGTATTAGAAAGCAAATAGGCATTGGTGTATTTGGGATTGATGCCTTGGTTAACAAAGATAGGTTGCTGTTCTTCGGTGTCATAAGGATAGTAAGTAACACTATCTTTGGTGTTAACTTGCTGAAACTTGAGGTCGTGGATCACTTTGGTATAGATTGCTTCCAGTGTAAACTTCCATTGATCATTCGTGGTGGCATCCAGTGCAAGGCTGGTTCTCCAGACCTGCGGCATCTTAAAATGATTGTCAATTAAATCTACCTGCGTTTTTCCAGTTGCGTCGTTCAGGTTTTCACCGAGGTTTGCGACATATCCAGCTCCCCCGATAGCCGGTGCTGCGATGACGGATACACCTGCTGGTGCTTTTTGGTTGTCATAAGCGCCATAGGTATCACCATTGTTATAATAAGCATAGCCAAACCAGGCAAACGGAACACGGCCAGTGAACAACCCAGAACCACCGCGTAAAATGAGTTTTTGATCACCATAAATATCATAATTAAAAGAAACTCGCGGGTTGAACTCCACATTTCCTAAAAAATTCTGTTTAATATCCTTTGGTGGGGTATAGGTGAAGGTATTTCCGTAATTCAGATCAACCGGAGACTCTGTTGTTTTCTTACTCAGTGGTTGCTTATTTGGAACCCCTGCATAATCCAGGCGTAAGCCGGCTGAGAGCTTAAAATTATCTGATAGCTGGATGTCGTCCTGTCCATATACGCTAAATAGATTTACTTTAAACTTGGCAGACGGGTGCGCCATAATATATTCGCGCGTGTTGTTTATATAATTGTAGTTGATACGTACTCTGGCAGGTTTGTCAGTAAGGAAATCTTCGATGCTGTTAAACCCAACCCGGCCATTCCATGCATTCACAAAGTTATAGGTAATGTTGTAAAATTCGTTGTGCGTACCGAACGTAAAAGTGTGTTTTCCTTTGGTCCAGGTAAGATTATCGGTAAACTCAAACGTTTTCTGATGCATATCAAAGATGGCGGCCTCACGGTCTGTACCCAAAAAGATGGTAGTGCCGGGTGTCCTTCCGGTAATCTCTATTTGTGGCAAGGCTGGGTTTGAATTTGGGTCACGATAGTCGTGTACATTTGAATAACCCAAAACCAAACTGTTGCTTACATTATCAGAAAACCTGGATTTCCACTCGGCAACTGTTGAAGAGGAGTTATTGTGTGATGTATAGTCAATACCCCCAAATCTGAAATTTTGCTGATCGCGTTCCAAGTTAGTGGCGGTAGATGAAATGGTGTTATTCCTAATAGTTAACTGGTTTTTTTCATTGATATTCCAATCCAAGCGGTTAAAGTATTTGTTTGAATTGGAAAAAATGCTCGTATTGTTATACGTACCGGCATCAAAGCCGGCGTCTGAAAATTTAGCGGCAATATCTTTTGCATCCTGCAAAGAAAGGATCTGGTCGGCACCGGCAGTACCAACACCCCTAATCACTGGATCCCTACGTCGGGCAAACTCTTCACTGGTAAAAAAGAATAACTTGTCTTTAATGATGGGCAGGCCTAAGCGGATTCCCGCATTATAGTCATGAAAGCTGGTAGGAATATTGGAACCGTCGCCCCCTGCTGCTTTAGAGGCATTATTGGGGCCAACTAAGCTTGCATTTCTCCCAAATCCATAAATAGACCCACTCACATTGTTGGTTCCGCTGCGCGTCACCGCGTTAATACTGCCTCCAAGTACATTTCCGATCTTGATATCATAAGGAGCTACCAAAACCTGGATATCCTGAATCGCATCGAGCGAGATAGGGCTGGTACGTGTACTGCTGCCCACCTGGCCGGAGGCATTTGATTGCCCACCCAGTGAAGGGCTGAAACCGATCGCATCATTATTAATGGCACCATCCAGCGTAACGTTATTATACCTGAAGTTGGTACCTTGAAATGAGTTGTTATTACTCTGTGGGGTGATACGGGTCACATCCTGCAGGCTTCGGCTGATAGAAGGCATATTTCGAATTTGGCTTTGGCTTATGCGCGTGCCCGATCCGGGTTTTGCACCAGGAGCTAACACCTTCACCTCATCCAACGTTTGTGCGTCATCCGCCAACATAAAATTAATGGTGGCATTTCCAAGATTTAACGTTATACTGGTACGTTCGTCATTTTTAAGTCCTACAAATGAAGCCGTGATCGTGTATGGTCCACCCGGGTTTATGTTTGTTATTGTATAACGACCATCACTGTTGGTCTGTGCCGTATAGCGCGTGGAAGTGCCTGTATTCATTACGACGATGCTTGCACCGGATACCGTTGCCCCTTTTTGGTTAGTGACCTTGCCGCTGATGACCGAAGTGGTGATCTGCGCATAACTTGAAACGCCTATCGCGTTCAGCAGTGTTAACAGGAGAATTTTGTAAAATCCCTTCATCATGATATTTTTTTTTACAAAAGACCCCAATTAGTATTACGCTAATGTTAAGTTACCATTAATAAAGAAACCCGCCATTTGATCAGGATAGAACAGGTTGCAGCTTCCGAAAGGCTTGATTAACTTTGAAAAAACCAATCGAAATAATCCAATTTTATGCGATCAGTCATTTTATTTCTTACGCTAGCTGTCCCTTTAGGTGTTTTTGGCCAATCACCACTCAACTACCCCTCGTCCATCCGTATATCCGGCGAAGTGGGAAAACGCCTGGATGCTTCCTACGAGAACCGTATTTTGGCCCAATCGGTAGATGAGCTGGTGGAGCCTTTTAAACACCATACTGAGACGCGTGGTTGGCAGACTGAATTTTGGGGAAAGTGGTTTACTTCGGCTGTGCTAGCCTATCGTTATAAGCCAGAGCCCCGGCTCAAGGTTGTTCTGGACAATGCTGTGGCCAAATTGGAAGCTACCCAGACCCCTGACGGATATATTGGGAATTATGCGGATAGTTCCAGGTTGAAGCAATGGGATATCTGGGGGCGTAAATACGTCATGTTGGGGATGTTGGATTACCATGATCTTACCGGTGATAAAAAGAGCCTCAAAGTAGCAGCAAAGGTGGCTGATAATCTAATAAACGACCTGGCTAAGACCGATGGCATTATCGTCACTAAAGGTAACTACCGTGGAATGGCTGCTTCTTCAGTGCTTGAGCCCATCTGTTTATTATATGTACGCACTAAAAACAAAAAGTACCTTGACTTTGCAGAAACCATCGTTACCCAATGGGAAACGCCAGAAGGCCCACAATTAATTAGCAAGGCCGGAGAAAATGTAGGGAAACGGTTTCCGAAGCCGCAAAATTGGTACAGTTGGGAGCAGGGGCAAAAAGCCTATGAAATGATGTCTTGCTATGAGGGGCTCTTGGAACTTTATCGCATCACCGGTAAGAATGACTATAAAATAGCGGTTGAAAAGACCTGGCAAAATATTTACGATACGGAGATTAATGTTGCCGGATCGGGAGCGGCTGTAGAGATGTGGTTTGGAGGTAAAGTATACCAAGCCGGTCACGTTAACCATTACCAGGAAACTTGTGTGGGGGTGACCTGGCTCAAACTGAGCCATCAGTTGTTCCGGCTTACCGGCGAATCAAAATATGCAGATGCCGTGGAGCAAACGTTTTATAATGCGATCCTTGCAGCCATGAGTGCTGACGGGTTTCATTGGGCTAAATATACGCCACTCGCTGGCCAGCGCCTGCCTGGTAGTGGGCAGTGCGGCATGTCATTGAACTGCTGTGAGGCCAGCGGGCCCAGGGGTTTGTTTAACATGCCTTTGCATGCAGTGATGCACGATAAGGACGGCTTGGTGGTTAGTTATTTTTTACCTGGCGAGTACACCTTGAACACCCCTGGAGGTCAGGAAGCCCATTTACAGCAGCAGACAAGCTATCCGGAAACGGGAACTGTAAAGATCATTTTAGCGCTTCCAAAAGTAGAATCGATGAGCATCCGGTTGCGCATCCCGGCTTGGAGCAAACAAACTAGCCTCACCGTGAATGGCGAACAGATAGCTGTACAGCCGGGTAAGTTTGCCATTATTAAGCGAACCTGGAAAAGTGGGGATCAATTGGAGCTGAACCTGGATATGCGCGGCCGTGTGATGAAGGTTGATGAGGGTTTGCAAAAAGCGATTATGCGCGGGCCGATACTACTGGCCCGTGATTCACGCCTTCAGGGAGCACCGATGGGCATCGTCCTTAACCCTAGCGCCGATAAGGATGGATACATTGTGCTGACACCATCTAAAGAAAAACAGGCTGATGTTTGGTTACAATATTCCGCCAGCTTTATGCCGGAGTCTTATACAGAAGGAGGCGCTAAACCCGTGCAGGCAGATCTATGTGATTATGCCTCTGCTGGCAATGGCACAGAAAGTTCGGTATATAATGTTTGGTTGCCTCAATTGACTGACCCAAAAAATTTATAGTTGCGCCTTTTTTTACATCTGTGGGATAAGATTCTATTAAAATGTGGTTAGCTTTGTTTATTCATAAGCACCCATTATATTTATTATGTCTAAACTTTTTTTACCACTCGCTATAAAAGGTATTACGTTAAAGAACCGCATTGTCGTTTCTCCCATGTGCCAGTATTCATCCATTGATGGTTTTGCCAATCAATGGCACTTGGTGCATCTGGGTAGCCGTGCGGTAGGAGGTGCGGGCCTGCTAATTACCGAAGCTATTGCTGTTTCGCCTGAAGGGCGCATCTCACCCGACGACCTTGGTATCTGGAAGGACGAGCATATCGGGAAATTGGCTGAGATCACTGATTTTATAAAAGCGCAGGGTGCCGTACCCGGCATCCAACTGGCGCATGCAGGTCGAAAAGGCTCTACCTATACTTCTTGGAAAGGTAATGGTAAAATCCCTGTTGCAGAAGGTGGGTGGGAAACCGTTGCTCCATCGGCTATGCCTTTTGCAGATGATTATCCGCATCCGGCAGCGCTTGACCTCGCAGGTATTCAAAAAGTGATCGGCGATTTTAAAGCGTCAGCAAAAAGGGCCTATGAGGCTGGATTTGAAGTGGCAGAGATCCATGCGGCCCATGGCTACCTATTACACCAATTTCTGTCACCGCTCAGTAATAAACGTATTGATCAATATGGGGGTAGTTTTGAGAATCGAAGTCGGTTATTGCTGGAAGTGATCGATGCCGTAAAAAGTGTCTGGCCTGTAGATCTGCCCTTGTTTGTGCGCATATCTGCTACTGATTGGTCCGCATCAGAAGAAGGCTGGGACCTCCCTCAGTCTATCCAGCTTGCAGTTTTACTTAAAGAAAAAGGGGTGGATGTGCTGGATGTATCTACTGGTGGGAATCTGGCCAGTGCCAAAATTCCGGTTGGCCCGGCTTATCAACTGCCGTTTGCAACAGCTATAAAAAAGGAAACTGGCATCACGACTGCCACGGTTGGCCTAATTACCAGTGCTGTACAGGCAGAAACGATCTTAGTAAATGAGGATGCAGATTTGATATTGTTTGCCCGGGAGCTGTTGCGGGATCCTTATTTTCCATTAAGGGCTGCCAAAGAATTACGGGAAGACATCGCATGGCCGGAGCAGTATGCGCGGGCCAAATAGTATCATTGTAATATACAATTTACGATTAATTTATTGTCCGGTTATGTAATAGTTGTTGTCCGATATCGAACACTTTCTTCTTAAAAATATCTTGTATTTTATTGATTATTAGTTTGTTGGTTTTTTGGATCATTTTATGTCTAACTCATAGATAACATTGAGACATGAATAATTTTTGCTATGATCAGGAACTATTTCAAAACCGCCTTCAGAACGATGGTTAAGGACAAGGCCTACGCCATCATTAACATCTTGGGCCTTACCATCGGGCTGTGTGCCTGCATGCTTGTCATTAACGTGGTTATTGATGAGCAATCTTACGACAAGTTCTGGAGCCGGTCAAAGGACTTATATAAAATGTATGTCATAGATAAAATGGCCGATGGCATATACCAGAAAAAACCTTTTACACCCGATCGGCTTGGAAAAGCCCTGAAGGCTAATTTTCCGGAGGTAGAGCAGTTCTCAGCCATTTCCGTCAGTGAAAAACGATTCCGTATTGGACTGGACAATCCGGATGGAATTGCGGCAAACGTATGGGATGCAGATACGAATGCGCTGTCCATGTTCGATATAAAATCTATGGATGGCAGACTGCCTTCCTTTATTGCCGGACAGAAAAATCTGCTGATTACAGAAAGTTTTCGTGACAGATATTTTAGGGATAGAAATCCTGTTGGACAGGTCATTGATGACATTCCCTCCTGGAGCAATAACAAAGAACAATATCTTATTACAGGAATTATCAAAGATATTCGACAAAACACGCACTTACGGGCAGACGCCATCGCACTGAAAAAGCCTACTGATGCTTCATTGGATAAAAGTGGACTATGGGGAGGTGGCTGGGTGTATTACCTACTAAAATCAGGAACTAATGCGGAAGTATTTACCCGGAAAATGAACGGCTGGATCCGTCATTATGTGAATAATCCTGAAAAGGACCTCAAAACATTTAGGCTGCAGCCCATTGCCGACGTTTACCTGGGTTCTGACTTTGATACCCATGTCACGGTGCAGGGCAGCCAAACCACGCTATATATTCTGACGGGCGTGGGCGCCCTTCTGCTATTCATAGCATGTGTTAATTTTGTGAACCTCAGCATTGCAAGAGCGATAAAACGGTTAAAGGAAACCGGAGTACGCAAAATACTCGGTGCCCAGCGGGGCCAGCTGGCCGCGCAATTCCTTGCAGAAGCGCTTCTGTTTTTTTTGATAAGTACCGTACTGGCCATCGCTGGATATGCACTTGCCCTGCCCGTGGTGGAAAATTTTGCTGGTCATCAGCTAGTACTATCACTATTTTCCCGTCCTGATTTGTTCGGAGGGATGCTGCTGGTTGTTTTCCTGGTCTGCATCCTAACAGGTGCTTACCCCGCATGGGTATTATCAGGATTCAAGCCTTCCTTGGCCCTCCGAGGCAAGCTTTTCCAGCAAAGCGCAATCAGTGCAGGTACCTTACGGAAATTGCTGGTTATTGTACAGTTTGCCATTGCCATTGTGGTATTGGTGAGTTTGCTGGTGGTGAGGAACCAGGTAAATTACCTGGAGAAGAAGGATATTGGTTATCAAAAAGAAAATCTATTGCACATTGGCCTCCGGCAGTGGGAGGGGAGAGGGCAGGTGTTTAAAAACGAGCTTCGGAAATTACCCGGTATCGAAGATGCCAGCATTGCTGGCTGGAGCCCTGTAGATGGCGGGATTACGATGTCTCAGCAGATTGACAACCCGCTTAAGGAGGGTGAAAAGGTTGACATCAATTTCATCATTGCAGACTTCGACTTTGCCCGGACCATGCGTTTCAAACTGGAATCAGGCCGGTACCTGGATCTGGCATACGGAACGGATGCCTATGATATGAATGGTTCGTTTGCAATGGACAGCGCGCAATACGTCCAATATAAGAACTCGCGTTCTTCACTCATCACAGCTTCTACAGCAAAGATGCTGGACATCAAAGAGACGGGAGTCGCCAATCCCAAAATTGGTTATCCGTCTGTGGGTATCCTCCGCGATTTCAACAGGGAATCACTGCGCCATGCCCTGGGGCCGATTTTCATTCTCGGTGATCCAAACCCAGACTATGCGCGGATGTTCATCCGCACGACGCCCGGCAGAGAACAGCAGGCACAGCAATCGTTGCGAAAGCTATGGAAAGAATTTTACCCGAACCGTGTGCTGGATGCCGAATGGGTGACAGACATCCTGGATAAGCAATACGAAGCCGAACACAAACAACAGACACTGTTCTTCTTTTTCAGCGGACTCATGCTGTTCCTATCGGCTATGGGCGTATTCGGGCTGATCGTCCACACGGCCCAGCAACGCTTAAAAGAAATTGGCATCCGCAAGGTATTGGGTGCTTCGGTATCAGGCATTGTCGCGCTGTTGTCCAAAGATTTTGTCAAATTGGTCCTTATCGCAGTCATTGTTGCCTCACCGGTTGCCTGGTGGCTCATGAATAAATGGCTGGAAGATTTTGCCTATCGTATAGCCATGCAATGGTGGATGTTTGCCGTCGCAGGACTTACGGCCATATTGATCGCGCTACTCACGGTGGGCTGGCAAGCAATCTGGGCAGCAGTGGCTAATCCGGTAGATAGTTTGAGAAATGAATAATTTTAAGAGAATAGCGATAAGTTTCACAGGCAAGCATCTGGATCTGGTTTATCCGGGATGCCTACAGCTTATAGCTTACAGTTAATTGCTTAACTATGATAATGAACTATCTAAAAATCGCATGGCGCAACCTTTGGAAAAGCAAGGCTTTTTCTTTTATCAATATAATGGGGCTTACGGTGGGACTAACGGCCAGCTTCCTTATTTTTCTGTTTGTTAGCTTTGAATTAAGCTATGATACCTTCCACACAAAGGCTGACCGGATCTATCGTCTGGTGAGCGACATCCGGACCCCTACGGAAACCATTAATTCCGGGGGACCGGCCTGGGCTGTGCCACCCAACGTGATCCATGACTTTGCCGAAGTAAAAGCGTTCGTGCGCTTTAATAAGACAGACTTCATCGCAAAAAAAGGCGATATTAAATTTAAGGAAGATGCGTGTGCATTTGTGGACTCGGCGTTTTTGTCGGTTTTTGATTTTAGGCTGCTGGAAGGTGATAGAAGGACGGCCCTTAAAGAACCGTCCAGTATCGTGCTCAGCCAAACGGCTGCCCGGAAATATTTTGGCAATGAAAACCCGGTCGGGCAAACGATGCTCATCGGGCAGGAAGAAATCTTGGTAACCGTTACGGGCGTCATGGCAGATATGCCCG
This sequence comes from bacterium A37T11, assembly GCA_900109895.1. Taxonomy (GTDB): domain Bacteria; phylum Bacteroidota; class Bacteroidia; order Sphingobacteriales; family Sphingobacteriaceae; genus A37T11. Next base: position 42,731 of record FOBR01000017.1, read on the forward strand.
AAAATACACGTTTGAAAGCAGACATGCTGGTGTCAATGACTACGCTCACCGAAAAATTAAGGCCGGGCCTGGACGGACAGTGGGGAAATTATGGCGCCGAGGCGTATCTGCTGCTGAAAGACGGCGTAAATGCGAAGGCCTTGCAAGCTAAATTCCCGGATTTTTTGGAAAAGCGAAATGGCGGCGAAATGAAACAGAGGCAGATGTTCGTGACGCTTTTGTTAGAACCACTTAACGAGGTATACCTCTATTCAACTCGCAATGGCTCCAATACCGGAAACATCAGGAATGTTTACATCTTTTCTGTGATTGCCGTATTCATCCTGCTGATAGCTGCTTTTAACTTTATTAACCTGACGACAGCCCGCTCTGCAGAGCGGGCGAAGGAAGTGGGCATACGCAAAGTGGTTGGGGCATACAGGATGCAGCTGGTTAAGCAATTTATGGGCGATTCGGTTTTTCTGTGCCTCATCGCTTTCTTGTTATCTGTTGGGCTTTTGCTGGTTTTGCTCCCCTTGTTCAATCACCTGGCCGGAAAGACCATCTGTACGGGTATTTTTTCAAATCCTGGGTATATCGGTATCCTGTTTATTGCCGCTGTTGGCGTCGGTTTGCTTGCGGGTATGTATCCGGCGCTTGTATTGTCGGGTTTTCGGCCGGTTTCGGTTTTAAAAGGCCGTTTCGCTACAGGCATCCGGGGAATCTTTTTACGGAAGGCCCTAGTTATTGTTCAGTTTACGATTTCCATTGCATTGATCTTCGGTACCATCGTTGTATACTACCAAATGCGTTATATGCGTAACCAGGACCTTGGTTTCGCGAAAGACCAGACATTGGTGGTGGATACACAGGAGAATCCTTCCAGGGAAGCGTTCCGGCAGGCACTCACGCATATACCGGCTGTCAAGGCTACAGCCTTATCGGGAAGCGTACCGGGAGGAGGGTATGCCGGGGCTTACTCGGAGATAGAAAACAGGGTTGGCGACCTGCAGGTCGCCAATCTGAATCTCTTTTTTGTGGATTACGACTACTTGGGCCTGTATGCGATGAAACTGGTCGCGGGACGTGGCTTTTCCCGTGATTTTGGCACCGATTCTACCCAAGCGATGGTACTGAACGAGGCAGCCGTGAAGATGTTTGGTTATCATTCGGCAGGAGAGGCTATCGGGAGGCGCTTCAAGCAGTGGGGGAGGGAAGGGAAGATCATCGGTGTTGTAAAAGATTTCCATTATCAGGGTTTACAGGGAAAGATCGAGCCCCTGACCATGCGTATCGAACCACAAGAACTGACCTTGGTCTCGGCAAAGGTTTCGGCCGCTAACTTGCCGGTTACCCTTGCCGCTGTCGAAAAAGCATGGAAAGCGACGGTACCGAACCAGCCCTTTACATATTTTTTCTTGGACGAATTTTTCAACCGGCAATACCGTGGTGAAGAGCAATTTGGGCGGCTGTTCCTGGACTTTGCCGTATTGGCGATATTTATCTCCTGCCTGGGATTGTTCGGCCTTGCGTCCTACAGTACTACACAGCGTGTCAAGGAAATCGGTATCCGTAAGGTGCTTGGGGCATCGGTACCCAGCATTGCGAAGATGCTGTCGTCGGACTTTATCCGGCTTGTTTTGATTGCCATGGCTATTTCCCTGCCTATCGCCTGGTGGGCGATGCATCGCTGGCTGGATGACTTTGCGTATCATATCCCGATCCAATGGTGGGTGTTTGTCGCAGCGGGGCTTACGGCGATGGTTATCGCGGTGGCCACGGTGAGCTGGCAGGCAATACGTGCGGCCGTGGCTAATCCGGTAAGTAGTTTGAGAAATGAGTAATTTTAAGAGAATAGCGATAAGTTTCCCAGGCAAGCGTCGGGATGCGGTTTGACTGGAATAATAGATAGGAAGAAAGTAAAAAATAAAAGGATGCAAGAACCTAATTCCTACAACTAATTTTTAATAGCTATGATCAGGAACTATTTCAGGACAGCCTTCCGCAATATGTTGCGGAACAAATACTACACCGGTATCCATGTATTTGGGTTGGGCTTGGGAATGGCTTGTTGTTTGTTTATATACTTATATATCCACTTCCATTTAGGCTTTGACCGGTACCACAAGGATGCTGACTGTATCTATCACATCGGTTATGACCTGCACATGAAAGAGACCGAGCACAATGGCGAAGCCTCCTACGCCATTTATGAAGCCTGAAAGACCAAAGTGGCGGGCGTAAAACAGGCTGCTTTCTGCATGATACATCAGGACCTGACGATCAGGGCCGGCGATCGTTTATTCCGCACCGACCGCAAAGCAGCTTTTACGTCTTCAGAATGGTTTAAGCTATTTGCGTATCATTGGATCCAGGGTGGTTCCATAAGGTGGTGCTGACAGAAAGCCGCGCTAGGCAATATTTCCCGGGTGTGCCGGTCAAAGAGGTCCTGGGCAAAACCATCATTTACAATCATGAGCAGCAAGTGACCGTCTCGGGTATCGTTGCCGATCTGCACTATTCAAATAGCTTTGACTGGCAGGAGTTCTTTGCAGTTCCCAAAGGCGACTGGTATGCCAGCCTTTGGGAAGCATTTCAAATTACCGACATGCTGTTTGTCAAATTAGAAAAAGGGGTCAGTGGAGATCAGGTCATCAGGCAACTCAACCAGATCAATACAACCCATAACAAGGACAACTTTGAAAAATTCCACTATAAACAGTGGTACGAGTTATTACCATTAAAAGAGGCGCATTTTTCGGACGTTTGTGGTGCATATACCCGTACAGCAAATAAACCCATTATGATTGGGTTATTAGGGGTGGCAATCTTCCTAATCCTGCTGGCATGCATCAACTACATTAATTTGAGTACTGCGTAAGCGCAGCAAAGGGCTAAGGAGATCGGTATCCGTAAGACACTGGGCAGCCTTCCTGCCCAACTAATGGGCAATTTGTGAGTGAAACAGCTCTTATCACGCTATTTTCAACGCTCCTATCTTTTGTTCTTTCGTTTCTGGTCTTTCGCTTTTTTAAGGAATTCATGCCCGAAGGAATGGAGGTGTTTCACAATTCCACAAAAAAGACCGTCTTTCTGATGGGCCTGATGTTGTTGACTACTTTCCTGGCTGGTATCTATCCTGCTTGGTTAAGTACGAAGGTAAGAACGGCGTCAGTACTTAAAGGAAATGAGTGCCGTAGGGACGGCAGGAATCCTTCGAAAAGGCCTTATCGTATTCCAGTTTGTGGTAGCGCAAGTATTCATCATCAGTGCTATCATTGTGGGTAATCAATTGCTTTATATGCAAAATAACGATCTTGGATTTAACTACGACGCTGTGCTGACCATTTCTATACCCTCCAGTGTGCAACGCGACAAAACGTTGCTCCATAATAAGTTTGTATTTAAGGAAGCCCTTGCTAAGCATCCTGAAATTGCGTCCGTGGCACTCGGCGACCTTCCAATGGACATCGGTGCCGTGCCTATTATAGCAAATTATCAAAGTGATTCGGGAATGGTGCAAACCCACGTAAACCTGAAATATGCTGATGAGGATTACATGGATCTGTACCAACTGAAGCTGCTGGCCGGGAAGCCGCTAACAGCTTCTGATACCGGCCTAGAATATATGATAAACGAGGCAGAGCTAAAAGTGATGGGATTAGCCTCTCCCTAAGCTGCTATTGGAAAAGTACTTATTAATAGTATGTATGATCAACAATTGCCAATAATGGCCGTAGTTCGCGATTTTCATCAGCAAAACTACCGTAGCAGGATCGGCCCATCTATTTTTATGAACATCAATGGAGAGCTGAACTTTGTTCATATAAAATTGGCCAAATCCCGCCGTGAGGAATGGGATAAAGATATTTTAATGATCAGAAATACCTGGAATAGCATTTACTCAAATGTTCCTTTTACGTATAAATTTTATGACGAGACCATCGCCAATCTGTATAAGCAAGACCGGAATTCTGCAAAACTCATATCGGTGGCTACCTGCACCACCATTTTTATCAGTTGCCTGGGCTTATTGGGGCTTGCTACACTTACCGCTTTTCAGCGCAGTAAGGAGATCGGTGTACGTAAGGTGCTGGGTGCCAATGTCGCGGCTATTATCCAACTGTTATCGGTTGATTTCTTAGTGTTAATGCTGATAGCCGTCACTATCGCCTCTCCGATAGCCTGGTGGGCCACAAATACATGGCTGCAAGATTTTGCCTATCACATCACCATACAGTGGTGGATGTTTGCCGTGGCCGGCTCCGGAGCTGTATTAATTGCTTTATTGACGGTTGGGGTGCAGGCCGTGAAAGCCACGCATGCTAATCCCGTCAATTCTTTACCTGATGAATGACTAAGAAATCGGCCATTCGGAAGGCTCATGATTAAAGAAAATATGTTTAACTATCAAGAAATATTTAACAAAGTTAAATAGGATAAAATATCCCGTATATTAGCGATTTCCAAAAAGTTTTCATGGCTGACCTGATGATCGATCTGTTCATGTTCCCAGGTGATGTGGTAGGGAATATGGGCGGCATATCCGCCCATTTCAAGAACGGGTAAAACGTCGGATTTGAGCGAGTTGCCTAACATGAGGAAGTTTTGGGGCTGGCAGTCCAGGTGTTTAATGAGCTTTTGGTAATCACCTACTTGTTTGTCGCTCATGATTTCAATATGATGAAAATAGTCTGACAGGCCTGATTTTTTTAATTTCCGTTCCTGATCAAGCAAGTCTCCTTTGGTAGCTACGACCAATCGGTATGACCCTTTTAGCGTCTCCAGCACTTCTTCCACGCCTTCTAACAGTTCAATAGGCTTGTCCATCATTTCCTTGCCAAAGGCTATGGCTTTGCTGATCACAAGAGGATGTACGGTATGATTACTTACACGCAGAATGGTTTCAATCATACTTAGTATAAATGCTTTAATGCCGTACCCATAAAGCGGCAGGTTTTGTATCTCAGTTTTAAAAAGTTCATGCATGCTGCTGTGTTGCGGCAGATAGTCTTCCATCAGAACACAAAATTTATCTTCCGTTTCCCGGAAATAGGGTTCGTTTGCCCATAGGGTATCGTCGGCGTCAAAGGCGATCACCTGGATATGTGATAGTTTAATCTGATTTTCCATTATTGCATTATTATTTTTCTGACTTAATGACCACTTTTCATCCACTGCATCCCGGTAAGGCCTCCGGTGTGTAAGGCCAAAATACGGTCGCCATGGCTGAAATAGTCTTTCTCCAGCAAGTCAAAAATAGCAAAAAACAATTTGCCGGTGTAAACAGGTTCAATGAGTATGCCACTAGAGGAGCAAAATTTTCGTATAAAGTGTGTTAGTTCGGGTTTGATTTTGGCATAGCCACCAAAATGGTAATCTGTGTGCAGGTCAAAAGGGTAGGGATGCGGTGTCAGCTTTTTCACTTCCTGCCGAATGAAATCGCCGCCTTTTAATACCGGTACGCCGTGCAAACGGGTATGTAACTCTTTACCAGCTATTCCCAAACCCAGCCCGGCCAGCGTCGTGCCCGTTCCGCACGCACAAAAGAGGTGGTCATATTGCTGGCTCAGTTCTCCGATAATCTCTGCACATCCTTTCGTTGCTTCGATGGATGCGCCGCCTTCGTCAATGAAGTAGGCTTCCGGATCATCGCCATAATGCTGCGCGAAAAGGTCTTTTTTATCCCGATAGGCCGTTCGATCTACAAACCGAAGCACCATCCCAAATATACGGCAAAGGCTTAGCTGTGGATTCTCCACCTCCTCCCCCCGGACAAACCCTGTAGTATTAAACCCAAACTTAGCCCCGGCACAGGCCGTAGCCACCAAATGGTTAGACCAGGCCCCGCCAAAGGTCACCAGATGTCGCCGGTTTTCTGCTTGCGCCCTAGCGAGCACATATTTTAATTTCCGCCATTTATTGCCTGAAATGAAGGGATGGATCAGGTCATCCCGCTTCACAAACAACCGTACTTCTTTTTCCTGCAAAAGTGGGTGCAACAGTTCCTCCTCCGGGCTATGGAAATCAATATGCAATATAGCGGTGGGTTGCTGGCCTGACATGGGACAAACTTACTGATTTATTCATTTAAAATAAGACGTTATCTTCCAATCGTTATTTTGACCGGCATCGGAGTGCACATGGGGATCGAAGGCGCAGGAGGCCGAGGCTCCGCAGCCGAAAGATTTCCGAGCACGAGGAGCTGGTTAAAATAATGGATCACACAATTCCAACATATTCTGACTTCCCGACTTTTGCTATCTTTGCAAAATGGTAGACGATTTGGATTTACAGGAAAGCGAAGAGCAGGACTTATTTGAGCATTTACGGGTGTTGGTTGACAAAGGGCAATCTCCATTGCGCCTTGACAAATTCTTAATGCACCGTGTAGAGAACGCCTCCCGTAACCGGATCCAAAACGCCATTGATGCTGAGACTGTGCGCGTGAACGACAAGACTGTCAAGGCCAGTTACAAGGTAAAGCCCGGCGACGTGATCACCGTCGTGTTGCCCCATCCACCACGAGATACAGAAGTCTATCCGGAAGATATTCCACTGGAAATCGTTTATGAAGACGATGACCTTTTAATTGTCAATAAAGCACCTGGTATGGTAGTGCATCCTGGATTCAATAACTATACAGGTACTCTGGTTAATGCATTGGTTTTTCATTTTAACCAATTGCCACAGCTGCCCGGAAATAGTGGTCGGCCGGGTTTGGTGCACCGTATTGATAAGGATACCAGCGGCCTGTTGGTGATCGGGAAGAACGAATTTACGCTCACATTTCTCGCCAAGCAGTTCTTTGAACACACCATAGACCGCAAATACCAGGCGTTGGTGTGGGGAGATTTGGAAGAAGGCGGTACAGTGACAGGCTATATCGGCCGCAGCCTGAAAGACCGTCGGATCATGTCGATTTATGACGATGAAACCAAAGGAAAGTGGTCAGTGACCCATTACAGCGTATTGGAGCGCTTTGGCTATGTCACGCTGATCGAATGTGAGCTGGAAACCGGCCGTACCCATCAGATCCGTGCACATATGCAGTCCATAGGTCATCCACTTTTTAACGATGCTACTTATGGGGGCGACCGGATCCTGAAAGGAACTGTATTTAATAAGTATAAGCAGTTTGTAGAAAACTGTTTTGAACTCCTGCCAAGGCAGGCCTTGCACGCCAAAAGCTTGGGCTTTGTGCATCCGAAAAGCAGGCAGCATTTGTTTTTTGAATCCCCGCTGCCAGTAGACTTTCGGAAGTGTCTGGAAAAATGGCGAATCTATAGTCATCAATCATAATTCATTTATCATTATCCATCATATAATAAGTGGCAATAACCTATATAAATATTAACGGAGAGATTGTCGTAGATAGTAAACCGGTACTAACTACCGGGAATAGGGGTTTTCGTTACGGCGATGGAATTTTCGAAACCATGCGCTGGGCGGACGAGGATATCCGTTTTTTGGATTACCATTTGGAGCGCTTGCGCGAGAGCATGCACATGCTGCATTTGGAGGGTAGTCACCTTTATTCAGTTGATTTTTTGCGTGAAAAGGCTGCAGAGCTTGTTCAAAAGAATAATTTTAAGGCGGATGTGCGCTTAAGGTTGGGTATTTATAGGGGTGGTGGAGGCTTATATAGTCCCGAGATAAACAAAGCTGCCTACGTGATGGAAGCAAGTGATCTTTCTGCAACCGAACACAAATCAGGGCTGATCGTTGATATTTATGCAGAATACCGAAAACCAGTGAGTTCGCTGTCAAAATTGAAAAGTGCGAATAGCCTGCTTTATGTGATGGCAGGCCTGTACCGGAAGCAAAAAGGCCTGGATGAGGTAATTATTTTGAATCAAAATGGGTTTTTATGCGAATCTGGTAGCAGTAACCTGTTTGTATGGTATGAAAATAAACTGTATACGCCGGCTGTTAGTGAAGGTTGCATCGCAGGAGTGATGCGTAGGGTGGTCATTGAGCTGGCTCTGGGAAATGATATCCAAGTGATCGAAGCACAAATCAATCCTGACATTCTACAACTGGCAGATGAGCTGTTCCTGACCAATGCCATCCACGGCATCCAGTGGGTGATGGGGTATAAAAAGAAACGCTACTTTAACAGGATATCCAAACTTTTGCAGGAAAAATTAAATAATTGGCCGGTTAAAACCGATACCCCCGAAGAAACTCATCAATGAGGATGCGTTTTTTCCCTTCCTGCTGCACTTCCAGCAATTGAACATATCCGTCGGTGCCGGCAAATTTTAGGTAAGTTTTGCCGTCTGTGTCGTATTCTCCTGGTTTATGGGTCACATTCCCTTTCTCGGGCAATGATTTATAGACTTTAAGTGATTTACCCCCCAGCTCGGTATACGCTGTAGGGTAGGGGCTTAAGCCCCGGATATGGTTGTGTATTTCCTTGACGGTACGGTTCCAAATGATCTGACAATCTTTCTTAAAAATTTTGGGGGCGTGCTTGAGCGGGGTGCCCGTGATCAATTCCTTTTGCGGGATGGGTTCTACTTCTCCCTCGGAAATGGCCTGTACTGTTTTAACTAATAAGGCGGCACCTACCTGCATAAGCTCATCGTGCAGCTCGCCGGCAGTATCTGACGGACCTATCCGCACCACTTCTCTAAAAAGCAAGTTTCCGGTATCGATTTCTTGTTGCAGAAAAAATGTACTGACCCCACTTTCCCGTTCACCATTTATGATGGCGTGGTTGATGGGGGCGGCACCGCGGTACTGCGGCAATAAAGATGCATGGAGATTAATGGTACCCATCGGAGGCATATCCCAAACTACTTCTGGAAGCATCCGGAAGGCGACCACTACTTGTAGGTCAGCCTCATAACTGGCCAGCTCTTCTAAAAAAGTTTCATCTTTTAGTTTTACGGGCTGTAAAATGGGAAGGTTTTGCGACAGTGCATATTGCTTTACTGCAGATTCCTGCAGTTTCTGCCCCCTGCCAGCTGGTTTATCCGGCGCGGTCACGACAGCGACAATCTGTTCGCCTGCCTTTAATAGCGCTTCCAATGATGCCACCGCAAATTCCGGTGTTCCCATAAATATGATCCTTGGTTTTTCGTACATGTTGCAAAGTTAAAAACCTTTTTTAAACAGATGTACACATCATTCATTAACTTTACCCCAAAATAAAAGAACAACGGTTTGAATTTTCCTTATTTTTTGGCCAAGCGCATCACCGGACAAGGGCAGCGGGTATTTTCGGGCCTTATCGTGCGGGTGGCGATTGTGGGGATTGCGCTGGGGCTTTCCGCTATGATCTTATCAGTAGCAGTATTGAAAGGGTTTAAGCAAGCTATCGTTTCTAAACAACGGGGCTTTTTTGGTGATCTGACTATTTTTAATAAATATTGGCAGTTGTCGGAAGAAAACCAACCCTTACATTTACCGTCTGGAACAGTGGATAGTTTGACCCAATTGAGAGGTGGGGTGCAATGCAAGCCTATTGCTACTAAACCGGCCGTCATGAAGGCGCATGATGAAGTGGAAGGCGTTGTATTAAAGGGTATTGACAAGCGATATGACCAAAGGTTCCTGAAGGGAATACTTGTAAAAGGGGATACAATCAGTTTTAAGGATTCAGTTTTGGCATTGCAGCAGGTGCTGATTTCTGCTTATACGGCAAACAGAATGAGACTTGATGTGGGGGATCATTTTATCATGTATTTTGTGCAGGAACCACTGCGTAAGCGAAAGTTCGTGATTGCGGGAATTTACAACATGGGCGTTGAAGAGGTCGATAAAACGTTTGTGATTGGCGATATGGGGGTAATTAAAAGGCTCAATAATTGGTTGGAAAGTGATGTGGGCGGATACCAGGTGAGGTTTGGTAATTTTGATAAGTTGTCCTTGATGAGGGGGCGGGTGATGAAGTTGCTTCCACAACATGTAGGAACTATCACAGTACCTGAACAGTATCCGGAAGTATTTCAATGGCTGGATATGCTGGATGTGAATACGCAAATTATTCTGATTTTGATGATTGGGGTAGGGGCAATCAATATGATTTCTGCTTTGCTGATAATGATTTTGGAACGGACCTCTATGATTGGTATACTTAAGGCGCTGGGATTCCCCAACACAGGTATCCGGAAGGTTTTTATTTATCACGCCACGACTTTAATTGGTTTTGGTTTGTTATTGGGTAATGTATTGGGCTTAGGTATCTATTTTTTTCAGGATCAAACCCATTTCTTTAAATTGGACGAAGCTGCTTATTATGTAGCTTACGTTCCGGTAAGTATTTCTTGGTGGGAGGTTGTGGGCTTGAATGTTGGCCTTTTAGTTATTTGCGTGCTAGCCTTATTGATACCCTCTGGCCTTATAAGCCGGTTGAGCCCTATAAAAATTATTCGTTGGTCATAATCGTTCACAAAAAAGCCTGTCAACTTTCTGGGAAGACAGGCTTTTTTATTACTTTTAGGAAAAATTAAAATTTCTTCTTCACCGAATCAACGATTGATTTGGTTTTTTCTCCTGTTTTTTTAGCAGCATCCTTTATGTCTTTTCCTGCGCTGTGTGCAGCATCTTTGACATCTTCTTTAGCAGCTTTCATATCATCTTTTATATTTTCTTTGGTTTCTTCAAAACCACTTTTAGCCTTTTCACCAGCTTCTTTTGCAGAAGCCTTGACGTCTGAAACGGCATCTTTTGCACTGTCCTTCAATTCACCTGCTTTTTCAGAGATGCTGTCAGTGGCTGCATCCAGTTTTTCTCCTGCGGTAGTATTGCTACTTGAAATTGAATCTGCCGCTGATTGTTCACTTTCAGCTTGTTTAGCACTATTATTACAAGCGCCTAAGCTTAAGGTAGCTGCCGTGATGGCTAGAACTGCTAAATTGTTAATTTTCATCGTTATTGAATTATTTTATGATTTTAAAAATATTCTATATGTTAATAGTCCTCATAACAAAGTGCGTGCCTTTATTGTTTGCTAAAATTAAAATTATTTTTTTAGGAGTAAATAGTTTTTTTAGCGGCAGCCAGTGTATTCTTTAATAGTCCAATAATGGTCATCAAGCCAACCCCACCCGGTACTGGAGTGATCCAGGAACTTTTTGGTGCTACTTGTTCGAAATCAACATCACCATACAGCTTATAGCCTGATTTAGTCTGCGTGCTGATTTCGCGGTTTATGCCCACATCGATCACAATAGCGCCGGGTTTAACCATATCGGCCGTAATAAAATTCTTTCGGCCAATAGCCGCCACAATAATATCGGCTCTCAACACTTCGGCCTTTAGGTCATTAGTACGGCTGTGGGTGAGGGTGACTGTACAATTTCCCGGATTGGCATTCCTTGCCAGTAATACACTCATTGGGCTTCCCACAATGTTGCTTCTGCCTACCACTACCGCATGTTTGCCGGCAGTCTCAATGCGGTAATGTTCCAGCATGAGCATAATGCCAAAAGGGGTGGCCGGAATAAAGCAAGGTAAGTTGCGCAGCATCCTTCCCAAATTTACAGGATGAAAACCGTCTACATCTTTCCGATAGTCAATGGCTTCGGTCACTTTCTCCGGGTCAATGTGTGCCGGCAGGGGCAATTGGACGATCAGCCCATCAACTTCCGGATCAGCATTGAGTTCACGTATACGCTCCAATAATTCCGCTTCAGTGACATCATCTTCATAATGCAGGTTGCTGGAGTCAAAACCCACCAACGAACAATTGCGCATTTTGCTGGCCACATACGTCTCACTGCCGCCGTCATGCCCAACTAAAATTGCTACCAAATGAGGTTTACGCCCAGTTTTGGCTGTAAATTCTGCAGCTTCTGCCTTTATATCTTGTTTTATTTTCTCGGAAACCAGTTTCCCGTCGAGTAGTTTCATTTACAATTTACAAATTAAGACTTTGTTTAAAATTTGATCTGTTCTGGTCAGGCTGCTAGTCCAATTTTAATACCGCCATAAACGCCGATTGCGGGATTTCTACGTTACCAACTTGGCGCATGCGTTTCTTTCCTTTCTTTTGTTTTTCTAACAATTTACGCTTACGTGAGATGTCGCCTCCGTAACACTTGGCGGTTACGTCCTTCCGTAGGGCACGTACACTTTCGCGGGCTATGATCTTGGCGCCAATGGATGCTTGAATGATGATTTCAAATTGTTGCCGGGGCAACAATTCCTTTAACTTTTCACATATTTTTTTTCCGAAATCATACGAGTTGCTGCGGTGTATGAGTGAAGAAAGTGCGTCTACTGGCTCACCGTTGAGACGAATATCCAGCTTCACCAGATCTGATTGGCGGTACCCGATCTGATGGTAGTCAAAGGATGCATATCCTTTGGAAATGGTTTTTAATCGGTCATAAAAATCAAACACAATTTCACCCATGGGCATTTCAAATGCCAATTCTACCCGGTTTGATGTTAGGTACGATTGGTTGATGATTATGCCCCGCTTTTGGATACACAACGACATGATAGGGCCTACAAAATCAGATTTGGTAATGATATTAGCCTTGATGTACGGCTCTTCAACAAAATCCAATTTAGAAGGGTCTGGTAGGTCAGATGGGTTATGTACCAATATTTCTTCGCCCTTTGTTAGGAATGCACGGTACGATACGTTGGGTACGGTGGTAATGACTGTCATGTCAAACTCGCGTTCCAGGCGCTCTTGGATGATCTCCATGTGTAACATACCTAAAAATCCGCAACGGAAGCCAAAACCCAGTGCCGCAGAAGACTCCGGTTCAAATACGAGGGAAGCATCATTTAGCTGCAAGCGGTGCATACTTTCGCGTAGTTCCTCATAATCTTCCGTATCAACCGGATAAATCCCCGCAAAGACCATTGGTTTTACTTCTTCAAATCCTTGGATGGCTTCGGATGAAGGACGGTGGGTATGGGTGATGGTATCGCCCACTTTAACCTCCCTGGCTTCTTTGATGCCTGAAATAATGTAGCCTACATCACCGGTTTTTATCACTTCTTTGGGTACTTGTGTGAGTTTTAGAGTGCCAATTTCTTCGGCTATATACTCCCTTCCCGTTGCGATAAACTTTACTTTGTCTCCCTTGTGGATCTCACCATTCTGTACCTTAAAATAGGCCATAATACCACGAAAGGAGTTAAAAACAGAATCAAATATTAAGGCCTGCAATGGAGCTGCCTGATCTCCTTTTGGGGCCGGAATTCGGTCAACAATAGCGTGTAGGATTTCATGAACACCCAGGCCAGTTTTTCCAGATGCTGGTATGATATCTTCCCGCTTGCCCCCAATTAGCTCGATGATCTGGTCCTTAACCTCTTCGGGCATTGCACCAGGCAAGTCCATTTTGTTAAGTATAGGAATGATTTCCAGATCATGTTCCAAGGCCAGGTAAAGGTTTGAGATGGTCTGGGCTTGTATACCCTGTGAGGCGTCTACTATTAATAGCGCCCCTTCGCATGCAGCTATAGACCGCGATACCTCATAAGAAAAATCTACGTGCCCGGGCGTATCGATCAGATTAAAGATATAAGGTTGTCCATCCCGTACATAATTCATTTGGATAGCGTGGCTTTTGATGGTGATACCGCGCTCCCGTTCCAGGTCCATATCATCAAGCAACTGAGCCTGAGCTTCACGCTGAGTAATGGTATGGGTGTATTCTAGTAGCCGGTCTGCCAAGGTGCTTTTTCCATGGTCAATGTGGGCAATGATGCAAAAGTTACGAATGTGCTCCATGTAAAAATAAAAAAGCGTTTATTAAAAAACGCTGTTAATCGGCAAAGATAAATTTTTACGCGGACATTTATGACACCTTCACGTATATTTAGAGAATGCCAAAGCTATAGCCCTGTTCAAGCCAATGGTCTACTGCCCGAGGCAAAGCATGTAAAATTCTTGGTATGGCTTTTAGGTTGTCGTGAAAAACGATAATTGATCCGTTTTTTGTATACTTTAGTACATTTTGCAAACATTTTTCTGGCGACAGCTTCAGATCAAAATCGCCACTCAGCACGTCCCACATAATGATTTCATATTGGCCAACGAGTTGCCTGGCCTGCGATTTTTTGATGAGGCCATAGGGTGGGCGCAATAATCGTACTTGGAGAAGCTGTTGCGATTTTTGAATATTGATCAGGTATGTATCGTCATCCGTTTTCCAGCCATTCAGGTGATTGTAGGTGTGATTGCCAATGGAATGCCCTTGTTTTTTTAGTTCTTGATAAATCGCGGGATGTTTCCTGACATTTTCCCCCACACAAAAAAAGGTAGCCTTTACATCCCTGCTTTTTAAAATATCCAGTACGGCAGGTGTAACATCCGGTATCGGCCCGTCGTCAAAGGTTAAATATATCCGTTTTTCATGGCGGTCTTTGTGCCAGGTAAGTTCAGGATACAGCCAGCGCAGAAATGAGGGCGATTTGATGGGATACATGTTTGCTTATTGTATTTTTGTCGGCACTAAGGTAAGGGGTTAATTGGAAAAAAGGGAAAATTCAAAAAGGAAAAATAAAAATTTAAAAGGTTAATTTTTAATGTGAATATTAAATTTTGCATGTTTCTATGGACTACATTTATATAATTAAAAGAATTTTCAAAATTGCTGCAGGTTTATTTTTGTTGCTGATGGGCGTTAATATCCCAAGTGGTGCGCAAGAGGTTATTCCGGTAAAAAAAGCGATCAATTTGGCTTTGTCCCAAAATTTGCAGGTTAAGCAGGCACAATTTCAAAAAGCAATTTCTGAACAGGATGTACGACTAGCGAAGGCAAGTTTTTACCCTGCTTTAAATGGGAGTATTGGTGCTGAGAAAAGCTGGGGGTTGTTGTTTGACCAAAGCTCTGGCAGATTGATCACAAACTCTGTATCCGTTAATTCTGCAAGTGGCGGATTGCAAACTGATATTCAATTATTTGATGGTTTTCAACGCAACAGGCAGTTAGCTGCGAATAAGTTAAAACTGCAAGCGGATATGAGTTATGTCGATAAGGTGAAAAACGACCTGGTTCTGAATGTACTGACTACTTACCTGGACGCTTTGACAAATCAGGACATCCTGACGGCTAGTAAGCAGCAGTTGTCTTTATCGCAGGAACAGCTTAGAACGGTACAGGTGAGTTATGATGTGGGACAAAAAACCCTGGCAGATTTGTCGCAGGCAAAATCGCAGGTGGCTACGGACGAATTGAATGTGGTTACTGCCCAAAACGCGTTTGACTTAGCAATCCTGACATTAAAGCAATACATGGAAATGACGCCCGAGACCAATATTGAATTGGAAAGGCCAGCTTTGCCTGATTCATTATTTAATACCAATCAATATACCGGCTATGAGGTTTTTGTGAAAGCCGTGGAGGATTATCCGGATATCCAGCAAGCAAAATTTAATACACTTTGGGCTAAAAAAAACATTGCAATTAATAAAAGTGCTTTATATCCATCTTTGTCACTGGCTGGAAGTGTTGGTACAAGATATTCTTCCAGTGTAATTGACAATGTTTACGCGGTTGAAAATGGACAACCAGTTCTTGTGGATCAACGTAAGGTGTCTTTTAATGACCAGCTGGACCGTAATTTAAGTGAATCTGTAGGGTTATCACTTAAAATACCTATATTTAATAATTTGCAAACGCGTGTAGCGATTAAAAAAGCGGAGATTAATTATCAGAATGCGATCAATGATGAGCTACTGGCCCGCAACAATCTTAACAAAGTGATAAACCAAGCTGTACTTGACCTGCGGTCCTCTCAAAAGAAATTTTCTTCAACAGAGGCGGCTTTCAGGTCGGCGGATGATGCCTTTGGTGTGATCCGGGAAAGGTTTAGTGTAGGTTTGGCCAATGCAGTGGAGCAAGCTACCGCACAGACAAACCGCAATAAAGCTGAATTTGATGCGATACAAGCTAAATATGAGTTGATTTTCCGCAGTAAAGTAATCGATTTCTATTTGGGTAACCCCATTGATTTATAATCTAATTTTTTACAAAAGCATGGCAAAGAAGAAGAGTAAAATACCTTATATTTTAGTTGGTGCAGCAGCGCTGCTTATATTGGTTATCATTGCTAACAAGCTCGGATGGATTGGCAAAGGCAATGTTATCCAGGTAGCTACCGAGAAGGCTGTTAAAAGGACAATAAATGAGCTGGTTTCTGCCAGCGGAAAGGTACAACCTGAAAAGGAAGTAAAGCTCAGTTCTGAGGTATCGGGGGAGATTGTTGAACTTGCCATTAAGGAAGGTGATGTGGTACAGCAGGGTCAGATTCTTTGCCGGATCAAACCGGATATTTTGCAGTCAGGCTATGAACGGGCAGTTGCTTCCTTGAATTCACAAAAAGCCAGTTTAGCGGCGAGTGAACAACAGCTTAAGCAACAACAGGCTGCTTTTGCCAATATTGAGGGAAAATATAAACGGAATAAGGAACTGTTTGATAAAAAAGTAATCTCTGCTTCTGAATTTGAACAGGTACAGGCTGATTATCAAAGTGCGATTGCTAATCTGGAGGCGCAACGACAAAATGTGCTGGGTACTAAATATGGTATTGACCAATCGCAGGCTTCGGTGAAGGAAGCAAGTGATAATTTAGCACGCACCACTATCTATGCGCCGGTAAGCGGAGTGGTATCCTTATTATCTGTCGAGCTGGGCGAGCGTGTGGTAGGTACAGCACAGATGGCTGGTACGGAAATCATGCGCATTGCTAATTTAACTTCTATGGAGGTTAATGTAGATGTCAATGAAAATGATATTACCAGAGTATCACTGGCAGATGAGGCTACCATTGAAATCGATGCTTTTCAAAACCGTAAATTTAAGGGCGTTGTGACTGAGATTGGTAGCTCGGCTATTGAAAGAACGACTGGAAACACCGATCAGGTGACTAATTTTTTGGTAAAAGTGCGCATATTACCTGATTCTTATAAAGACTTGCTTAAACCCGGACTTCCCAATCCTTCGCCTTTCAGGCCGGGCCTTTCGGCCACAGTTGATATTCATACGAAGACGGATAGAGGTCTTTCTGTTCCAATTCAAGCTGTGACCACACGCGACAACACAGATAGTCTTGCCAAGATTAAGCAAGGAGATAAATCCGGTGCCGATAAAAAGCCAACTACGGATAAGAAGGATATGAAAGAATATGTGTTTGTTTATGATGGAGGCAAGGTGAAACAGGTAGAAGTTACTACCGGTATTCAGGATGATTCAAATATTCGTATTCTGAGCGGTTTAAAAGAAGGGGATGAAGTGGTAACAAGACCTTTTGACGCCGTAAGTAAATTACTGAAGAATGGGTCACTCGTAGAGAAGGTTCCTGCTGATAAACTGAAATAAGGTTGCAATGCCTACAATTCGGCCTTAAATTGTATGTTTGTACCTTTATGGAGGAACAAAAATTAAGGGTGGCGGTTATTGGGGGTGGAAGCTGGGCAACAGCACTCATCAAAATTCTAACAGACAACCCGGTTAAAAAAGAAATCTATTGGTGGATGCGAAATGCGGATGCTATTTTATCCATTCGCCAGCATCATCATAATCCACATTACTTAAGTTCGGTGGAGGTAAAGATTCCTCCTAAACGGGTATCGGATAATATGACGGCCATTATTGCGAAAGCCAATATTATCGTATTATGTGTACCTGCGGCTTTTTTGAAAGAGGTATTGCGTGGCATTTCACCGGAGATGTTAAAAGGGAAATGTGTGGTGTCTGCGATAAAAGGAATTATTCCGGATCAAAACCAGATTATCGGTGAGTTTTTACAAAGCAAATTTAAGGTGCCTTTAACATCTATTGCTGTAATTGGAGGTCCTTGCCATGCTGAAGAGGTTTCACTTGAAAAATTATCTTATTTGACGATTGCATCTCAGGCTGTTGAAGTTGCTGGATTGGTGGCTGGAATTCTTGAAAATCGCTATGTAAAAGCGAACATATCTGATGATATTTATGGAACGGAATACGCTGCTGTACTTAAAAATATTTATGCGGTTGCCAGCGGTATTTGTCATGGCGTGGGTTATGGGGATAATTTTCAGGCAGTGCTAATATCTAATGCTATTCAAGAAATGGCCGCTTTTGTCAGTGCAGTGCATCCTATAAAAAGGGATATTAATGAATCGGCTTATTTGGGGGATTTGCTGGTTACGGCTTATTCACAGTTTAGTCGTAACCGAACCTTTGGAAATATGGTGGGCAAGGGCTATTCAGTTACTTCCGCCCAATTGGAAATGAATATGGTAGCTGAGGGATACTATGCCAGCTATGGTATTGAGCAAATACGGAAAAAATATCGTATTCATACTCCTATTTGTGAAGCAGTTTATGCTATTCTTTATGAGAAACAGTCGCCGCTGGTTCGTATGGCTTTATTGGCAGGAAAGCTTTCCTGATAGTTTAATGGACAAGCTTAGGATAAAATTTTTCTTTTTAGGGCATTTAAAATGGCAGATATAAATTCTGCCTCCTTGAAGGGCTTTACAATGAGGCCGTCAAAGTGATAGGGGAGGTCCTGATTCAGCCGATCAATCATGGAAGTATCTGCTGAAATAGCCAGTACGGGCAATTCCTGGTAGTTAGGATTGGTACGGATTGCTGCTAATAAATCGATGCCGCTCATTCCTGGCATAGAAAGATCTGTAAGTACTAGGTTAAATTTGTCAACGGCTAGTTTATCGAGAGCTTCATATCCATCAGCTGCGGTTTCGACGCTGCGTACTTTGCCTGACATAAAGTGTTTTAAATATAAAATGTTGATAGGGTTGTCATCCACTACTAGACAATCTAAATTTTTTGGTAAGTCCTTGGGCTCTGGGTTAATGGATGCGGCGTATGTTTCTTTGATACTGGAAACGGGAATACTGACATAAAAAGTACTTCCTTTGGCAAGTTCGCTTTTAAAAGTAATGGTTCCTGAAAGCTGTTTTACCAATAATTTAACTAAGTACAAGCCAAGCCCGGTACCGCTGACAGCTGTTTGAGCATCGGCACTAAAATATTTGCGAAATATGTTTTTTTGCGTATCCTGATCCATGCCTGAACCCTCGTCTTCGACGGCTATCTTTAAGTGGTGGCCACTTTTTGTGTGTTCAAGGCTAGCATGCAAAATAACTGTTCCTTTTTTGGTGAATTTAATGGCATTTGATAATAAATTTGTAACAATTTGGCGTATTCTAAGCTCATTACTTTCTATAAGCAGGTCAGAAGATAGTGAACTATTTAGATGGAGATTAATTTCTTTAAGTATGGCAAGATGCTGGAAGGTGTCCAGCGAATCCTGTAGAACACTTATGGGAGAAAATAGGGCCACGGCGATTTTGTCTTGTCCGGCTTCTAATTTTCCCAGGCTTAATATGTCATTAACCATGTTGGTGACCACCTTAATGCTATAATATGCTGACTGGATAAGGTTTTTGTCTAATTTTTTTTCGTCTTCACCAAATCTTAGCATTTCAATAACTCCGAATACGGAGTTGAGAGGTGTACGGATTTCGTGGCTGATATTTGCTAGTATAGCCGTTTTTTCCTGCGCAATGGCACGAACATATTCCTTTTCCTTTTTTAGCCTTTGTTCTGTTCTTTTGGTGTATTCTTGATAGTAGTTCAAGGCTAATACCATCAGAAACATGAGTGATAATGCAGCAACTAGCTGCTTGCTGAAAATGTCAGTGTTTTTTTTGTAATTAGCAAAGTCTTTTTTCTCAATGGTTCGCTGCCTGGTTAGCTCTGCGTCACGTAAGCTTTCTAATCCGGCCTTGTAACTATTTAGCAAGGCATAATTGATAGTAATTAATTGCCTTTCTTTTTTACGGACACGCAACAATTGGTCTTTGACTTTATTAATTTGCTGTTGATTTGTTTGATTGGCATTTGCAATTACTTTGTCTACGTTTTTATTTAATACCTGGACTTGTTCTTTGGTTAGCTGTTGTTTTTCATGATACGTATAAAACATTGTGTCAGAGGCTGGTTCAAATAATCGTTTAAAGAGTGATCGTTTCTTCTTTACAACGGTATCTACTTTTGTAATGGTTTTTTCAGCAACAACATCATGGAGTACTTTCTTGGGAATGATATTTCGCGGAACTATAATGGGAGGGGGGGTGAAGTGGGGGATGGTGTCTTGTGAATACAGGATCAATTCATCCATGTTTTTTTTAAGGTTGGCGTACTCAATTGATAATTTATCTTTTTCCTGTAGTTTTGAGAAGCTCGTTTTGAAATGTCCGTTGCCTGATTGAGGAATGGATAAAGAGTCGGCAATTTTTTTAACAATTCGGATTTGCCGGGCATATTCCTGATAGGCTTTGTTATCAAATGTCAGTGTATATAGCCGAAAAGCAGTTTCGGCTTTGTTAAATTCAAGAAACAGCGTGTTAGCCATGAAACTATTGATTGGACTAAGCCGTTGATAGGTATTGTTAAGTCGTTTTTCAATATGTAGGAATTGTACATATTGGTAAATAATAACACCACCTATAAATATGAACAAGACTGTGAAGGCGATAAGGATGCCTCTTCGTAAAGTTGCAATATTTGCAAATTTGCTTTGCATGACCAAGCTTGTTTTAAATTGACTATTTATTAACTTGTCAAATATTATCTACAAACCAGCAGCCTTTTATCTGCTATATGTTTGTCCCAAATAAATATTGTCAGGTTGTTCTTTTATAGTTTTCTCAGTCTATCTTCTTGTTTTTTGGTATTTTTAAACGTGTTAAAACGTGGTTTAACGATCTTAATGCTTTGTTTTGAAAGCGCAATACTGGCATTTAGCTCAAAGCCAATCAACAAAATTAAAGAGTTGAGATACAACCATATCATAATCACAATTAATGTACCAATTGATCCGTACAATTTATTGTAAGTATTGAAGTTGTTTATGTAAGCGCTAAATCCCCAAAAGGTCAAAATTGCTAAAATAGTTGCCAGGCTGGCACCTGGGCTGAATAGTTTCCATTTGCGCGCAGAGGCTGGTCCAAATTTATATAATACGCTAACTGTAAAGAAATATATACCAATGACAATGATCCAGCGGATAAAATCGAGGATGTGTACCCAAATAGATCGATCCAAGCCAATGTTGTGGCGGAGGTACCGAAAAACATAATTCGTAACAGTAATGATGGTCATGCCGGTAGAGAGCGCAATGACGAGCATAAAGGTTAGGACCACGGCTACGAATCGTTGACGCACCCAACTTCGGCTTTCTGGGATTAGTGATGATTTGTTAAAAGCTACCATGAGTGAGTGTACTCCATTGGTTGAAAAAAATAGGGCTAATAGAAAACCAAAGGATAGTAGACTGCTGTTTTGGTTCTTAACAATATCTTCTAACGTGCTTTCTATGGCTAAGTAGGCGTTTTGTGGAAGGACAAGGCTGATGAACTGAAGTAGCTGATCCTGAAAGTTGTGAATGGGGATATAGGGTATGAGGGTAAATAGAAAAATAATGCCAGGAAATACGGCTAACATAAAATTATAGGCCAGCGAGGATGCTTTATTAAGTAGGGATTCACTGAAAATTTCTTGGAAAAAGAATGTACCTACAGTATACAGGGGCAGTGAACCGAATCCTGGAGGCACAATTATTTTAGTCCATTCAATAAACAGACGGTAAATGCGTAATCGTATGAGCCCTCTGTGTATCCAGTTCATATAAAAATTAAAAATAGGTTTTTAAGCGCTCAATAAAATGGGTGGGCGCCTGGCAGGGCCTATTTCGTTGAATGTTTATAAATACCAAGGTGGTTTCTCCAGTATTGATCAGTTCTTGTTTTTCATTAAATAATTCGTAATAAAAAGTAATCCGTGCAGTTGGAAGCTTTTCAAGCCTAACCCGAATTAAAAGATTTTCGTCATACTTTGCGGCCTTAAGGTACCTGCAATGAAGTTCCAGTACGGGCATCATGATGCCGTTAGCTTCCATTTCTTTATAAGAAGTTTGTAGGCTGCGCATCATTTCTACCCTAGCAACTTCATAATAGGTGGCATAATTCCCATAATAAACGTAACCCATTTGGTCAGTCTCAGCATAGCGTACCCTTATTTTTGTTTCAAATACAAACATCAGCGTTTAATATTGCGTTCATTCAGCGCTTGCTGAAATTTACGGGCATTGATCAGGTGTTCGGCTTCGGTGCGTGCAAAATTGTGATAACCCGAGAAATCGTCTTTGGCACACATGTATAAATAATCGTGCTGTTGGTGGTTCAGTACGGCATCCAGCGAGGCAATACTGGGCATCATAATGGGGCCAGGGGGCAATCCTTTATAGATATAGGTATTGTAAGGTGATTCGGTCCGTAGGTGTTTGAACAAAACCCTCCTTATGGAAAAATCGTGCGTGGCATAGATAACCGTGGGGTCTGCCTGTAGGAGCATTCCTTTCCTGAGCCGATTCAAATAAAGGCCCGCAATGGCTGGCATTTCATCGGTATGTAGCGCCTCTCCCTTGACAATAGAAGCCAGGATGCTTACCTGAATAGGGCTTAAGTTCAAATCCCGGGCTTTATTCATCCGTTCATCTGTCCAGAATTTCTGGTATTCTGTATGCATCCTTTCAAAGAAATCGGTGGCGCTGGTGTTCCAGAAAAATTCATAAGTATTGGGAATAAACATACAAAAGAAATTCTCGGTGGTGAATCCGTAGGCCGCAGCCAGGCTGTCACTATTGAGCATGTTAATCATGGCGATGGAGTCTGGCTCCAGTTGTGTGCCTAAAAATCCAGCAAATTCCTCTTTCAGCCTAATATTTTGGAAACGCAGATGAACGGGCTCCTGAAATCCACCACCCAACATGTTAATTAAACGACGGTTGTTCATGCCCTTGCTCAGCTTATATTTACCAGGTTTGACGCGCGAAGGATACTTCATCCAATTGGCAGCCCAATGGAAAGATGCCGTATCTTCAACAATATTTTTTTGGGCCAATTCTTGCATCACCTCTTCAAACGATGTACCAGTATGAATATATAAGTATGGTTGGCTCTCTGTCACACTGGGCGCCAGAAATCGAATGTACATTTTATAGGCAACTACTCCGCCTGCCAGCAATACTGCAAAGACAACGCCTGCCAAAAGGCGAAGTATTCGTTTTTTTTTAGGATCGTTCATATAAAATTAGGTCTCGCTTTTTAGTTTTAATTACTCAATGCAACATTAATGGGTGTGCCAATACTGACCTTGGTGCTGTCTGGCACAGGAGACTGGCTCACGATCCGGGCGGTTGCACTGTCTGTCACGGTACCCATATAGTTGACCGATCCTAGCATGAGTGATGCCCCTTGTAGGGCAAATTTTGCCTCTTGTAAAGTAAAACCAATTAATTTTGGTATTTCTACTTCACTTGCGCCAAATCCATTACCCAGAACCAGATCGATCTGAGATCCTTTAGGAATCTCTTCGCCTGCTTTAATCTTCTGACCACCGTATTTGACATCTAATACCCTGTCGCGAGCAATATCAGGTATATAGATAGTATCTCCTAATTTTAGCCCGTAGTTACTTAGGGTGGATCGGGCTTCGACATAGGTCATTTCAAGCAAATCCGGAAAGGTAACGCTTGGTGCAACCCGAGTGACGATGGTGAGATATAGGTTGCGATTTTCTTTAACGTCGGTACCAGCATCCGGATCTTGTTCTATAACCATTCCTGGTTTTGCATCTGCCTGATATACGGAGTCAACCTGATAACGAAACCCCATTCTTTCAACCGTTTTTATGGCTTCCTCGATACTTTTTCCCTTAAGTAAGGGTACTTTGATGTTTTCTCCGTGCCTGGTATATACGCGGAGACCAAAAAAAATAAGCACTAAAAACAAGATCACTGTGATGATCGCGGCAATCAGGTTTTTTCTGAAAACTGCACTACTGAGATATTGAAAAAATTTATTCATCTGATAACACTCACTTTTCTAAAATTCTAACTTGTTATCTACATTTTAGTTGTTCTGTTTGCTACAAGCCTTATATTTGCCAGACATTAAATAAATGCAATGGGTGCAAAAATAGCATTAATTACCGGTGGTTTTACTGAGGAGGCTGAAGTTTCCATTAAAAGTGCGGCCTTTGTGGAAGATAA
The DNA here is from genome assembly GCA_900109895.1 of bacterium A37T11. Classification (GTDB taxonomy): domain Bacteria; phylum Bacteroidota; class Bacteroidia; order Sphingobacteriales; family Sphingobacteriaceae; genus A37T11. The sequence goes on from FOBR01000017.1 coordinate 66,752, forward strand.
ATTAAAGCCATTGTCCTATGAAGTATATAAAATTTTTATTACAAATTATGGCTGGTATTATGAAGATGAGAAAGGGTTAAAATATCCCATCGATCTGCGCGATTTTCATTTGGATTTGCCAAATGGGTCCATCTTTTTTGATCTGGCCTTTATTATGGTACATGGCAGTCCGGGTGAAGATGGCCGGTTACAGGGTTATTTTGACATGGTGGGATTGCCTTACACGTCTTGTGATACCCTAACCTCAGCGGTGACCATGAATAAGGCTTATACTAAGCTGTTGCTGGCTGGTATTGATGAGCTATATATGGCAAATTCGGTTCATTTACATGAAAATGACCGGTCTGAGGCCTTTAGGTTGGTACAGGAGAAGCTTGTTCCTCCTTATTTTGTGAAACCGAATGCTGGAGGGAGCAGTATTGGGATGACGAAGGTGGTTGATTTAAATGGGCTTCAGCCAGCGATTGACCTGGCCTTTGATACAGCAAATACAGGCAAACAAGTGATTGTGGAGGATTTTGTGAGCGGCCGGGAATTTTCAGTGGGCATATATCGCAAAAATGGGATTATTCACATATTGCCACCAACTGAGATTTTGACCGAAAATGAATTTTTTGATTATGATGCCAAATATAATGGTATGTCGGAGGAGATTACCCCTGCTGATCTTACTGAAGAGCAAATCGAGCGGATAAACTATTTGGTGAACGAAATTTATGTACGTCTAAATTGTAAAGGCATTGTCCGTGTCGATTTTTTCTTGGAAAAAGATACAGATCGTTTTTACTTTATTGAGATAAATACCATTCCTGGGCAGACGCCTCAATCCTTTATTCCGCAACAAGTGCGCGCATACGGGATGACAGAAACTGATTTTTATGCTGAGTTGATAGAGGAAGCCCTTTTAAATAAGTGCAATGATTAGGTATTAGCCATTGTGCGATCCTATTTGATAGGGAAAACGCCATGCACTCATTGATTGTAACTGATAATTTGTCTTTTTCTGGATCTGTTTTAAGGCTAACTGGTGCTCCTTTATAGAGTTTTCTGAAAAGTTATTTGCTGAATGAATCAAAAATTTACGAATGTACACTTCTAAAAGCGTAATTTTTTCATGAATAACAATTTCAAGAAGATGTGTGATATGAAAAACTGAGTCTGAATAGGAATGCTCATCCAGTAGTACCCGGATAATTTTTTCAAGCACTTGATTAAATTTGTGTGTTTTTGTGCGAGTGATAGTCGATAGATATCCAGCCACGTTTTTTGATTTTCCGGAGCGAATGAGTTCAATGTCCTTAAAAAGCTGTAACGTTATCTTGAAGTCCTGACTAGCTATAGTTGACGGATTTTTGTGAAGACTAAACTGAATAGCGTTGATAAGCCGGATGATCTTTTTAGGATTGTTGGTCAGTATACCACAACAAAAGGCGATGGTCAATATTAGCTCATGTTGCTTGCTGGGTTGATGAATTTCTGGTTTAAAATAATAGTGTGTAAGCTCGCAAATGGCGTCAATATTTATCGTATTGAAGCTGAAATAATGGTGAAGGGTTTCCAACCCATGTAAAGGGTTAATTGCAAAAACTGATAGAGCTGCGTTTTGATACTCCTTAAGGGTAGTTATATGTTGGCTGGCTTCTACATCATCTAATAGCAGTATGGCCATAAGCCCCAGTTTGCTGTGAATATAAATTTTATTTTTGTCAGTCAACGAAAATTGAAGCAATTGCTTAATGGTATGAATGTAACTTGTTTGCAGGCCCGGAATAAGCAAAACGTATTCTATAAATGGGGTATTGTTGAGCTGATTATTTAATTTATTACGATTTTCAATATTTTTTGCCCCAATGTTACAAATGGTATTGCAGCAGAAAATGTTGAAGTGATTTTCATAAGGGGTGCCAAAACTGCGTTGGATCAAATCGTTGATAAAGGTAAGATCGCATGATTCCATCGAAAAAACAATTACCCAACGCATTATGCTGATTCGGATATTTTCGGGGTAGGCCTGTTGACTGATGAGCTCTATTATACGGGTGTTGATTGCGTAATTGTTACCGCTTAATAGATTCTTGGCTATAAAATATGTTGCTAATAAAATAGAGTATACTCTAATTTCGGTATGATTGCTATATTTACTTTCTGTGTGAAATTCTAAGAATATTCCTGATTGTAACAGTTCTCTGTAAGCTATATTATATTGTTTGATGAAATGGTAAACTTTCTCTTTATTTATAGAGATTTCATTGTTATTAAAATTGGCATGGTTAAATAACAGATTGGTGAGGATTTGTTTTTCAGTATTACGGATTCCTTTTAATACATGCTTCTCAATATATGGGCTGGCAATAGCATACTGATCGGCCGTGTTAAGCATTTTGGGGTCGATGTTTTTTCCTTTGAGCTTATAATAATATTGGAAATAAATAGGTAATTTAATTAATGAATACTGCTTTTTGAACCTTTCAGACGTTTGAAGATGATTTCCGGTTAGTTTGTTTGCGAGCTGTTGTATTTCATCAATACTGAACGGAATCATGTTGGCCGATTCGTTGCCTTTATGTGAATTGAAGCTAGTATACCAGTTGGCGTATAAGGTTTTGCTGCCTTCTATCAGGTGCTTGTAAAGTTGCCAGGTGTCTGGACGGGTGCTTATGATAAATTTAAACCAGCTGAATGCTGAAAAATAGGCCGACATATCAATAAGCTGATTAATGATCAGATTAAAATGTTTTTCATTGAAAATATGGTTGTTTAGATCATCTATAATCAGGTAAAAATTTCCAGGTGCTTGCCTTTTGTAAGAGGTTAAAAATGCTTTTATGGTATTTATCTGCATAGCCAAAACCTGAGCTAACCATCGGTTGCCATCATAACCATATCCTGCTACTTGTAAAAGGGAATTACTGTTGACGAAAATATAGATATTCTGGTCTTTTTTATGTAAGGATTTGGATAATTGTTGTTCAACCCAATGGGTAAGTCCTATTGTTTTTCCGCTCCCTGCTTGTCCACTCACCAGACAAACGTTAGCTTTTGTATGTTCAAACAAATCAATATGGCGTTCTAAACTTGCGCGGCTTATGGTATGTTTATATGGAATTCCCGATTTTTGCTTGTTAGTTTCTAATGTATAGTGGGTAATTTTATGGGCGGCCTGCCTAACCGATTGCCAAGTACGGGTCGGCTTATTTCTAACTTGAAAATTTTCTACATGACTATTATAGGCAGTCCAACTTTCGTAACCACAGAACTCAGCCATTGCATTTAAGGTGAAGGAAGACGGGTTATACCTTCTTTCTGCAAAACCAAAGATCCGTTTCAAAGTTGTTTCACTGATCTGTTTTTGGGTTTTGACATATATGTCGACAGCCAATCTGTAGCAATCAGAGGTTTTGAGATTACTAATGCCTGCTTTTTCTATAACTTGTTTTTTTAGTTCCTCAAAATGTGAAGGTAAAAATCTTTTCATAGATAATAAATTAGATGTCCGAGTTGAAGGTAAAAAATATTTTTTAATCTGGCAAATAGTTAGTGGTGACTTTAGCCATTTCATTCTTATTTTTTCAATACCTTTTATGTTAAAATATGTCGATTGTTTAGTCAAAATCCAATTAGTATTTAACGTGGCAAAAAACCTATTGTATCAAATTGTTTTTTTTATTTATTTGTAATTATTATATTTTAAGGTAGTTATATTTTAAATAATCCATTTAAAATACTATGTAATCGTAAAATATTCATTTGTCTAATCAAAGGAATTGTGATTTTTATTGGCCATAGATGTCATCAAATAGACTAAATTTAACAATAAATTATAATTAATAATGAACAAAATGAACAAGATTGTTCAGCCTAAATATACTGAACAAATGCTCAGCTAGGATGCAGGAATATATTTGTAATAATAATTCAAAGAGTGTTATTGCATAGTTACAGATCCGGTTTTTGCTTTATCCATATAAAATTTGTATTTCTGCCCCATGATAAGTTTTGCCAATGCCAAAATAAATATCGGCCTGCAAGTGCTTGGGAGGCGACCTGATGGATACCATAACCTTGAAACAGTGTTTTACCCCGTCCAGCTTAACGACGTGCTGGAGATTGTTGAGGGTGAACAAACCAAGCTCATATCATCGGGTCTTGAGATCCCGGGAAATGGTAATTTATGCCTTGAAGCCTATGAAATGCTGGCTACTGACCATAAATTGCCTCCCCTCCAAATATATTTACATAAAGTCATTCCGATTGGAGCGGGCCTTGGGGGAGGGTCTGCAGATGCTGCCTTCCTGCTAAATCTGATAAACAATAAATATGAACTAGGTCTGCAGGAAGACACGCTGATGGCATATGCTCGAAGGCTCGGTGCAGACTGTGCCTTCTTTATTCATAACAAGCCGGTGCTGGCACGGGGAATCGGGGATGAGTTAAGTGACATCCCCCTGGATCTTTCGGCCTATAAAATTGTATTGGTCAAGCCGAATATACACATTAGTACTGCGATGGCCTACCGGTCGGTGGTTCAATATACGCAAGAACAAAGGTTGGAAGCTTATATACTGCAGCCGGTAACTGAATGGAAGGCGACCATCAGCAATGATTTTGAATCAGGCATTTTTAATCAATTTCCCCAAATTTACGGCATTAAAGCGGCACTTTATGAAGCTGGAGCTTTGTATGCAAGTATGAGCGGGAGCGGATCCAGTGTATATGGGATTTTTGCTGAAGAGGTAAAATTGCCTGAGTTAGAGGTACAGCATCAGGTTTATTATTTAGATTAGTTTTAATAAGAAAATATGGGTAGCGAGAAAAAAAATAGCCCGATCTGGGTCATGAGTTCGGCGTTTGAGGGATTGTCTCAAGCTGAAGTAATTAGTAAAACTGTGGATTTGGGGGCGCAGGGTGTAGATCTGTGCGTGTTTAGAAAGGATGGCACCCGGCAGGATCATGTGGCGACGCATTTGGATTATGACAATTTTGGGCCAGAGCAAGCTAAAATCCTGATCGACCAATTCAATATGGCAGGCCTTCAATTGTCGCTGGGTGCTTTTGAAAACATGATAGGTGGAGAGCCAGACCAGCGCATTAAAAACCAAAATCATTTGCTCAAGCTCATTCGCATTGCCTACCTGCTGGGAGGAGATGCCAATAACGTCAAGGTGGGCACTTTTGTCGGGTATAATCATACCCTAGGCAATGAGGATTTTGGCTTTGAAAAAAACTTGCTTGAGTACCAGCGCGTTTTTGCACCCATTGTCGCGTATGCAGAAAGCCTGGGAGTAACTATTCTCTACGAGAATTGCCCCATGGAGGGGTGGAGGCCAGCCAGTTTTAGCAGTACCTATAACAACCTTCCCGCAGTGCTTGCTGCGAGAAAACTCATGTACAGCCTCATTCCGTCCAAGGCCCACGGCGAAATATATGATCCTTCACACGATGTTTGGCAGCATACCGACCCGGTTGAGGTTATCCGTGCCAGTGATATCGTTCGTATTCAGCGCATCCATGTTAAGACCACCCGAAATCTGCATACCCAAGCCCGTACACAATGGGGAGGTATGTATCCCATGCAAGTGGTCGATAAAGAACTGGCAGAAAAAGCAGGGGTAGCCATTCCTGCCAACGATTGGGACCGTCACCACTACGAGGCAATGCTACCCGGTTTTGGGGGATCAGACAGCATGGATTGGCGGGCATTTGTCGATATCCTAAATGAAAGGGGGTTTGCCGGACCATATGAAATCGAAAACGAAGCTAGGAATTCAAAAGAAACGGGCAACTCCGAAGCGACCCTGCAAGGGTTTAGCGCCGCTATGGGGTTTTTGGCACCTATGCTGTGGGAACTTGCACAGTCAGGATACCATTACCAACATCGCGACGATCTTAAAACCCCCTGCGCACAAGATATCCCCATCAGAGAAATCGGTTCATTGGTTTAAAAAAGCACCTTTACGGAAAAAAATAGTTTTTCATGGAAACTTTTTTTTGGCAACCTTGTTATTAAGATATGAAAACTAATAAATATATTAACCGGTCAGAAAAGCGATCACATTTGCTCGCTTTTGCACTTACAGGCCTTGCCGTAGGCACAATAGCTTATTTATTGTTTGGTACCAAAGGAGGACGCAAACAATGGAACAATGCCGTAGATCATATCCGTGATTTGACAGATACCATTAGGGACAAAGCTAAAGATGGACTTGGTCAGGCTTCTTCCTATGCCTCTAAAGCACTTGTCGAAGCCCGGCACCTGAAAGGAAAAGCCAAAGAAGGCATTGAAGATTTTGCAGATGAAGCCACCAAAAAAGGTAAGCATGCAGCACGTAAAGCAGAGGAATTGGCACAAGAATTAGCAGATAAAGCGCATAGCAAAGCCTAATTCTTGTATCTTTGCCGCTAATGAATTTGTTCGGGCAGGTCAAATATTTAGTTGGCAAAGATATCAGGCTGGAATGGCGATCCAAATATGCCTTAAATGGAATGCTGCTTTATGTAGTATCCACCGTTTTTGTGTGTTATCAGGCTTTTAAAAAGCTGGATCCCATTACTTGGAATGTCCTTTTCTGGATTATCCTGCTTTTTGCCTCGATCAATACTATAGCCCGGAGTTTTGTACATGAGGGGCAAGGAAGGCAGTTATACTACTATACCTTGGTCAGTGCCCAGGCCGTGATCATTTCAAAAATCGTATATAATGTATTATTGATGCTACTGCTCTCGGCAGTGGCATTTTTTGTATATTCCATCATTTTTAAGCATCAGCTTGGTGATCCGCTCCTGTACCTGGTATCAGTACTGCTGGGAGCCTTAGGGTTTGCATCCATTTTCACCATGGTATCTGCCATTAGTTCCAAGGCAACTAATAGCGGTACATTGATGGCTATTTTGAGCTTTCCGGTTATTATTCCATTGCTACTTTTCCTGATCAAATTATCCAAAAACGCCATGGATGGGCTGGACCGTAGTGTTAGTTATAATGAGGTGATTGTCCTTGTCGCAATTAACCTGATCACTATTTCCATATCTTTGTTGCTATTTCCTTACCTTTGGAGGGATTAAACAAAATCGTGTATTCTAATACAAATTTAAAATGAGATCTTTTTGGTGGAAGGCCCTAGGTACAATATTGGTACTTTATAGTGTTATTGCCGGTTTGCTAGGCCCCGTACCTGTATTGCCTATTGTGCATGAGTCCATCCGCACGCTTTATTATCACTTGCCTATGTGGTTCTCCATGTTTTTGATGTATGGTATTTCAGTAGTGTACAGCATTAAATACCTTTCTTCAGGAAAGGAGGAATATGACCTAATGGCTGTAGAGAGTATCAATGTAGGCATTGTTTTTTGTTTTTTTGGACTAATCAGCGGCAGTTTTTGGGCCAGCGTGACATGGGGTGACCCATGGCCGTCAGACCCGAAACTCAATGGATCTGCTATTGCCACCTTGATGTATCTGGCCTACCTGGTTTTGCGCAGTTCGCTGAATGAAGAACAAAAACGGGCAAAGATATCGGCTATCTATAACATTTTTGCATTCCCCATCATGATCGTGCTCATGTATATCCTGCCGAAACTTACGGATTCTTTACATCCTGCAAGTGGTGGAAATGGTGGCTTTGGCCAGTTTGACCTGGACAACAGCATGCGCCTGGTATTGTACCCTGGCATCATTGGCTGGATGCTGCTGGCGCTTTGGATGCTGTCCATCCGCTACCGGTATCGAATAATTCTTTTTCAAAAAAATCAATAAAAAGAAGTTTTTTTAAAATTTGATAATTTTAGTATTTAAAAAGCTTCTTTAATTATAGTATTTTTAATAAAAACATATGAAAAAAGTAATTCTTTTATTTTTGTGTTTCCTTATTACGGCATTGTGTAGCTTTGCACAGGAAAATCCGGGGATCGAAATGGCGACCGGATTAAGATCCTCGGGAAAGATTTATGTTGTCGTGCTAGTCATGGTCATCATTTTTGTTGGCTTCATTGCATACCTCTATAGCCTTGACCGGAAAATTAGCCGTTTGGAAAAAGAACATAAAAACTAAATTTTGTTTATGGCTACTTTAAAGTCAAAAGCTAACCCATTGGAACCTCACTTTTTTGATGATGTGTCCCAATTTTTTGATCACGCTGCCCAATTCACTAGCCATTCACACGGCCTGCTGGATCAGATTAAGGTATGCAACAGTGTATACCGGTTTCGGTTTCCCATCAGGCGAGGCGACAATATAGAAGTTGTCGATGCGTGGCGTGTAGAGCACTCACATCATAAGTCGCCCACCAAGGGCGGTATACGCTATAGTGAAATGGTCAATGAGGACGAAGTAATGGCTCTTGCCGCCTTGATGACCTATAAATGTGCTATCGTTAATGTGCCCTTTGGCGGTGCCAAGGGTGGTATTAAAATTAACCCCAAAAACTATTCAGTCGCCGAGCTTGAAACAATTACCAGGAGATATACCGTAGAATTGATTAAAAAAAATTTTATTGGCCCCGGCATTGACGTGCCAGCTCCAGACTATGGCACGGGCGAGCGGGAGATGAGCTGGATTGCCGATACTTACCTCACGATGAACCCTGGCCAACTGGATGCACTGGGAAGCGTGACAGGCAAACCCATCTCCCTGCATGGTATTGACGGGCGCAGAGCAGCAACCGGTAGGGGAGTGGCCATTGCTATCCGCGAATGCGTAGATATCGCCGAAGATATGGAGGAGCTCGGCTTTTCCACTGGTTTGGAAGGCAAGCGGGTCATTGTGCAAGGGCTTGGAAATGTAGGTTACCATACTGCCAAAGTGCTGATTGAATTTGGGGCAACCATCGTCGGCATTTGCGAATACGATGGTGCCTTATATAACCCAGACGGTATGGACCCTGATGAAATAATTGAACACCGCAAAAACAACGGCACTATCCTTGGATTTAAAAAGGCTCAAAAGGAATTTCGTCTGCCGGCAGAAGGTCTCGAGCAGGATTGTGATATTTTGGTGCCAGCAGCACTTGAAAACCAAATTACGGAAGAAAACGTAGGCCGAATAAAGGCTAAAATTATCGCTGAGGGAGCCAACGGCCCTACTACACCGGGTGCAGAAGCCATCTTTGTTGAAAAAGGGGGTATAATTATTCCGGATATGTATTGCAACGCAGGTGGGGTAACCGTTTCGTACTTTGAGTGGCTTAAGAACCTATCGCATGTAGCCTTTGGACGCATGGACAAACGCTATGAAGAATTGGCCAATTTAAACCTGGTCAATACCGTTGAATCTATAACTGGGCAATCGCTTAGTGCTGCCCAGCGCAAAACTATTATTAAAGGCGCTTCAGAACTAGAGCTGGTCAATTCAGGCCTTGAAGATACCATGATCCGGTCTTACCACGAGATTCGCGAGATACTGAAAGGAAACCGCAAGATTGACACGCTGCGCACCGCCGCATTCGTTAGCTCAATCGATAAGATTGCTGTCTCTTACCAAAATATGGGAATATGGCCGTAGGTTTAAGACTTTTTTAGAATAATATAATTTTAACACGCATATCATCAGTGTATTATCTTTAGCGCTGTATAAAATACAAATTGCCGTTTGCAGAATCGTCCAAGATTTGTACTTTTGCACCCGGAGAGTTGGCAGAGTGGTCGATTGCGGCAGTCTTGAAAACTGTTGACCTGTTACAGGGTCCGCGGGTTCGAATCCCCCACTCTCCGCCAATCAAAAGAATCCCCGGCGATAGCCGGGGTTTTTTGTTTAAAGGGGCGGGCCGTCCAAGGGAGGTACGATCTTGAGCGGCCCGCCCCTTTAAACAAAAAAAAATTACGCAAAGCGGAATGACTTCTTCAGATTGAAGCCTCCCCCAAAGGGATCACGAGCAAAGCGAGGTAATCCCTTTGGGGGAGCAAAGTGAGGTAATCCATCAAAACATTGGCATGTTCATTGTATAAACCTGATTATAGATATTTTTGACCATTCCATTACAGAAGTCAGGAGAAAATGCACGTAGTTTGCAGCATATATTGGGTAAATTATCATGAAATATAATTATATGGCCCTGGCTATTCCTGGGTTTTTGTTATTTATTTTATTAGAGTATTTATATGCCAAGAAGCGGAAGAAGAACGATGTATATAAATATGAAAGTACCGTTGCCAACTTATCTGTAGGTGTAGCCGACAGGCTGATGGATTTGTTCTTTTCCGCCAGTTTTTATACCATTTATTATGCGGTGTATGAGCACTTCCATTTATTCAATATTGGACGGCAATGGTACGTTTGGGTGTTTCTTTTACTGGCCACAGACCTGGTATGGTACTGGTATCACCGCCTTGGTCACCAAATAAATGTATTATGGGCTGCCCATATCGTACACCACCAGAGCGAGGAGTTTAATTATACCGCCGCTACCCGCATTACAGTATTTCAGGCTTTCATCCGAACCGCGTTCTGGTCATTACTGCCGCTAATGGGCTTCCATCCGGATATGGTTATCCCGGTGCTGCTGCTTCACGGTATCTATTCGTTCTTTACCCATACCCGTGTCATTGGCAAACTGGGTTTTTTGGAATACATTCTAATCACCCCTTCCCACCACCGGGTACACCACGCGGCTGATGAGAAATACCTGGACAAGAACTATGGCGATATTTTCGTTTTTTGGGACAAGCTTTTTGGTACCTTCCAGAAAGAAGAAGAAGAACCCGTTTATGGCATAGTTCATCCCCTGAAGAGTTATTACTTCCTGTGGCAGCATTTTCATTATTATATGGAGATTTGGGTAGCCTTTACTAAAGCCAAGACCTTTAAAGCCAAGTTTACAGCCCTGTTTGGCGGGCCGGAGACCATGAATCCCAATATTCGGGTATTGCTGGAGCGGAAACTTCGCATACATAAACATAAGGACCATACTACCAATAACTTTAAAACCTACCTGAATCTGCAAATGGTTATGGTGATCTTAGCGTTATTCCTGATGATGTTATACTATAACTACTTATCGGTCGACGCTATCATTGCAATATCTGCTGGTATCCTAATAACCCTGGTTTACTGTGGATCGCTCATTGAACAACAACGCTATATTTATTATCTTGAAATTATGCGCCTTTTTGTACCAGTTGCCTTTGTGGGTTACCATTACGGCTACATCTTCTTTTTCGGTATTACGGCCTGTACATTGCTTTTATTGTTGTTTAGTGATAAATTAAGTACTTGGTACCGTCAGTTATTCTTTGATGCGGAGGGTGAAAAACAACCAAAAGTCAATCATAATAGCACCGTATCGATCTAAAAAAATTGTTTAAATACCCCCAATAGACTTATTCATTGGATATATTGTTCCAGTCAACACAATTTTGAGTTTAGAATAATTCTATACTGTAAATAGTAGCTATTATTTGTTAGTGAAAATGACATATTTTTCATACTATTGTCATAAAACTAACGAAATATGCCATATAAAAAAATAACCATCTTCTCCGCCTTACTTGGAATGGTCGTTATGCTGAGTGCATTTATGACCCGTCAGGTTATGGTTCAGCCTCATCCTGAACACAAGGCCACCAACTTAAAAGTATTGCCAAAAGACATCAGTCACGATGATTTGCATAAAATCATGGATGATTTTAAGGTGGCGTTGGGTGTTAAGTGTAATTTTTGCCATGCACCCAGCAAGCTTGATTCAACCAAACTGGATTTTGCCAGTGATGAACTACATCACAAGGAGATTGCCCGTGATATGATGCGTATGACTGCCAAGATTAACAAAAAATACTTTAATCATCCAGACAAGAACGGATCTATTAAAGCTATATCTTGCGTCACCTGCCATAATGGAGAGAAACATCCTAAGATGATTTAATCTGGGTAACCAGAATAATTTACGTTTTGTCAGTTATACTGTCATCCTGACGGCTTTCAGTGTTTGGAACATAAGTTGTTGATTGTGCTTGCATATATTTAACGTCAATAACTTATCATATGAACGAAAAAGGTAATATATCCATTCATACCGAGAATATTTTTCCGGTTATAAAAAAATTTTTATACTCAGACAATGAAATCTTTTTGCGTGAATTGGTATCCAATGCGGTTGATGCGTCTCAAAAGATTAAAAGGCTGGCATCCCTGGGCCAATATCATGGCGAAACTGGTGATTTAACCATTGATATAGTCTTAAATGAGGAGGCCAAAACTATTACCATTTCCGATAAGGGAATTGGGATGACGGCCGATGAGATTAAAAAATACATCAATCAGATTGCCTTTTCCGGAGCAACCGAGTTTGTAGAGAAATTTAAAGAGGCTAAAGATGCTAATGAGATCATTGGGCGCTTTGGCCTTGGATTTTATTCGGCATTTATGGTGGCTGATGTGGTTGAAATCCAGAGCCTCTCGTATCAGGATGGGTCCCAATCAGCGCGTTGGGTTTGTGATGGAAGTACAGAATTTGAGTTAACAGATGGGAATCGCACGTATAGGGGTACCGATATTATCCTGCATATCAATAAAGATTCTGAAGAATTTTTGGACAAAGGGAAAATACAAGGCATTTTAGATAAATATGCACGTTTCCTGCCAATTCCTATTCGTTTTGGTACAAAAACGACCAGTGAGCCTGATGGGGAAGATGAGGAAGGAAAGACAAAGTATAAAAGCGTGGAGGTTGATAACATTATCAACAATACACATCCTGCCTGGACCAAGTCACCCTCAGAACTGAAAGACGAGGATTATATTAATTTTTACCGTGAACTATATCCCTATACATTTGACGAGCCACTTTTTTGGATTCACCTGAATGTGGATTATCCCTTTAACTTGACAGGAATACTGTATTTTCCGAAGGTTAAAAATGATTTTGAAGTACAAAAAGATAAAATTAAACTTTATTCCCGTCAAGTTTTTATTACCGACGAAGTAAAAGATATTGTGCCTGAGTTTCTGATGCTCCTTCATGGAGTGATCGATTCGCCGGATATACCGTTGAATGTCTCCCGAAGTTTTCTTCAGGCAGATAGCAATGTAAAGAAAATAAATACCTACATTACCAAAAAGGTTGCTGATAAATTAAATGAATTATTTAAAACTGAGCGGAAAGGTTTTGAAGAAAAATGGAACGATATAGCTGTATTTGTTAAATATGGCATGCTAACCGATGAAAAATTCGCTGAAAAGGCATTAGACTTTTGCTTATTAAAAAATACGAATGGTGAATTGTTCACCCTGACGGAGTATGCTGCAAAAGTAAAGGATTTTCAGCAAGATAAAGACGGGAATTTGGTTTATTTATATGCTAGCGATTTGGCTGGGCAAGATTCTTATATAGCAAGTGCAAAGCAAAAAAACTATGATGTATTAGTATTCGATTCGCCGATTGATAGCCATTTTGTTTCTTTGCTTGAACAGAAATCTGAGAAAACTCAGTTGAAGAGGGTAGATGCGGATATTATTGAAAACCTCATTAAAAAAGAAGAGAAGGCTTCATTGGAATTAAGTACAGAAGAAACTGAACAGGTGAAAACCCTTTTCGAAAAGGCCATAAGCCGAGACCATATGAAAGTGGAGGTAGATGCCTTGCCTACTGATGCGTTGCCCGTTACGGTTACGATGGATGAATTTATTCGCCGTATGAAAGATATGGCTAAAACTGGCGGAGGAATGGGTTTTTATGGAACTATGCCTGATAGCTATAAAGTTACTGTTAATGGTAATCATCCGTTAATAAAGCGTATTCTTAACGGAGAGAATCAGGAGGAGCAGCAACAGCTGGCAAAGCAAGCGTTTGATCTTGCGTTACTTTCCCGTGGTCTGCTGACTGGGGCTGAATTAACTGACTTTGTCAAGCGCAGTGTTAGTCTAATCGGCTAAATACCGGTCTGCCGCAAATTATTTTGACATGTAACCTTATAGGTTTGGCATTAGCTGACCTGTAAGGTTTTTTTTATACCTTTATAGGGTGAAGGATTTTCTACTCTTTGTGGATACTGAAACCACAGGCCTGCCACAAAATTGGCAAGCTCCTTATGAGCGCACGGATCTGTGGCCCTCAGCGGTACAAATCGCATGGGTAATTTGTAACAGGGATGGACGTGAATTAAAGAGGGAAAACTTTTATATCAGTGATAATGATATTCCGGTTAGCGATACGTCATTGGCTATCCATAAGCTCGACAGCGTATTTTTAACAAAAAATGGACTTCCACGTAAGGAAGTAATGGGTTTGTTGGCCCAGGATTTATGGACTTACGAACCGCTAATTATAGGACATTATATGCAATTTGATTATGCAGTAATTCGGGTTGACTTTGAGCGGGCACAGATTACCAACAACCTGCCCTCATTGCCACTATTTTGTACCATGTTGGCGAGTCGGGTGCTAGTGAGAGGCGCTTATGAAAAATATATGCGGCTCGAAGAGCTTTATGCAACGCTTTTTCAAAAGAAAAGTCCAGATCTGCACGACGCCATGCAAGATGCGGTGGTGACAGCGAGATGCTTTTTTGAAATGTGGAATTCAGGTTTTATAACCGAGCAGTACGTGGACCAGCAACAGGTTATCGCACCATTCAAATCGCCACCAAAAGTTAATATTTACCTAATGGCGGGACTACTGATTCTACTTTTTTTACTATGTTATGTATTTTTCCAGAAAAATTAAATCGGTCGAGACGCGTGAAATTGTGCTTTGCGGTGCACACGATCCCATTTTCAAGGCGGCGCAAATGATGGCAGACAACCGGGTAAGTTGTTTGTTCATAGGCAATGCGCGAGGTGAAATAGATGGATTTGTTACGGATATTACTTTGCGGGATAAGGTGGTGGCAAAAAGGAGAGATCCAGTGGGGCCGATATCAGACGTGATGGATAATCATATCGTGAGCATTGATGAGGAGGCGTATGCATATGAGGCCATCCTGCTAATGTTTCAAACAAAAAGTCGGTATCTGCTGGTCACTTCCAATGGCCGGTATGTGGGTTTTTTAAGCCGGAATAAATTACTCAGCGAACAGGCGGAGTCGCCGCTAGTGTTCATCCAGTCGGTTAAACAGGCACTGAGTTCTTCTGAACTTGCACGAAAATGGGGGCAGGTGCCTGAGGTGGTAAACAAGTTATTAGACCGTGGGGTGAATTCGTCGATCGTCAATCAGGTCATTACAGCAATAGCCGACACAATCGCACAAAACGTGATCGAAGAAGTGCTGGCTGATAAGGGACAGCCGCCGGCCAAATTTGTGTTTATGGTTTTGGGTAGTGAAGGCAGAAAAGAACAGACTCTAAAAACAGACCAAGATAATGCCATCATCTATGAAGACAGGGCTAACGAGCATAGAGAAGAAGTGAGAAAATGGTTTCTGGGCTTTGCTGAAAATGTTTCTGACAGGCTGAATAGTATTGGCTTTGTGTATTGCACAGGTGGATTTATGGCTAAAAATCCAGTATATACACACTCACTGTCTCACTGGAAAAAAAATTACCAAAACTGGATGGATGAGGCACTGCCTGAAACTGTAATTAAATTTTCCACATTCTTTGATTGTCGGTTTTTATATGGCAGTCCCGAAATTATGCAACAACTACGCGAATTTCTGGATAAGCAGCTGCAACAGCCGCTGGAGAAATTTTTTGTTTATCTCGCTCAAAATGCGCTTCAATACGAGCCGCCGCTTAATTATTTTAACCAAATAAAAACTTTTAGTGTGGGTGGCAGGCAGGTGTTTGATATCAAAAAGGTAATGACGCCGGTGGTAGACCTAGTGCGTGTTTATGCGCTCCGCAACAGAATATTTGAATTAAATACAGGTGACCGTATAGAAGCGCTTAAAGATATGGGGGTATTTAACGAAGGCGAATGCAAGGAATTGCTTGAATCGTATTATTACTTAATGGAAATGCGCCTCCGCACACAAGCAAACAGGCTTATCCGTGATAAAATGGAAGCTGAAAATTACATTGAATTAAAAAATATGACCAAGATGGAAAAAGCTGCTATGAAGGAGGTTTTTAAATCCATTGAAAATTTTCAGGCGGGAATCCGTATCAAATTTACAAATAATCTTCTCGGATAATATTAAACACCGATATTGATCCATAAAATAGCGGGTTATAACTTATTATAACCCGCTATTTAAGAATGAATAATATTACCCTAAGTAAGATTTTAATATTTTACTACGGGATGTGTGGCGCAATCGCTGAAGCGCTTTATCTTTTATTTGTCGTACACGTTCACGTGTGAGATTGAATTTCTCCCCAATTTCTTCCAGTGATAAAGGATGATTGGATCCTAAGCCAAAGAATAAAACGATAATTTCACGCTCGCGTTCAGTAAGGGTAGCCAATGATCGTTTGATCTCTTCAGATAGCGACTCATCAATTAGGCCACTATCGGTATTCGGATCGTGGTTTTCCAATACATCCAGTAAAGTGTTTTCTTCTCCCTGAACAAAAGGAGCATCCATAGAAACGTGCCGGCCTGAGTTACTTAAGGTGTCTGAAATCTTGTCAACAGTAGTTTCCAAAATTTCTGCCAATTCTTCAGGTGAGGGTTCGCGTTCATACTCTTGCTCCAATTTGGAGAAAGCTTTACTGATTTTGCTTAAGGACCCTACCTGATTGAGCGGTAGACGAACAATACGTGATTGTTCCGCAATGGCCTGAAGAATGGATTGGCGAATCCACCAAACGGCATAAGATATAAATTTAAAACCTTTTGTTTCGTCAAATCGTTTAGCGGCTTTAATTAAGCCTAAATTTCCTTCGTTAATCAAATCACCCAAAGTGAGTCCTTGGTTTTGGTATTGTTTTGCCACAGAAACTACGAAACGCAAGTTGGTTTTTGTTAAGCGTTCTAAGGCTGCCTGGTCTCCTTCTCTGATCTTCTGCGCTAAGATAACTTCTTCCTCGGCTGTTATAAGGTCTACCTTACCAATCTCATGTAAATACTTGTCCAATGACTGCGATTCACGATTGGTGATTGATTGTGTGATTTTGAGCTGTCTCATTAATTATATGTGCCTTTCTTAAAATAAAAGTGTGCAAAGTTACGATATCTCTTTTCTTCTAACGACAAAATCTTGAGAAAAGTTTATGCTACTAAGCTGTTTATCAAAACTTTTTATTAATAAACTTTTAGCAAAAATTGTTCCAAATATCATTGTGTCAGGCCTTTTTGATAAATATTATGACAATGGCCTTACATCATTTTAAAGGATATCCGATAATTTAAAAACCTCTCCAAGTCTGATGCCTTTTTCTGTTTGAATTAAAGTGCAACACTCATTTATAGGGTCATGTTCTAAAAAGAGAATATAATTATGGTCTAGGGCTTCTTTCCAAAACATTTGTCTCTCAGACATTGTAATGAGTGGACGTATATCATAACTCATCACATATGGAATTGGAATATGTCCAACCGAAGGAAGCAAATCGGCCATATAAAGGATGGTTTTTTCTTTGTAACAAATTTGTGGTAGCATCATGGCTTCTGTGTGTCCATAGACATATCTAATGGTAATATTTTTGTTAAGAGCACACCTTATATTTGTATCAATGTAAGATAACTGGCCATTTTGCTTAATTGGAAGAATATTTTCAGATAGAAAGGAGGCCTTTTCTCTAGGATTTGGTTCAATAGCCCATTTCCAATGCGCTTCATTACTCCAATAAGTTGCATTTTTAAAGGAAGGGATTAATTGATCACCATCGCGAATAATAGCACCACCTACATGATCAAAATGCAAATGTGTTAATATAACATCCGTAATATCGTCTTTTTGAAATCCATGTTTAGCCAATGAATGTTCAAGCGTGGCATCGCCAAACCGATGGTAGTGGCCAAAAAATTTTTCATCCTGTTTATTACCAAGTCCGGTATCCACTAATATAAGTTGTTTGCCATCTTCAATAAGTAATAACCGCGTGGCCCAGGTACATAAGTTATTTTCATCAGCGGGGTTGCTGCGTTGCCAAATAGACTTTGGAACCACACCAAACATTGCGCCGCCATCCAATTTAAAAAAACCAGTGTCAATACTGTATAGCTTCATAATGCAAATGTACAATTCTTTGCCAAGAGGCTGAATTTATAGTCTAATTCAGAGTGGATCCTCTTGGAGCTGTTTTACAGCTAAGGTAGCTGGAATGGAAAGGGGCATAACCGAACCTAAAGCTGTCGCGTATGCCATTGGGTTTACCCAGAGCTATTATTTGTGCATCCCTAAATGGCGAGCTAAAGGATGTTCATTTTAAAACGTAGCCGGTATTTAGATTGCACTATGGAACAATGGATGCCTACTACGCACAAGCTTATAAATTGGCAAATTTGTTTGAAAAAAATTTTCAAAAACATGCAAACAACGTTCGTGAAGATGTACTGGAAGCTGCGCCAAAGACAATTAATTTCATATCAGCCGTAAGTTAAATTACAGATTTTAAGCTGTGCCATAGGTGCTTTTCGCGCCAATGGCACAGCCTTATAATATAAGCTTTAAAGATGGATGACTTCACCGTAAGCATCGGCTGCTGCTTCCATAATAGCTTCACTCATTGTAGGGTGTGGATGGATGGACTTGATGATTTCATGTCCTGTCGTTTCCAGCTTACGTGCGACAACCACTTCAGCGATTAATTCTGTCACATTTGCCCCAATCATATGGGCTCCCAAAAACTCGCCGTACTTCGCATCAAAAATGACCTTCACAAACCCTTCTTTATTTCCTGCTGCACTGGCCTTTCCTGAAGCTGAGAATGGAAATTTCCCAACTTTAATTTCATAACCTGCATCCTTCGCAGCTTTTTCAGTATAGCCGACAGATGATATCTCAGGTGAACAATAGGTACAGCCAGGAACATTGTTATAATTAATGGGATCTACATGCAGTCCTTTTATTTTTTCTACGCAGGTTATCCCTTCGGCCGAAGCTACGTGTGCTAAGGCTTGTCCTTTTACAATATCACCAATGGCATAAATTCCTTCTACATTTGTTTTGTAAAAGTCATCAACTAGTACGCGGCCTTTATCCGTTTTAACCCCCACATCTTCCAGGCCTAGATTTTCAATATTCGGCGTTATTCCTACAGCAGATAAAACGATTTCGGCCTCAAGAATTTCGATTCCTGTAGCAGTTTTGACAGATACCTTACTAATTTTACCAGAAGTATCCACACTAGTTACTTCAGCCTTAGTCAATATTTGGATACCTGCTTTTTTTAAGCTTTTCTCCAATTGTTTGGAAATTTCTTCGTCTTCAACTGGTACAATGCGATCCATGAACTCCACTATAGTGACCTTTGTGCCAATCGAGTTATAAAAATAAGCGAACTCAACTCCTATGGCACCCGATCCAACGACGACAAGCGATGCAGGCTGCTTTTCCAACACCATTGCCTGCCGATACCCGATAATCTTTTTACCATCCTGTTTCAGGTTTGGTAATTCTCTCGAGCGAGCTCCTGTGGCAACGATGGTATGCTTTGCAGTATATTCTTTAGTGGTTCCGTCATTTAGCTTGACAGCAATTTTTCCTCCTTTTTTTAGGCTTGCAGTTCCCATCACTACGTCGATCTTATTTTTTTTCATCAAAAACTGTACACCCTTACTCATGCCCTCTGCTACCGATCGGCTTCGTTTTACGATGGCATTAAAATCGGGCTCACCGCCCTGTACGGTTATACCGTAATCAGCCGCATGCTGCAAATATTCAAAAACCTGTGCGCTTTTTAAAAGTGCTTTTGTGGGAATACAACCCCAATTTAAACAAATACCACCAAGCGATTCGCGTTCAATGACAGCTGTTTTAAAACCGAGCTGGGCAGCCCTTATAGCTGCAACATAGCCGCCTGGGCCACTTCCAATAACAATGATGTCGTAGTTCATTATGTTGAATTAATCTTTCGAAAAGCAGTACCTCTTTTAACTGCGGGTACAAACTTAGGTAAAATCGACCTGAAAAGCAATTTCGATACAATATACCGCACCTGTATTAAGACATATGATTAGAATGAAATACATAAAAAAATAAATCATCCTCTACAACATTATCATAAAATCCATATCTTTGCAGCCTTGAATTGAAAATTGTTTCTAACTTATATTTATATGACCAAATATGCTTCTTGCTAAAATCGAACGCACGAGCATTTATTTGACAAAAACAAAGATTAATAGCATGAAAAAAGATCTGCATCCATCCAATTACAGATTAGTGGTTTTTAAAGATATGTCCAATGACTATGCATTTATTACCAAATCTTGTATAGACACCAAAGAAAGTACCACCTGGGAAGACGGGAATGAGTATCCTTTGGTAAAGCTTGAAATTTCGCATACGTCTCACCCTTTTTATACGGGCAAAATGAAGCTGGTAGATACGGCAGGTCGTATTGATAAGTTCCGTAGCAGGTATAATAAAAAATAAGCCAACAAATCATGGTTTTTGGGTCCCGGTATTTGCATCGGGACTTTTTTTATTTTAATGCGGTTTTCTGAAAATACAAAAATTAGTTGGATTATATGGACGTTGTATTGTTTGATGATCTAAGCCGTATCAGTCTTTATCCATTAGCCCTGACCAGACCAGTGGCCGATTTACGGGTGGGTATTTTGACAATAGCTGAGAAATGGGAAAAGTGGCTTCAATGTTCGGTGTCTTTCTCATCCGCCGATTATTTAGCCAATAAATTTCTTTTTCGTGCTACAGATTCTGAGGTATTATTGATTAACGGCGCAATCTGTCCAGACCAACATTTAGTAAACGCCATTACAAACCTGCGCATGGGTGAGGCTTTAATGAACGAAAAATTGTTAGCAGTGAGAACAAGCCTGACGGTAGCTCGTAATTTCAGATTACATTCAGAACTTCGTGATCACCGCATTTTGCAGTATTCGCATACACTTACTCAGCTCTATCATCCGGAAGACATTTTTACATTTAATGGGCAGCAGATAAGAAGTGATTTTGAATTGATCACCCGAAACCGAAACTCGTCTGAATTGGATGGAAGTAATCGCATCATTGGCAATAATATCTTTGTTGAAGAGGGGGCTAAATCAACGGCAGCGACCATTAACACCACATACGGGCCTATTTATATTGGTAAAAATGCAGAAATTTGGGAAGGAAGCCTGATAAGAGGTCCATTTGCTTTGTGCGAAGGTGCGCAACTCAAAATGGGAACCAAAATATATAATAACGTAACAGTAGGGCCTTTTTCGCGCGTAGGAGGGGAGCTAAACACCTGTGTCATCTGGGGCAATTCATCGAAAGGGCATGAAGGGTATTTTGGGAGCAGCGTGATGGGAGAATGGTGTAATTGGGGAGCTGATACAAACAATTCCAATTTAAAAAACAATTACAAGAATGTCCGTTTTTATGACTATGCAGAGTCAAATTTTAGGGATACAGGATTGCAGTTTTGTGGTTTGATCATGGGCGATCATGCCAAATGTGCGATCAATACAGCCTTTAATACAGGTACGGTAGTAGGTGTAGGAGCCAGTATATTTGGATCCGGAACACCGCCGGCTTATGTGCCTGATTTTTCCTGGGGAGGACGGGAAGGATTTACTACCTATGAACTGACCAAATTTTTTGAAACCGTTTCGCTGGTATACGAGCGGCGTAATCGTATATTTGACCTTAACGAACAGGAAATATTGCGTGCCGTATTTAAACTGACCTTAAACAGGCGTAATTTTAAGAATTAAACAATTAGTAAATAATAAAATATTTTAAGCATGCGGAAAAATATAGTTGCCGGTAATTGGAAAATGAATTTATCTTACCAGGAAGGATTAAGCCTTTTTTCAGAAGTGGTTAACATGGTAAAAGACGAAATTCGGGGCAATCAGCAAATCGTTATTTGCAGTCCTTTTATACATCTCCAGTCGTTGGTTCAATTAGCAGGTAAAGGAAATAAAGTAAGTATTGGAGCTCAAAACTGCCATCAGGAAGAAAAAGGCGCTTTTACAGGTGAAATCTCTGCCAACCAAATTTTATCAACCGGAGCAAAATACGTTATTCTTGGCCATTCAGAACGTCGAGCCTATTTTGCAGAAAGCAATGAGTTATTGGCAAAAAAAGTCGATGCGGCTTTATCTGCTGGGCTGCAAATTATTTTCTGCGTAGGTGAAACACGGGAAGAGCGTGAATCGAATCAGTATAAGAAGGTCATAAAAACACAATTAGAAGAAGGTATTTTTCACCTGTCGTCTACAAATTTTTCTCATGTAATCTTAGCATATGAACCTGTATGGGCTATCGGCACAGGTCTTACAGCAAGTCCTGAGCAGGCACAGGAAGTACATGCATATATTAGGGAGATACTTGCTGAACAATTTAACCAGCAAGTGGCAGATGACACAAGCATTCTTTATGGAGGTAGTTGCAATCCTCAAAATGCTGCAACGTTATTTGGACAAAAAGATATTGACGGAGGCCTTATTGGCGGAGCGTCACTTAAATCCCGTGATTTTGTAGAGATTGTTAAAGTATTGGAATGAATTATACAAAAGTCGTATTTTCTTGCAAAGGAGAAGAATGGCAACAAGACCTTCTGATTAATGACTTGGCAAGTTTAGGCTTTGAAACTTTTGAACCGACCCCCGAAGGCTTTAATGCATATATTATCTCAGGTCAGTTTTATCAAACTCAATTAACTAATTTATTGGAAATGCTTCCTTCCAATTTCCCGGTTCAATATTTAATCAATGAGATTGAGCATCAAAACTGGAATGAGCTTTGGGAAAGTAATTTTGAACCCATTGTTATCGGAAACGATTGCCGCGTTAGGGCTACCTTTCATCCTCATGAAGAGGGGTATACCTATAATCTTGTCATTGATCCAAAAATGGCATTTGGAACCGGTCATCATCAAACAACAGGGCTGATGATGAAGTATATCCTTGAAGAAGATGTGGCTGGTAAAAAAGTACTTGATATGGGGTGTGGCACCGGTATACTGACTATATTGGCCGCTCTAAAAGGAGCTTCGGTACTAATTGGAATTGATAATGATCCTGTATGTTATGACAGCATTCTGGAAAATGCCCGTCTTAATAAAATTGAAAATCTGGAAGCTTATTGTGGCTCTGTTGAAAAAATTCCCACTTGCATTAAATTTGATGTCATACTGGCCAATATTAATCGTAATATATTACTGGAACAGCTGCCTGCTTATTCCGAAGCTTTGAAAGAAAACGGTCTATTATTTCTTAGTGGTTTCTATGAAGGAGATGATTTAAAAAAAATAATAGAAAAGTGCCAGCTATGTGGATTTACTGCTGAAGGTAATAAAGAGCAGGATAGGTGGGTGGCTGCCAAATTTATAAAAAGAACATAATATGCGTGTCCATTTTATTGCGATTGGTGGAAGTATTATGCATCAGCTAGCTATAGCACTCTTAAAAAAAGGCTTTCAGGTTAGTGGCTCGGATGATGTAATTTATGAACCATCAAAAACCCATTTGTCAAAATATAATTTGCTGCCTACCGAATTGGGGTGGTTTCCTGAAAAGTTGGATATAAGTATAAATGCAGTTGTCATTGGCATGCATGCACATGAAAATAATCCAGAATTACTTAAAGCCCAGGAGCTTGGGCTACATATTTATTCCTATCCGGAATTTATTTATGAACAATCAGCAGATAAAATAAGAGTTGTTATAGGGGGGAGCCATGGCAAAACTACCATAATAAGTATAATCATGCATGTTCTACAGTTTTTAGGACGTGATTTTGATTATTTGGTAGGAGCAAAATTGGAGGAATTCGATAGTCTAATACGCATTACGAAGGAAGCCCGGTTAATGATTATTGAAGGTGATGAATATTTAGCTTCACCACTGGATAAGCGTCCTAAATTTCTAGTCTATAAAGCCAATATTGCGCTCATCAGTGGAATTGCTTGGGACCATTTGGACGCTTTTCCTACTTTTGACGCGTATTTGGCTCAATTCAAATCATTTATTCAAAGTGTAGAACCTCGCGGTACCCTTATCTACAACAAAGAAGACGAACAGCTTCAGAAATTAGTGAACCTGGACAATTCTCCCATTAATAAACATGGTTATCGTACACCTGAATATGTTATTAATAAAGGTGTTACCTCACTAAAAACGCCTAATGGTGAAGTCCCTTTGCTAATTTTTGGAAAACATAACTTATCCAATATTGCAGCTGCTTACACGGTTTGCGAATGGATAGGAATAAGCCGCAAGGATTTTTTATCCGCAATTCAAACCTTTAAAGGCGCTGCACGGCGATTAGAGTATGTTGCTGACCGGGATGGTTCCGTCGTCTATAAAGATTTCATTCAATTTCCTGAAAGGTTGCAGGAAAGTATCCTTCTATTTAAAGAACAACATCCGGATAAGCTTTTACTGGTTATTTTAGAGTTGCCAACCAACAATAGCTTAAACAAAGAATTTCTTGAACAATACCGTGACGGTTTAAAAGATGCAGATTTTCCTGTTGTCTATATTAATTTAAGTGCCTTTAAACAAAAAAATATTTCATCCAAACCTGAAGAAATACTTAAAATCATTTTTAATGATCGTGGAATAATGTGTTTTACGGATATTAATGAAATAACCCAATTTTTAAAAGAATTGAACCATCAGGGCAAAAATTTATTATATATAAGTTCAGGAAATATAGAAGGAATTAATTTATCCAATTTGTTAGAAAATTTTTTTTAGAATAAAGTAAATATTATATTTGAAAACTTTTTTGAAAATTGTACAATATACTGAGATATAAAAATCCATCATCGAACCTCACCAATGAAAACATTAGGAAAAAAAATCAGATTATTAAGACATCAAAAAGGATGGAGCCAAGAAGATGTTGCCAGGAAGCTTGATATTTCTATTCCAGCATTTTCAAAAATTGAAACGGGAATCACAGATGTAAATTTGTCCAGATTAGATCAAATATCTAAACTTTTTAACCTTTCAATCGTCCAATTACTGTCGTTTAATGACTCTGAAGAACAGTTGCTTTATGACAGGCAACTGGAAGAAGTAAGCAATAAACTGCGCGAAAGGGAGACTGAAGTGATTGAACTACAAAAAAAAGTGATTGATTTGTATGAACAATTGCACAAAAGCTACGAGAAGTTAGATCGATGATACATTAAACCTCAAGCCTTTTCATAACTGCTATACTGTCATCTATTAATTAGTAATCTTCGTCCTCATCAAAATTATCAAAATCATCAATATTGTCTAAACTATCCAATTCAAATCCATCCTCCTCTTCATCATCATAAAGTGGATCGGTTTTTTCTACTTCCGGATCCTGTTTTTCGCCCTTGTTAACCTTTCCAAAAGGCCCTGTTTTTCTAATAATTTTTTTTGGCGTTTTCATAATATGCTATCTTAATTAAGTTGATCTTAGCTGCTTTTTATAAGGATAAAATTACGAAGTTTTTAACTTCAAACAATAAAATAAAAAAAATTATTGGGCATTATCGCCTATAAAATTAGTTTCAGCTACAATGTCTTTTAATTTTGGAAGTTCACTCGTATTGTTAATGCCAAAATAATCCATAAACAAGTCGCTGGTTACATAAAGCAGAGGTTTGCCTACCGAATCTGCTTTACCATTAATAGCTATCAGTTCCTTATCCAAAAGTTTTTGAATGGAATAATCGCAGTTAACCCCTCTTATCTGTTCAATTTCCAATTTAGTAATAGGCTGCCTGTAGGCAACAATAGCCAAAGTTTCAAGAGCGGCCTGGCTCAATTTTTTCTTTGATCGTTGTACCTGTAATATATTCACTATTGGATAATAAGTGGGTTTTGTTAAAAACTGATAACCATTATTCAATAAATACAGGCCAAGAATGGTGTCGGAATGGGCATATTTTTCTTTGATGCTGTTTAACGCGTTTATAATTTCCTCTTCAGTGAGTGCGTAATTAAATGCCTGATTGATCACCAACTTTATTTCCTCCACAGAAATTCCCTGTTCAGAGGTAAAAATTAATGCTTCGACGTGTTTTGCCAAATCCTCCATTCTGATTTTTACAAAAAATATATTTTATTAAATTGAAGTCAACTAATAATTAATGACCTGCTCTTCCATAAAATTCGGAAGTTCCCTGAATTCATATTTTTGTGTGCGCAAACGTGGTTCGAATCCAGCCTCGCGAATGGCATCCTGAATACTTTTAGATGTAAAACGATGAGGTGCACCCGCCGCAGAAACCACATTTTCCTCAATCATAATTGACCCGAAGTCATTGGCACCGGCATGCAAGCATAATTGAGCGGTTTTTTTACCGACGGTTAGCCAGGAAGCTTGTATATTGCGTATATTGGGTAACATGATGCGACTAAGAGCGATCATGCGGATATACTCTTCCCCATTAACATTATTCGTAACATTCCGTATCCGTTTTAATAAAGTGCCATCATCCTGAAAGGGCCAGGGAATAAAAGCAACAAAACCATAGTGGCCTTCGGGTTTTTCTGCCTGTACTTCGCGGATCCAGACCAAATGTTCAAATCGTTCTCCAATAGTTTCTACATGTCCAAACATCATGGTAGCAGAGGTAGGAAGGTTAATCTTATGGGCCGCACGCATAACATCCAACCATTCTTTACCCCCACATTTACCTTTGGATATCAGGCGCCTCACTCGGTCATTCAGAATTTCTGCACCGGCCCCTGGAAGTGAATCAAGCCCGGCATCTTTTAAATGCTTCAAAACTTCCAGATGGCTCATGCCTTCCAGTTTTGCTACATGGGATATTTCCGGAGGACCCAGCGAATGTAGTTTCAAGGTGGGATAAAGCTCCTTCAGTTTTTTGAAAAGATCGGTATAAAATGACAAACCAAGGTCGGGATGATGGCCGCCCTGCAATAACAACTGGTCACCGCCATAACGAAAAGTTTCTTCTATTTTACGCTTGTAAGTTTCTATATCGGTAATATAGCTGTCGGGATGGCCCGGTCTTCGGAAAAAATTGCAGAACTTACAGTTAGCAATACACACATTGGTTGTATTAACATTCCGGTCAATTTGCCAAGTAACCCAACCGTGTGGTACTTGAATCTTGCGCAAGGCATTGGCTACGTAGGTCAATTCAGCAGTTGACGCATGTTCATATAAATAGACACCCTCGTCTTTGCTAAGAAAGTCGAAATTGAGCGCCCGTTCCAGTAATTTTTTCGTATTCATATGCAAAGACAAAGTTAACAATAATCAGATCAATCTACCATAAAATCAGTCCCGCGAAAAAACAATATTATTTTCCTTACTTTTGCAGGACGAATGAGCAAGCGCGTAGCATTTTACACACTGGGATGTAAATTAAATTATTCAGAAACTTCTTCTATTGGAAGGCTTTTTCAGCAAGCCGGTTTTAACACAGTTCCTTTTACTGATCGTTCAGACGTATACGTCATCAATACCTGTTCGGTAACGGATAATGCAGATAAAAAATGTCGTAAAGTAGTCAAGGAGGCTTTAAAATATTCACCAGAAGCATATATTGTTATTGTAGGTTGTTATGCTCAGCTTAAACCTACCGAGATTTCTGAAATACCAGGGGTAGATATGGTGCTTGGTGCTGCCGAAAAATTTAACATCATACAGCATATACAAGATTTAACTAAGCAGGAAAAGGCGCATATATATAATAGTCCAATTGCACATACCAACCATTTTGTGGGTGCTTATTCCATAGATGACCGCACACGGACATTCCTTAAAGTACAGGATGGTTGTGATTATTCATGTACCTTTTGCACCATACCCTTGGCCCGGGGGGCAAGCCGTAGCGGTAAAATTAGTGAACTGTTGACACAAGCAGAAGAAATTGCTGCAGCAGGCGTAAAAGAAATTGTGCTTACCGGCGTTAACATTGGAGATTTTGGGATCCGCAATGACAAGCGTGAAGACCACTTCATTGATCTGGTAAAAGCGCTTGATGGGGTTTCGGGCATTGAACGATTCCGTATCTCATCCATTGAGCCCAACTTGTTAACAAACGAGATTATTCAATTTGTGGCAGGATCCAATCGATTTGTACCCCATTTTCACATGCCGTTGCAATCAGGTTCCAACAAAATACTGCGGCTAATGCGACGGAGGTATTTACGCGAGCTCTATGCTGAGCGCGTACACACCATCAAAGCACTCATGCCTCATTGCTGTATCGGGGTGGATGTTATTGTTGGTTTTCCGGGAGAAACGCAGGAGGATTTTTTAGAGACGTATGAGTTTTTGAATTCGTTGGATATTTCCTATCTACACGTATTTACTTACTCAGAGCGGGAAAACACCATTGCTGCTCAAATGACAGGTGCAGTGCCGGGTAGCCAGCGAAATGAGCGTAGTAAAATGTTGCATATTTTATCTGAAAAGAAACGAAGGGCTTTTTACGAGCAACACCTAGGTAAGGAATCACTTATTTTATTTGAAGGTGATATTAAAGACGGGTATATGCATGGTTTCAGCGATAATTATATCAAGGTAAAAGCCCCTTATGATCCACTATGGGTGAACGAACTCAAATCTGTCAAGCTTAAAGCGGTAAATGCAGAGGGTGAAATGGAAATGGAAGAAATGGGTGAAAATGTATTGCTGCATTTATAAATGTTTCTTATAAAGAGGTTCGTATTATTGGCAATGGCAGGATGCCTTTTAAGCAGTTGCTTAACCCGCCGAAATGCATTGTCCGGGCATAGCAGGGTCATTCTGACGGATGCCTCTGCCGCGGCCAAAAACTTGCCGGCTAACAGTCAAATTGCTGCTAATTATGCGGAGGTATTGGGCGTAGACGCTGGTTCATTAACTAACCTCCCACTTTACGCATTTATTAATAATTGGATGGGAACACCATACCGCTTAGGGGGCACCGATAGCAATGGTTTGGATTGTTCGGCATTTACAAGCATTCTTTTCCGGGAAATTTATGGACTAAACTTACCCCGGACGGCACGTGAAATGGCCGAAATCGTGCAGCATAAAAAGGAGCGTCAATTGCAGGAAGGAGACTTGCTTTTTTTTGCTTTTGAAAGTCGGTCAATAGACCATGTTGGGGTTTACCTTCAAAATCATAAGTTTGTCCATGTGTCCACAAGTCGGGGCGTTATCATCAGTGACCTGAATGATGCATGGTATCACACCTATTTAAAAGATGCAGGATCTGTTTTATAAAGGTATTTTACGTATATTTGTGCTGTGGCAAAGCTGAGTAATAATAACCGCGAAGATGAAAATTTCTGGACCAAGTATAAGAAATTTGCCGTTTCAGAGATCCTATTATATGCCATTATGATCATAGGTATCTTATTAGGCATCCTTATTTTTAGTTAAAACGCCTGCGACATAGCCCATATGAATTTAAACTTACAAAAACCGTTAGCTTTTTTTGACCTGGAAACAACGGGTTTGAACATTTCTTCAGACCGTATTGTAGAGATCGCTATATTAAAGGTCATGCCCGATGGCGATGAGCTGATAAAAACCTACAGAATAAATCCTGAAAAGCCCATACCGCTTGAAACTTCTTTGTTGCACGGAATTTATGACGAGGATGTGAAGGATGCACCTACCTTTGCCCAAATTGGCGCTGAATTAGCGGCGTTTCTGGAGGACGCTGATCTGGCAGGTTATAATTCTAATAAATTTGATATTCCTGTACTAATGGAAGAGTTTCTGCGTGCTGGGGTTGATTTTGACTTGGATAACCGGCGTTTCGTAGACGTTCAAAATATTTTTCACCAAATGGAGCAGCGTACCCTGAAGGCTGCTTATACATTTTATTGTGAGAAACCGTTAGAAAATGCGCATACGGCCGAAGCAGATGTCATTGCTACCTATGAAGTGCTCAAAGCACAATTGGGCAGATATGAAAATACGGAATGGGAAGATAAAACTGGTAAAAAGTCTTTCCCGGTAAAAAATGATATAGATGCATTGCATCAATTTACTAACTTATCAAAACCGGTGGATTTTGCAGGTCGCATGGTTTACAATGAGGATGGACTGGAAACCATTAATTTTGGAAAACACAAAGGACGCCATGTAGAAGAAGTATTCCGTATAGAACCGAGTTATTATTCCTGGATGATGCAGGGAGACTTCCCACTGTATACTAAAAAATGTCTGGAAAAGATCTGGAAGCGCTATCGAGCAAAGCTCGGCCAGGAAAAGAAAGCCGCTGAAGAAGTAACACCTCCCCAAGCATCATCAAAAAAGGCTGGGCCTATAACCAACGATATGTTGGAAAACCTGAAAGAAAAATTTGGTAAATAACAAACAGGTTAATTTGTAGCATTACCCGACACATGTCTTATTTTAATATCAGAGTTTACGGATTCTTAGTCAATGATAAAGCAGAATTGCTTATTAGTGATGAAAAAGAATATGGTATGCTATTCAGTAAATTTCCTGGGGGCGGCTTGGAATTGGGAGAAGGGCTGGTTGACGGCCTTAAACGAGAATTTCAGGAAGAATGCGGAGCTATCATTGAGGTCCATGAGCATATCCATACTACTGATACCTATGTTCAGTCTGCTTTTAATGATAGTCAGGTAATTGCAGTTTATTATAAAGTAAAACTTTTAAGCCCTATTCTGTATCCTATTAAAACAAAAAAATTTGATTTTGGTAGTGATCAGGAACCCCTTCAAGCGTTTAGATGGGTCTCCTTAGAGACCTTTAATGAAAGAGAATTAACATTTGAAATAGACAAGCAAGCGCTTAATAAATTTTTAATGACCATATAGAACCGCAAATTGCGGCATTTGTGGTGCGTTGCTGTCAGGTACAAGTACCCATAAAAATTAGGGCAATCACCACACAACATATAATGGCTGGGAGCGTATATTCAGTCCTTTTCATCCTCCGGGAATGGCGTTATTCTTGCCAATCGATTTAAAGGAACAAAAAACATACCGAAATATGATTATTGGCCACCAGAAATTTAAGAATCTTCTTTTTTCTCGTTCTTTTTTATCGAAGATGCTGAAACACTGGTCTTTTTTTCTAATAAGTCTTTCAAATTCCATCTTTTAAGCAAAATTTTAGTTGAGTACCTTTTTAAGTGGTATTTCTCAGGTTCGCCTATTAAAAAGCCAAATGCCTTCATAGATGGAATAGCGTCAAACAATACCTTGATCACAGCCATTATGGGTAACGCGAGTATTAAACCAGCCAAGCCAAATAACATGCCCCCTAAAAATATGGCAATGATAGCCATCAGCGGATTAATACTGACCTTTCCACCCACAATGTTAGGGGTGATGACATTTCCTTCCAAAAATTGCACTACCTGAAACCAGCCTACCACGCCAATAGCGTACCAATAACTGTCTTTTGTGGCAATAGCGAATAATGCGGGTAATATAGAGCCGATGGCAATGCCAATATAAGGAAGTAACATCAGCAAAGAAGCCAGTGTGCCGAAAAACCAGGCATACTGAACACCAAGGATAAAGAGGCCGATGGTATTTAGAATAGCCACAATCCCCATAACAGTTACCAAACCAAGTAAATAACTTTGAACTACTTTGTATATTTTATTAAGCGTATGGTGTACAATTTCTTGAGCGGTTGATTTAAAGGCATGGAAGAAAAATTCTCTAAAAAAAACACGGTAATAAAGCAGAAAAAAGTATACAGCGGCACCAAAACCAGCCCCGCAAGTATGCTTCCCAACGATCCGAAAGCTGCTGAAAGATAAGTCCCCGCATGCGATAGGGCTTGACTGGTTTGTGCACGCAGCCGTTCACTCAATTCAGTTGGTTTGACCCCAAATTTTTGGGTCAACCAGTTTTGGATAGCATCCAGGATAGAAAGGAATTTTTCCTGAATATCCGATCCATTCCTGCCAATAACGATAACCTGATGAATAATGAACCAGATCAACCCAGTAATCAGTACAATGGCAAGTATCACAGATAGCAGTGCTGAAAATGCTTTGCCTAATTTTAATCGTTCAAGCCACTGTGCGACGGGATAAAGCGAGATAGCAATTAAAACAGAAAACATTAAAGGAAATAATACCCCTTGCAAAACATAAAGAAAACCATTTTAGAGTGCCAGTTTTATTAGCACCGAACCAAATCAGCGGGGTGAGTTGTTTGGTTCTCAGACATAATGAAGTAACCTTAAAACTTAATTTTATTAACTCATCAACGTAAAATCAATCTGTCTTTTAACCAGATCAACCCGTTTCACCATAATTTCAACCTCATCGCCCAGTTGATAGCTTTTTTTATGTCTTCTTCCTATAATGCAATAATTTTTTTCATCCAAAGCATAAAGGTCATCGGTTATATCCCGTAATCTTACCATGCCTTCACATTTGTTTTCTTCAATTTCAACGTACATACCCCATTCCGTCACGCCTGAAATAATACCTGTAAAATGCCTGCCTACCTGATCTTGCAAATATTCTGCCTGCTTATATTTGACAGACGCTCTTTCAGCATCGGCTGCCTTTTTTTCCATTAACGAGGCATGCACACACATCTTTTCATACACCTCTGCATTAACAGGGTTCCCATTAATTAGGTAGTGCTGTAAAAGGCGGTGAACCATCACATCCGGATAGCGCCTTATTGGGGATGTGAAATGCGTATAAAAATCAAATGCTAAGCCATAGTGGCTTGTTTTTTTAGTTGTATAAATAGCCTTTGCCATAGATCGAATAGCAAGGTGTGTCAATACATTTTGTTCCTTCTTGCCCTCAATATCTTGCATCAATGCATTTAATGAGCGGGCCGTTTCTTTATCATTTTTTGTGTTGATCTTATAACCAAATCGACTGGCAAATTGTGTAAAATTTAGTAAACTTTCTTCTTTAGGAGCATCGTGTGACCGATAAACAAAGGGTAAACGTTGCTTCCCTTTGCCTTTTTTACCAATTAATTCAGCTACTTTTTTATTGGCTAACAGCATAAAATCTTCAATCAGTTTATGCGCATCTTTTCGTTCCTTCGTATATACACCCAGCGGTTTTCCGTGTTCGTCCAGAATAAATTTAACCTCGGTACTCTCAAAACTTATGGCCCCATGTTTAAATTTTTTATCCCGTAGTTGGTAGGCAAGCTTATTTAGCATGTTTAATATTTCAGCATACTCACCCAATTTATTGTCTAAAATCTCCTGAGCCTCTTCATACGAGAAGCGTTTACCTGAGTGAATGACGGTTTTGCCATACCATTCATTGATGACATTTGCTTTATCATCCAGCTCAAATACCGCAGAAAAACAAAGTTTATCCTCATTTGGCCGCAGTGAACATAAATTATTGGATAGGCGCTCTGGCAACATGGGTATAACCCGGTCTACCAAATAAACCGAAGTCCCGCGTTCAAAAGCTTCCTTGTCAAGTGCAGAATCAGGAATTAGGTAATGGCTAACATCCGCTATATGAATGCCTACCTCAAAGTTGCCATTATCCAATACGCGGTAGGAGATGGCATCGTCAAAATCTTTGGCATCTGCAGGATCAATGGTAAAGGTTGTGATTGACCTAAAATCCCTGCGCTTTTGTATTTCTTCAGGTGGGATGCTGTCCGGAATTTGCTTTGATTCATTTTCCACAGATTCGGGAAAGGAAAGCGGGAACCCGAAATCAGCAAGGATGGCATTCATTTCCGTATTATTTTCGCCTTTCCGGCCCAATACATATTTCACTTTTCCCACCGGATTTTTTGCCGTTTCAGGCCAATCCACGATCGCTACTACCACCTTTTCGCCGTCTTTTGCCGAGTTGATATCATCCAAAGGCACAAAAATATCATGAAGCATTTTTCGGTCGTCGGCGGCCACAAAAGCAAATCGTGGCGATATACTGATGATGCCCGTAAATTCCGTCCGCGCACGTTGAAGAATTTCCAGCACTTCGCCCTCTTTCCGTTTACCACGTTTGGTTTCGTAAACATGCACTTTAACAAGATCGCCGTGCAGGGCATTCCTTAATTTTCTAGGGGCCACATAAATGTCATCCTCAAATTCTTCATCAGGTACAATATAAGCCGAGCCATCGGCGGTCATATCTACTTTACCGGTAATAAATACTTTAATTTCACGCAACACATATTTTCCTTTTTCAGGCTCATGAAATAGTCCGTTCCTGACCCCATCGCGTAAAATTACAGCAATGGCATCCCTGGAATCTGGATCGCTAAGGTTTAATTTGGCAGCCACCTGTTTATAATTTAGCGATTTATTCCCTTGCTTTTCAAAAATTTCAGTGATCAGCTGCGTCAGTATTTGTTTAAATGTATTGTTATTTTTAGCCATAATTTGTCAAATATACCTGCCAAATCGCATTACTTAGTCAAAAAAATCGTCTAAGTGGCAGGGACTATAAAGGTAGGGTTTTTTTTGATTTCATTCTATGCGGATTTCTTGTTACCTTTGCTTGCAATAATTAAAAAATATCGTTCTTACACATGTTAAATAGACGGCATCTACGCGCTAAGGTATTGCAAATGCTATATGCATATCATCTATCGGATGATAAGCAATTCAGTACCTTTCAGAAAGCATTATTAAAAAGTGCTGACGAGGTTTATGAAATGTATATCTGGATACTTTCTTTACTGGATGAGGTATCGGCTTATACCTTGGTTGATGCAGAGGATAGCGCAAACAAACATTTACCCTCCGAGGATGATTTAAACAAAAATATTCGACTAAATCACAATACTTTCATAGAGTCGTTGCGGCTTAACGAGGAGTACATCGAAATGAAGAAAAAGTATAAAACGGCTCATGTCTTTGATCCGGAAGTGGTACGCGATATTTTTCAGATGCTAAAAAAGTCACCTGAATACGAGTTTTATATAAAAAGTTCGGATATCAGCATTCAGACTGAAAAAGACATCATTAAATATATATTTAAAACCATTATATTAAAAACTCCGGGCATAGAGCAGGTTTTTGAAGAAAAATTTATTAACTGGCCAATTGACAAAGAAGTTCTGAAAGCCATGATGGCTAAAACCTTCAAAAATTTCAACAGCGAAAATCCTAAGAACAATAAACTGGCCGAATTGTCTCCAAATTGGGTTGATGACCGTGAATTCATGGTAGAACTATTTAAATTAACCCTTGCACATTCAGAGGAGTATCAATCAATGATATCTAAAAAAGCAAAAAATTGGGAGGCCGAAAGAGTTGCATTGGTTGATACGTTGCTGATGCGGATGGCCATCTGTGAAATGCTTAATTTTTCGTCCATACCAGTAAAAGTCACCATTAACGAGTATATTGAAATTTCAAAAGAATTCAGCACAGCCAAAAGCAACCTATTTATCAATGGTATTTTGGATAAAGTGTTAGCAGATTTAAAAATGTCAGGTCGTATTCATAAATTTGGCAGGGGATTATCTCAATAATAATATACGTCTTAATTCATTATCAAATGCAATTAAATACATTCATTATTCCAATTCTTGCAGCAGCAGCGATTTTTATAGGCTGTAATGGCCAAGGTAAAAAAAATAATTCCAACAATTTAGCAATATCAAATAACGGCGAAACAGACACAGTACAGGCAAATGCTCCCATTATTAGTCTCAAAGATAGCGATACCTATCAATTTGGCACTATTAAAGACGGGGATAAAGTGAGTCACGAATTTGTCTTTACGAATTCGGGAAAAACACCATTAATTATTAGCAACGTGCAAGCAACTTGCGGTTGCACGACACCCGAATATACTAAAACTCCCATTAATCCGGGAGGAGAAGGTACTATCAAAGTCATTTACAATAGTAGTGGCCAGGGGGCAGGTCCTAAACATAAAACCGTCACAGTTACTTCAAACGCCATCAAAAAGCTTATAGTATTAAATTTGAAAGGCGAGGTCAAATAAATTTATTATCACCAATTTCCTATTATACTTTATATTATATTATATTATTTTAAATGACAACAGCAGCAATTTTATTACAAGCAACCTCAGCATTCAGTTCCATTCAAGGGTTTTTACCCATGATATTAATTATCGTCGTATTCTATTTCTTTATGATACGACCACAAATGAAGAAGGCAAAGGACCACAAAAAATATATCGAAGAACTTAAAGTAAACGATAAAGTAGTCACTAATGCAGGCATTCATGGCCGTATCGTTGAGATCAATGATACCACATTTTTAATTGATGTGGGTTCTGGAACGAAAATCCGTTTTGACCGTTCTGCCATTGCTTTAGATGCATCCAAGGCGCTTAATACCCCAGCTCCTCAGCCTAAATAGCAGGAGGAATGATAACAATAGGCTTTAATTTGAAAGCCTATTGTTTAGCTAATAATAAGCATCATGGCTGTCCTCAAATTAAATAAGCAACAACAGCGCAAGGTTAGTCTCTTTGTCGTATGCGTAGGCGTATCTACGATTGTATGGGGCTTATTTGCAATGGCAAACCATTATCTTTATAAGATCACAGCGCCTATTCAATATGTAAATTTGCCATCAAAAAGAGCATTCAATCCACTACAGCCCGATTCTGTTTCTTTGAACGTAGAGGGCAGTGGATGGCAGCTTTTATTTTCCCGTTTGCGTCTGCAATCCAAAATGATCGAAGTAGACATTGGGGCTTTAAAAAACAGGAATTGGGTAACCTTTTCCAGCCAATTGGGTTATATTAACAGGCAATTCGATGCTAATCAGCGTATCGTTTCGGTATCTCCAGATACACTCTATTTTGATTTTGCCAAAAAATCTTCCAAAAAGGTACCTGTAAAACTGAATTATGATATTAGTTTTTGGCCCCAATATGCGATAGTAGATACCATTAAAGTACATCCAGCCTATGTAACAGTAACCGGGCCACTAGATGATCTGGCTCAGATTGACCACTGGGAAACCGATACACTAACTCATAAACAAGTTCGCTCGAGCATTCAGGCACATTTAGCATTACAAAAAAATCAGAAAGGAAATATTAACTTATACCCTGCATCAGTAGAAGTCTCCGTTCCGATCGGTGAAGTCACCGAGAAAGTATTGGAAATACCCATAAAAGCAGAAAAAGCAAAAAATTATATGTCCGTCAAGTTATTACCTGAGAAAGTACGCATAACTGTGATGGTATCACTGGATGATTATAAACGTACTACATCAGAGTCGTTTGAAGCAGTCGTTAATCTGGATGAGTGGGTGCAGCGGAAAATCAATAGTCTTCCAGTTCTTATCACTAAAGTACCTGATTTTTGCAAACTCGTTAAGGTTGAACCTCAGAATGTAGATTTCTTAATAAGGAATTAATGAAAGTTGGGATCACTGGCGGTATAGGAAGTGGTAAAACCACCATATCACGTATATTTCACGTATTGGGAATACCAATATTTTACGCTGATGAAGCGGCTAAACGAATCATGCAAGATGATAAAGACCTTGTAGCGGCCATTAAAGCAAATTTTGGAAATGAGGCTTATGATAAGCATGGACTTATTAACAGGCCTTATTTAGCCGCCCGCGTGTTTGCCAATAATGATCTTTTAGCAACATTAAATGCGCTGGTACATCCTGCCACCATCCGGTCTGCAGAAGAATGGTCGGCAAAGCAATCAGCCCTTTATTCATTAAAGGAAGCAGCCTTATTATTTGAAAGCAATTCATACAAGTTAAATGACCTGAACATTCTGATCATATCACCAATGGATCTACGGATTAAACGGATCATTCAACGCGATGGAATAAGTGAAAAGGCCGTAAAAGCCCGTATAAATAGGCAATGGGACGATAATGAGAAACTGAAACTGGCAGATTTTGTGATTTATAATGATGAAAAAAGGGCCGTTATTCCACAAGTTTTAGCCATTCACCATAAAATAATCAGTAAAACAGCTCCTTAATTTAGTGACGCAAATTTGGAAATTCTAGCAGACTTTTTAGTTATTGGGCCTGGCGGCCTTTACTGCAAATATGGCGATTTTTATATCGACCCCATTCACGCTGTCAGGCAAGCAGTCATTTCACACGCCCACGGCGACCATGCCGTTCCCGGAAATGTTTATTTCTGGAGTACACCTGCTACCGCTGCCATTGCCAAATACCGTCACGGCAGACAAAACAATACGCATTATGAACAAGTTCATTTCGGGCAGGAATTTAAGATTGGGTCTGTACATCTAAAGTTAATACCTGCAGGGCATATATTGGGGTCAGCCCAAATATTAATGGAATATCAAGGCGTAAAATATCTGTATACCGGCGACTATAAATTGCAATCGGATGAAACCTGTGAGCCCATATCCCCAGTGCAAGCCGATGTAATGATCACAGAAAGCACCTTTGCAAACCCAACTATAAAACACCCTCATCCCGATTCCGAAATATGCAAATTTAATAATACCTCATTTAATGTCATGTTAGGTTGCTACTCATTAGGGAAAGCACAACGATTAAATGCACTAATTCAGGCCAATTGCCCAGGTAAGACCGTATTGTTGCATCACAGTATATTACCCATCCATAAAATTTATGAACAATTTGGCATAAACCAACTCAGGTATCTACCCTTTGATCGTAAGTTAATGAAGCAAGCAACAAGCAATTATATTTATTTAGTTCCCCCGGTTACATTCAATAATCATCATCGGGCAAAAAATCTATTGCGTGCATTTGCATCTGGTTGGTCACATCACCATGCCGTTAACGACATCAGTATTTTTATCTCCGATCATGCAGACTGGGATGATATTATAAGTTATGTAAACAAGGTACAGCCGAAAGAAATTTGGACCCTTCATGGAAAAGGAGAGCATTTACAACAGTATTTTAAAGATAAAATACCTGTTAAGGTATTAAATCAATGAATGCAACAGCAATTGCATTCAATAAATTTTATACCGTAATTTATCACGTAATAAAAAATCAGCATATGAAATTAGAAGATGAAATAAAAAGCCGTTTTCAAAACGAATACCATAAAGCTGCACTCAATATCATGTTTACAAATAGCTGGCTCATTAGCTTATTAAAAAAGCGGACGGATGCTAAGCACATCACGCTTCAACAATACAATATCCTGCGCATATTGCGTGGGCAGCATCCAAATCCAGCCACAGTAAATCTGCTTAAAGAGCGAATGATCGATAAAATGCCCGATGTTTCACGCATTATTGATCGTTTAGTACAAAAAGAATTCGTTTCAAGATGCACCAACAACCGTGACAGACGCGCCGTTGACATCCTTATTACGGATAAAGGGCTTAATATCTTGCATCAATTAGACATCGATGACGAAATGAAACTGGATCATTTATTAAATAAAAATCTTACCGAGCAAGAATGCCAGACATTGAATTATCTGTTAGATAAAATGAGAAGTGGGTAAAAGTTTGAAAAATTTAGGAGTGTCCGGTGCCAAATAAAACAAAATTCAGTAACGAGATACCAATTCCCAATAAAACTGCAATTAATTTTTGCCTATTGAATACGTGATGATCAGCCGATGATGACTCAAAAAGGATTGTTGTAGATATATGTAGAAAAATACCGATGACAATTGCCATGATCTTATCAAAATGTAACTCCAAATTTCCCAAACTTCCACTGTTAATACCAAAACTTAGCATATATCCCAAAGGAGTTGCAGTAGCAAATATGGCCAGGTAAATGGCTATGGAAGATTTGGAAAGCCTAGTTTGAATCAGTAAGCTCCCAAGCGCAAAAGCGGCGGGAATATGGTGCAATGCAATTCCAAATATTAATTCTTTCTGGTAAGCAACTTGCGAAAGCGGCATTCCTTCTAAAAATGCATGCAGGCATAAACTAATCATTATGCCCAAAGGAAATGCAGCGCCATGTTCCTGTTTATGTACATGACCATGTTCAATACCTTCAGAAAATTGTTCCATGAGTAATTGAAAGAGAAATCCTCCCAATACATACAAACCAATAAATTGTTCAGAATGATTGTATACGTGTGGCATCAAATGCAGCACAGTAATCGAAAACAAATAGGCCCCACTAAAAGCCAATATAAATTTTAGTGCCGCCCTGTTATCTCTTTTAAGGAAAAAAACAGAAGAACCGCCCGCAAAAGCACTGGCAAAAAGAATGCTAATGATGAATAGGTTCATGAATTATATCAGTTGAAAAATCCCTGTTGTCCGGTTGAAAATAATTAAATGTTTTTCCCAGCAACCAACCGATGAAACAACCCAGTATAGCCCCAGCCAAAACATCTATTGGGTAATGAACCCCAACATATACCTGGGCAAAACCGATGGATGTAGCCCAAAGTAACCCTAACCAAGTAATATGTTTCCATCGTTTTTTGAACACCATGATTAAAAACATGGCCAGCGCGAAATGATTAGTGGCATGTGATGATGGGAAACTAAAACCTGATCCGCAACGTATTCTAGGACTAAACACTTCTTTAAATACGGTCTCATTACAAGGTCTAATTCTTGTAACCATAGGTTTAATTAATGTAGAAGAAATGGAATCTGCCAGGCCAAAAGTCATCAATAAAAAGAGCATCATAATAATACCCCTTTTTTTATAATTTTTAATGGTGAATATCAAAATAAATAAATACAAAGGTGCCCAGGTCCAGGGATTGCGAAGATGAGGCATCAGCCAGTCAAAAACCGGATTGGATAACCCCTGATTTATCATTAAAAATATTTCCTGATCAAGCTGTATGAGATGGTCGAACATTTTGGTATATCCAATTAGTTTGCAAAGATACGATTTTCTTTTAATCGGTTTTTTAATAAGATCAAGCAAATCAACCGTGTGTTTAAATTACGACAAGGGTACATTCTAATGGTAGAATATACCTAATTTTACCCCCACAAATTAACAGTCATGACACTTATTAAATCAATCTCAGGAATTAGGGGTACTATTGGCGGTAAACCTGGAGACGCCTTAACACCATTTGATATTATAAAATATACAGCAGCGTTTGGTTGGTATATCCGGCAAACCTCAGGTACGCGCAAAATAGTGATTGGTCGGGATGCACGGATATCTGGAGATATGGTGCGTAATTTGGTGGCGGGCACACTACAAAGTATTGGCATTGACGTAGTAGATCTGGGTTTGTCAACCACACCAACTGTCGAGATAGCCGTTCCAGCTGAACTAGCAGGCGGAGGTATTATTATAACGGCCAGCCATAATCCGTTCCAATGGAATGCTCTTAAGCTCTTAAACGCGCAAGGTGAATTTATCAATGACTTAGCCGGAAAAGAGGTGTTGCAAATGGCAGAAACCCTACCATTTGATTTTGCTGAAATTGAACAGATAGGCCAAATCAGCTATGACGACACCTATTTGCAAAAACACATTGATAAAATTTTGAAAACAGAATTGGTAGATACTGAAGCCATTAAAAATGCCAACTTTCGTATTGCTATCGATGCGGTCAATTCCACGGGAGGCATCTTTGTACCTGCCTTATTAAAGGCGTTGGGCGTTAATATTGTGTATGAATTAAATTGTGAGCCCAATGGCCGGTTTGCGCACAATCCTGAACCATTACCTGAGAATTTGAAAAATCTTGCTGCACTTGTTCAAGAAAAAAAAGCCAATCTAGGTATTGCTGTAGACCCGGATGTTGACCGATTATGCTTTGTTATGGAAGATGGACAAATGTTTGGAGAAGAATACACACTTGTCGCCGTAGCCGATTATGTTTTACAAAACCAGCAAGGAAACAGCGTATCAAATCTCTCATCAACCAGAGCATTGCATGATGTTACCATGCAGCACGGAGGAAATTACTTTGCAGCGGCCGTAGGCGAAGTTAACGTAGTAACAAAAATGAAAGAAGTGAAGGCCATTATTGGAGGGGAGGGTAATGGGGGCATCATCTATCCGGAGAGTCATTATGGCCGTGACGCACTGATAGGTATTGCGCTATTTCTTACCTATCTTGCCAAGTCAGGCGTGCCTATTAGTACACTGAGGGCAGGTTACCCTGAATATCACATGTCCAAAAATAAAGTTGATCTGAATCCTAATATGAATATTGATCAATTACTTATTGATGTAGAATCTCTTTATCAAGAAACTCCTCATAGCACCATCGACGGGCTCAAAATTGATTTTGAAGATTCCTGGGTGCATTTGCGAAAATCAAATACCGAACCCATTATCCGAATTTATGCGGAAGCTCCAACACCGGAAGCTGCCAAGGCTGTCGCTCAAAAAATCATGGACGAAGTGAATAAATTAGCCCAAAATTAACTTAAATATGTAATTTTGTCCATCAAACAAAAAAATATGCGTATTTATCTGGATAATGCAGCAACAACTCCTTTGGATGAGGACGTAATACAGGAAATGTTAGCGGTAATGCGTGAAAAATACGGAAATCCATCTTCCATTCATGCTCATGGAAGGCAAGTGCGTACACTGATTGAAAAAGCGCGTAAAACTATAGCGGGCCTTCTTCATGCAAGCCCATCCGAAATTTTTTTTACTTCAGGCGGCACCGAAGCCGATAATATGGCCATTCGGCAGGGTATTTTGGACCATAATATCACGCATGCTATAAGTTCTCCCATAGAGCATCACGCGGTAGAAAACACCTTGACTCAATTAGCCGATGCAGGCACCATTCATTTGAGTTTATTGGATGTAGATAAGAAAGGCAAAATTAACCTAGAGCAATTAGATGATTTACTCACTATACATCCACACAGTTTGGTATCACTCATGCATGCAAATAATGAACTGGGTACTTTGACAGATATTGCCGCGGTATCTTCGATATGCAGGCGGCACGGCGCAATATTCCATACAGATACCGTTCAAACTATGGGACATTATGCGCATGATATGCGGGAGTTGGACGTGGACTTTTTGACTTGTGCAGCACATAAATTTCATGGTCCTAAAGGCGTCGGTTTTATTTATATAAATCATAATGTAAAAATTAAACCCTTAGTTTTTGGTGGTGCACAAGAACGTAACATGCGCGGAGGAACCGAAAATGTTTACGGTATCATTGGATTGGCCAAAGCATTAGAAAACTGTTATAAACACCTCCATGAACACCAAAATTACATCCAAGCATTAAAATCGTATATGATTGAAAAGCTACAACTCTCGGTTCCAGGTGTGGATTTTAATGGGGAAACCGATCCGGACAAAAGTTTATACACGGTATTAAATGTATCAT
The DNA here is from genome assembly GCA_900109895.1 of bacterium A37T11. Lineage (GTDB taxonomy): Bacteria > Bacteroidota > Bacteroidia > Sphingobacteriales > Sphingobacteriaceae > A37T11. The sequence goes on from FOBR01000017.1 coordinate 109,867, forward strand.
TTCCCGAAATGGATATGGCGGATATGTTGCTTTTCAACCTGGATATTGCAGGTATTTCGGCTTCCGGAGGCAGTGCATGCAGTTCAGGATCAAGTATAGGGTCACATGTACTAACAGCTATAGGAGTAAATCCTGAACGCCCATGTGTACGATTTTCCTTCAGTAAATACAATACAAAGGAAGAGATTGATATTGTAGTTGATAAACTTAAGGAACTATGTAATCATCCAGCGCAAATGAGTTAAGATACCAACCTTATAAAATTTGACACCTCTTCTTTAAGTTGCCTGCGGTCAACAATGAAGTCAAGAAATCCATGTTCCAATACAAATTCAGACGTTTGGAAACCCTTTGGCAAGTCTTTTTTGATGGTTTCTTTAATAACCCGCGGCCCTGCAAAACCGATCAGCGCCCCTGGTTCAGCAATATTGATATCTCCCAGCATTGCAAAAGATGCCGTAACACCACCCGTAGTGGGATCTGTCAGCAAAGAAATATAAGGAATTCCAGCCTTACTTAATAAAGCCAATTTGGCCGAAGTTTTAGCCATTTGCATCAAGGAAAATGCTGCTTCCATCATCCGGGCTCCCCCCGATTTAGAAATAATCATAAAGGGAATTCGGCGTTTAATGCTATAATCAATCGCACGAGCAATTTTTTCGCCGACCACTGAACCCATTGAACCTCCAATGAAGTTAAAATCCATGCAAGCAACAACGAGGTCCAGGCCATTAATCTTACCATAACCCGTTCTTAATGCATCGTTTAATCCAGTTTTCTCCGCCACTTCAATTACCCTTTCAGCATAAGGTTTGCTATCTACAAAATTCAGCGGGTCTGCAGAACGTAAATTTGCATTTAATTCAGTAAATGAATTATTGTCAAAGAGGATAGAAAAATAGGCCATAGAATCAATGCGCAGGTGGTAATTGCAATATTGGCAAACATACTTGTTTTCAATTTGCTCCGTATTGAGCAGCGGCTTTTTACAATTTGGACATTTATTCCATAGCCCATCAGGAGCTTCCTTTTTATGTTCAGTTGCCGTACTTATGCCAGCTTTATCACGTTTAAACCAAGCCATTCAAATCTGTTAAATGAATTACAAAGGAACGAAAAAATATCAGAAACACCCAAAATTACAAAGAACCTTATTATCTTTGGTGCGTACGTTAATCATCCATGTCGTCATCCATATTCCGGTTTAAAAGGTTTAAAATTGATCAATCAGGAAGTGCCATGAAGGTCAATACTGACGGTGTACTCCTGGGGGCTATTGCCGGAAATAAAATAATGGATCATGTATTGGAAATAGGCACCGGAACCGGTCTTGTTTCCTTAATGTTAGCGCAGCGATTTGAGGGAGCCAATATACAAGCAGTAGAAATAGATGAAGATGCTGCCAGGCAGGCAAAAAAAAATTTCACACAATCGCCGTTTGCAGCTCGGCTGGATTCCATTCATACTGATTTCAAAAATTATGAGCCTAAAGTAGGCTATGATCTTATTGTCAGTAATCCACCATATTTTATAAATTCGCTAAAAAATTCGAATGCCCGTAAAGCAATCGCCAGGCATTCATCAGCCACGTTTTATGATGACTTGCTTCAATACGCCATTAAATGGTTAAATCCGTTGGGAAAATTAGCCTTAATCATGCCAATAACCATAAGAGAAAATTTGGCCGAAAAATTAAGTGGGTATAACAATCTAAACATTCAGGAAGAATTATTTATCCGTTCATTCCCTACCACTAAACCCATCCGAGTACTGGTACATATTATAAAAGGAACACCATCAGCACCCGTCATGACAACTGATTTTACCATTTATCAAAATCGGAATGAACCGAGCGAAGCATACCAGGAATTATTAAAAGATTTTTTTCTGGCATTTTAAAAATGAAACGGATCGGTTTATTGTCAGACACACACGGCTATTTGGATGCATCCATATTTAAACATTTTGAATCATGTGATGAAATATGGCATGCCGGTGATTTCGGTGGAAATCAAGTAGCCGTCCGATTGGCCGAATTTAAGCCTCTTCGGGGAGTTTTTGGAAATATTGATGACCAGGAAATACGACAAGCCTATCCAGAACATTTGCGGTTTACTAGTGAAGGGGTAAACGTCTGGATCACCCATATTGGCGGTTACCCAGGTCATTACCATCCAGCAATAAAAAAGGAGATCATGCTAAATCCCCCCATGCTTTTTATTAGCGGACATTCGCACATCCTAAAGATCATGTATGATAAAAAGATACAAAGCCTGCATCTCAATCCAGGTGCTGCCGGCAAACAAGGCTGGCATAAAGTCAGAACACTTTTACGTTTTAGCATTTCGGCGGGAAACATTGAAGATATGCAAGTCATAGAACTTGCTGGTCGGTAACAGCCTTAAAGGCTATCACGCACTTCTATTAAAAACTGTTTCAAATTTTCAAGAGAATCAATTACCCGCTGATTTTCCTGCGCCTGATTTTTATTAGATTTTAGGTATTCTCGCGCCCCTTGTAATGTATATCCCTTATCTTTCACTAAATTAAAAATGATTTTGAGGTTTGCTACATCATCAGGTGAAAACAAGCGGTTCCCTTTCTTATTTTTCTTAGGTTGCAAAATATCAAATTCATGCTCGTAAAAACGAATTTGCGAAGCATTAACATCAAACATGGTTGTCACTTCGCCCATGGTGTAGTATAATTTGTTTATTTCACGTTCTTTATATGGCATCGCTTTTTTAAGAATACGACAAATTTATTATTTTATTATAAATATTGGTGATAACTTAGCGCAGAATTGAATAATTTAAAAAATGAAATGGACTATGATGCAGTAATCATAGGGGCTGGCGCTTGCGGGCTAATGTGTGCAGTACAGGCTGGTTTTAGGGGTAAACGGGTGCTTATAATTGAAAGGAACGATCGGCCAGGAGCCAAAATCCTGATATCCGGTGGAGGACGCTGCAATTATACAAATATACATACCTCACCTGCTAATTTTATTTCCGCTGACCCGGACTTTAGCAAATCTATATTTGCCCAGTGGTCAGCCAATGATACCATCCAATTCTTTGCGAATAAAGGGATATTCGGACACGAAAAAACCTTGGGACAACTATTTCCAGTTTCCAATAGTGCGCGCGACATAGTTGAAGTATTTACAGCCCTTTTGCAACAGCAAAGGCAGCAAATTTGGTTAAATAGCGAAGTTATCAGCATTCAAAAACTTATTAATACCGGATTTTTTGAAATTAAAATAAAACAGCAGGACGCCATTGAAAAGATCATCCAGGCTAGGGTAGTCGTCGTTGCCTGCGGAGGGCTCCCGGTTGCCAAATTGGGTGCCAGTGATTTTGGCATCCGTATTGCCCGTCAGTTTCACCTTGACATCACCCAAACCGCACCTGCGTTGGTACCACTTACCATTACAGGAAAAGAAAGCGCATGGTTTGCAGCATTATCCGGCAATAGTATTAATGCACGGGTTTATAATGATCAGATCTCATTTTTAGAAAACATTTTATTTACCCATTGGGGGCTTAGCGGCCCCGCTATTCTCCAAATCTCTTCTTATTGGCGTCCAGGACAACTAATTTATATAGATCTACTGCCAGGAGATTCTATTGAAAACCATATTAACGCTGAGCGGAAAGAAGGAGGGAGGAGGCTGTTGCGTCAATTGCTGCTGACATTTTACAGTAAAAAATTTGTAGATGCACTTTCAAAATTTTTGCCAGTTGAAAAAAAGATAGCGTCCTTAAGCAAAGCAGAAGCCAAATCAGCACATGACATTCTACATCGTTTTCAGGTAAAGCCAGCCGGTGACAAAGGATATGACAAAGCTGAAGTCATGCGCGGAGGAGTCGCTACCCATGAATTAGACCCTATATCGCTTGAAAGCCGAAAAGTACCGGGCCTTTATTTTGGAGGCGAGTGCGTAGATGTCACAGGATGGCTGGGAGGTTTTAACTTTCAATGGGCATGGGCAAGCGGCTTTGCAATTAGCCAGGCTATATAAAATAAATATTTATCTATCCACCTCGCCCAGCACAATGTCAATGGAACCAAGGATTGCAATCAGGTCAGAAATTAATACTCCCTTAGATAATTCAGAAATTACAGAAAGATTATTAAAGCTTGGTCCCCTGGATTTGACCCGTTTCGGTATATCCGATTTTTCCTGGGTAATGAAATAAAATCCCAGCTCGCCTTTTGGATTTTCGGCCCTTACGTAATAATCCTGGGCCTTGAGGTTTACTTTTTTTGGCACCAATGCCCGCGGGTCAAACTCAGGAGTTCTTTTATGTTCATGCGTAAGCTTGGTAAGGCATTGTTCAATAATCCTTACTGATTCAGCCACTTCATCAGCCCTCACCTTATACCGATCCCAGCAATCACCTATATGGCCCATTTCACCCTTACCGGTTGGAATGTCAAATTCAATCTCCGGGTAAACTGAATAATTATCAACCCTTCGTAAATCCCACTTAATGCCTGAAGCTCGCAACATAGGGCCAGAACAGCCATAATTAATCGCCACATCAGCAGGTAAAACCCCAATATTAGCCGTCCTTGAAATAAAAATCTGATTTTTGGTCAGCAAAGCTTCCAATTCTTTCAGCTTCGGTTTAAAATAAGTTATAAATTCACCGCAACGATCTTCAAAGCCAATCGGCAAATCGTAAAATAAACCACCAATCCAAATATAATTATATAACATTCGCGAACCAGAAGCCCATTCAAGCATGTTCATAATGTGTTCCCGGTCTCTAAAGCACCACATAAAAGGCGTAAAAGCTCCAATATCTATACCATAGGTACCAATAGCGATAAGGTGAGATGCAATCCGGTTAAGTTCACACACCAATACACGAATGTATTCAATTCGTTTAGGTATCTTTTGGTCCAGCCCCAACATCCGTTCTACCCCCATCACAAAACCGTGGCTATTGTTCATAGAAGCCAGGTAATCCATACGGTCTGTAAAGGGGATGGTTTTTCCATAATTCATGGATTCCGCATGTTTCTCAAAACACCGGTGAAGGTAACCCATATGAGGAATGACCTCTTTCACAATCTCCCCATCCGTAATCAATTCAAGTCTGAGTACCCCATGCGTTGAGGGGTGTTGGGGGCCTAAATTGATAACCATCTCCTCAGGTTCCAAACTATCCATCCGTTCACGGTAGCGTTCTAGAGCAGCATTAACGGGAAAAATCATATTTTCAGCCATTTATTGAATGCTTATACCGTGATACATTTCGGCTTCCTGATAGTCCTTCCGCAAAGGATAGCCCTCCCAATCGTCTGGAAGTAGAATACGTCGCAAATCCGGATGCCCGTCAAAAAAAATACCCACCAAATCAAAAGCCTCCCTTTCATGCCATTCAGCCGTCTTCCAAATAGTGCCGACACTCGGAACAACAGGTAATGTGGTGCCCCTATCGTTTGGAACAACCACTTTCAACGTCAGTTGTGTTTTATAAGGAATTGATGCCAGGTGATAAACCACCGCAAAAGTACCGGCTTGTATACCATTATCAACCCCACTTAAACAAGATAAAAAATCAAACCAGGTTTGCTCGTGGTCGCGCAACAAAAAGCACACCTCCCTGATCATATTAGTTTTTATTACTAAAGCAGGTTGTAACCCCAAAAGTTCTTCGGCCACAATTACATCATCTCCAATGTGTTCGCAGATCAGATTTCTGACATCTTCAATCAACATTTTACAGTAATTTTTAAAGATAAATCTTTACGGGGCCAGGCGATTCATTACCCAGCCTGTTCCATCTAGTATATAAGTAATCCGGTCATGCAATCTATTTTCACGACCCTGCCAAAATTCAAAATAATCAGGAATTAGCAAATATCCACCCCAATAAGCAGGTCGTTCAATATCTTTATCCGTGTGCTCTTCTTTTACCTGAACCAATCTTTCCTCAAGCTCCTTCCGGCCACTAATTATTTTACTTTGAGGAGAGGCAATGGCACCCAGACGGCTACCAACAGGCCGTGAATTAAAATAATGATCAGATACGGACGGATTCAGTTTCTTTACGACCCCTTCAATCCTTACCTGTCTTTGCAGGTCAGGCCAAAAAAATAATAATGCCGCTTTGGGGTTTTGTTCAAGCTCATTACCTTTACGGCTATCGTAATTTGTATAAAATTGAAAGCCGTTAGCATCGGCATGTTTCAGCAATACGATCCGTGCAGAAGGTGTCCCATTTTTTGTTGCGGTGGCCAGCGTCATTGCCGTAGGCTCAGCAATTTCACTTATCAGTGCCTCCTCCAGCCATTTATTAAATTGGCCCAACGCATCCTTATCGGCCTGCTCTTCTGTTAGTTCCTTTAATAAATATTCTTGCCTAATATCTTCTAGACGGTATTTTTCAGCCATTAGCCTTCCCGTTTTAAGCCATATTTCTCAATTTTGCTGTAAAGATGACTTCGCTGTATGTCAATCTCGTCGGCAGTTTTTGAAACATTCCAGCCATTTTTCTCTAGTTTATACTTAATGTAATCCCGTTCAGCATGGTCTTTAAAATCCTGAAAAGAAACAAAATTATCATAATTAGCGGCAAAAAGCGATGTCGTGGCTTGTATCGACTGTTCTTCATGAATTACATGGGCCGCACTTCCGCTGCTGCTCCAGGTAACTGGGCCACCCGGATTTGCAAAGGCCACCACATCCTTATCGGTGATTGACTTTTCACTCAAAATAATCAAACGTTCAACCATATTGCGAAGCTCTCTAATATTACCAGTCCAAGGTAATCCTTTCATCGCATACATCGCACTATCGGTAAATTTTTTCAAGGGTATGCCATATTCCGTGCAAATTTCCTCACAAAAATAATTAGCAATGATGGGTATATCATCCTTACGTTCATTTAGCGTAGGCACATGAATCAGTATCACACTTAATCTATGAAACAAATCCATCCTGAAATTGCCATTATCAATTTCTTTCAGCAAATCTTTATTCGTAGCGGCAACCACCCTGACATTAACCTCAATTTCCTTTTCACCGCCTACCCGGGTAATCTTATTTTCCTGCAAAGCCCTTAACACCTTGGCCTGGGCAGACAAACTCATATCCCCAATTTCATCCAGGAAAAGCGTACCATTATGGGCTTGTTCAAATTTTCCGATGCGTTGCTTCACTGCCGAGGTAAATGATCCTTTTTCGTGGCCAAAAAGCTCACTTTCTATCAATTCAGAAGGTATAGCAGCGCAATTAACTTCAATAAGCTGCGCATTGGCTCTCGATGATTTTTCGTGCAGCCAGCGCGCTACAAGTTCCTTTCCACTTCCATTCGCTCCGGTGATCAAAACACGAGCATCCGTAGGAGCCACGCGTTCAATCGTTTCCTTAATACGTTTTATCCCTTCAGATTCGCCCAGTATTTCGCGGGTCCTGCTAACCCGGCGTTTCAAAACCTTGGTTTCAGTTACCAAATTTCCACGTTCTAACGCGTTGCGAACGGTGATCAATAATCTATTTAAGTCAGGAGGTTTAGATATAAAGTCGTAGGCACCTTTTTTACTGGCCTCCACAGCAGTTTCAATCGTGCCGTGGCCTGAAATCATTATGAATGGCAAATCCGGTTTAATGATCAGGCCTTCGGTTAATACCTCCATGCCATCCATTTTGCTCATCTTAATATCACAAAGTACTAAGTCTACATCTTCCTTTTTAATAATGCCAAGCCCATCCATACCATTATCCACATCCAGCACCTTGTAATCCTCATATTCCAAAATTTCCCTTAAAGTATTTCGGATAGCCCTCTCATCATCAATAATTAATATTTTTGCCATATATTGCATGTTCTAAAAAAAAGCAAACCTGTAAGCCGGGTTCTGTCATCTTCCTATTCTATAAGTTAAGATGTTCTATCATTTATCTAGCCCTGTCATCACTAACAGGATCAAACGGTCTACCCATTCCGAAACCTGGTTATAAAACCAGGAAAGAGCGAGCAACTCCATTCGGAACCTATTTGACCTTTCAACTTCCGGGGTTTACCGCCAAATATGTCACCATAAATAGCCGTGAGCTCTTACCTCGCGTTTTCACCCTTACCCCAAAAATAGGGGCGGTTTATTTTCTGTGGCACTTTCCGTATTACACCCCAAGGCGTAACCCTTCCCGTTAGGAAGCGAAATGCTCTTTGTTGCCCGGACTTTCCTTTCCGGCATAAGCCGGAACGATAGAACGGTTTGCTTTTTGGCAAAGATATGGAATTTATAATTCATGACGATCGTAGACTTCTTTAAAAGAAGTACGCATCTGTTTAAAACGGTCAATGACCGTTTCTACGAAAGAATTATCTATTAGTTGAAAAACCCCGTTTACGCCATCTGTGACATTCAATTCAGCTATTTTATACACCTGTTCAAGGGTTCCTTGTTCAAATTTTATAATAAATTTCTGATTCATTGAAAAAATACTGATTTTACATTCGGCATGTGGTAGTTCGGCGATAATTCTCATAACTTGCGAAAGATACGGATGATTTTGAAAAATCAGAAATCTTCCTATAAAAATTCTAAAAATTTAATACTTGTGGCATGTTTTTGGTAGGGAATTGAAGTATGAATTTATCAGCGTGATTCGCTATTTTAAAATACTTATAATTTTTATAGCAGTATTGTCAGGAAAATTGACATGAAACTTATTATTTTTTTATTATTAAGTACGCTCCCCCGAATAGCCATTTACGGAGATATTGTAGACGAAATTACGTTGTTAATTCGCGATGGAGATGCTAAAGAACTTTCCAAACATTTTTCAGGTACAGTCAGCCTAACGATCATTTCAAACGAAAATCTTTATTCAAAAGTCCAAGCAGAGATCGTCCTGCGCGATTTCTTTCATAAAAACAATCCCAGCGGAATTAAATTGATCCATCGATTGGACGGAAACCCCAATTATCGGCATGTGGTACTTAATTTAACAACCGGAGAAGGCACCTTTCGTGTTTCGGTATCCTTAAAAAGTATTGCCGAGGTTTACCAGATCACTGAAATCCGAATAGAACCAGCTTCGAGATTTGTTGCCAAAAATTGACCTTAGGTCCCCTTCAATACTCCCTAAATAAAAAAATTGTGTTAAGTTTGACCCATTGTACTGAATAATATCATGACAGAACACGATAGAGAACAGCATTTGGAGGAGTTTATTAAATCAAGCCTTGCAGAAGATATAGGAGAGGGGGATCATACCACATTAGCCACTATACCCATTAACAAAAAAGGTAAAGCCACCCTAATCATGAAAGAGGCCGGTGTACTGGCAGGAGTAGACATTGCCTTGCGCGTTTTTCACACTGTTGATGAGCAATTGGAGGTCAAAACCTTCCGGAAGGATGGAGACATCGTGCAGGTTGGTGACCAGGTATTAGAAGTTAGCGGAAATATCCATGGAATACTGAAAGCAGAGCGGTTAGTGCTAAATATTATGCAGCGAATGAGTGGCATTGCAACCGTCACCCACAGAATATCCAGTCAACTAAGTGATACGGGCACTCAAGTGCTTGATACGCGCAAAACCACCCCAGGCATGCGGGTTTTAGAAAAACAAGCAGTAAAAATTGGGGGAGGGGAAAATCATCGTTTTGGATTATACGATATGATCCTTATCAAAGATAACCATATTGATTTTTGCGGAGGTATTAAACAGGCGTTGGATGCTGCCATAAATTATCGATCTAAGCTAGCAAATCCTATACAAATAGAAATAGAAGTCAGAAATCTGAAAGAATTGCAAGAGGTAATTGACCATGGTGGTCCCGACCGGATCTTATTGGATAATTTTGATTCATTACTATTAAAAGATGCTGTAAAACTGGTGGATGGTCGTTTTATTACTGAAGCTTCTGGCGGGATTACCGAATCTAACGCACGCGAATATGCATTAACTGGTGTCAACTTCATATCCATGGGCGCGCTTACGCATTCCGTCAAGAGTTTGGACATGAGTCTTAAGGCATGATATCGGTATATTCCCTTACAGCACTTCTATTAGCCTATTTATTTGGATCTATTCCTACAGCAGTATGGTTAGGACAATCTTTTTATGGCGTTGATGTAAGGGAATATGGCAGCGGAAATGCCGGTGCTACCAATACGTACCGGGTACTTGGGCCAACGGCCGGTACCGCAGTCATGCTTATTGATATGTTTAAAGGGTGGACGGCAACTAATCTGGCCTATTTTATTGGGCCTTCCGTAACAGGGCCGCACAGCTCAGTACTTTTTATCAATTACCAGCTAGCACTTGGTGTTATCGCTGTTATGGGCCATTTGTTTCCCATATTTGCTGGCTTTCGAGGGGGCAAGGGTGTGGCAACACTGTTTGGGATGATCCTGGCTGTCTATCCTCAGGCAGCACTGGTCTGTGTGCTTGTGTTTCTTATTGTCCTTATATTTACTCATTACGTATCGCTAAGTTCTATTTTGGCTGGATTTGCCTTTCCATTTAGCGCAGTATTCATTTTTCACACCTCGGTTAAATCCATCTTATTATATGGCATGTGTATCTGCGTGCTTATACTCATTACGCATCAAAAAAACATAGAGCGACTGCTTAAAGGAAAAGAGACCAAAATATACCTTTTTGGAAGTCATAAAAAAAAGACCAGCTCTTAAAATTTCCTCGGCATGTAGTTTGTTAGTGAATCCATGTAAAACATACAAATAAGTAAAAACACCATGAAAACGATCGCAGGAATTTTTCTATTAACATGTATGGCTTCTTGTGCTACCGTGCCCCTCACAGGGCGAAAGCAATTAAGTCTGGTAGATGATTCGCAAATGCAGCAGCAAGCCACATTGGCTTACAAAGACTTGTTATCAGACCCCAAAACTAAAGTAATTAAGGGGACGGCCGATGCCCAAATGTTACAACGCGTAGGCTCACGCGTGGCCTCTGCCATTACCACCTATCTGAAAAATAGTGGTTATGGCAATCAGTATAACTATAATTGGGAATTTAATCTTATTCAATCGCCTGAGGTTAATGCTTGGTGCATGCCAGGTGGTAAAGTAGCTGTATATACCGGAATATTACCTGTCACTAAAACTGACGCCGGATTAGCGGCCGTATTAGGCCATGAAATAGGTCATGCCATTGCAAAGCATTCATCAGAAAGAGCATCCCAAACAATGGCTGCACAAATTGGGGCTGTAGCAGTAGATGCTGCTACAGCCAAGCAAACAGGTATTACCCGTAACCTTATCAATAACCTGTATGGGGTGGGTGGACAAGTAGGGCTATTAAAATTTTCAAGAGATCAAGAAAGCGAAGCTGACAAAATGGGGCTTATCTTTATGGCCATGGCGGGCTATGATCCAAACGAAGCATTGAAATTTTGGGAACGCATGGCTAACACCCAAAAAGGCGGACAGGCACCTCCTGAATTCCTAAGCACACACCCCAGTGATTCACGTCGTATTGCCGACATACAACGGCTACTGCCGCAAGCCATGAAATATTATAAAAAGTAGTTTTTCGAATCCGATGCCGTAAGATGAATAGGTAAAGGATGAACAGGAAAAAAAAGATTGCAAAATGAAGGTAGCTGTCATTGTGGCCCATCCGGATGATGAAACCCTCTGGGCAGGAGGTACCTTGCTAAGCCACCCACAATGGCAGGTTTTTGTTGCAAGCGTATGCCGTGGAGATGATGCAGACCGGGCACCCAAATTTACCAATGCCCTTCAAGTATTCCATGCTCAAGGCGCTATGGCTACCCTGGATGACGGAGTGGAGCAAACACCTTTAAACGAAGAAGCACTGAAACAAACCATCCTCCGACTGTTACCACCCATAAAATACGACCTGGTCATCACCCACGATCCTTCGGGCGAGTATACTTATCATCTTAGGCACATCGAAGTCAGTAAGGCTGTGATCAACCTGTGGAATGATCAACAAATTACTAGTAAGGAACTCTGGACATTTGCTTATCACGATGGGAATAAAAAATTTTATCCCAGAGCTATTCATGATGCTTCCATCAAGTCACCCCTGAGTTTAGATATTTATGCCATAAAGCACCAGATCATGCATGAAGTATATGGCTACCCTTTGGATGGCTGGGAAGTTAAGACAACCCCAATGACCGAAGCATTTTGGTCATTTACCGACACAAATATGGCTAAGAAATGGCTGGAATCAGGGAGGGTTCTCTCATGAGAATACTTGTATTATACGACTACCCTCCATCTCCAGGAGGACTTTCAACTCAAGGCGACCTGCTATATAAGGGCTTGTTAGAAATAGGCGTTGATGCCCATGCTGCCCATTAAGCCGCAGAACAGGTATTGCTGCATAATAGCATAGGGCCTGTAGATAGTCTTCCACGCACTGCGGGCTGGGGATATCCAGAGCCTTACACGCGAGATCTTTTGCTTGCGATACTGGGTATTGCTGTGACTCAAAATACACTTCTTCACAGCAGTATCAAGCAGGTGTTGGAAACCTTGGCTGCCAACCAAACTACACATGGACACATACCATCCCTTGTTAACGATCCAAAAAATGTAGGGGCCAGTGATACAACACCTCTTTTTTTACTTGCCGTGGGCATTTACAGAACGCACATAGGCGAGGAGGATTTTCTGGGTGAAGCTGTAGAAAAAGCCTTAAACTGGATGGCCTACCAGAGCCCTTCAGACCGTTATATGGTCGTCCAACAGCCTACCAGCGACTGGCGGGACGAACAATGGGTGCTTGGGTATGGATTATATGTCAATACCATCTATTACAGCGCTCTCCAACTATTGGGAAAACTGGATCGTGCACAACAACTTGCGGATGAGATCCATGAATACCTATTGTTGGATGGACCTTACTATGCAGTTTGGACCTATAAAATATATGCCGATAACCGCTTTGACCTATTGGGCAATAGCTTGGCCATCCTTTCCGGATTGGCCTCCCGTGAGCAAGCCGCAGCTATCATTGCCTGGATAGAGCAAGCCTGTCAAAAAATGAGGGATGATGGGCAACTCGCCCTCGGACTACCTCCCAATTATTTTCCGTATATTTATCCAGAAGACCAACAATGGCATGATCGGTATACGCTTTATAATCAACCCGGTGATTATCATAACGGTGGCATTTGGCCGTTTATCTGTGGTTTATATATTGCTGCGCTGGTGGCTTCCGGCGCATTTGAACTGGCAGAAGAAAAGCTGCTTTTGCTTACCGATCTGGTAAAAAAAACTAACGGACATTCCGTTACCTTTGGATTTAACGAATGGATCAATGCCCAGAGTGGAGAACCTCGTGGACAGGACTGGCAAACCTGGAGCGCAGCCCTCTATTTATATGCCGCTAAATGTGTAGAGGATAGAATGGCCCTAATTTTTAACGACAACTCCGGTTTGCCTTATAAATAGCCTTTTCCAACACATCTGGATGTTTCCGCCGTATCCACCATCTTCTATCAAAAATACAGCTCCGGGCTGGCAGGTCAAACCATCACCCAAAGTAGGGTTGTATTTCAGAATTTTTTTCGATAGTTGGTAGCTATGAGCACATTGGTTTCAATCATTCTGTTGTGCAGCAGAGTTACCCCCTACATCCTACTGTAGGTAGTTCTTGGGAAGGATATATCTGCGCTGAATTAGTATTCATAAAACAATGATTATTGTGGTATCTGGTATTAAGCTATTTTTAGGAAGGTACAGGATATGCTTCCTTTAAATAGCATCTTTCCATCCTAACACTTGGGTGTTGCTCCGAACTAGCTGCTGCTCTCCACCATACACCAGATGGGACATGACAACTGCAGGCTGCGCAAGGGTAGCAAAGTGTTGTAATCCCTTGAACAATTCGCTGCTGAGCGTTTGGGTGGCTTTTATCTCATATACTTCAAATGTTTTGGCGGTTTTGAGAAACAAGTCTACCTCAAGCCCATTATGGTCCTGCCAGAAATAGTAATGACGGTGCTGGTAGTGATGCTCATTCATTTTCTGGAAATTAGCAATGACCAGATTTTCAAAGATGTTGCCCTTAAGCCGGTTGAGCATGAGGTCGGCCGGCTGCCTGATCTCCAAAAGGTAGCTGAGTAACCCGGTGTCATAAAAATAAAGTTTGGGTGTTTTGACAAGCCTTTTGTTAAAATTTTCATGATAAGGATACAGCAGGAAGACAAGATAACTGCTTTCCAGAATGGATAACCACGCTTTTGCCGTGGGCTGTGAAATGTTGCAATCATTGGCGATGGCATTGAGGTTGAGCATCTGTCCTGCACGTGCAGCGCATAGTCCTAAGAATGTTCGGAAATTTTGAGCATTGTGTATATTAATCAATTCGGTCACGTCTTTTTGAATATACGTTTGGACGTAATTTGCGTAAAAATCGGTGGGTTCTATATTCCGGTGGTAGATGGCCGGATAAAATCCACGAATACACTGTTCGGCATAGGTTGCTGATAACAAGTCGGATTTCGCCAACTCATCATTATCAAATGGAAGTAAACGAAACAGGGCGACGCGGCCTGCCAGGCTTTGAGTAATGTTTTTCATTAAATGGAAGTTTTGAGATCCCGAAAGGATATATTGTCCCATTTCCCCCGATTCATCAACGGCCGTCTGCAAGTAGGAGAACAACGTTGGTACCCGTTGCACTTCGTCGAAGATGACCTGCTTAGGATATTGTTTAAGAAAACCATTTGGATCGTCAGTAGCGAACGATCGGTTATCAGCATTTTCAAGGGTTATATAGGTGTAATCCGGAAAAAGTGATTTCAGGAGGGTTGTCTTGCCGGATTGTCTAGGGCCCGTGACAGCCAAAATTGGAAATTTGTCTTTACGTTTATTTATTTCCGTTGTCAACGCACGGGGAATAAAATGACTCATATTGACTTTATTCATAGGGCAAATATAATTAAATTTTGAAATTTCCAAGCATTAATTTTGAAATTTCTTCACTTTAATTTTAAAATTACATAAATACCCTGCCCAGCTGGCAGGGTATTAGTTTCGTGAAACGGATAAGGTTTAGCGGCTACGGAACCAGCGATAAGCATACCACAAGATTGGTAATAGCAGTAGCCATACAAGCCAACCCCAACGAAAATCAGATTTTCGGGTAGCTCGGATTTCGGTGGTCTGGTTGGCTTGAACTTTTTGAGCTACCTGTTTGTGGCTGCTTTGGTTGAGGTTGCTTCCTTGGGTTCGTTTTAAGGTATCGACCTTGTGGGTCTTTTTCCGATATATACGGATGTGCGATGCCTCGCCTTTAAACCCTGAATCTGGCCGGTAGGTAACTGCCCCAGTGGAGTGATATCTAACACCTCATTTTCTTGATATAACTTACTTCCAAACAACTCCGTTAGTATATCCTGCTTGATTAAGCTATCAGATTGCTAATTGGTAACGTACTGCTGATATCTTTTGGCTGCTTTCACTTTGATGCTGCTGTTAGAACAGGCCTGCAATAGCAAGCCTGTCCAAAGACTGATCCGGAGGTTCATATCCAGATCAGATACTAACCCTGGCATGTAGGGAAGATACCGGGGACCATGCACTCACACCGCGTTTGTTGCGCGAGCGTAACCGGAAGTAATATGTCGTCCCGTCTACCACAGGCGAATAGAAATTGTCACTAGAGCTAGACATAGCGCCGGCATCCTGCCAGAGCGGTTGCCCATCGGTATCTCTATATGGCCCAAGCACATGTTTACATGATGCCCTGTGGGGGAAATTGGTGTCCGCAATGGTTGGATAACCAGGTATAAAACAATGAGACAAGGCCGTGCAGAAAAAGCTGTTTTTAACCGATGGTTGTATTTTATAAAGAATGACATCATGTTAAAATTATGGGAGCTATAAGAGCGGTACGCCGGACGTGCTGGTCAAGGCCTTTTATAACCCCACCACACCAGGGGCGACGAATATAGCCACCACAACCTATCCCTATGCGGACACCAGATACGAGCCGTCACCGCTGAACCGTGTAGCTGAGCAGGGCTTTCCGGGAGCAAGTTGGCAGCTGAGCACGAGTGGCGTCACCGGGGCAGGGCATACCCAGCGATTAGGTTATTACAGCAACAGTGACAGCAATGCATATACGAATCCGGCGGCTACGCGTAAAATATCCAAATACGGGGTGACGCTGGACAGCTATGGTGTGCCTACGCTCACGCACTCGGGTTCCTATAAGTTAAACCAGTTGACGATCAAAATGAGTATGGACGAAAACTATACCTCGGCTGATGGCAGGGCCGGTGAAGTTTGGGAGTTCACAGACAAAGATGGCCGGATCGTAGTGAAGCGGATCTTTACCTTAAGTGGCACCACACTACAAATGCTGAGTACGTATTACGTATACGATGACTTCGGGCACCTGAGCTTTGTGCTTCCTCCGGGCACCAGTCCGGACAGGGATACGGGAGTACCTACGACCACGGAACTCAATAACTTTGCATACCAATATATCTATGATAGCAAAGGAAGAGTGTTTAATAAATATATTCCGGGCAAAGGATGGGAGAATTATATATACAATCCCCTTGACCAAATAGTATTCAGCCAGGACAGCCGCCAGCAGACAGAAACCATTCCGGGCTTCACTCCCGGTCAATACCATAACTTTTATAAGTATGACGGAATGGGCAGGGTCATTATGAAAGGCATGGAAAAAAACCAGGTTTGGGACGCTCTTCAGATACAAGACTTTGTAAATACTGCCACTTATTTATGGGAAGAACGGAGTACCGCTACCGGCAACCTGCATGGCTATAGCAACCGGAGTATTCCCTGGGGAGCAGAACCAGGGGACCTGGATGTCATGGAAGTAAACTACTACGACAATTACGATGGAATCCCGGACCTTCCAAATAACCAATCTACCAGTTACAGCAAGATGACGCATGGGTTGCTGACTGCTACCAAGGTCAAGGTGATTGGTACCACCAATACCTACCTCTGGACAGTCAACTACTACGACGATAAAGGGCAACTAGTGCGGCAGTACAAGCAGCATTACAAAGGAGCCACGTTGACCAACAACTACGACCAGATCACCAACTCCTACAGTTTCGACGGTAAACCCACGCAGAGCACACGGGAACACCATGCCGGCAGCGCTACGGCGGAAGTGACGGTGACCACAGAATACACCTACGACCACCAAAACCGGTTGGTGGACACTTGGAAAACCGTCAATCCGGGTCAAGGAACACGCACCTTAATCGCCAGGAATGACTACAACGAGATCGGGCAGTTAAAGGATAAGAAACTCCACAGTACGGATGGGACTGCCTTCGGTCAGACAGTGACCTATGGCTACAACACACGGGGTTGGTTAAAGCTCACCAACAGCCCCTTGTTCAGGCAAGTATTACGTTATGACGACAGCACCAGCAACCAGCAATATAATGGCAACATCGCCTACCAAGTGTTTTCACGGTACAACTATGCATCCCCAGCCGTAAAAACGACCGATACTTATACTTATAGTTACGACAAGCTGAACCGGCTGACAGAAGGGGCCCTGACGGGGGGTAAAGGCCGGGAAACATTAGCCTATACCAATATGGGCAACATCAGTAGCCTGACGCGGACAGGGACCAGCAGTACCGTGGTGGACCAGCTGACTTATACCTACACGGGCAATAAACTAACCAGCGTCGTAGATGCCAACAGCAATACGACGCAACCCTACCAACTGGCAGGGACTACCAGCTATACGTATGATGCAAACGGGAACATGAAAACCCGGGTAAACAGTACAAATACGGGCAACAACATCACGGCAGTCACGTATAACTACCTCAATCTGCCACAAAGCGTGACGGCTACTGCAGGAAACGTGACTTACACCTATGATGGGAACGGTAGGAAGTTGCGCAGTGTAAACGGTATCAATGGCCAAACACGGGATTATATCGATGGCATTGAATATACTGGTGGCACTATGGAACTAATCCAGACCGAGGAGGGGCGGATCACACGGTCAGGGACTATCTATACGTACCATTACTTCCTACGGGATCACTTGGGGAACAACCGTGTAGGCTTTGCCCAGGGCACGAATGTAACGACGCCAAACTTCACGGCAGACTATTATCCGTTCGGATTGCAATATCAATCAGATATCCGTGCAGGATCTCCGATAAATAACTATCTTCTATGTTGAAATCCAAATTTTTTAAGCTAAAATTTTATTTTTTTCTTTTATTAGCCCGTATCTGTCCATTCAGGGCATTTTTTTCTATTCCT
>FOBR01000036.1 GCA_900109895.1 bacterium A37T11
AAGACTGCCAGGCAAGAAGCTACAAAAAACTAAGCTTCCACTTCAATATGGCCTTAAGTGCCGTTAGTACGGCTAAGGCTGCCGTATGGTTGTCAGTATCACAACAAATTAATCGCAGACCGAATTTTTTCAAACTTAGGTCTTGAGCTGAATTGCAGAAAAATTAAACAGATTTATGAACAATGTATTTACACAGGAATAACAGCTGCGTAAATATTACCGAACTATTGTAAATCACAGTATTTTGATAAACTGGATTCAAAAGATCAACTCAGGAAAGGATTCACAGATTTGGAATTTCATTTCCCTTTTACAATTAAAGAAACAGATGCTATTGTTCGGTATATCTATGCGCGTCCGGGAGTACTAGATTCTGCTTTCCGTCCTAATTTGTCAAAAGACTACCTTGCATACTTTATACACCGCGATTATATCAATCCTATGGTCGCAGCAGCGGACAAAAATGGAAAGGAACCGGGCATCTAAAAAAGGCACTTAAATTCATGAAGGCTGTATTAGCCAAAGAGCCAAATGATTATTCGGAAATTGACACCTATGCTAATGTTTTATATAAGCTGGGTCAAAAAGACATAGCAATTGAGCATGAAACAAAAGCGCTTATGTTGGCGAGAGAAAAAAGAGATAAGCGATCAGTACGGAACTTTGAAAATGTATTGCAACTTATGAAAAGCAACCAGCCAACGTGGCAATAAAATTAATTTATAGGCACACTGGTTAATGACTTACAGCGGAACAACTTAAGCTTCAGCGGGGAGGCACACAACTGCAGAGATCATGCTTAGTTTAAAATTTATAACAATAACAAAAATGATGAGAACGCTTTTTACGGTATTATTCATTATTGCACGGTTATGGTGCTTTGCCCAGAAACCTCTTATAACAAACTCCAGTTATGCAAACTGGCCGTCGATACACTGTGTCAAAATCAGTCCTTGACCTGACTACTGGTAGTATAAGACAAATATATAGAGGTTCGCCTGTATCGAACATCATCTTTGATCAGGCTGGCGACAATGTAGCATTTACAACTAACGATAGTAACGGTCTTTCACTGTGGTATTGCCAATCATCATTTTCTTCTGCAATCATACTGCTGGAAAACAACCAGCTTAAAGCAGTAAAAAATATTGCTGTAAACTCTGCCTGGGATTTCTCCGAAGACGGTAAAAGGCTTTATTTTACCCTGCCTCCGAAAAATTTACCTTATGGTGAATCAGGAAGCGAGCCTGATATCTGGAGCTACCAAGATCAGATCATTTTCCCCGAATTCAAGCAAAAGGGATTTCAAAATATATTGGAACATCTGGCTACAGTAGATGTCACAACGGCAAAAGTCAACGAGCTACTATTTGATCATGAACAAAGGGTAAATTATAGTACTAAACACCACTTAGCTCAATTTGTCATGAACTGCTTTCGTTATGATGTTCCCTACTGTAGAAAAAACGCCGAATTTGGCTTTTACACGGGATCTCAAGCACTATAAGGAGTTGACCTCACTTTATCCGGAAGAGCAGTACAATTGGATCACTTCGGAGTTGCATACGTATAAAGGCGGCGACATTAATACTTACCAGGGTGTCCTGTACAAACCGGAGAATTTTGACCCGAAAAAGAAATACCCTGTGATCTTCAATTTTTACCAGAGTCTTTCCAATACCTTACATGAACATATAACCCCTCAGCCGGTGGGCGCAGGATTAAACATTCCCTACCTGGTAAGCAATGGCTACCTGGTATTTTGTCCCGATATTCATATTGGACAAGGCCGGTTTGGTGAGGATCTGCTCATCAGCATCGAGGCCGCAGCGGATCATCTCAGCACATTCGACTGGGTTGATGCCTCCAAATTAGCGCTGTCGGGGCATAGTTATGGCGGGTTTGAGGTCAATTACTTGGTCACGCGAACAGACCGGTTTGCTTGCGCCTTATCCGGCGCAGGAATTTCCAGTATAGCCAATAACATCTTTGATCTCGGCCACCGGAACGAAGAAGTGCGCAGTTTCGCAAAGCCAAGCTCAAGGATGGGAGCCGAATTTGAGGACAATCCTCAACTCTACATCAAAAACTCGCTTATCTTCTTTACCAAGGAAGTCAATACCCCCGTCTTGTTTGTCCACAGTGAAGACGACCGCAATGTTCCTTTTTATCACAGTATGCAGTTCTTTAAGTTAAAAAACATATCATTCAGCAACCTGGTAATTCAGCGGTGTGGACAATGACCCTACCATAGGAATTGTCCACACCAGCCGAAATACTGGAAGTGATCAATTAATGCTTTATAAAGATCAGTGAAGTCAATGATTTATTACCGCAGTGAACTAAGGAGATAGAAAATAATTTATTACTATTATGTGACGAAATAAGAAAGGTCCAGCGGTTATCAGCCACTGGACCTTTAATGTATTAGATGATATATCCATCTTCCGCCATGGAGACATAACCTTCATTCGTAATTATGATATGATCAAGTACTTTGATATCAAGTAACTTCCCTGCATCCATCAACTTTTTAGTCGTGCTAATATCTGCTGCACTTGGCTTCAGATTTCCCGACGGATGATTGTGCGCCAGGATGATAAATGAGGCTCCGGCTTTAAGGGCTGCCCCGAAAATTATTCTGGGGTCCATCATACAACCGGTGATGCTGCCTGATGAAAGGTTCAGAATACCCAGCACCCTCGATGCATTGTTCAGTAAAATGACCTTGCTTTCTTCCACCAATTCAATTTTATTGCTATTCCGGGCCTCCCACAATAATTGGCAAAGACTTTCTGGATGGTCAATTCGTGGCCTTACCGAAGGTCTGAAGGGATTGTTATAGATAAGTTCAACCTCGCAAATGTGATAAAGTTCGATGATACTCATTGCGCTTTCCATAATCATTGTTTTTAAGTTTTATGAATTATGAAACCATCACCGGTAAGATGGGATCAAGCCCTAAAAGCAACGCAAATTAAAGAGGGCCTCTGTGCGCGGCTGTTGTGTTCATTGCGGAATTTTTTGGGCGCTCCAGATCCATCTTGCCGAACTTTGTACAGGGATTAATAAACCTCCACCCTAGCAGTATAAATACTATTCATGCACCTGATCCCTTCCTCTTCTTTAAATATAAGGTACGTTTCAATGAAATAACTTCCACAATGATCAGGGATCTATAATACCTCAGTACCTGTACTCCTTTTTGTGTCACACAGGTTGATAACCAAATACCGCTTTTAAGGATTTATAACTGTCCATATTTATTGGCTCGAATTAACTATATAGCCTTTTTTACGCCAAATGGATTCGATCCTCATAAACCGCTTTAAAAATTCAGGATAGGAGGATTTTTTGGCGGGATTTACCCAACCGACCTCAGCATAGGCCGCCAACCTGGGAAATATTTGGTAATACAGCCGTTGCTCTGTAGGTGTAAGTTCACCCCACATCTGGGCTCCTAGACCCAATATCTTATTTTGGTCTTTTGCAGCGATGCCTTCAGGGATCGGATTAAACGAATACGCTTTTTCAAACGAGGTGGTTTCATAGGAATAATCCAGATATGTGAAGAAACGATTTGAATTAACCACATCGTAACCACGGTCTATAGCTTTATTGATTAGGTTCACCGCGCCATCCCAAAATTGGACGATTGTTCCCGGAGCTAATTTTTCTTTCTGGCTGGCTTGGATATGAGTTTCCCCACGGATATTGTCGCCTGTTATTTCGTTCCATCCGATCATACGGCAACCTTTAGATGAAATATAGCGCGACATCTTGTTATTGGTCCAAACTTGAAGGTCTGAATATGTTGGAATATTTTCTGATTTCATAAACGCATTGATTTCTTCCGATTGTTGCCAATGTGCATAATTGGCTTCATCTCCACCGATATGGATAATTTTAGCTGGAAAAAGCGCAATGATTTCATCCAGCACATCCTTAAGAAATTTCTTCACCCTTGGATCGGTGACCAAATAGAGGTCTCCACTTACAGGTTGTCCAGCTTTTTTGCTACTTGCTCCCAGCCATGGATACGCATAGATGGATGCCGAGGCGTGGCCGGGTATTTCAATTTCTGGTATGATGCGCACTCCACGGGCATTGGCATAGGCAACGATTTCGCGGATCTCATTTTGGGTATAAAAAAAACCGGGCCTGTGATGGTATAGACTATCCCATTGTTTGGGACTGATACCTTTTGAAAGATGACTATAGTCACTTTTGGATGATACCTTTGTTAAAAGGGGGTACTTTTTGATTTCAATGCGCCAACCCTGATCATCTACCAGATGCCAGTGAAAAGTGTTTAGCTTAATTCGCGCCATTTCGTCTATAAGTTTTTTTACGACCTCCTTTCCTTGAAAATGCCGGCTTTCGTCAAGCATAAAGGCTCGCCAGGCAAAGAAAGGTTTATCGTAAATAACGCATGCTTGAAATTTAATGTAATTTTCTTCCAGGTTTGAAAGTTGCCTGAGGGTTTGAAGGGCATATATTATCCCCGACCCACCGTTGGCAATGCCAATAATCCTCCCTTTTGAAACGTTTTGGTCTATCGTGAGCTGGTAGGCTTCTGTACCACCAGGAATGGTGTCTGTACTACGTTTGAAAATTATGTCAGCCTGTTTTTCGAATTTTACGAAGGCAGGACGAAACCCTATGTCTTGTAAGACTATCCATATATAGTTGGCATCGGCTCCGGTCTTTGGATCTACATAGACGTTAACTGAATGACTCAGGGTCACCACCCCAGGGTTTAGTATGATACGAAAAGGTTGGGGCAGGATCCTTATATCGTCAATTTTTTGCGCCGCGACCAGAATTACAAGGGCATTAAAAAAAAGTAGTAATAATAATTTTAAACAATTCACAACGATCGTAGTTTCATTTAAAGAATTTGTTTGTTATCTGCAACAATCATGCGGGTACTTTGGGTATATTCATGGCCATTCAGGTCTTGGTATTTCAAGTCCAGGTAAAAGGCAAGGTATCCGTTTAAAGGCAACCGGCCATTGATTTTTATGCGCTTCTTTATTTTGTTATTTAAATGTTCTCCCTTCCAGACGTCTTCTCTGAAATTCATATCCTCGGATTGGGCACTCCACAAAACCACATCCACAAGTCTGGATTTGCTGGTGCGAACCTTCAATTGATAATCGCCATTTTTGTTGCATTTGATTTTCCACGTGCATTCTGGATAGGTTACGTGCTGTAGGGTAAAACCAAAAAAAGAAGATAGAGCCTGGATAGCTTGTTTTTTATCACCCAGATTGTGCCCCACATTAGGCTCATAGTGAAGAAAATTCTTGCCCGGAATACTATCTAAATAGTTTTTTACGGCATCAACCACCCAATAAGGGTCATTGGTTCCCATAAAGATCATTTTTGGCTTGTGCAGTTGCTTCCGGTATGAATAGGGGTCAATCATATCGACAATCTTTTTTCCTTCAGGATTGCCAAAATCCTGCACAATGCCCAGCTCTACATAGTCCTTGATTTGGGGGCTGTATTCTTTCCAGGCATCTAATTGATATTTTAAGTTTACTGGCATATTCAGAATATCAATCACCATAGGCGCAATGGCAACCACACGGTTGTCCTGTGATCCGGTAAGCCAGGTGGTCCATCCTCGTTTAGAAAAACCAGTCACGACAAAATTTTGAATACCAGGTATGGGTTTTTGAGTGGTAAATTGCTGAACAGCGTCCATGGCTTTGACGACACTTTTTACCATGGGAAATAGCAATGGCCAGGTATAGTCTCCATCTGTTTTAAATTGATGCAGGGTATAAGATATCAATGCATCTTCATTTAAATTACCATACATCGGCTGCCGTGGTACCTGGGCGACAATGGCCACTACGGCTTTGTTTTGAACGGCAACTTCCGATAACATCGTGACTGTACCGTCTGCACCCAGATCGCTTTTGTTCGGTTCATCATTTACAACACTGCCACCCGTCACAAACATTAAAGCGCCTTGATAACGTACTTCTTTGGGTACGATAATCATCAGGTTATGTTTCCAAACAGATTCCCGCCATTTTTGAGATACCAATAGCAGTTGATACAACGTATAGTCATTTGTCGTTAAACTGTCTGTAACCTCCCAGGAGAAATGGTCATCGGCTAAGTTTAAATAATGCGATAGCGCAGTATTTGAACGGATCTGGTCGGTTTGCGCTGTGGCTGGGAGATATAATGTAGTTGCAAGGCTTATAAAACTAGTGATATATAAAAATTGGCGAGTTAAAATTTTTCTTTTAATCATTTGGTTAGCTTATTTTTTTACAAACCGTATACCTTTAAAATTGAAACCCTCTTCTTCAAAAAAGAATTTTATCCGGTGTCGTTCTTTAGTTAAGTTTATAATTAATGGTGTAGAGGGAAATAGTCTCCAATCGCTCCAACTGCCATTATTTGGGACTTTTATGGTGCCAGTTACGTTCACTCCATCTACTTCCAGATGGAACTTACCTGTTTCTGCTGCTGCAGACAAACCAATATCCACTAAATATTCGCCAGCGTCAACAACATCTACAGTATATAGTAACCATTCATTTGCTTTTGAAAATCCAATATTGCTGCCGTCTCCTTCGATCTCTACCGGAAAGCCCTGCGTATCGCCTTTACTTCGCCGGTAGTCATCATTGCCAATTGGATTTTCTGGATCTGAGTCATGGAAGGCATATCCTTCGCCGCCATAATCAAAATCGACCGCATAAACGATAAGGCCAGCAGCTGATGAAATAATATGAGGGCCATTAAAAGGCTTTGTATTGGATACCTCTACATGAACAGTTCTTTCAATATTACCAGTACGGAAAACAATCATGGTAGAGCCTTCCCTTATGGCAGTCACTTCTCCGATTTCATTAACAGTAGCTATATCGCTATTTTTTGTTGACCATTGACCTTTGGGAATATCATTGGCACTGGTAGGTTCATAGGTCAGGGAAAGTTTTTTTTGAGTGCCAGGAAATAATTCAATGAAGGTCTCACTAAGTATAACATCTTGCAGGGGGACGCGGACAATAGTAATGAGTGGTACAACTGCTTGGACAGAACCCCCTTTTACAATTACGTTGGTTATACCTGGCGCTATAGCTTTCAATAAACCATTAGAACTAACAGTAGCCACAGAAGGATCCTCCACAGACCACTGGAATTGATAGATGCCATCGGTTGGGCTTGCCTTCAACTGCAATTGATCGTCAACAAAAAGGGATATTGATTCCTTATCTAAATAGATGCTTTTTGGAATTTCTTTTACTTCATATTGGTCGCATCCAACCAGCAGTAGAGACACGCAAACACTCATGCACAGAATAAAAGATAACTTATACATCTTAAAAATATTTATTTGTTATAATTGCTAAAGTCTGGTTTCTTCGTCCTCATCAAATTCAAGCCTTAATTCTTCTTTCATTTCATAAACTATCCCCGCCATTCGGAAATAGTAGTGTAAAAGGAATGTTTTATAGGTTTTAAAACCATCGTCCACTATAGAAAATGTGTTGGGATAATCGGCATTCCCATTTATTTGAAGTATTTCAACATCTTTATACGGCAGGATGGTGACCTTATTATCGTCTTCTATCCGCAAGATAATAGAAGCTTTATTAAATACACTGACGCTGGAAGAATAGGTCTCATTTCCGACCATAATGCGCACCTCCCGTTCACTGATGGGATGCATTATTTTGGTTCCTGGCAGCTGCAATTCAAAGTTTGATCCGTCCTGACGAAGTTTTGCGCGCATATTGTATATGGTGTTCCCATCGGCTTGGGCCCAATAATTTTTGGTCCGGACACGGTAAAGTATATAGCTTTTTTCAGGATTAATTTCGTAAGATGAATAGGTTGATACGCGCAATGGAATAAAATAGGAAGAGTCAGGAGACAATCCATCAGGACGAATATGAATAGGCAAACGCCCACTGATCTCACCAGCAGGAATGGTAAACTGGTAGTCTTCTATGTCATATTTGCTGGCTGGTAAGGGTCGCACATATTTAGAGATGTCAACATCAAAGTTAATTTGATTGTAGGTATCTATCAATGAGGGATCTTCTATCAGATTAACAACGATTGGTTTGGTAGTAGGTGTAGTTCCCCCCAGGGAGGCTGCGATATATCCAACCGATTCTGTGCCGAGCTCATGAAACTTTGTGGATACGTTATCACTACCACTAATGAGTGCGAAAACATTTTTGTATTGTTCTCTTTTAAAAACTTCATCATTGTCACATGAAAGAATGAGGATGGCCAAAAATACATAAATTAATGGCTTGAGAGTTTTATATTTCTTTCTCATACAAGGGTTCCTGATTAATTTTCCCATCCTGGATTTTGGTCAACAGAGGGTAAGATTCTTATTTCGTTAAGAGGTATGGGCATTAATGCCAAACGCCTATTTACAATGCGCGCACCGATGCGGGATGTATTTGGTATAACTTTGGTATAAAATACTTCTTTCGTTCCTTCTACATTCATTCCTTGAATTGGCTGGCTTTCGGTTTGTTCATATATCCCCCATCTTCTAACATCATAATAACGGCGATTTTCAAATAGAAACTCGATCATTCGCTCTTTCTCTATTTTTTGCTGAACAGTTTCTGCATCCTCATTTCCTGTTAATCCGGGAAGTCCGGCACGATACCTTACTGGATTAAACCCTTTTTTGATCTCCTCCATATTTCTTGAGAAGGTGTATTGCTGGCCGTTGATTTCTATGTTATAACTACTGGTAAGGTTATTTAATGCTTCGGCATAGGACAACAGGATATCTGCATATCGGATTATTGGGAAGGCCTTATCCATTCGCCGAGCGTTGGTTCCTCCCCAAGCATCCGTGGGATGGATGTACTTTTTGATGACGTATCCGGTAATTGGAAAATCCGTAGCACTACTAACACCCCCTTTTCCATTGGGAGAGTCATAATAGTAGGTGATGGTTTGGTTGTAATAACCAGAGGAGGTGGACGAGCTCATAGGCCAATAACACTCATTAAATCCAATAGATGCGTAGAATCGCATCTCCCGGTTTGCATACATATTGCTGATGCCTGCATTTAACCTATAGCCAGAAAAAGTTTTGGCTGACCCCGCAAATCCTACTTCGGTATAGGGGTAAGCGGTGCTAGAGTTATCTATTGATCGACCGTCGACCATAGCAAAATTATCAATCACTTTCTGCGTGACGCACAATCCATTCCATCCTCCTAACTTTTCAGGAAAAGACATTTGCGTATTTGCCGCTATGGAACCACTTCTTCGTCCCCAAACAAACTCCGGGTTTGTGGGTATGACAGATTCGCCTGTGAACATATCTGCATATGATTTAAAGTGATCGATTCCCGCTGCACCTTCAGGCCAGGTCTTATAATAATCAGGATCTGATGTCACGCCAGTGGGTAATTCCGGGGTGTCTGAATCTGCTCCTACGGTATGCAACCGATACGGATTACCACCTGTTAAGCTCAGATCCATTACCCGCTTAGCGGCGGCGGCGGCAACAGCCCATCGCCGTTCATCATATACCTGTGATACATACTGAACATTATCTGTTGAGCGGCGCCAGTTGCCGAAAAAAGAATGGGCTGCAGCCCCGCCATTATATAGTGGACTGGCATGAGTAAGACGTAGCCGGGCCACTAAGCCATATGCAGCCCCTTTGGTAGGTAATCCAAACTCCATTAAAGTTCCGGAAACTGGCAGGGCTTTAGCCGCTTCCTCCAACTCTTTACAAATGTACTCAACGGCCTCATCATAGGTGCTTCGGGGCCTATCATAATCAGCAAGGGATGCGTTTGATTCAATAATTTCATCGCCAAGTAAAATTGGTGGCCCATAATCACTAAGAATGCTATAATAGGCGTATGCCCTAATAAATCGGGTATAGGCTAATATTTCAAAGCGTTCGTTGGTAGTCAAATCCTTAGCTTCATCAATTCGTGCAAATATGGTGTTGCATTTTCGAATGATCTTATAGTTATTTCCCCATGTTGCCGAGCCGATATTGGCGGCCGTTATTTCGCCAAGAACAAATTTCATCCCGTTATACCCACTTTGGGTCAGGAAACCTGTAAACGCCTCATCTGTCGCTAAAGGCCCAGGGGTGAGATTTCCAATAAAAAAATTGCCTTCGTCTGGAAACATGTTGGCTGCCCCCCACATATAAGCTTCTAAATTTCGTTTATTGGAAAAAACGGAATCTAGTTTTAATTCTTCACTAAAATAATTATCTACACTGAGGTAATCTTTACAAGAGCCTAGAGATAGGCTTATGCTCGCTGCGAGAACAAATCGTTTGGCTATTACTAATAGATTCATATCCTATTTATTTTCTTAGAGATTAATATATAGTTGAAGGATAAAGGTGGATGGGATCGGATATACTTCCCCGTTGCGCTGAGCTTGCTCAGGGTCAAATAATTTGACCTTGTCCCATATGGCCAGATTGTTTCCTATTAGCTGGATATCGATTGATGTTATCTTCCACCGTTGCAAAAATGCCTTTTTAAGATTATAGCTAAGTGTGACCTCTTGTAAACGCAGATAGCGAGAATCTCCTTTCCAAAAATCTGAAAGCTGAGCGTTATTTTCGTTATAACCATAGGTCAATCTGGGGAAGCGTGCATTGGGGTTTTCTGCTAAAGAAGGATCGATACCGTGTGAAATAGCATATTCTTTCGGAACCCAGCGCTTGGAAGGATCGTTTACTAGCGATAATACATTCCCATTGATACCTGAATAAAATGGTATATACCCAGTTCCATTTCCATTATATCCAACATGAAAAAAGTCTGTCTTTCCTGTACCTTTAAACAAGACACCAAGGGTAAGATCTTTATACCGAAACTCCCCGCCAAATCCATACATCAGCAATGGATAGGTACTGTATGACAAGGGGACACGGTCGTCCGTATTGATCTGTCCATCTCCATTTATATCCCGATATTTAATGTCTCCTGGCATCACTTGACCAAATTGAGTAGGGCTGTTGTCCACATCATCCCAGTTTTTAAATAGCCCTAGAGACTGATAACCGCGAATAACACCGTAAGGATATCCCGATACTTCCTGATAAGGGTATTTTGGATTGGCCTCCTCCCAGTTCTGAACATCATTTTTAGAATAGGTAAAGTTGCCGCGCACGGTAAAGTTTATATTTTCATTCAGTTTTTTAGTAAAGCTAGCACTACCATCGGCACCATAGCTTCGCATCTTACCAACATTTCCGTAGGGCATAGTGGTAAGACCTGCATAATCAGGTACTTGTACGCGTTGCATAAAAATACCGTTACGCTGATCGTTAAATAAATCGATCACAAATTGTACTTTGTGATCAAATAATGTACCTTCAATCCCCAAATCAGACTTTATTGCTTTTTCCCACTTCAGGTTATCGGCTCCCACAATTTGTTCACTGACACTCTCAACTGAAAGAGAGGTTCCCCAAGGATTGGATGAATATTGATTTACCAAGGTCAGATAAGGAAACCTGCGGGATCCGATACGGTCGTTACCCACCGTACCATAAGAACCCCTGATTTTTAAAAAATTTATCCAAGGAAGGTGCTTTTTTACAAATGCATAATTGGATGGAACCCATCCACCTGCAACTGAGGGAAAAAAGCCGTATTGCCTTCCCGGTTGGAAATTTTCAGATCCAGTGTAGCCAAAATTGAAATCTACCATATAGGTATCCCTAAACCCATAGGTAAACCTGCTGGATACACCTTGATAACGGATAGGAATAGCGCTAAGATTACTATTACCTTCTGTAGCCCGCTTTTGGTCGCTTATATAATAATATACCAATCCGGATGCACGGTGATCTTCCCCAAAAATCTGATCATAATTTAAGGTACTTTCAAAATGGTACCGGCGGTATTGGTCTGTACTACGATTATATGATATTGTTCCTTGTGGTACCCGCTCGATCGTAATAAGCTCACCTTGCTGGTCCCTTCCAACGGCCTGAAAAAGGGCCGGCTGAATGTAACGTCCTTCGGAAAAATTACTAATAAGATCATATGCACCTTGACCTCTTATTTTTAATCCTTTTAGTATCATGGATAAATTTTGCTCCAGTTGTAAGGTAAACTTACCCCTATATTCCTGATCTGAGCGTCGTCCCATGTTATTTATCATCACATTTGGCGATCTCAAAGAGGCTGTGCTTGAGGTGGCAGGTAATTGTCCGTTTGAATAAATAACAGGGAGAACCAAGGGATTCAGATTTGATTGAGCGTACCAAATATAGTCCGTATTGGCTACTCCTGGATTATTATTAACCGCTAAAAATCCATCTGTTCCGAAAAATAATGTAGTGGTAGGCGAAAGTTCCAGATCTATATTTGTTCGGTAATTATAGGTTTTATAACCGGTATTGGCGGCATAAATGTTATTCTTATCGTATTTATAAGCTGCCTGATCATTCGTGAATCCAAGGCTTAAAAAATAACGGGCTACTTGTGCCCCACCTCGTGCACTGGCATAATAACCTTGCCTTAATCCATTTCGTCGCAATACTTCATCTTGCCAACTTACATCCGGATATATATCAGGATCGAGACCATTTTTGATGATATCTAATTCTACATCGGAATAGATGGGACTTTCTCCCCGAATGGATCTTGCTTCATTAGCCAAATTTGCATAGTCATAAGCCCTTAAATAAGTTGGCACACGATTTAGGTAAGATAAGGTTGAATTAGCACGCCCGGTAATGGTTAGCCTTCCAGACTGTCCTCGTTTTGTAGTGATCAGTACGACCCCATTTGCTCCCCTTACGCCATAAACCGCTGTAGCAGATGCATCTTTAAGGATTGAAAAACTTTCAACATCAGCCGGGTCTATGGAATTAATGTTTCCTTCTAAGCCATCGATTAATACTAATGCACTTGAGTTAGCTCCAAAAGTTCCAATGCCCCGAATCCAAAACTCGGAAATATTTTTACCGGGCTCTCCGCTAGACTGTAAAGAAATAACACCGGCCGCTCGACCGCCTAGCAAGTTTGCTATTGATGCTGCCGGAGTCTGTAGATCTTTCGGATTGACAGATGTGATGGCTGCAACTGTTGATATTTTTCGCTGTTGCCCACCTAAACCAGTTATGACAACTTCTTCAATTTCTTCAGCTTTTTGATTAAAATGAATTTCTAAATTTTTTTCTTCCTTAGTAACTAAATATTCTACATTTTCATAACCGACAAACTTGAAAACAATCATGTCTCCCCGGGCCGCTTTGAGACTAAACCGGCCATTGTCGTTTGTAATGGTACCGATGGTAATTTTATCCCTAAGATAGACAGAGACCCCTTTTAATGGTTTTTTATTTTCGTCATAAACTACTCCTTGTTCAGTGAAAGTCTCTTGTGCAGAAACGATAAAGGGGCCAGATACGAGTAAGCCTAATAATATAAATGTAAGGTATTTCATATAGTTTAGGATATTAATTTACTGAAAGCTTTCTAACGCGGTTATTATCAAAGTCAGCTACGTAAACTGAACCTTCACTATTAATGCCTATTCCTGTGGGATTATTAAATAAGGCTTCATCTTTGCCGCCGTCTTTCCACCCCGCAGTTCCTGGCATTCCAAGCACGGTCTCAACCATTCCTTCTGGGGTGATCCTGCGGATACAATGGTTGCTCCGGTCTGCTACATATATATTGCCATCTGCATCACAAAAAATCTGCTCCGGATTCTTAAATTGAGCGATTTCCAATCGTCCATCACGATGCCCTCCAGCAGAACTACCTGTAAGCTTTTTAAAAGTATTTTGTGGATTGGTCACGTCAATACTGCAAATGCTGTTGGCATTTACTCCAGCGTTTCCGTAAAATGAAATAAATAGAATGTTTGGTTTCAACGGGTTAAACGTCAATCCGTAGCTGTCTCCTTGTTCCGTTTTGTAGATGGTTTCTACTTCATAGGTTTTAGGATTTATTTTGATAATATGCCCATAATAATAACGAGTATATATATACCCATCATTAGGATTAAACACCATACTGTGCTTCCATCCATTATCAGGACGGTCTCCAGTAGCTGGCCATTTCATCTCTCGTATCCTTGGCGCCCAAAATTCTTGGGGATCAAGTGTATAGAATGATCCCACCGTGGTTTCTGTTGGAAAGCTAATCGTGCCCGTAATCGGATCAGCAGCCGGTACGTTAGCAATGACATCCCTTGCTATGGTGATTAATTCATTTGCCTCCTCGTCAATGCGCGCAACATGATAAACTCCTTCTGCTCGGTTTATCATAAATACATTGTCTTCTTTATCCACGCATAGAAATCCAGGTGCAACGATAGATTGGGTTAAATCTCCGTCTCGGTATTCCGAGCGGCTACCATTTCCGGCTATAGTGGTAACTGTAACTGAGGTGTGGTATATAAATTTTTTTTCGCAAATAGTTGAATCGGACCCTATTGCAATAGAAATTGTGCAGGTATCACCCGGAAGTCTGGGAGCGAGTACATAAAGACGCTCACCTGTAGAGCCAACTACCGCAGCTTTTCGTTGATTAAACCATACACGAATTTGTTTGGGATCAGTGCCAAAATTTTTCCCGGTCAACATAACTTTCTCCAAAAAAATTCCAGAATCTGGGTAAAAGCTAGTTACTTCAATAGGACTGTTTGGGTTATATGCTATTTGTTTTGATTTGATGTCGTCATCTTTACAAGAAATAATCATGAGAAGCCCGTACAAGTATAGTAGCTTTGTTATATCTATTTTAGGCATACAAATAAATAGTTGGAGTCTATTCATATTTCAAATTTAATTAAATCACATAATTGTACCATTACAATTGTGAAGCATTGTTTAATTAATTGGCTAATATTAATAATTTATCTTAAAGATATTTTTGTCTTCAAGATAGGTTATGGCGCTAGTATATTATTAAAAAGCGTCTTAACTTTCATCAATGAACATATGTTAAGAATATATTCATTGTTGGAAATTATGGAGTATAATTAATCGATCTTTTCATAAATCTTGAAATTTAATTTTTTTGATTGCTATGACAAATATAAATTAATAAAATATAAATTTGCAACCTGTACTATCCTGCTCTTGTAATATTCCATATGTTGCAGCGTTTAAAAATGGCTGCTTTATAGCATTAATTTTTACATATTTAATATTTTACAATACTCCGGTAACTTTTGATCAATGTTAATAAGTGGAAAAAAAGGGTTTTTAGAAAAGGAACAAGGCGCCAGATTTTTGTATGCAATTACAAACGAGCGCCTTGTTAAAGATCAAGGATCTTATAGAGGCAATTTTAGGGAAGATGAATGAAATAAGCAAGCCTTCGCGTAATTTTTTTGGTTCTGTACTGGATAGCTGCCCGCTATTGTGATAAAAGCCTTCGGCTGCAATTTGAGCGGGGCTTTGATTTTGTCCGCTATAACCGGCTGTTGATAAGGAGTAAGTGCGGCAAGGAACTGATTGCAGCCTTTGATCCGAGTTTCGTTCCATTGCTGGAAGCAGGGTTGCATGTGATCACCAAGATGCGCCCGGATGCCAACCTGCGGTATCTGTATACCGGTGGTAAAAAGAAAGGACGTGGCAGGCCCAAAGTACTGGACGGGAAGGTAAACTGCAAACAGATTGACAAAAGGCGTTTTAAGGAATTCTTCCGGGATAAGCATACGGTTTGTTACAGCGCAAAGGTCTATTGCGTGATCCTGAAGAAGATGGTACGTATCGTGTATATTCAGGACATAAAGACCCTGCGCTATGAACTGCTGATGTGTACAGATACCGGGCTAAGTCCGCAAAAGATCCTGGATTACTACCGTCTGCGCTTTCAGATTGAGTTTTTGTTCCGGGATGCCAAGCAGTATGCCGGAT
>FOBR01000058.1 GCA_900109895.1 bacterium A37T11
ATGGCTGTAATAGCCAAACAAAGTCCGGACATTACCGTCACGGTGGTGGATTTGAACGAAGCGCGCATCGCGGCTTGGAACGACACGGATGTTACAAAGATACCGGTATACGAACCGGGTCTAAGTGAGGTGGTGGCTGAGGCTCGTGGCCGGAATCTGTTTTTCTCTACGGATGTGGACAAGGCCATTGAAGATGCCGATATGGTGTTTATTTCGGTCAATACCCCTACCAAAACTTACGGTGCGGGCAAGGGGCAGGCAGCAGACCTGAAATGGATAGAACTCTGTGCCCGCCAGATAGCGCGGGTTTCAAAAAGCGACAAGATTATTGTGGAGAAATCTACCCTGCCGGTGCGCACGGCCAGCACCTTGAAAGACATTTTAACGCATGCGGGTAACGGGGTAAATTTCCAGATACTGAGCAACCCGGAGTTCCTGGCAGAGGGTACGGCTGTAGAAGACCTGCTGGCACCAGACCGGGTGCTGATAGGGGGTGACCAAAGCCCTGAGGGCAAGGAGGCCATTGACTCGCTGGTGGAAGTCTATGCCCGTTGGGTACCACGGGAGCGGATCCTGACCACCAATGTCTGGTCATCGGAGCTCTCTAAGCTAACGGCCAATGCTTACCTGGCCCAGCGGGTATCCTCCATCAATGCGCTTTCGGAACTGTGTGAATTTACCGAGGCTGACATCAATGAAGTGTCCAGGGCCATCGGTGCTGACAGCCGTATTGGCCCGAAGTTCCTGAAAGCTTCGGTAGGTTTCGGCGGTTCTTGTTTCCAGAAAGACATCCTGAACCTGGTTTACATAGCCCGCACGTATGGACTGACCGAGGTTGCCGACTATTGGGAACAGGTTATCATTATGAATGACCATCAGAAGAAACGTTTCGCCAATAAGATCATTAAAACCCTATATAATACGGTTAACGGAAAGAAGATTGCATTTTTGGGTTGGGCCTTTAAAAAAGACACCAACGATACCCGCGAATCAGCAGCTATTTACGTAGCCGACCATTTGCTGTATGAGCAGGCGGCCATCTCCGTCTATGATCCCAAGGTTACCCAGCAGCA